>NZ_JACVWJ010000002.1:0-702124 GCF_020676075.1 Clostridioides sp. ES-S-0001-03 | reverse complement strand
CAGTTTTTATTTTTACTCTGTTAATTTGATGATACATATTTTTAAATTTATCAACTGCTCTTAATATATTTCCTACTGTTTCCATTGTATCTTTTTTTGAATAAGTTAATAAATCAAATACTTTTCCCCCTATTCTTATAGCTATTATGGTTTCATCATCACCATATCTTGCTATATCTGCACCTATATTTAATATATAGTCATTAGATATATTCACTTCTCTTATTGTACTTGTTTCAACAGCTTCTAAAGACATTAAAGAATCACTTTCTCCCTTAGGAAATTCTCCAAGAACTCTAACACGCCATGGGTCTGAACCTTCATGATACTTTCTTTTTAACATTTCAATATTATCTTTTGAGGTTCTAGGACTGTCTAAAGAAGATACTTTAAATGTCTTATATAAATCTCTATCTCTATTATGACTATCGTAAAACGTTCCACTCGTTCTAGTTGGGTTTCCACATAAAAGAAGCTTATTTTCTGTACCCGATAATGTTCCCAATATAGCTTCCATAATAGGGTCAGCAACTCCTGAAGCTTCATCAACAACAAATAACATGTAATCTTCATGAAAACCTTGCATATTCTCGGGCTTTACTGCTGTTCTAGCTGTAGCCCACCATCTTTCTTCAAAACCTTTCATATACACTTTTGTTTTAGTCCATTCAAGAAGTTTCTCAACCTTGCTATTGCTTAGCCACTTAGCTATTTCTGCCCACAATACATCATACAGTTGTTGTCTTGTCGGAGCTGTAGCAACTACTTTCGGAAAAGGTCTAGTACTTAAATACCATACAGTTGCAACACTTTCTAAGCCAGTTTTGCCTACGCCTTGACCACTTCTAATTGATACTTTTGGGTTTTGAGCTAAAGCCATCAAGACATCAGATTGCCACTTATCAGCTTTGAAATTTAGCATATCTTCTGCAAACCAAACAGGATTATCCCAATAACAATCTAATAGTGTTAATAAAGCTTTATTCATTGTTAACACCACGTTTCATTGCAATATTTTGTATAGCTTCAACCCATATTTCAGAATCATCTCCAACATCACTTTTCTTTAGGTTATCAACTTCACATCTCAACTTCTCAACTCTATTTTTCTGCTCCTCTGTAGCCAAATCCCAATCCTTATGAATCATTTCATCATATTGCTTAATTAAACTTCTAAGTTCACTCATTGCCCTACTCTGTGCATTAAGAAAAGATGCTTGTCTATCCCATGAAAATTGAAATTCATACTCTATCTTCTCACCATTTTCTGTACTTTCATGTTTCTTTAATTCCTTGATCATTTCTTCTTTATCTTTAACATACATTATCTTTTGCGCTCTTATTATTGCTGCATATTGAATGGTTATCTGTTCCCAAAGAATATCGAATTTATCTTTTATGGATATTTCTTGTATCAATTCCCTAGTTTCTTCGGGTAGATATTTTGAGAAGAAACCAAACTTTTCAGCGTTCTTATTTCCAGGTGGACCAGTGGCATTTTTATTACCTATGGGTGCACCCCTTTTATTTTTAGGTGCACCTTTCTTTTTTTCACTAGCCCAGTTGTATCTCTTAATCCATGACTTTAAAGTATTTAAACTAATGTCATACTTTGCTGATATTTCCTTTTGTTTCATACCTTTTAGGTAATCTTGTTTTACCTTTTCTTTGACATCTTGCACATCACCACCTCGTTTGTTTGTCGTTTTGGGAATTAAAAAAGAACTCTTGTTAGAGTTCTTATAAAAAATCTATATCATTTTTTTCTTCTTCCATTTCTTTTTCTATTTCTTTTTTAACCCTAATACATTCTTTATAATCGAAAATTATATTTCCAACTTCTGTAAATAAAGATGCTAAATATTTAGATAAAATATCATTTCCTAAATTAAAATTTTTTTTCTTGTTTAATTCATTGTCAATATCATCTTCAAAACAATAAAGACCACTCTCAATTCTGTTTATTAATTCATTAGCAAAAAAGGAATTATACCTTGCAAGGCAAACAAGATTAGACTCTTTTCTTTTCAATAGTCTCAATAGATTTGTTATATTATCTTTCTTAAGCCCCATTACAGAAAAAACTCCATCAAAAACTATCCCTTTATAACATTCTTCTTCTTTTCTAGGAATTTTTGTTCTAATATACGAGTTTCTTTCTGATTTTGCTACTTCTTTATTACTAAAATAAGTTATCTCATCTTCACTTAACAAATACATATATATTTTCTTATAATTAAATAACATAGCTTTTCTCAATGATAATTCATTTTCATTAAAATCATTATAGGTGTCATTATGATATTTTTCATAAAAGAATTTATCTAAATCTTTTATTGTTGGAAGTATTATACTTCTCATAAAACTCTTATAATCTATATCATAACAAAAATCCAACACATTATAATACTTATTTATTCTGTTTCCTTCAGACATTTTCTTTAGTAATGTAGATTTTTCATCTGAGTCATAGCAAATATAGCTAGCTGCAAAATATTCTTGAAAAGACTTATGAGACCATCTATATTCAATACCATCTTTAACAAAAACAGGAACATTATGAATTAAATCATAAAGTAAATCATTTTCGTTAAACTCAAGTCCTATATTTTTTCTTTTTGAGTTATAGATTATATTAATAAGCTCTTCTTTAGAATAACTAACACCTTTAGTCAACGTTATAAATCCAATAGTTCTTAATATTTTATGGAATTCTTCTAGATTTAAACCACTCTTCTTTTCTCTATAATATCCAGCTCTTTTTGAGTAATCATGTTTTTCAAATAGTGCATCATAAACTTGTCTATAAAACGCATCTTTTTTATGAGGAATTGACTGTTTGTATTTGAAAGATTCACATAACAAAGAAACCATTAAAGGATTTTCCAAAAACTCTTTAATTATTTCAAAATTTTTATCTTCTTCAATTTTCTTCATTAATAATCTTGAAATTTCTTCATTATCATCATTATACTTTTTAATTAAATTATATGCCTCTTCTTTTTTTAGTGGATATATATAAAAGCTTTGAAAATTACCAAAAGATAAAAGTTCATCTTCTTCTCTTGATGTCATTAAAAAAGTATTATTTCCAGCTTTGTCAACAAAATTTTGGAGTTTTTCAGTAACTTGAGTTTTATATTCTTTATTTATTTCATCATAACCATCAAGGAAAAATATAAAATCACCCCTTTCAATTAATTTTAAAACTCCTTCTTTATCAAAGTGTTCACTTATGCCATTAATTTCATTCATTATAAAATCTATTATATCTTTTTCTTGTGATAATCTTCTTAATTCTATTAATATAGGTATTCCTTTAGATTCATTTATTGAGCTTAAATATAAATATTTAGCTATAGTAGATTTTCCCATACCTGCTTGGTCTATTAATAAAACTCTTTTATACTTTGGTAAAAAATCATCCTTATAACTATTAATTAAAATATAAATTTCTTCCTCCTCATAAGAAGAATCAAAAACATTACGCTTTGACACTGTTAATGGTATATATAAATCATCAATTGTTTTTTGTTGATTTCTAAATACTATAGTATTCATGTATATATAATTTTTATAACTTCTTTCCATATATTCATTAAATTTATTTTCTATTAATTTTAATTCTTTTTTGCTCCTTTGTTTTCCAAGCGCTTCTTCTACTTTATTACTTAAAAATTTTTTAACTAAATCTTTTATCATCTCATCTGCACCAGTTGATTTTACAACTTTGCTTGCTGCGATAATTGCTTGTGCACATAATTCTGCTTCCATATTAATCCCCTCCAAAGTATAAAATTCAACTTCAAAGGTCAATATCCTTCAAAAACCATTCGACAGTTACAAAATAATTCTAAATAATACTTTTATCTTATTACTTCCCAATCATCTGCAAATATATCTCCAGTACTAGGCACCCACATAGAATGTGAACCATTACTATTTTTTATTTGTAAGTATGGATTACATTTAAACAAATCCCCTTCTTTTAAATTCCATACATCAGCTGTTTGTTTATTGCAAGGTATCCCATCAGGGTATCCTTTTTGCCTAACTACAAACATCCCTTTTCCATTCCAACCTAATCTAAATGCTTTCTCTCCATTTTTTATTAATGGTAATACTTCTTCAAATTTCATAATATTATTCTCCTTTTAATTTATTGTATAAAAAAAGACCATCCCTCAAGACAGTCATTTATATCATTTCTATTAATTACTTAATCTTTTTATATACCTCTTTATAATTCATATCTTTATCTATTAACTTAGGTAACTTCATAGATATAATTCTTTCAAGTGCTTGTATATCAAACAATTCACTTTGATTTAACTCATCTCTTTTTACACCCTTTGGTATACCTAATTTCTTTCTTACAAGTTCAGTAAAATGTTTATAATACATCCGAGGTTTATTACTTCCTTGACTAGTAGCATAATATACAAACTCTTGTATTTCATCTGTAAAATCTTTTCTAACCTTTTTACCTTCAGGTCTTATACCTAACCATTCTTCATCTTTTTCATTAGCTATATAGTATCCATTTTCTTTTATAGAATGTATAACTTCATATACCCAATCAAAATATTCATCAGAAACAGGCATATTAGATTTTCTTACTATAGCATAGATTCCTTTTTCATTATACATATATATTTTCTTAGCATTTTTATTTTTATATATCGACCCCTCAATTTGAGCCCCCGTTATTTCAATAGATTTTCCTCTCATATACTCAAAGTTTCTATTATGTATATTTTCTATCGCTTTACTTGGGTTAGAATATTTAAGAGCATGGCCTAGTTGTGTTCTGCTCATAAATATTTCTTTTTCTTCATTCATGTAAAAGTCGCATGTTGTCCCTAAAAATTTTCCTTTTTTAACAAGTTTTAGTTTCATAAAATCAACCTCCTGGATATTTGAATTTTAGATATGCACATTATGCATATCCGAATAGTGCATATTATGCATTTTTAATAGACCTTTTCAGATGTCGGTAACTCCGTCATCTGAAACTTATTAATTTTTGTATAAAAAAAGACCTAGAAATTAATCTAAGCCTTATTTGAGCCATCTTTTGCTTTCATATTTACTATATAATTTGCTGTAAGCACTACTCCCCTTATCAATAAATCTTCACTAATAGCACTTTTTCCTATAAAACTCTCAACATATTCAACTCCATAATCTAAGAATTCATCATCAGCATCTATATTAAATTCATCTAATTCTTTTATTATCTTTTCTCTTAAATCATTCATGTTTTTATTCTCCTTATTTACAAATTAAAAAAGACTAAGTCGGGGTAACTTAGTCTTTTTTAAAGTGGAATATATTATACACTTGTTTCATACTACCATTATAACAGGGGTTAAATATCATTAAAATATCATCTTTTTATCATGTATTTATCAAACAGTTAATTTCAAGCCATCTACACCAAATAAATATATACCAAGTTCTATTATCATCTCATTAACCCAACGTCTTGATGTAACTACTCCACAGTTTAATATTTCTGATATTTCTTCATAAGTTTTTTCATCAAAATAGTAAAGCTCCAATGCTCTATATTTTTCATATGATTGTAATCTCTCTTGTCTTAACTTTAAAGTTTTTAATGCTGAATCTATATGAGCTATCATAATAATAGTTCTTGTTTTACTTTTTTTAATGCTTAAAATATATAACTCTTCATCTTCAAAATCAGATAAATTTTCTTCTAAATAATCTACTTCTTTAGCTTCACTTACTGCTGAGTTTATATGTCTTTTAAAATCATTATAATGCTTCATCAATAATCTAGTATTATATAAGACTCCTTTTTTTCTCTCTTCTCTTTCTTCTTTTCTTAATTCTCTTACAATTTCTTTTATACTTTCTTTATCCACTTAAACAACTCCTTTTTCTATCTTTAAATTTCATATTAAGCTTATATAATCTTATGTACCTCTCCAAGCTCATTATCTTCACTATCAAAGACTTTATAGATTACAACATTGCCTCTTTGTCTTTTGAGCTTGTAATTTACTGTTATATCTATAATTGATTTTCTCTTCAACTGAAATACTACAGTGCTATTTCCATAATCTCTGTAATTACTTATTAATTCTTTTATATTTATTTCTTGTACTGATTTCTCCATTGTACCATCACTATTCATAAAGTAAGATGTATCTCCAAATACTTCATCAAATACAGAATGCATACTTTCTTGTATTTCTTTATTATTTTCTATAAAATTATCCATATGACTCCATAAAGCATTAAATAGTGGCATTTCCCAATCTGGACAATCAACAAAATCTTTATATCTTCCTTTTCTCCATCTATATTCTCCATGATGAACAAAGATTAGTTCATATATAAAGTTAAAATCTCTACTCATTTCTTCTTTAGAATGTTTTTTCATAAATTCATGGTATTCATCTAATATCTTTTCATTAGCTCCAATCAATTGACATATTTCTTTTTTAGTAAATTCTTTATTTATACTATCAAATAATGGTATTAAAGCATTTCCATAGGCACATATAAGAGATTCACAACTATCAAGTAAACCTTCTAAATAGTTTATATACTCTTTAATCTTAGTCTTATTACCAAGTTCTTGCTTTAAATACGATTTATATTCTCTTCTTTCATCTCTTATTCTTTCCATGTCTTTTAAGTTATCTCTTATTTCAAACTTGTATTTCACTAATAAATTACTTAAAAATAATCTATCATTAACCTTATTCTCAGTAAGATAAACCTTTGCTCTATCCTTTTGAATTCCAGAAAAAGAATTTAATGCTTTTTCCAATACTTCTTTTTCTCTTTCTTCTTTTGTTTTAAACGCAGTTATCATATTAATTCCTCCAAAATAATCATTTTTGAATAGGATATACTATATTAGTGTATCTTATTTTATTTTTATACTAGGTATTACATAGTCATGTTATGCTTACTTATTTCTGGTAGACACTTTTCTTTAAGATTTTGTATTGCCCTACGTTTACCACTATATATCGCGTTATAAGATTTATTTATTTTTTTTGATATTTTTTCTGTGTTATATCCTTTTAGATACATCCTTATAATTTCCTTTTGTGGCTGAGGAATATATCTAATTTTTCTTTTCACTATTTTCATTTGTAATTTTTTCTCAGCTTCTATTTCTTTCTCAATTATGATTTCATCCACCAATAAATCTTCATCTTGTATAAACTCTATAAGTTCTGTATATTCATTAGAATCTACATTTTTATTTAAAACTAAAATCTCATTTGCAAACTTTTTTGTTTTACTTTTATTTACTAACTTAATCATGTTATTTTTTATAACTTTTTGAAAATAAGCATTTACATATTCTATTTCAATTTTATAATTCATTGTAGCTTTCCATAATTCTACTTGTGCTTCTGCTATTAAATCATCTTTTTCAAAAATACCTTTTAAATACTTCGCATAAATAGATGCATTAATTTTTATATCTTTATCAAGAACATTTAGTATATCATTAAAAGCTAATTCATCTCCACTTCGAGCTTTTCTAACTAATTCTTTCAATATTTTATTTTTATCCATATCTCTATCCCCCATAAATTCTATAATTCAATCTTTTGCCCTTTAATTCAATCAAATAATTTTTACTCATTTCAATTAATCTACTTCCAATGGCCTCATCTATTTCAATAAGCTCATCAAAATTTTTTTCTGTTGATACAATCAATGGCATTTTATTTAAATATCTATAATTAACTATTTCAAACATTATATTTATGTCACTATTTGTTATATTGCCTTTATATAAATCATCAATTAATAATACCTTAGCTGATTTATACTTTCCAACTTCTCTTCTATAAGCTTCTTCATCCATTATATTTTGCTTTATTAATGTCATAGAATCTCTGTAAGGCATATAAATAACACTTATAGACCTATTCATTAGACTATTAGCTATTGCTAGTGATAGATGAGTTTTACCACTTCCTACTTGTCCCATAAACATAATTGAATTTCTTCTAATTTCTCTTATTTGTTCAAAATAATTTGAATACTCAATAGCTTTAGTGAATGCTTTTGCTACTGAAGAATCTACTTGATAATTAAAATTATCAAACTTTAATTTTCTAAATTCTTCACTTACTCCACTATTTTTTAAAATATCTTCTGCTATCCTAAGTTTCCTACATTCACATTCTTTAAAACCTTCATCGGTTTCTATGAAAAGTCTATCCTTACATTTTAAACATTTATATTCAGTATCTTGGTTCAACTCCAATGTCTCTAAGTGCCTGTCTTGCTCTTTCAAGCTCTTTATCGTTGATTCTTGTTTCTTTACTGTTAAAATCAAGTTCTGTACTCTTTGTTTGAGAATTTCTTTTTCCTTGTTTGTCATTTTTTAATCCTCCCAAACTATTACTTTTTCTTTTTTTCTTTTTGTATTCATTCTGATACTCTGTTAAATCTAAATTAGTCTTTATACCTACTTCTATCCAGTTATTCAATATAGTTTTTATGTATCTATAATTTTTAACTCCATTTGATGTTGCTTCATCAATAGCTCTTATAATTACATCAACCTCCATACCATCATCTAGAAAACCTAGTAACTCTAAAAAGTTGTTTGGAGTAATTACACCTATATATTTTTCAAAGTATTTTTTTATATAAGCACTTTCTTCTTGTTCCTTATTAATAGTAATAATAGTATTATTATTTTCTTTTATACTATTTTCTTTTATGTTGCCTAAAAACTGGATTTCAGTTTTACTGTCGCCGGTTTTTTCGCTCCCTGGTTTTCCGATTTCGGAATTAACCGTATTCGGTATATTGAAACACGGTTGACTTTTAACATCTTCCTTTTCTTCTATTTTAATTTGAGGAGTATCAAATATATCATATCTATATCCTTTTATTTGACCTTTATCATTTCTTATTTTACTTCTTATTACAAATCCTTCATTCATTAGCTCATTTAAAGCACTACTTATCCTTGATTTGCTATCTTTTCTATAGCTAATTAATGATTTTGCATATATCCTGTGACTTCCTGATTTTTGGAATCTTAACATTTGTGTAACTACACCTATAGCTGAGTAGGTTAGATTTTTATTATCTAATATCGCATTTGGAACCCTTGTAAAAGGGTCTTCAAAATTTATATGAAAATATGTTTCGTTATCAAAGTTCAATATATCACCTACTTTTCAATATTTTCAAATGACTCTTCATATATTTTGTACTCATACCCTCCAAGTACTTTGCCTGTTAAAGTATCTCTTCTTATCTCTCTACTTACATAACCTTTTTCTATGAGTTCATTTAGAATATTTGCTGTTGAATCTCTACCATTGCTACTTTTATTTTTTAAATCTTCTAGATATATTTTTTCATTTTCTGACTTAGTCATTAAATATAAATGAAGACCTTTGGCTTGCCAACTTAGACTACTATCTTGTAAACAGGCACTATTTAATATCACATAGAATTGTTTATTACACCCTTTTACAACATTCACAATATCACCTAAACTTTCTACTATATGTATAATCTAATTTTTTATTTGCATAATACTGCTATTTTGATGTATAATTTAATAAATATAATTTGTTGTTTTACTGAATTGAGCCATTGCAGTGGCTCTTTTCTTATATTTGAACATCTATGGGTCTATATCTTTCAAGTTCTTCTTGTATTAACATGAACTCCCTAAAATCAGTTGATGCTTCTAAGTCTATATCATGTAATAATCCTTGTAATATATTTTCACTTGCAAACTTTACAGCTTTCCACCATGTTAAACTATCACTTCTTGAACCTTGTAACCTATTTATTTCATTTTTTGCCTGTCTAATTTGACCTATTGCTATTAATCTAGCTGTTTCCATTTAAACCCCTCCTAACATATCATTTAAATTCTTCTTAACTTAATAATTTAATCTCATAATCACCCAACTGAATGTCCTCTGTTATCAATGTTTGATACTCAATACATCCTCTTTCTTTATCAAAATAGGCTAAATTTAACTCACTCTCAGTTGCTACTACCACAATGCAATTAATATCAAACTCAAACCTCTTAGAACTTACATTCACTACATTTCCTATTTTTAATTCGTCTAGATTAAAGTTCACTTTCAATAGCTCCATCTACATCACCCCCTATCTCTTTGTCAACATAGTAATTTTCAATATACGTGTGAGTTATTAATACACCAAACTTATCTGTAAGAATTTTAGCTAAAGTCTCCCCTAATGCATCTAAATTTGGTTCACCAACTGTTGTTACTGTGTATTCGCTTTTTTTACCCATTTAAATCTCCCCTTTATTTTTCAAAATATTCTGTATTTAATTATTGCAGTTTTTGCTTAAATCACTTGATATTCCGTATTTTAAAGCCATGTCTTTTATAACGGAAACATATCCTTCTATAAGCTTCTTATCATCTTGTATAACATCTAAATTGTTGATTTTCTCTCTTTTAGATTCAGACACACCTTCTTCTGCCATTTTTCTTCTTTTATTAATTAATCTTCTATGTAAGTCAACTCCAAATCGATTATCTAATAATTCATAACTTTCTCTTCTAAGCATGTTTATATGTTCAAAACTACCTTGCTGTTTTGCTATTCTTGCAATTAGTTGTTGTGTATCTTTTCTCCAGTCTGTAGCATTTAATGAAACAACCTCTTTTATTGTTTTAACTTCTGTTTTTGCTTCTAATGCTATATCATTAGCTTGATTAACTTGTAACCTTAAATCTTTCATTTCTTTTAAACTTTCTATTAATACATCTTCTATACAAGTTGGTTTCTGTTGCTTAACTTTGAAATATGTTTCCTCTAAGTTATCAAACTGTTCCCAAGCTTTATCAGTATCTAATATTTTACAGTGTCTGTTTGCTCCTCTTTCAGTCCAAAGATACAATTGACTAGAATGTTTTGAAACCAACTGACTATTAGTAGGTTGGTTCTTAAATTCTTTCAAATGCTCACCTTGTAATAAAAAATAGTGGACATTCTCTTTGAATCTCTCTTTGTTTCTATTGAAATTAGTTTGTATATTGTTTACATCAGTTTCATATACATCTGCTAGTTGTTGTGTAGTTAGAACTCTTTCGTTGTTTCTTTCTATTACTTGTAAGTTATTCATTATTTTTACCCCCTATGATTTTCTTTAATTTCGTCTTCAGTTTCAAAAAGATATTCAGTACTTAGATTTGGGAAAAACATTGATTGTATATTTTTAGCTTCTATGTACTTTAATCTGTTAGCATTTCTTAACTTTGCAGACACTGTACTTACATTTAGATTCAATGCTTTTGCTAATGTTTCATTAGTTATATTTGCTCTTACCATTTCAGCTCTTAAATTTTTAAACATATATATTCTCCTTTCTAAACTTATTCACTAAATTTCGTAATTTATATTTCAATAATACACTCAATTTAGTGAATAGTCAATACATTTTTACACTTTATTTTTGTAATTTCGTAAATTATTATTGCTTTTTTGTGATTTTACGTTTATATTTAATGTAAAGGTGGTGATAAAATGACTATTGAAGAAAAATTAAAACAATTAATTCTTGATAGATATAAAAGCATTAGAGCTTTTACAAAAGAAATTGATACTCCTTACTCAACAATAGATACTATGCTTAAACGTGGTGTTGGAGGTACTAGCATAACAACAGTTCTAAAAGTTTGTAATGCTTTAAACATTGATGCTGATGCACTCATTGAAAATGAATTAAGAGAAAAACAAAATTCAGTAAATATATCTATAAAATCATCTGAACAAGATATTTTGAAAAAATATAATGCTTTAGATGAACATGGTAAAGACATAGTAACTAGTATATTGGAAAAAGAATATATACGAGTTATTAAAAAATAGAAGTCCTAGAAACAGGGCTTCTATTTTTTATTCATGCAAAACATAAGTTCGATATGAATAAAACTATTTCCCTTGAATTTGTTATATTTTCTTACCTACTAAATTTATACAATCTTTAAATCAGTTTATTTTTAAAAATATTCTGTATTTAATTATTGCAGTTTTTTCTTCATTTAATTTTCAAAACCTTTTAGTGCTTTCTCTAAAATAGCTATCACATTCTCATAATATCTAAAATTAGCTACTTGTTTATCTGAATATTTAGCTTTATCCCATACCTTAATTCCATATTCATCTGTTTTTAGATTATAAGCATTTGCCAATCCTCCAACTTTGTTAGCTGAAATTCCTAACATATTACCTATTTCTGTAGCTGAATAAGTTTTTCTTTCCATTTTAGGAAGTGGTATTAATGCTTCTCCAGAAATAAGTTCAGTAGTCTTTGAGTACATAATTTGTTTATATTCTTTTATATCTACTTTATCAGCCAACTCTAAATATATCTTCGCTTCTCTTGCCCTTGCATTTTTTAATCTTGCCTGAGCATTCATGTATTTTATTTCTGATTCATCTTTACTATCTTTAGGTTTGTTACTACTATATGTACCTGTTTTACGAATAGATGGTAATACTTCATCAAATACCCAACTCTCAAATTTTTCAGCACTTGGTAATTCGCTATTTGTAATTAATCTATACATATCACCTTCTGGAATGATGTTTACCTCTAAAGTCTTAGTTTTACTTTGTGGGTGAGGTATTCCCTGTTTTAGGGTATACCTACAATGTCTTTCAATTGCATTATTTGGCTTTGCATATCCAAGAGCTTTTGCTATATCTGTTGCTACAAAATATGGTTTACCACCAATTTCAACTGTTCTTATTTCTCCAAAATCATTATTTTTAAATATTTGTAAATTATTACTCATAATTTCTTCCTCCCTAGTTTTTTATATTTTCATCTGTTAGGTCTTCTTACTTAATAACGTTGCATTTTTGGGATATAATTGTCAAAAAAAATCTCCCCCGGCTCTTCGATTTGCAAAATATTTGATATCTTAACCGCTTCCTCAATCTTGAATTGTGAACGATTATTTAATTTTGCATTGAGGGCTTGAACAGTCATACCTAGTTCTTCTGCTAATTTCTTTTGAGTGTATTTTTTTTCGACCATTTTTCCTCTTAATTTATTTATATTCATTTCATCACCTCGTTGCTTATTTGGGATAATTCAATATTAATACATCCCTTTTATATTGTCAAGTCAAAAATGCAACATTTTTTTATATTTTTTAATATATTTGTTGCATTTATGAAAAAATACTTTATAATATATTTTATAGAGGTGATAAATTTGAATACTGAAAATGATTTAAAAATGTTGGAGATTACAAATAGAATAAAAAATAAACGATTAGAACTTAATATGTCATATCAAGATTTAGCCAACAAAACTGGACTAAGTAAATCCACTTTACAGCGATATGAAACAGGAACTATAAAAAATATTCCATTGGATAAGCTAGAAATTTTAGCTCATGCATTAAATGAGTCTCCTGCTTTTATAATGGGATGGAGTAAAAATTCCAAACTCATTAAAACTAAAGAAAATAAGCTTTTATCTAGCTTTAATGAGTTAAACGACATTGGGCAAAACGAGGCAATAAAAAGAGTAGATGAACTTACTCAAATAGATAAATATGTAAATAAAAATCATATAGATACAATGGCAGCACATAATGACCACTTAGATGAAGAAGGAGAAATTGAAAAAATATATCAAGATTTAGATGATATGAAAAAATGGTAGGTGTCTAATTTGAATAAATATGAAGAATTACAAACTGAAGCTTATGACAACAATATTTTAATTAAAGAAGTTCCTTTAAAATCTAATTCTAGTGGTCTATATATCAATAACAAAATTGCACTTAATAAAGATAAACTTACTACCTTAAGTGAAAAAATTTGTGTTTTAGCAGAAGAATTAGGACACCACTACACATCATATGGTGATATTATAGATTTAAATAAAGTTGAAAATAGTAAACAGGAATATAAAGCTAGATTAAGGGCTTATAACAAGTTAATTGGTCTTAAAGGTATAATAGATAGTTTTAATGCTGGTTGTAAGACTATATCTGAAATGGCAGAATACCTTGAGGTAACTGAAAAGTTTCTAAAGGAAGCTTTAGAATGTTATAAAAATAAATATGGTATTTCAGCTACACTAGATAATTATGTAATATTTTTTGAGCCAAGATTTAGTATTATGAATGCGAATTTTTTATAACAATTCATAGTTTATTTAAGAGTAACTAAACTACTCTTAAATATAACTATAAAAAAGGTGGTGATGGGATGTTAAGAGTAGCACTTTATATACGTGTTAGTACAGAAGAACAAGTTTTAAATGGGGATAGTATAAGAACACAAATAGAGGCTTTAGAACAGTACTCTAAAGAGAATGATTTTGACATAGTTGGTAAGTACATTGATGAAGGATTCTCTGCAACTAATTTAAAAAGACCTAACTTACAGCGATTATTAAAAGATGTAGAAAAGGATAAAGTAGACCTAGTTCTTTTAACTAAAATTGACAGACTAAGTCGTGGTGTTAAAAACTATTATAAAATCATGGAAACTTTGGAAAAGCATAAATGTGATTGGAAAACCATTTTAGAAAATTATGATTCTAGTACTGCTGCTGGTAGATTACATATAAACATTATGTTATCTGTAGCAGAAAATGAAGCAGCTCAAACATCTGAAAGAATAAAATTTGTTTTTCAAGATAAGTTACAACGTAAAGAGGTTGTAAGTGGCACAATTCCAACAGGTTATAAAATAGAAAATAAGCATCTAGTTATTGATAAAGAAAAAAAATATATAGTTAAATCTATTTTTGATGAATATGAGAAATTATGTTCTGTTAGAAGTTTAATAGATATAATTAATAATCTTTGTGGCGAATTATACAGTTATAATAAAATAAAGAATATACTAAAAAATGAACTTTACATAGGAATCTATAATAAACGAGGATTTTATGTTGAAGATTATTGTGAACCAATTATATCAAAAGAACAATTTCAGAGAATCCAAAGAATATTAGAAAAAAATAAAAAATCTACTCATAATAAAAATAGAAACTATCATATTTTTTCTGGTCTTTTAAAATGTAAGGAGTGTGGTCGAACATTAAAGGGTAATTCTAAAAACATTAATGATAAAAGAGTTTACTTATCTTATAGGTGTTCTACATTCTATCTAAATAAAAACTGCATACATAGCGTAACTCATAATGAAAAACACATTGAAAATTATCTTTTAACTAATTTAAAACCACAATTACATAGACATATGTTGAAATTAGAATCACAAAATGAAAAAATTAGACAAATGAAAAGATTTAGTAAAAAAGATGAAAAGAAAAAGATTATGAAAAAGTTAGATAAAATAAAAGACTTATATTTGGAAGATTTAATTAATAAAGAAACTTATCGAAAAGATTATGAAAAATTACAATCTCAATTGGATAATATAACTGAGGAACAAGAAAGTCAAATTATTGATACATCACATATAAAAAAATTCTTAGACATTGATATTAATGAGATGTATAGTAATTTAAGCAAGATTGAACGCAGACGTTTTTGGCTATCTATAATAGATTATATAGAAATAGATAATAACAAAAACATCACAATTAATTTTATATAATTATTCGGACTAATTAATAGTAACCATTAGGACCAAGTAAGCCTATCAAATTTGGACTTTCAAGACTTATATTTATATCTTTTAGTGCTTCCTTCCCTGCTCTATAAGTCATATTTAAATTTTTAACATCAATTTTCATGTTTCACTCACCTTTCACGTTTTTTAGTTTCTTATTACATTTTTTATTATATAAATGAAGTATGTAGTTAATATGTTCTTATCTTGTTTTTTATATGGTAGCTAAATACTTTTTAAATACATTCTTATACTCAAAATAACCCTATACTAAAATTTAAATTTAACCTTAAAATTTTAGTATAGGGTTATTTTATTTATAAAATATTTACTGCAATGTATTTTTTAATGCGATAGGAAATATAGCTGTAAATTTTACACCTACTGATGTATTTTCAATTTTATATTTGACCTTGTGCATATCAAATATAACTTTAATAATATACAATCCTAGACCACTTCCACCAGATTGTCTACTTCGTGACTTATCTACACGATAAAAAGGATTAAAAATATTTTCTATCTCAGATTCTTCTATAAATGTATTTGAATTCTCAACTTCAAAAACTCCACATTCATTATTCTTATACAATTTTATACTTACCAAAACATCATTTTTTGAGTGCTTAATTGAATTGTTAATAATATTAGAAATAGCTTTTTTCATCAATTTTATATCTACAAAAGAGTATAAATTTTTTTCTATATCAGTAATAACATCTATATTCTTATTTTCTGCTAATATCAAGTAATTTTGTATTGATTTCTGTACTAATGAACTCATATTGATTTCTACTGTATTTAATTTAAATCCAGATGACTCCATACGAGAAATATCGAGAATTTCACGTACCATTTCTTCCATACTTTCTATTACCTTAAGTGAATGTCTTAAATAAGTATCTCTATCTTTATACATGCCAACATTGTATATCATGCCTTCAAGTTGACCTTTTATAATCGTAATTGGTGTTTTTAACTCATGAGATACTACTGCAAAAAAAGCTCTTCTACTTATTTCATTCTTTCTTTCCTTTTCAATGTCTTCTTGAAGCTTTAAATTTGCATGCTCAAGATTATTAAGTGTGCTTGATAAATTATGTGCAAGCTCATTTAAACTTAAAGCAAGAGAGCCTATTTCATCATCACTTTCTACATCACATCTAACATCTAAATTCATCTGTGCAATTTTTTTTGAAGTATTACTTATCTTGACAACAGGTTTTGTAATTACTCTAGAATAAATAAATGAAGTAACTAGTGATATTATCAAAATCATTATTGCAACTACTGGTATCAATTTTAATAAAACCATAGAAGCTTCATCAACTACCATCAATTTTGGCATAACAGAGAGAATATATTTATCTGAACTATTTTTAAATGTAATATCAGTGGATATGGCACTTACATAACTACTTCCCGAAATTTGATTATTATTTAGGTAATTATATAAAAAATTATCTTCATTGAATATGGTTCTTTGCTTCTTATTTGATATAATATTTTCATCACCTAATTTCCCATACTTTATATTAGATGGTATTTCTACTGATTTTCCATTTTTCATTAAATTAATAGACACATTATTTTCAATTATAAAATCATAAAATTTAGGTGTAGAATCCTCATATTTAGTCTTCTCAATAACTTTAACAAATTCATTCAGATTTTTTTTGATATCATCTGTTAAGTATGATTTATATGTTTTGGGCATTGATATCATGATAAATATGTAAATTAGTGTACAGGATAAAATAAGTATCAAAGTTGTACTTAAAAAAACTTTTCTATTTAGACTTTTCTTAATCCAATACATCAATCCTATATCCTACCCCTCTTATTGTTTCTATGTAATTCACATCAAGCTTTTTTCTAAGATTTTTTATATGTGTGTCTACAACCCTTTCATCTCCTAAAAAATCATATTTCCACAGGCTATTTATTAAATTTTCTCTAGTAAGTACACGACCCTTGTGTTCTATTAGTTCCTTTAGAACTTCAAATTCTCTAGCAGTCAATTCAATCTGTTTACAATTAACAAAAACTTTATATCCTTCAACATCAACATTGATATCTCTATATGATAAAAATTCTCTATCTTCATGATTTTCTTCCTTATCCCCAGTTCTTCTTAATACTGCCTCTACTCTTTTTAGAAGAACAATTGTAGAAAATGGTTTTGTAATATAATCATCCACTTTTAATTCAAATCCTTTTACTTGGTCTGTTTCTTCATCCAATGCTGTAAGTATAATAATTGGAATATTAGATTCATTTCTTATTATTTCACAAACTACAAAGCCATCTATTTTTGGCATCAGTATGTCTAATAAAATCAAATCAAATTGTTACTTTTTAAACTTTTCAATTCCATCAAGACCATTATTTGCTGTTATGATAGTATAATCTGCATTTTCTAAAAATGTTTTTATTATATTTTGGATATCTATATCGTCTTCTATGACCAATATTCTCTTTGACAAGCTTATCCCCTCTTTCTATAATTATAAACTTTAGATTGTATAACATATTTAGATTATACACTATCTTTATGTTTTTGATGTGTAGCATATGGTACTTCTCCTAAGTACTTTTCATATTATATTTATAAAATTGCGAAGCCAATATAATAACAATATGAATTTTTTCCATTCATTTTTTAAATTTTTTCTTATTTTATCTTTATTAATTTTTTTTATAAATACTAAATTTTATTTGTAAATATATAGCAATTTTTATATTATTTCTATATAATATATATGAGTAAATAATTTTGGAGGATTTGTCTAATGAGTGAATTTAAAGATGTTACTGCAGTAAAAAAAGCAAACGTTTATTTTGATGGTAAAGTAAGTAGTAGAGTAATAATATTTCCTAATGGAGAAAGAAAAACTTTAGGATTGATGTTACCTGGAGAGTATACTTTTTCTACTAGAGAAGAAGAAATAATGGAAATGCTTGCTGGAAGCATGGATGTAAAACTACCTGGAAGCAATGAATTTGTGACATATAAAGAAGGTCAAAAATTTAATGTTCCTTCTGATTCAAGTTTTGATTTAAAAGTTAATGAAGTTGTTGACTATTGCTGTTCATACATAGCTGATTAATAAATATATATGATATTCTTATATAAAATTTAATGTAAATAAAAAAAGAACAACTATATTTAATATTAAGTTGCTCTTTTTTTTATATTGCTCAAATTAGTTTAAATCTGGAACTATTGTGTCTAGTATCTCATCTAATACAAATAACATAACTTTTATCATAATCGGCATTAACACTGCTAATACCATAGTTATAAGGATTAGCTCTTTACTTAGAGCTACAAATGAGAATAATCCACCTAAAAATAGAATCCCAATAACAAATGCTATGGTCATGCTTACAATTAAAAATAATCTTTCTTTATTAAATGGCAAGCATTGCTGTCTTAGTATTAAAAGACCACATATACCAGTTAATATAGCACACATTGTGGAAAATACACTTGAACTATAACCTAAATATTCGACTATATTGTAAACAATAATTACATTTAATGTTACACATAATGCTCCTGGTAAAGCATTTTTTAATATATTAAGTAAAAAATTTCCTGAAATTCTACTTCTATTTGCCTCAAGAGCTAAAAAGAATGATGGTATACCTACTGTTACAGCTCCAATCAATGATAATTGAATTGGCACAAATGGATACTGTCTACTAAAGAAAAATAATGTTAATAGTGATAAGAAGAATGAAAAGATTGTTTTTACTAAAAACAAAGAAGATGCTCTTTGAATATTATTGATTACCTTTCTCCCCTCCATAACAACCTTTGGCATGGATGCAAAATTTGAATCTAATAAAACTAAATTAGAAACATTTTTGGTAGCATCACTTCCAGATGCCATTGCAATACTACAGTCAGCTTCTTTAAGTGCTAACACATCATTTACACCATCTCCTGTCATTGCTACTGTACGATTTTGTTGTTTTAATGCTACAATCATTTGTTTCTTTTGTTGTGGGCTTACTCTTCCAAAAACACTATATTTATCAACAGCATCGTATATGTCTTTATCATTTTTAAGTGTTGTTGCATCAATAAATCTATTAGCTGTTTTAAGACCTGCTTTTCTTGCTACTTCACTTACTGTTATTGGATTATCTCCAGATATAATTTTTATATCTACACCTTCATTATAAAAAAATTCTAAAGTTTCCTTAGCCTCATTCCTAATTTTATCTAATATCAATATAAAAGCAAGCGGTTTTATATCTTCAGGTATCTTATTATCTTCCATGTAAGAGTTACTATGAGCTAAAGCTATTACTCTATTTCCTGCTTTAGAATATTTTTCAATTTCTATTTTTAAGTCTTTATATCTATCTTTAAAAATAAACTCAAAGGCTCCTATTAAGTATGTACCTTCATTTTCAAAAACAACACCACTGTATTTTCTTGCTGATGAGAATGGAATCAAATTTTTAACTTTATACGTATCTGAAATATCATATTTATCTCTTATAGCATTTAATGTCGCATTATCATCTTTAAGAGAATTACACAAATTTCCCATAATCTCATTTACATCAACTTTTTCAAGCATTACTACATCATCAACTTGCATTTTACCTTCTGTAATTGTACCTGTTTTATCAAGACATAATGTGTCAACTCTAGCAAGAGTCTCTACACAATATAATTCTTGAACTAAAGTCTTGTGGCTTGCAAGTTTTATTGTCCCAACAGCTAAGGCAATACTTGTAAGCAGAGTTAATCCTTCTGGTATCATTCCATTTACAGCTGCCACAGTACCTACTACAGATGTTACTATAGAATCTCCATTTCCAAAATGTTGTTTTACAAACAATATAATTCCTAAAGGAATAATTATTACACCAACAACTTTTAATATTGCATTTAATGAATTTCTGAGTTGAGAATTGTGTTTCTTGGAAATTTTAGCGTCACTAGCTATCTTATTTGCATAGTTATCTTTTCCTATATTTTCAACTTTTACAAATGCATCTCCAGAAACTACAAAACTACCAGAATATAAAAAATCACCTTTGCTTTTTACAATAATATCAGATTCTCCTGTGATTAGAGATTCATTTACCTCTAACTTTCCTTCTAAAACTTTTGAATCAGCACAAATTTGATTTCCTGTTTTTAAAATCATAATATCGTCTAGCACTAATTCTTGAACATCAATCTTTATTTTCTCTTTTTCTCTTATAACAGATACTTTGCTTGATACTATAACAGATAGATTGTCCAACAATCTTTTTGCTCTTATTTCTTGAATCACACCAATAATAGTATTAATTACAGCAATAAATATAAATAAGGTATTTTTAAAAGAGCCAACTGAAACTAGCAAACAAACTAAAACAATATTTATAAGATTAAAAAGTGTAAATATATTATCTTTAAAAATTTGCTTGTATGTTTTAGTTTTTCCATTGTCAAATACATTAATTAAATTGTCTTCTCTTCTACTTTTAAGTTGTTCACTGTTTAATCCAACATTTATATCACAATTATATCTTTTTAAGTTAACTTTATCCATATTATACTCCTTTCAACTTAACTTTTTCTTTAATAGTAATATCTATAAATATATTGTAAAATTCTAATTTAGTTTAATATATCTTATTGTAGTTTATATAATAAAACATAAATCTAAAGATTTAAATATCATAATTCTTAAGATTTCCTAAATTTTTTATGAATTTCGATATATTCTTATTAAGTTTAAATTAAGTTAAAAGAATAAATAGGTTTATTCCCTATAAAATAAAACTAGTTTATATATTCAATTTCCAAATCTTCATGTTTTCCTTTACCATATATAACCATTCCTATAACTGAAATTATTATAAGCATACTTCCTACAATACTATAAAAATTGAACTTTTCATTCAGTAAAAATACTCCTGCAAATATAGATACTACCGTAGCGATATTTGATAATATTGATGTAAATGATATTGTTCCAATTAGTTGCATTGCTGCTGTTATTTCAATTGGTGTAAATTCACTTTTAGATAATTTTCTTACATATACACCATATGCACCTGCACAAATTACTGCCGCAAGTATCATTATTCTTCCAAGTATACTACTTGTTTGATTAACTGTATTTTGTAAATTTACTATTATAACTCCAAAAACTGCAATTACGATACACACTACTTGTTTTAAGTTCATTTTTTCATTTAAAAATATAATTCCCATAATCCCTGTAACTACTGGTATCATAGATATCATAACTCCAACTTCTGATGTAGATGTATACTTAACTCCAAATGTCTCAAGCATAAAATATAGAAATGGTTGAAACATACATAAAATCAAGAGGGATTTAAATCCTTACATTTTCTAGTAATATATAAAAAACTTTAACAGTACATACCATGTATGTCAACATATATACAAAAAAGCTATCTAATTTAAAATAGTTTAGATAGCTTTTTAATACAAATACAAAGTTTTTGTATATTTAAATTATTTATTATTTTAATTACTTATCTTTGTGACCATGTTAATATAGGCTTTTTCACTGCTCTTGCATCATCAACTCTTTTAACTAAAGTATTATGTGGAGCAGTTTTTAGTAATTCTGGCTCTTCCTTAGCTTCTTTGGCGACATTCTTCATAGCTTCAATAAAACTATCTAATGTTTCTATACTCTCACTTTCTGTAGGCTCTATCATAAGTGCTTCATTTATAATAAGAGGAAAATACATTGTTGGAGGATGATATCCATAATCCAACAATCTCTTTGCTATATCAATAGTTTTTATATTTGCTTCTCCTCTTGGTAGTCCACCTAATACAAACTCATGTTTACATAAAGTGTCTATTGGTAAAATATAATCATCTTTTATACTTTCTTTTATATAATTAGCATTTAGAACTGCCATTTCACTAGCTTCTTTAAGTCCATCTCTTCCCATTGTCAATATATATGTGTAAGCTCTTACAAGGACTCCAAAGTTTCCATAGAAATTTTTAATTTTTCCAATAGACTTTGGTCTATCATAGTTTAATACATATTTATCTTCTTGTTTTTCGATTATTGGAATTGGTAAAAAAGACACTAACTCTTTTTTTGCTCCAACAGGTCCAGCCCCTGGACCACCGCCACCATGAGGAGTTGAAAATGTCTTATGAAGATTAAGATGGACTACATCAAATCCCATATCTCCTGGTCTTGTTATTCCCATAATAGCATTCATGTTTGCACCATCATAATACAAAAGACCACCTGCTTCATGTACAAGGTCAGCTATTTCTTTTATATTTTTTTCAAATAGCCCAAGAGTACTCGGATTAGTAAGCATAAGGGCTGCTACTTCACCATTTAAAACTTCTTTTAATGCATCTATATCTACAGCACCATTTTTATCAGACGTTATTTGAATTACATCAAAATTCGCCATAGCTGCACTTGCTGGATTTGTTCCATGTGCAGAATCTGGAATTATTACTTTAGTTCTTTTATAGTCTCCTCTATTTTCATGATACGCTTTTATAAGCATAAGACCTGTAAATTCACCATGTGAACCTGCTGAAGGTTGAAGTGTCACTTCATCCATACCTGTAATTTCTGCAAGTTTATTTGATAAATCATACATAAGAGCAAGAGACCCTTGTGCTGTATCTGAAGATTGATATGGATGCATTCCAGTAAAGTTTGGAAGTGCTGCCATATCTTCATTAATTTTAGGGTTATATTTCATTGTACAAGAACCTAAAGGATAAAACCCAGTATCAACACCAAAATTCTTATTTGACAATAAAGTATAATGTCTAACTAATTCTAATTCACCAACTTCTGGTAAGTTTAATTCATTTTGTCTAGCCATAGTTGGGTCAATCATATCTTCTATTTTTATATCATCTATATCTAATTCTGGAAGTGAGTATGCTTTTCTACCTTTTTTAGATATATCTATCAACAAACTATTATATTCTTTCATTATAACCCCTCCATTATTCCAACTAACTTATCTATTTCATTTTTACTTCTTTTTTCAGTTACACAAAGTAAAGTTGAATTTTTTAATTCTGGATAATTGTGTTCTAAATTATAACCACCTAATATATTTTCTTCTAAAAGTTTATCGTTTATAGTGTCTATATTATAATTTCCTTGTACTGCAAATTCTTTAAAAAATCTGCCTTTAAATATAGGTCTGTATTTTCCTGTTTGCACAAGTTTATTATAAGCATAGTGTGCTTTTTTCATTGATTGCATACCAACTTCTTTAAATCCTTCTTTACCCATAGTAGCCATGTATATTGATGCTACAAGAGCATTTAGAGCTTGATTTGAACATATATTAGAAGTTGCTTTTTCTCTTCTTACATGTTGCTCTCTAGTTTGTAAAGTTAATACATATGCAATTTTCCCTTCTGTATCTAAACTTTGCCCAACTATTCTTCCAGGCATTTTTCTTGTATATTTAGATTTACTAGCCAAAAATCCTACATAAGGACCTCCAAAATTAAGAGGATTTCCTAGTGATTGAGCTTCTCCAACAACAATATCTGCTCCTATTTCACCTGGTGTTTTTAAAACACCTAATGATATTGGGTCAACACTCATAATTAACATGGCTTTATTTTCATGAGTTATTTTTTCTATTTCTTCCATCTCTTCAATAATCCCAAAGAAGTTAGGAGTTTGTATAAGGACACATGCTGTATCTTTATCTACAGAAGTTCTTAATTTTTCTATATCTGTAGTTCCATATTCATTACAAAAATCAATTTCTACTATTTCACAATCTTTATATTGTAAATAAGTTTTTAGTACTGATAAAGTTTCTGGATGTGTAGTTTTTGATACTACTATTTTACTTTTTCTAGTTTGATTCATTGCCATTATACATGCTTCTATTGCAGCAGTCGCTCCATCATACATTGATGCATTTGCAATTTCCATACCAGTAATTTCTGCAATCATAGATTGGAACTCAAACACTACTTGCAAAGTTCCTTGACTTATTTCTGCTTGATATGGAGTATATGCTGTATAAAATTCGGACCTTGAAGTTATATGCTTTATAATTGATGGTATATAATGGTCGTATGCACCAGCTCCAAGAAAACAAGTTAAATCTTCTAGACTTAAATTTTCCTCTGACAATCTTTTTACTATTTTACTAACTTCCAATTCAGATTTTCCACTATCTAGATTTAAATCTCTTTTTAATTTTAGTTCATCTGGTATATCTGAAAATAATTCATCAACTGAGTTTAATCCAACTACTTTTAACATTTTTTCCTTATCTTCATTTGTGGCAGGTATATATGAAAATTTATTTTCTTTATTTACTACAACATTATCTTTTTTATATTGTTTTTTATAAAAAGGCTTCTTAACTGTTATAGCAGGAACAACTTTTTTTCTAATTGCTATACCTATTTCATTTCCTGCTTTTGCATATTCAGCATCTATAATTCCCATTCCTAAGATTTTTCCTGTTGTTGGAGATGCACACCCAGTAGTTACAAAACCAACTGTTTTATTTCCAACTTTTATATCATATCCATTTCTAGGCATCCCTTTACCTTGCATTTCAAATCCTACTAATTTTCTTTTAATCCCATTTTCTTTTTCTTCTGCTAAGATTGATTTGCCAATAAATGATTCCTTATTTACTTTTACAAAAACAGATAATCCTCCTTCAAGTGGAGATATGTGTTCATTTATCTCATGTCCATATAGAGGTAGAGCTGCTTCAAATCTTAAAGTATCTCTACAACCTAGACCAGCTGGACATATATCTTCTCCTCCAACTTTCAGGACTTCATCCCAAATTGCTTTTATATGTTCATTTTTGCAATATATTTCAAAACCATCTTCTCCAGTATATCCTGTTCTTGAAACTAAACAAGAGTATCCAGATACTTTTATTTTTGGCATTGACTTATAAAATTTTATTGATTCTAAATTTATGTCCGTGATTTTTTGAAGAATTTTTTCTGCTTTAGGTCCTTGAACTGCTAATTGACAAACTTCATTAGATATATTTTTTATATTTACTTTATACCCTTCACTTTGCTTCATTATCCATGCAACATCTTTGTCTATATTTCCTGCATTTATTACTAACAAATAATCTTCTTCCCCAAACTTATATATTAATAAATCATCAACTACTCCACCATTTTCATAGCACATAGGTGTATATATGATGT
The DNA here is from genome assembly GCF_020676075.1 of Clostridioides sp. ES-S-0001-03. NCBI lineage: Bacteria > Bacillati > Bacillota > Clostridia > Peptostreptococcales > Peptostreptococcaceae > Clostridioides > Clostridioides sp. ES-S-0001-03. The sequence goes on along the minus strand of NZ_JACVWJ010000002.1, from coordinate 676,290 downwards.
CATTGACTTTTAATACACTTATATCATTCGTAACTAGATTTTGTATAAATTTTTCTGATTCTACTCCTTTTACTTCTATCTCTCCCATGTGAGATACATCAAATATACCTGCACTTTTTCTAACCATTTCATGCTCTTTGTTTATTCCTTCATATTCTAAAGGCATTTCCCAACCAGCAAATTCAACAAGCTTTGCACCAAGCTCTTTGTGTGTATTATACAAAGGTACTCTTTTTAATTCATTCATATATAACCCTCCCTATAAAACTAAACTTATTCTATTTAAGCAACTTCGCCATTATGTCCTGTATTTTCCCATAAAAAAAAATATATAAGCATAGGAAATAATCCTAGCCTATATATCCCTGTTTGTATACCTGAAAGATTTAATAATTTAATATTATTCTGCTTCTTCGGTGACTTATAGTATTTAACTTAAGTCTCTCCAGAGTCCCATCAATTAGCGATATCTTTGCCTGAAAGCTTCTCTAAGAATTGGCATTTCTTAAATTTCTTCTTCGGCGCCTTTTTGTATAAAGGTCTCTCTCGCTAATCTCACTTGGAAATATTTATTTTCAATTTTATTTTATGAATATTTAAATCAAATGTCAACACATTATATTTATTTTTTTTTATGTATTAATTTTTTTGTTAAGTTTTTATTATCAATTATTTCTCTTTTATATTATTCACTCTTCTGCAAACATATTATATATTAATGCAAAATAACATTTTCACTTAATTTATTATTAAAATAACACACAAAGAACCAAATGTAAATTTGTATCGAGATTTACTATAACATGTTAAAAGTATATTCATACACTTGATGAAATCGTTTACAATTTTAAACTTGTGAAAAATAAGATTTTTAAAATAGAATATTTTTAATAGAATTACAACTATTGAATGGTTATGTGATTTGAATATTTCTTAAAATTTTAATCATTTTATACTTTTAAAATACATTGCTATAAAATTTTATACCTTTATTTACATACATTTTAAATGTTGTATATGTAATTTTATTTTTGTATAACAAAAAGAACTTATTGAGCTTTTTTACAAGTTTTCTAAAAATAACAATATAGCAAATTCCTATCATTAGGTATCCCTATTAATTTAATATAGTTATTTATCAAAAAATAAAAACGGGATAGCCCACTCCGAAAGCCAGCAACCCCAGTTTTTTTTCAGCACAACTAAGTACTGTAAAGTGCGGATGAAGGGAGTCGAACCCCCACGCCAATGGCGCTAGATCCTAAGTCTAGTGCGTCTGCCAATTCCGCCATATCCGCTTATATTACTCTTTTATTTTACTATATTTCGCTATTATTTTCAATAACTTTTTTAAATTATCTAAAAATAAACAAAATAATGATAATAAAAGGTAAAATTCATTTACAGCCTTATTCTGCAAGTTCTATTTCTGCTTCATCAACTCTCTTACCTATAACTTGAAGACCTACAAATACAGCTGCTATAGCAACTGGCAATACTATATATATTGGCAATCCAAATCCAGCTGGTATATATCCAAATACAATAGTAATTACTGCTGTAAATATAGCATATGGCATTTGAGTATTAACATGGTCTATATGATTACATCCAGCTCCCATTGAAGAAAGTATTGTTGTATCTGAAATTGGAGAACAATGGTCTCCAAATATTGCACCTGTTAAAACTGCACTTGTGCTTACTATTACATAAGACATGTCAGGATTTAGTGAATATGCAAGTGGTATCGCAAGTGGCATAAGTATACCCATTGTTCCATAAGCAGTTCCAGTAGCAAAAGATATTATTGCTCCTAATCCAAATATTAAACTTGGTAGTAAGAATGGAGGCAGTGAACCTGATAATAAATGTATCAAGAATTTAGCTGTACCTAACTCTTTTATTACTGAACTTAATGACCAAGCAAGTATTAATATTACACCAGTGATTACTAAACTTTTCATACCATCTATCCAAACATCAATTGCTTCTGATACTGTAAAAATCTTCTTAACTACAGCCATTATAATAGCAACTAAACTTGCAACTAATGCAGATTGGAATAATGCTCTAGATGCATCAGATGCACTAAACGCTTCTTTGATTGCTTCAAAAGAATATGGCGAATTTGTAAATAATTGTATTAAAGTCTTATCTTCTCCTCCCATTATAGATGTATATCCACTATAATAGAATGATGCTAGTGCAACTACTATTAATGTACCTATTGGAATTATAGCATTCCATACACTTAATTTCACTCCATCTTTTGGAGCTAAATCATCCAACTCTTCAACACCTTCATCAAGGTCTGTACCAATTTTTCTACTTCTAGATTTTATTTCAGCTTTTCTCATTGGTCCAAATTCTTTTAATAATAACGCTGAAATTACAATAAATGCTAATATTAATATGTTATAAAATCTAAATGGTATTGTATTTAAAAATATGCCAAATGCATCAACATCTACACTGATACTTTCAAAAGCATCATGTATCAAACCAACTTCAAGACCTATCCATGTAGATATTATAGCAAGCCCAGCAACTGGTGCTGCTGTAGCATCTATTATAAATGCTAATTTTTCTCTTGATATTTTCATTTTATCTGCAACTGGTCTCATCATAGGTCCTACAATTAATGAATTAGCATAATCATCAAAGAAAACTAAAAGACCTAAAAACCAAGTTATAATCTGTGTACCTTTAGCTGATTTTGCTCTCTTTGCAAGTGCTTCAGCTATAGCCTTAGCACCACCCATCTTGGCAACAAGATTTATTACTCCCCCAATTGCTAAGACTTGTAGTATTATCCCTGCATTCCACGGGTCTGATAGAGATACTAAAGCTCTATCTACTAAGTCTAAAAACGCTTGTATAAATGCAGCAAATACATTAACTCCACTGACTTGAATTATAAAACTTCCAGAAAGAATTCCTAGCAATAAAGAAATTATTACATTTTTAGTTATAAATGCAAGTATTATAGCAACTAATGGTGGTATTAAAGTTAAAATTCCAAATTTTTCTGCGTTAGCCAGTGCAATGGTATCTATATCTTCCTCTGCAAATACCATTACAGTTGACATTATAAACATAATTGTCGTCAGAAAAATAATGTTAAATTTTTTATTTCTCATATAAATCTCCCTCTCTTTTTAATTTTGTGAATTATATAGGGTATTATGGGTTATGATAAAATAAAAAAGCCTTGAGTGGTAAACACTCAAGGCTTAAACATTACAATACATTGATAATACTAAAAACAAATATAATATAATTCCTTAAATGATAGCTCACCACAAATAAACCTGTGACAGTTGTACATATATTTTATGTACCCCCAGCAATATAATCTTAAAGCATCGATTATAAAACTTCGGCAATATCCCCTTTCCCAATAATTCTTTGTGCTTAACTCCTTATTGGTACTGATAGATTATTGCGCCTCTACCCTTTTATTCACTTTTATTAAATATATTTTGAGTATATATTATTTATTTAAAATTTGCAAGGAAGTTTTAAAAATTTTACTTTAAAGGATTTTTTATATTATTGTCGAATTATAAAAATAATTGTACTAAAATCAGCTAAAAAAATTTTATCAATTATATGGAGGAATTACTTTAATGTTATTAATTTACAATGAAAAAACAAACCCTTATTTTAATTTAGCAATGGAAGAATATCTACTTAAAAACTTTGACGAAGATTTATTTATTTTATGGAGGAACGAACCTTCTATAATCGTTGGAAAAAATCAAAATACACTTTCTGAAATAAACTTAGAATATATAAAAGAACATTCAATACCAGTTGTTAGAAGACAATCTGGCGGAGGAGCTGTATTTCATGATTTAGGAAATATAAACTTTACATTTATAGCTTGTAATAATAATAGCTTTAGTGATTTCAGAAGATTCACTCAACCAATAATAGACTTGCTTAAAACCTTAGATGTCAATGCTGAGTTTTCTGGAAGAAATGACCTTCTTATAGAAGGTAAAAAATTCTCTGGAAATGCTCAACATAACTATAAAAATAAAGTGATGCATCATGGGACACTTTTATTTTCATCTGAAATAAATGACCTTTCAAATGCACTAAAAGTAAAACCCATAAAGTTTGAAGGTAAAGGCATAAAATCTGTAAAGTCTCGTGTAACCAATATAAGCGAACATTTACAGTCTGATATGGATATACTTGAGTTTAAAGATGCTATAATGAATTATCTTTCTTCAACAAATACTGGTAATACAAATTACTCTCTAAGTAAATATGACATAGAAGAAATAGAAAAACTTACTAAATCAAAATATGAAACTTGGGATTGGAATTTTGGTAATTCACCAAAATACTCCCTTTCAAATGAATTAAAATATGCTGGTGGAAATGTAGAATTTAATTTAAATGTTGATAAAGGTATAATAACTAGTATAAAGTTTTTTGGAGATTTCTTTGGGAAGTGTGATGTATCTTTTGTAGAAGATAAACTTATTGGTACAAAGCATGAGGAGAATTCATTGAGATCTATTTTAGATGCTATTGAAATAAATGACTATTTCTTGGGTGCTGATACTAATATTTTAGTTTCTGGAATTTTGGGTGTTAAATAGAAATAACAAAAACTTTAAAATATTTATAAAATTATGTTTACAGACACAAAAAATCATGCTAATATGTATAACATAATTAAAAATTAATACTTCTTATCCAGAGTGGTGAAGGGACTGGCCCTGTGAAACCCAGCAACCAGTATATTTTTTAATATACATTGGTGCTAAATCCTGCAGTATTGTACTGAAAGATGAGTTTAAATTAGCTTTTAAAGCCTGAGTTTACACTCAGGCTTATTTTATTTTCACAATGTGATAAAAAGAGGGTATTTTATTTTTAACTAATCAATTATATTCAGGAGGGAATTTTTATGAAATTCAAAAAATTATTAAGTTTGTTATTATGTCTAGTATTTACTTTATCTGTAGTTGGATGTTCAAAATCTAAAGACGATAAAAAAATTGTTGTTGGTGCTACTTTAGTTCCAGGTGGAGAGTTGTTAGAGGAACTAAAACCACTGATTGAAGAAAAAGGTTATACTTTAGAAGTTAAGAACTTTGACGATTACATACTTCCAAATGAAGCTTTAAATAATGGCGAAATTGATGCAAATCTATTTCAACATGAACCTTATCTAAAAGAAGCTGTTAAAGCTAAAGGTTATAAAATAATGGCAGGAACTAAACTATATGTATGCCCAGCGATACTTTACTCTTACAAAATAAAATCTGTTGATGAATTTAAAAAGGGAGATACAATTGCAATAAGCAACAATCCATCTTCTTGTTCTAAAGACCTTAGATATCTTGAAAGTATAGGACTTTTAACTTTACCTAAAGAAAATAATTTAGTTAGTCCTAAAGATATAATTGAAAATCCAAAGGGCATACAATTCAAAGAATTAGATATTGCTCAAATACCATCTTCTCTTCCAGATGTAACTGCTGCATTTATAGACACTACTTACGCAGTACCTGCTGGTCTTGATGCTAAGAAAAATGGAATCTACACAGCACCAGTAAATGATGAATATGCTAATCTTTTAGCATTTAGAAGTGAAGATAAAGATAGTGAAAAAATTAAAGTTCTACAAGAAGTTCTTACATCAGATAAAGCAAGAAACTTAATTAAAGAAAAATACAAAGGAATTGTAATTCCTGTTTTTTAGTAGAATTAGTATAATTTTAATATTATTATTGTAATCTTGTTGAATGTTGACTTGTTAAGTGCTACCATTTAAGTAAATCTATGTTTGTGGAGGAAGATTACTATGGCTATAGAATTGAAAAAAGGACAAAAAATAAATCTTACAAAAAAAGAAAATACCGATTTAGGTGAGATTTTAGTTAATTTAAATTGGAATCAAAAAGTACAAAAAAAGGGCTTTTTTGGAGCTCTAAGAAATAGTAATATAGATTTAGATTTAGGTTGCTTGTTTGAAATGAAAAATGGTGTAAAAGGTGCTGTTCAAGCGTTAGGCAATTCTTTTGGCAATTTAGAACATCCTCCTTTTGCTCAACTAGATGGAGATGACCGAACAGGAAGCAATACACAAGGCGAAAATATAAGAATCAATGGTAACAAGATAAAAGAAATAAAAAGAATATTGATTTATGCTTTTATTTATGAAGGTGTGGCTAATTGGTCAGAAGCTGACGGAGTTGTAACTATTAAACAAAAACAAGATTCTGATTTAGTGGTTAAGCTTGATGAGCATAAAAATGGCTATAATATGTGTTCAATAGCATTAATAGAAAATGTAAATGATGAAACATTTAGTGTTGAAAAGGTAGTTAAGTACTTTAAAGGACATAGAGAAATGGATAATGAATTTAACTGGGGCTTAAAATGGGTTGCAGGGAAAAAATAACAATGTTTAAGAGACTATAAGTAAATCTACTTATAGTCTTTATTTATGTATTCGCCATCAACACTATCAATAAGTTCATCTTCTCTAAAACATAACTCTATATTATTTACACCTCACATAAAACCTTATAAGAATTTATAGTTTTCATGTAATTATTTAAATAAAGTTGTATATTATGTATTGATGTTATTCTCAATATTTGTATCACTGTACATTTTAAATAGTTAACAAAATTAATAAAGCACTTATATTATAAGCACTTTATTAGATTAGTATATATTAAAATATACTTTAACTATTGTAAACTATAAACAGTTTCTTCATCTAATATTTTTTCAAAGTCTAATATTGGCATTGGTTTATAAAAGACAAATCCTTGAACCAAATCACACCCAATCTCTTTAAGAAACTCAACCTGTTCTTTATATTCAATACCTTCAGCAACAGTTATAATATTTAACTCTTTTATCATATGTATAATATTTTTTATTACTATCTTCTCTTTTTCTTTATTTAAACTTTCTTTAAAAAACATTGAGTCAAGCTTTAAAACATCAAATGGTAAATCCTTCAAAACACTTAGAGATGAGTATCCTTTTCCAAAATCATCCAAAGAACAAGTAAAGCCACTTTCATGTAGGTCATGTACAATTTCTAAAAGATGCTCTTGATTTTCAAAAGCAACACTTTCTGTAAATTCAATTTCTATAGTATTTTTAGGTATATTATATTTATTTTGTATACGCGAATAAGTTTCTACAAACTTAGCATTATAAAATTGAATCTTAGAAACATTAACTGAGATGGGAACAACTTGTTCATTTTCATCTAATCTCTTTCTAATCCATCTGCATACCTCTTCAAATACATATTGGTCTACTAAGCTAATAAAAAATTCCTTTTCTAATATTGGAATAAATATCGCTGGAGATATCACACATTTGTCTGGTGTCATCCAACGTACTAAAGCTTCTGCACAATCTATTTTTTGATTATGTAAATTAACTTTAGGTTGAAAATAAACAACAAATTCTCTTCTATCGAGTGCTTCATGTATTCTACTCTTAATGGTATTTTCTTCAATCATTTTTTTGCGAATATTTTCATTATAGAAAGCATACTTAGTACCAGGTTTATTCTTGACAGTCTTTTGTGCAAAATTTGCACGATTTATCAAGTCATCTATATTTAATTTTTCATTCACATCTTCAATACAACAAATTCCACTGACAATAGTAATACTATATTTATTTTTAATTTCATCTGTAATGTTAATCAACTTATCATCTACAATTTGTTGTCTTCTTAGTAAAGCTTCCTTATCTACATAACATCTTAATGCAACAAATCTATCTGCAATCTCTCTTGCAAATGTTTCATATTTTCCAATATCATCCATCATGAAATTAGAATAGCGTTTTAATATCATGTCCCCATAATCGTATCCAAATATATCATTGATATACTTAAAATTTTCAAAATCGATATAAAATATAGCAAATTTCTTGTCTTTATGTTTATAAATATACTGTTCTGCATCCAACTTAAACTTGTCTATAGTATTTGCTCCTGTAAGTTCATCTTTATATGCAATATTTTTTAAATCTACATTTAATTTTTCAAGTCTAATTAATCTTCTATTGTACTGCATAATCAATATAATCCATGCTACTATACCTACAATTGATATTATAATTATTAAAGTCATTAAGTAATCGCTTTTTTCTTTCGAATAATGTTCTATCTCAAATACTGTGTCATTTGCAATCTTAAAAAATTCTTCACTTGTTTGTAGTAACTGACTACTATCTTCTTCCATCCTTACTTTTTTAATTTCAATATTTAAATTTTCCCATTTTCTTTCTAATAAAGATAAATACTCGTTATATTTTTTACAATCAGTGACTACTAGACCATATTTTCCATGTCCTGTATTTAATTCATGTAAAATTTCATCGATATATTCTACTAGTTCATCATTTGGTTGAAAATTCATTTCTAATTTAGTTAGACGTTGACTCGCTCCACGAACAATACCAACATAATTAATCAACTTTCCATAATCTCCAATGTTGTGAATTAATTGAACAGAAATGTAACTTATAGAAATTAATAAAACAAATAAAACTAAGATAGTTATCTTTAAAAATCTCTTCATAAAATACCTCTATCCCCTATGTTTTCACGTTTATCAGATATTCTACAATTATGCTAACTAGGTTTTTATATGTTATAAATAATTAATATGATTTCTTCAATAAATTTTCTAAACATTTTTAATAACCAACTTAGTAAAATATTGTATAATCATTTTCTCAAATAACGTGTATTAAACCTTAATAAAACTCTCTTATTACTTAAAATATAGAAGATTTTATTCTACATAGTTTATTTTTGACATTGCATATTTTTGTAAATCATCATTTTTTCAAATTTTCCAATAGGTCTAGGTTTAGTTTCTGTTAACAAACTTTAGAACCTATATAAATACTATAATCATAATAGCTATTGCAAGTTTAATGTTTGTTTATTTTTATTCAAAATCTGCAATCTAAAATCTATTGTGACCTTTTTCCTTTTTTTCATTGTTATTAATCTAGGTTGTTCATTCTCCTTTGTAGGTGGTATTGAAAATATCAATGTGTTTTTTATAATCATACTTAATAAAATAATCACTCATAAGTCCATACACTTGTAAATGTTTTTCAAGTTTTGTTGTGCAAAGTATTTTTTATGTAAACTAGTTGAGAAATAAGGGTCTGTTTAATCAATTTCTACATTCTTTCTTTAGTGCATATGCTGGAGGTTTTATACGGATAAAATCAATAATTAGTAACAAAAATAGAAAAACGTTTTTTTAGAAGATTTTATTCTAATATTTAAACCACTCCTGAGAGATTATATAATAAATATATATCCATTGAATTATTAATATAATAACATAACCTTGTTCATGTATGTATTAGATTAATTGTATCAAAATAACTAATAAACCGCAAGTTCTAGCTAGTTTTCTTAAACCTTAAACATAGAATGATAAAATAAGATTCATCAAATAAGTTGTATAATAATAGGAAGTGTAAATACTTTGAAACACGAATATGGCTTGTATTATTTAATTTATGAATACTATGTATAGAGTATATTATTTGGACATTATAAAAAAGGGCAAACTCTACCATCTATTGAAACAATTTGCAAGCAATTTAGAGTTGCACCACAAACAGCTCGTACTGCTCTATCACGAATGCAAGGTGCTGGATATATTTCAATTAGAGTTAAACTAACTTCTATTATCATCTTTAAACAAGATGAAGAAATTCAAAAAAGTATTCAATTAATTACTTTTCAGCAATAAAGGAAACTGTTATAGATTTATACAAGTCTACAAAACTCGTCCACAGAAGTATTTAAATCATAAAAAATCAGCCACTTTAAGGTGGCTGATTACATAATCATTATATAAAGCACATTTGCCATAAAAAATAGACTTATTTATTAACTGCTTTTGAAGCATCATCTATCATCTTATTTAAAGATGTAAGACCACCATCATTTACATACCATGTTGGTGCATCTAAGTATATTATATTATCATTTTTATAAGCATCCATAGACTTTATTACGTCATTGTTTAGAACAGATTTAGCTGTTAAACCAGCTTTCACATCACTACCAGTAGCTATACCTCTATCTATAACAAACATAATATCTGGATTTTGTTTAGCTACATATTCAAAAGTAATATTTTGACCATGACTTGATTCCTTTATATTTTTATCTTTATTCTTAAATCCAAAACTATTATATAATATGCTAAATCTAGACTCTTCACCAAATACACTTAAATTTCCCTCATTTACCATAAGAGTTAAAGCATTTAAGTCTTTTTCTGTTACTTTTTTATTTAAAACTTCTATTTTCTTTTCAATTTTAGCAAATTCTTGATTAGCCTTCTCTTCTACTCCAAATATTTTAGCTATTTTATTTATATTATTTTTGACAGATTCTAAATACTTCTTATCATCTTTGCTTGTACTTATTGTTGGTGCAATCTTAGATAATTGCTCATAAAAATCTTCTTGTCTTCCATTTATTATGATTAAATCTGGATTTGTTGATTTTATACTTTCTAAATCTGGTTCTTTTAATCCACCTAAATCTGCATATTTTTCATCTTTATACTTTTCTAAAGATACTGGTAAGCTTGATTTTGGAAGTCCTACTAAACTCTCACTTACACCTAGTGCATCCATTGTATCTAGTGCTGAATAATCAAATACTACTACTTTTTTAGGCTTCAACTTTACATCTGTTTCTCCTAAGCTATGAGTTATTTTTATAGTAGCATTTGAAGCATCTAATGTTTTCTTATCACTTTTTTTACTCCCACCTAATGCAAATACTGCTACTAATCCTACTATAGCCACGGTTGCTATTATTGCTGCTTTTTTATTCATCTTAATGTCTCCCTCATTTTTTATTAATACTTGTCTTAGTTTAAATTTTGATTAGAAAATTCATAGATTTTTATCTATAGTGTTTTAAAAATAAACACATATTCTATTTCCATTTATATGCTTAATGTCAAAGTTCATTTCGTAAATATCTCCTAAAACTTTTTCATTAACTATTTCATCTGTACGACCTACCTTTTCAATTTTTCCATTTTTAAGTGCAACTATATTATCTGAATAGCATGAAGCAAAATTTATATCATGCATGACCAACACTATAGTCTTACCTAACTCATCACAAAGACTTCTAAGTACCTTCATCATTTGTACTGAATGATTCATATCCAAATTGTTAAGTGGTTCATCAAGTAATATGTACTCCGTATTTTGGGCTATTACCATTGCTATATAAGCTCTTTGTCTTTGACCTCCACTTAATTCATCCAAATATTTGTCTTGTATATCAGTTAATTTCATATACTCTATTGCTTCATTAATATATTTTTCATCCTCTTGAGTTAAATTTCCTTCACTGTATGGAAATCTTCCAAAGCCAACTAATTCTCTTATTGTGAGTTTTAAAGTTATATTATTAGATTGTTTAAGTATAGCTATTTTTTTTGCAAGTTCTTTATTGTTGTAAGAACTCAAGCTTTTTCCTTCTATCAATACTTCTCCACTATCACCTCCTATAAGTCTTGTTACTATTGATAACACAGTGCTTTTACCAGCCCCATTTGGACCTATAAAAGATGTTATTTTTCCTTTTTCTATATTAAAAGAAACATTATCTACAACATTTTTATTTTTATATTTTTTAAATATATTTTTTATTTCTATCATCTATTTGCCCCCTTTAATAATAATTGGATAAAGTAAATTCCTCCTATAAAATTTATTACTACACTTAATGTTGTATCAAATTTGAATATATGTTGTATAAAAAATTGACCTATTATTAACGTAATCATTCCTAGCAATATAGAACCTAAAATTAAATAGGTATGTTTATATGTTTTAAAAACTTCTCTAGCTATGTTGGCTAGTAAAAGACCTAAAAATGTCATAGGTCCAATAAGTGCTGTTGATACTGAAACTAAAATTGCTATTAGGATTATCATTTTTTTTACTACTTTATCAAAATCTACACCTAAATTAATTGCTTGCTCTCTACCTAATGATAGTACATCTAAATATTTTATATCATCATATATAAAAGGTATTGTTGCAATAACTATTATAAATGCAATTAACAATACATTTGTATTTATATTATTTAGACTAGCCATTATGCTAGTTTGTAGTGCTAGAAATTCATTAGGGTCTATCATTACTTGAATAAATGTTGTTGCACTTTTAAATAGAGTTCCAAATACCATTCCTACTAGGATTAAAAAGAAAATATTATTTTCTTTTCTTTCAAACAATGCTCTATACAATAACATTGAAGCTACAATCATTATAGTAACATTAATGATAAAATTATAATTTTCATTTGTAATGAGATTACTGGTTGCTCCAAATATAAATACTATTATAGTTTGAATCATTACATATAAGGAATCTAACCCTAGCACACTTGGTGTTAATATCTGATTGTTAGTAATTGTTTGAAATACTACTGTAGTAAATGCTATACATCCTCCTCCAAGTATCATTGCAAGTATTTTTGGTATTCTTTGTGATAATGCATAATCTAGATTATTCATATCTATTCCATAGGTTAAAAAAAGTACCATTGATATCAAGAGTAATGCAGTCACTAAGTAAATTTTTTTATTAAGACTAAGCTTCATTTATATTCCTCCTTAGTATTAAGTAAAGGAATAGTATACTTCCTATAACACCAACTGTAAGCCCTATAGATATTTCATATGGATAAATGATAAGCCTTCCAAAAATATCACATATAAGTACAAATAGTGCCCCAAATAATCCCGTATGCCATATACTATCTCTTATATTGTCACCCATATACAGAGATACAATATTAGGAACTATTAGACCTATAAAAGGTATATTACCAGCAGTAACAACTACACATACTGTAACAAGAGCTACTATTATTAAACCTATATTAACGACTTTTTTATAACTTAGACCTAGGTTAGTTGCAAAATCCATCCCCATCCCAACAACAGTAAATCTATTTGCATAAATATATGCTACTATTATGAGAGGTATTGTTATGTATAATATTTCATAATTTCCTTTAAGTATCATAGAAAAGTCACCTTGCATCCAAGAACTTACATTTTGACTCAAATCATATTTATATGAAATAAAATCAGTCATAGAACCTATTATATTTCCAAACATTATACCTACTAATGGCACGAATATTATACTTTTAAACTGTAACTTCCTTATTATTTTCATGAACATAAATGTTCCTATAAGAGAAAATATAAATGCTATTATGGTCTTCGTGAAAATCGATGCACTTGGTATTAAAAGCATACAAATTACTATACCAAATTGAGCCGCATCTATTGTTGCTCCTGTAGTAGGCGATACAAATTTATTTTTACTTATCTGTTGCATTATAAGGCCTGCTATACTCATTCCTATACCTGCAATTAATATACTTATTAATCTTGGTATTCTACTCATGACAAATATCATAAGTTTATGCTGATTTTTTGCAAATATATGCATTATGTTTATATCTTCTGCTCCTATAAATAAGGAAAAATAAGATAAAATTATTATTCCTATAATTAAATATCTCTTTTTCATTCTCCCTCCTTAATTTTTTACTAAAAATGATAATTATTATCATTTCTTTTTACATTTTATCAATAATAATTATCATTGTCAATATATATATATATTTGTTTTTTTATATAAAAAATGTTACTAGAATTAAAAATTCTAGTAACATTTAAATTTAATCTAACCCATATCTCATATATAAATCTATATATATGAATGCTTCTTATTAAATATAGTATTTTCTACACCTAATTTAATTACTATCTTACTTTAGTATCTCTTTAAACACTCTATAAAAGTTTCCACTAGATATTAGATTTATATCACTTTTTTTATATCCTCTTTTTTCAAGCTCTACTATTATATTCTTAGCTTCATATGTACTTTTAAGCCCATCTACACTTGGATTTTTGGAATTTTCTTCAGTAAAAGAACCTATAGTCTCTTCTCCTAGATAATCGCTAAAATCAAAACCAAAAGATACATGCTCTATACCTATAAGATTCACCATATAATCTATATGGTCAACTAAATGTATTAAATCTTGCTTCTTAGGATTAATATTGGTAAATGCTCTAAAGCTATTTATTCCCACTAATCCACCTGTTTTTGAAATTTCTTTTAATTGATTATCTGTAAGATTTCTTTTTACATCACATAGATTCTTAACATTAGAATGAGATGCTATAACTGGTTTACTTACAACTGACATCAAATCCCAAAATGATTTTTCATTTAGATGTGATACATCTATTAGCATACCTAATTGTTCTAACTTATCTACTGCTTTTTTTCCTATTGCAGTTAAGCCTCTGTTTTCATCTCCTAAACACCCTGTAGCAAGTTCATTCTGCTCATTCCAAGTTAATGATGCATGTCTAGCTCCAACTTCTTTATAATAATATTCGATTAAGTCTAAATTTTTTCCAACATGGCTTAAACCTTCAAGACCAATTAAAATATTTATTTTATTCTCATTTAGACCTTTATTTATATCAGAATATTTTTTTACTATGTTTACAATATCCTTCATATCTTCAATTTCTTCTTTTACACATTCTATTATCTGCTTAACTCTCTTTTCAGGCTTTTTATCATATGGTGGGTCTATCCATATTACAAAAATAGCCCCTTCAATGTTTGCTTTTTTAAAATTTTCAAGATGGATTCTTCTAAATACATCTTTCTCTCCATTAATTCTTCTTATCGTTACATCTGACCAAGTATCTGAATGTCCATCAAAAATCATGACAACCTCCAATTAAATAAAATCTTTTTCAAACGTTTGTTTTTCACTCTTTACAAAACTTATATTAAAATATTTCCTACCAAAAGACCAAAATAATTACCAACTATATAACCAAATGTTCCAACTATAAGTATTGGCCCTACTAACTTAGACCACCCTTTTGATATTGCCATAGCTGCTGCTGTTGTAGGTCCACCAATATTTGCATTAGATGCAAGAATAGCTTCTTCCAAGCTAAACTTAAATATTTTGGCAACTGTAAATGTAACTAGCATGTTTATAAGTACCATTATTCCACAATATAAAAGTAATAATGGTGATTTTTGAATTATTAATGGGATTGAAGCAGGAACACCTACTACAACAAAGAAAATGTAGATTAAAAATGTGCCCAGCTCTTGCGCTCCTTTTATATCACTAAAGAAATTAGGCATAAAGGTAGCAAACATCATAGTTAAAGTAGTTATTATTAGATATTGATTGCCAAATAAAGTATTTAACATTGCTAAAAATGGATTTGATGTTGGTATTATAGCTTTAAACCAACCTGACAATTCTACTGATACTGCAACTATTATAAAAGCACTACCAATGGCTATTGCTATATCTTTTAAAGATATTTCTTT
The DNA here is from genome assembly GCF_020676075.1 of Clostridioides sp. ES-S-0001-03. Classification (NCBI taxonomy): domain Bacteria; kingdom Bacillati; phylum Bacillota; class Clostridia; order Peptostreptococcales; family Peptostreptococcaceae; genus Clostridioides; species Clostridioides sp. ES-S-0001-03. The sequence goes on along the minus strand of NZ_JACVWJ010000002.1, from coordinate 660,816 downwards.
TCTTCCCCAATAATTTGCTGCTATTGTTTCGCCTTCATTTACACCTATGCTTTCCATCTCATCTACATGTGGATGTTTAAAATGTTTTCTAAAAAATCCAATAGATGGAATAGCTATTAAAACAAAGAAATATAATGCCATCAAAAGATTATCTGCTACAACAGTTGCTGATACCAATTCTCCAGGTGCATCAAATGCTCCTGACATAGCTGCAAAGTTTACATTTCCACCTATATAAGAACCTGTCATCATGGCTGCAACAATATTTAAATCTGGTACTGCATTTTTTAATGCCAAGAATCCAATCATAGCTCCAAGTACAGTTCCTATAGAACCTACAAGAAATATTACAAGTAATCTTCCACTCTCTTTCCATATCTTTTTGATATTACATTGATATAACAACAAAGCTATGGCTAAAGGGACAACATAACCCCAGACTTGGTCATATACAACAGACTCTACTGGTATAATATTTAGATTTGATAATAACATTGCTCCTACAAGAGCTATTATTGCTCCTGATATTTTTGATGCCCAACTATACTTTTGCTCTAAATAAATACTAAATGCTGCCCATCCAGTTACAATTGCCCACAATACCCAAATATTATCAGGACTTACAAAACTCCTCATCTCAACCGCCTCCATTTCATTAAATTAAAATATCAATATTAATATTCAATATATTGAATATTAATACTATTATAATTCATCTTTTCAGAAAATTCAATATAACGATGTAAATACATTCATTATATAACTTTTATTTTATTTTATTAATTTTGAAAACTATATATGTTATAATCATGTTTGAGGGGGGTTTTTATCTAATGGACATAGATGTTGGAAGCAAAATTAGAGCTCTTAGAAAATCTAAAAATATAAGTATAGCTACCTTAGCAAAAGAGTCTGGTTTAAGTACAGGTTTAATAAGTCAAATTGAACGTAATATGGTTGTTCCATCAATTATAGCAATGTGGAAAATATCAAAAACGCTTGATGTAAACATAGGTTATTTTTTTGATGATATTGGGAAGGATAATTCTAATATAGTAGTAAAGAAAAACAATCGAAAGAAAATAGTAACTAACGATTCTACAAAATTTTACGAGCTTCTTGTTCCTAATTTAATTGGAAAAAAAATAGAATTTATACTTGTCACATTAAATGGACATACAAAAAAAAGTAATGAATTTGTTACACATGAAGGAGAGGAATGCGGATACATAATAAAAGGAAAAATGAAAATAACACTTGGTAATAAAGAGTATCTATTAGAGGAGGGTGACAGTTTTTATTTTAACAGCACTATACCACATATATATGAAAACTGTGATGATGATGAATGTATTTCCGTCTGGGCAATGACTCCACCTTCATTTTAATATATGCAGCTCTTGTTTAAATATAAATTAATAAAAATCTGAAATAAATTAGTATGATAAATTTTATCCTAATTTATTTCAGACTTTTCTAGTTTATTGGTTATATATTGAGTAGACAACTTTCATCTAAAATTTCAGATAATATTTCCTCAGTTCCACTCATTCCATCAAATTTACTTGATATAAATGTGTTTTTTATTTCATTTTTATTTATATCACCATGCTTCAATACATAAGCTTTATTTGAAATATCGAGCATCCCATAATCCATAATAGAATCCCCAATTGCATAAAAACTTTCTATTCCTAATTCTTTGGTTAAATATTCTATGGCATTTTCTTTTGAGATTTCTTTTGGTATAAAATAAATTTTTCTACCACTCACATACAATCTCCAATTTTTTGATTCTAATATATTTATATACTCCCTAATTGAATCTAAATTAAATTTTTTAAAATCTACAACTATATAAAAAAATGTATCCTCTGCAACTTTAAAATTAGTTATTCCTTCTACATTCAAATAAATTTTAAATTTATCTACCATGCTTTCAATAGGCTCATAGTCAGATTTTAATTTGTCTATCTTTTCACTCCATGATTTCAATATTTCATTATCTTTAAGTATAACTCCTCCATTTGAAGTTATACTCCATGGAAAGTAAATACCATATTTATTAAATTCTATACGCTTAAACTGCTCTATTGTTCTAGTAGTAGTTGGTACAAACATACCATAGTACTGTATTTGTTTTATTAAATTTATAGTATTTAAAGATATATAAGAGATTTCTTTCTCTTTATAGATTTCTATATTGGTATATCTCTTATTAGTATTTAAAAATTTATCAGAGTAAATAATACTCCTGTCTAAGTCTGAAAAAACAATCATTCAGCATTCTCCTGTCAAATATATTTTCTAAACATCTTTCATATTCTTTATTATGCCACAACACTTGTAAGCTTTTAAATCTATTTTCTCAACTTCAACATTTTTTTCTTTTGCCAAAATAAATATATGCTCTAAAGATTTATCATTTAAGTCTTTAACAAGTATCTTATATGGAACTCTCCTAAGTAAAACTCTTGTTGTTTCTCCTACCCCTGGCTTGATAAAGTTGATATCTTTTATATCGTACTTTTCCTTTATATTTAAAACATCAAAATAACCATCTTTAGTTATAATATCACTTTTCCATTTTTCAACTTCATCAGATATATTTTCAAATTGGTTTTTGAAACATGCTTCTATAGTTTCTATATAATTTATAGACTCATCTTTATCCTTTAAATGGCTATAAAACTTAGCACCATGAAAATCATCCTTACCAATCAAATCTTCTCTTAGCACAGTTCTACTCACTAATCCAGAAACAGTTGAGTTTAAACATGCACTTGGTATTAAAAAGTCTTCTCTAATTCCATAAAGTCCAGAATATCCAGCAGGGTCAGCTAATACAGCAAGTGTTGAATCAAAATTCTTTTTAAATTTAATTTTAAGCTCATCACATGCTTTTTCTAGCTCCCTTGATATTGTTCCCTTGCCAGTCCATCCATCTAAAAATTGTATGTTTGAATTTGGATGACTACTTATTATATATTCAACTGCATTCATATCTATTCCTTTATCTCTTATTATAGATATTGTATAGTGAGGTAAATTTAAACTATACTTATTTTTTAGATATCTTTTTGCCAAAATACCAATTGGTGTTCCTGCTCTAGCAAGTGAAACTAGTACAACATCATTTCCATTTTTTTTAATTATCTTTTCACACATAACACCTATAGAAAATGCAAGTTTATTCTTATTTTCTTCTAGTTTATCATGATATAATTTCAGATAATCTTCGCTAACCTCATACTCTATTGGTATCATTTCCGAATAATGTCTACCATTTTGTATTTTTAACTCTCTCTCTTTGTTTCCTTCTTCTTCAATTAAATTTGATATATCTTTTAATAAAAAGATAACATCATCTTTAGAATATGTGCTAAATTCTCTCATATGACTCAACTCCTATCTTAAAACTGTGATATATTTTATCGTGATAAAACATTTTAGCTACAACATACTATAGTCAATTTTTTTATACTTGTATTTTTAATTATATCAATAAATTCCAGATAAGAATTCTCACTTTTATCTAACTCAACAAATAAATAACACTCAGAAAAATTATGTCTGTCTATGTTGTAAATGTAATTTTGAACATCTAAATTATAAAAACTCTTTAATTTAAATTTACTTCTAACAGGATAATTATTTTTATCAATATTAATTATTGGACTTCTAGTTGTTGAATGATAGTATATATCACATTGATTTTCTTTTTCTTTTGCAAATAACATAGGTATATACATAAATTCTTCAGTGCCTAAAAATAGAACCTTTTCTGCTTTCTTTTTTAAAGATTCTTTACTTTCTATAACTATTTTTTTACTTTCTCTTTTTATAATTTCTTTTAATTTAATTTGTTCTCTTTTGTTAATTCCAAACCTACCTGTATATCTTATATATTTTTTATTTCCAATATAATCTTCTAAATCAACATTGATATGATTTACTATTAAATTTATTTTATCATCCTTCATAATACTCAATTTACTAATATTGCAATTATCATTGTAATTTGCAACAATATCTTCATTTATATCAAAATTAAAGTCTCCTTTAAATAAATACACAAATTCTATTTTACATCCAAGTTCTATTTCTAGACTACTAATTCTTCTTAAATTTTCATCACTTACCCAATTAAGTATAGAACATATAGTATATATTTTTTTAGGATAGATACTTTGAATCTTTCTGATTATATTCATACATGTATTAGCTGTAGTAATTTCATCATCTACCAAAATTACTTCATCGCCAAATTTAAAGTTGTCTAGCATTTCAAAATATAAATTTTGGTCTGTTGCATGAGAATGTTCTTCTAAAAAGTCTAAATTTTCTAGTTCATCAAATTGCTCTCTAGTGGTATGAATAAATTCATAATTTCCAGATAAGTAATCAAAAAAGCTATGCCCAACGGCTGTCCCAGTTTCTGCAAAAGCTATTACAGTTCCATTTGATGCCACCTTGTTTTTTTTATTATAAATCGTAGCCATTAGTTTCCCTAAATTATCCATTTCACTTGGCTTACAAGCTAAATGTTTTCCAAGTTTTTTTGATATAAATAAAAAACGTCTTTTGCTGTTATTTCTTATTCCTATATCTAAAAAATCATTTAAATCTAAGTTCAATGGATTATCAACAATGTCAATCTCACAATTAAAATTTAAGCAATTCTTCATAGTCTACTCCTTTATTTAATACACCATATATTTTAGATAAAATCAATGTTTTTTTAGCCCATAAAAAATGAGGATTAGTTTCATTCATTCTCTCACCTAATATTCCTTTACTCACACCATATTTACTATTTGTACTATCAAGTATCTCTAAAGCATCAGTAAAATCTTCATATGATACTGCAGACAAAACTTGTACAATTTGAATTTGCATTGGATGAATTACTGTCTTTCCAACTAATCCATGAAATTTATCCAATAGTATTTCTTCTATATACTTATTTCTTATCTCTTCATTTGTCATATCAAAAAATTCCGATACACCTCCACTTATTGGTATATCTATCTCTGGTCTTTGAAGATATGTAATTATATCTAATATAAAAGAAGAACAAATTAAATTATTATATATAGAAAAATTTTTATTTCTTCTTATACCATACATACCTAATATGTCAGTTAGACCTATTCTAATACTGAGTATTCTTGATTTATATCTTAAAATAGTATTATATAAACTACTGAAGCTTAATTCTTTGTTTTCTTTATATATGAATTCTCTTGTTTCTATTATTGGAATAACATACATATTTTGAAGACCTATAGAATTCAAAACTTCTATACAGTTTTCAATTAACTCAGAATTTGCTTTAGGAATCAATATTCCTGTTATTGTATTATTGTTTTTAATTATAATATCTTTAATTCTTAGCAATTGCTCTACATCTTTTATTCTCACAAAAATTAATGGTATACCATCTTTATTAGTTATATTTTCATTGCTAATATTTTTCAAAATCAATTTAAGATTTTCTATAGCCTCAGATTCTCCATTTGCCCCAACAGCATCTTCTAAACAAATAGCTAATGGTCTAACTCCCTTAACATCACCTATAATACTTTTATAAATCATGTTATATTGAGTCGCTGGAACGTATAAAAAAGCACCTAGTGCATATTTCAGTACATCTTTTTCAGTATTGGCATTAAAGTCTTCTGGCACTTTCAAAAAAATTTTCTCTAAATCCTCTTTGCAGATATAATCGAAATATTTCAATGTGTGGCCTCCTCATATACATAGAAAGGGCCAACTTTATCAAAATTAGCCCTTAATATACTACTTATTATAAATTATAGCTGTATTTAATTCTTCTAATCTCTTTGTATTATCCTTAATTGTAACTCTATTATTTTCTTCTATTCTCATAGTTTCATCTATACCAGATTTAATTGTATTGTACATTTTTTCTAATGTCTCTATTTGCACAGAGCTTGTTCCAGCCATTCTAGCTATTTGTGCACTTTGAGAACTTACATTTTGTGCATTTCTAAGCAGTAATTCATTAGTTTTATCATCAAGAGCTTTTAAAGACTTTGCTTGTAATTCTTGCTTTTTAAGTAATATAGCTTGAGATAAACATTGTTTAAATACTGGTAGAGTTACAACAAAGGCACTATTGATTTTTCTAATTAAACCATAGTTATTATGTTGCATACCTCTAAGCATAGGTATAGTCTGAATAGCTATATTTTCTGCTATCCTTAAATCATAGACTCTTTGATTTAACATATCATAGACTTTTAATAGTTCTTGATAGTTGACAATATCCATTTGGTCTCCACTAGTCTCTGATTTTTGTTTGAAATATGGTAGTATTTCATTATCCATTTCTTCTACTGCCATTTCTCCAGCAACAATATATTTTTGAAGTTCATTATAAAAGTCAAAATTTTCATTTAGCATAGCACCAATTTGCTTGTTAGAAAGAGCTATATCTCTTTCATATTGTTCAAGTTCAATTTGAATCTTTTCAACTTCTCCTCCCAGTGTTTCATACTTTTGAAACATCATTTCAATAGCATTATTAGCTTTTTTGAAAAGTTTTTGAACAAAATTTGGTTCCTTAGTTTCTTGAAAATCATCTAAATCAAACTTATCCATTATTTTAGTTAAGTGAACAAGCATCTTAGAATTTTCTTCATTTCTATTTAATTTTATTGTGTTTAATAGGCTATCAGAAACTCTAGCTACTCCTTCAGATGCTTTTCTACCAAATTGTAAAATTGTATCTGGATTTTCTACTTCTATAAGAGAAGTTAAAGCCTCCACCTCTTTAGACTTTCTAAGTTCATTTTTTTTATTATTTGTATATTCCATTATATCAAAATTTTCTTCTTGTATAGTCGTAGGTAAATTTTCAACAGTCTCTACAGAATTATTATCTTTTGAAAAATTATTTATATTTATCCCCATTTAAAATCGTCTCCTCTTGCCAAAAATTTTTTTAAGTAAAGGTATTCCATCTTCAAGTAAGTTCAATTTAAGGTCATATACCATTTTATCCAATCTGTGTATATCAATCAATTGGTTATTTATAACATTTTCTATATTATTTTCTCCGCCTGGAGATAATATAATAATATCAAATCCAATTTTACTAAGTAAAAGCATTAGGAATACAACTTCTTTATCAAACACAATGCTCTTATACATATATATAACCAACTTTGGATTTATGAGAGAGTAATCGAAATTATTCATCATATGAACAAGCTTTTTATCCATATGAAGTACTGTGAATAAGCCTTTTATTTTATCCTCTCCACTTAGTCCATTTAAAAACATGTTGCCTTCTATAAGTTCTTCCACTTTTTCTAAAATCATAATTTGTTGATTTAATGCTAATGTTGAAATAGAATATCCTTTATTATTTAAAACAGAATTTTTATCTATAATACCTTTTGAATTTAATACAAATGATAGGCTAAAAGCTTCTCTTGTAAATTCTTTTGAAAATCTATCTATCTCTCCATTAAATTCAATAAATGTTGAACTTTCTGAATCTCTTAATAAATCTAAAAACTTAATGTATTCATTTTTATCATTATATATTCCATTGATTTTAGAAAAGAAAACTGGAGTTTCTACTATAGTATCATTAAACTTAAATCCTGGTCTCAATTTTAATGGCTGATTCCAATATATTGATATTTCATCAATAGTTGAACTTAAAAGCAAGCTTTTTATTTTTCTATCTTGAAGTTGCCAGGGTTTTATAAATCCAGCATCATTTAACAATTCTTCACTTATTCTTTTTGATGCTTCTGCTCCAACAGTAAAAGCTTTTTTTACAGAGCCTTTATCTATCTTTTCACCTGAAACAACTCTATCTTCAAAAGAAACATTTTCTTCTATTATATTAGCCTCTTCTAATTCTATCTTATATTTATCTAAATTTAAGATACTTATATTACTCTTTGAGTTTGGATTAAGGTATAATATATCAAATCCTGCTAAGTACAATATTAAAAGTAGATAGACTTCATGCTTTTTTATGTCTCCATAAAATATTATTTTTGGAGCATCATTTTTATTTATATCTAAGGCACCAATATAAGTCTTTATCCATGCCATTATTTTCACTATAAAATTTTGTTTAACTCTATCATTAGTAAAATCTTTTTCTTCCTCTTTTAATACTTTATCTATTGCTTGCTTTATTTTATAATCTATTTCTTCAAACCCTAAAATACTTATGTCTACATCTTCTGTACTGTTTTTATAATTTTTAAGCCCATTTTTAAAATAATTAATAATGTCAAAATCACTAGGATTTGCTATAGCATCAGTAAATAAGGCAATATCTTTTCTACTATCAATATTTTGCTTCGCCTTAAATATTTCAAGATTATACAAAATCTCATCTTCTAAACCAATATATGAAATAAAATAACTTAGATATCCCTTTGAAGGAGTGTAATTTCCTCTATCTGATTGGCTGGAGAATATTTTTTCAAATACCTTTGAGTCACCCATAATTATCCTCCCAATTTAATTGTTTATTGATAACTGACTCAAAATATATATTTTGAGCCAGTTTGTTTTTTTATAAAATTTGTTTTAAGCTGTTTTCTTTGGTTTTACTAATCTTATTACACACTTTACAACTTCATTGACTACAACTACACTTGCTGCAACACATAAAACTTTTACCCATGTCATAACATCCATAGCTACAGAGTTAAAGAAATCTTGGAATAACTGAGTAAATATTACTTGTGCAATACCTGTTAAAACTATTATTTGTAATGCTAGTTTATTATGTGTAAAGTTTGGAAAAATACTATCTGCACTAAATTCTCTACAGTTAAATGCATTAAATAATGCACTAAAAGCAAATAACGCAAACATTACAGTTCCCTTATGAGCTTCATCAACACCTAAGAAGTTAAATGTAGATTGTAACATTAGTATTGCTGTTATATAGAATGCATTTAATACTATTGTATATACCATTGACTTAGAAATTATATTTGCTTTTCTATCAACAGGTTTTCTATTTAATACGTGGTCTCTAACAGGCTCTAAACCTAATGCTAGTGCTGGTGGCCCATCCATAATTATATTTACCCACAACAATTGTATTGTTGTAAATGGCATTTCTTGCCCCATAACCTGAGATATTATAGCCACTAAAAATGCAATTACATTTACTGTTAATTGGAATTGAACAAATCTTTGGAAGTTATCATAGATTCCTCTACCCCATTTAATACCTTTTACAATAGTGCTAAAACTATCATCAGTTAAAATTATATCTGCTGCACTTTTTGATACTTCTGTACCAGATATACCCATTGCTATACCAACATCTGCCTTTGAAAGCGCTGGGGCATCATTTATCCCATCACCTGTTACAGCAACAACATCTCCACTCTTTTGAAGAGCTGAAACTATTCTCATTTTACTATCTGGCTTACTTCTTGCAACAATCGAAATAGTTTGTATTTCTTGTTTTAATTCTTCATCATCTAAAGTGTCTATATATGAAGCTTCAACTGCTCTCATATTTCCTTTTAATAAACCTAACTCTTCACCTATAGCTCTTGCTGTATTTATATTGTCTCCTGTAAGCATTTTTACAGAAACACCAGCTTTATTTGCTGTATTCACTGATTCTATAACATCTTTTCTAAGTGGGTCTCTTATACCAACAAATCCACTAAATACTAAATTACTTTCCATTGCACTTACATTCATAGAATCACTTTCAGCAGTTACTGCTGCTTCTTCTTCAGCTTGGGAAATTTCTTTATATGCAAAACCTAAGGTTCTCATTGATTTTACTTGTAATTTTTTTATTTCTTCTAAAATCTCATGTTTTATACCTTCAGTTATTGGAACTATGTCTTTACCTCTTTGAATGTGTGAACATAGCTCAAGCAATACTTCTGGTGCTCCTTTTGATAACAACACATGATTATTCTCTTGACCTATGACAGATGTCATTCTTTTTGAATCAGAAGTAAACGGATTTTGAGCTACTATATTAGATTCTTTTCTAACTTGTCTGTAATCTACATTTTTATAATATAGAAGTAATGCACATTCTGTAGCACTTCCTAGGTACTTAACATCATTATCATTATGCTCTACATCAGCTGTAGAGTTTATCATACAGTTTTCTTCAAAATAACTATTTATTTCTTCTTCTGAGCTCTCAATATATCTTCCATCAATATATGCAACTTCTACTGTCATTCTATTTTCTGTTAATGTACCAGTTTTATCTGAACATATTACAGAAACAGAACCTATAGTTTCACAAGCTTCTTTTTTGGTAACTAAGGCATTTATTTTAGCCATTTTTTGCATTGTTATTGCAAGTGTCATATTTATCATAGTTGGCAGACCTTCTGGAACTGCTGCAACTATCAATGCAACACATACTGTAAAGGCTGTTTTAACAGGGTCTATTGATTCTAAAAATGGTAAAATTCCAGACATATCAACATTTAATACATTCTTACTTACCATTTGGAAAACCATGAATATAAATAATAGTCCTGCTACTGCACTGGAAACTTTAGCTATCAATCCACCTAAATTTCCAAGCTTTATCTGAAGTGGAGTTTGCTCATCTGCATCTGATAAGTTTTGAGCGATTTTACCCATTTCACTGCTATCTCCAATTGAAGTTACAACTAATATTCCTCTACCATAAGCAACAAGTGTACCACCAAATACCATATTTATTTGTTTTGCAGGAATTGGTTCTTGTACCACTAGTGCTCCTTTAGATTCTATTTCTTCCATTGGAACTACTACATCACATTTTTTAGATACATCATCTGATTCTCCTGTTAACATATCTTCTCTAATTTTAAGATTTATAGTTTCTATAAGTCTACCATCAGCAGGTACCATATCACCAGTTTCAATATATACTATATCTCCTGGTACTAGTTCATTCTTAGAAATTTGATGTATTTCTCCATCTCTTAGTACTTTAACTTCAATATTTTCAGTCATCTTAGAAAGAGCATCTGCTGCTTTCTTAGAACGACCTTCTGTAATCATACCTATTGCTATACCTATTGCTATAGCTCCTACAATCCCTATTGCATCATGAGTTTCTCCAATTACTGCACTTACTACTGCTGCAATAATTAAAATAACTATCATTGGTTCACTTAAACTGTCTTTTAAATCATCCCAAAAGCTTCCTTCCTCTTTTGGTGTAAATTCATTTAAACCATACTTTTCTCTTCTAGTCTTGACTTCTGATTCTGATAGACCTCTATCAGGGTTAACAGATAAGTCTTTAGTTACGTCTTCTTTGTCAACATTATAATATTTGATATCGTTATTAAATTCCATATACACACTCAATCCTGTCTAAATTTTGCATTACTTCTTTAAGACCCGCATCTTTTGTTCCTTCACCTATTGCTTTAAACTGCCAACTTCCATCTTTTCTATATATAACCCCTACTATAAGCGTAGTTTTTTCTGAGTAATTATCAGATAAATTATACTTTGCTATTTCCTTTTTATTGCTTTGGTCCTCAACTCTTATATAGGCATTTTTTATCATCCCAAAGTGTTGTTTTCTGTCTATACAATTGTATATATTTACTACAAATAATAATCTGTGAATATTTGATGGAACTTTATCTAAATTAACTAGAATTTGTTCATCATCACCCACACCTTCACCAGTTAAGTTATCTCCTGTATGTAAAACTGACTTACAGGCACTCTTTAAATTTCCAAAATAAATTAAGTCTTTTATACCACTTAATTTTCCTTCCTGATTTAGCATAAATACAGATGCATCGCAATCTATATCAGCTTGTCCTCCACCAAATAAAGACTTAAGGAATCCTCCACCTGCCTGTTGCACAGGGTCCCATCCTAGGCCCACAAGTATATTACTCAATCCTGGGTTGGATTTTTTTAAATCTATTTTATCACCCTTTGATAAATTAATTGACATACTAAACCTCCATAAAATTTTATATAATATAACCTATACATTATTTGTATAGGCTACTTATATTTAATATACTGTGTTACTCATACTAAACACTTAATCCATAGTTTCTGCAAAGTGCTTCTAAGCCACCTTCAAATCCTGCTCCAACTGCACTAAACTTCCATTCTCCATTATATTTATATATCTCACATACTGTAATTGCAGTCTCTATACTAAATTCTTCACCTAAGTCATATCTTAATATTTCTTGGTCATTTTCAGAGTTTAAAACTCTTATATATGAGTTGCTTACTTGTCCAAAGTTTTGTTTTCTTTCAGCAGCTTCATATATTGTAACTGTTACAGCTATTTTTTGTATATGCTTTGGCATTGTATCTAAGTTTACTAATATTTCTTCGTCATCTCCATCACCTTCACCAGTTCTATTATCACCTAAATGCTCAACTGCTCCAGATGGATGTTTTAAATTATTATAGAATATAAAATCTTCATCTCTTTCAACTCTTTGAGATTCTCCTACCATAAAAACACTGACATCTAAATCGTAATCATATCCACTATCAAATGAATTTGTATCCCATCCTAGTCCAAGTCTAATATTTTTAAGTCCTGGATTTCCCTTAGTTAAATCAATTTTTTGTCCTTTTTTTAATACTATAGCCATGGAAAATACCCCCTCTAGTTTATTATATTTAAAATTATAAGTTTATTCCAAAGTTTCCACATAACGCAGCAAGTCCACCTTCAAAACCAGAACCTAGTGCGTTAAATTTCCATTCTCCATTGTGTTTATATATTTCAGCTACTACTATAGCTGTCTCTATACTAAAATCTTCACCTAATTCATACTTTATTAGCTCTTCATTTGTATCTTTATCTACTATTCTTATATAAGAATTACTTACTTGCCCAAAATTTTGTGTTCTTTCTGTTGCATCATGAATTGTAACTGTAAAAGAAATTTTGCTTATTTCTCCAGGAATCTTAGATAAATCAACAACTATTTGCTCATCATCTCCATCACCTTCACCAGTTCTATTATCACCTAAATGTTCAACTGCTCCAGAAGTATGCTTTAAATTGTTGTAAAATACAAAATCTCCATCATTAGTAACACTTCCACTTGCTCCTGTTAAAAATGCTGCTGTATCTAAGTCAAAGTCAAATCCACCATCATACTTGTTAGTGTCCCATCCTAACCCTACTAAAATATTTTTAAGCCCTGGGTTTCCCTTAGTTAAATCAACCTTTTGGCCTTTTGATAATGTTATACCCATAATTTATCGCTCCCTTGTTAATTTTAGCTAAACAAATCTTGCTAATTATTTATCTTTTTCTTTAATCATATTATAACATTTTTTATTCATTTGTGAATAAAACTTACTTGATATTTTTAAAATATAATTAAAAAAATGTTTATATTTCTTACTTTTTACATAGATTTTACATATTTTTTTAAATAGATAAAATCTATGTTTAATATGTAATTATATATCATTTATATATACAAGTATACATTTTATTTTGAAACTACAAAATTCTTTGTACTATATTGTTTTAAGATGTTTTATAATAGATTATATCATCTTATTAGAGGAGAAAAAATATGATTTGTACTATTAAACCATTAAAAGTTGTAATAAAGAACTCAAAAGAGCCTTTAAATGAATTTATGTCTAGTAAGTCTTATACAAATAAGAGTTCTTCTTATATTAAAGAAGTCTACTTTACACGATATATAGGTATTGATAATTCGATTGATAAATACATAAAAAACATCAAAAATATAGATGCTCATTTTTTTAACAATATAACAGTTCCCTATATTAGGCTAAACAACTTAAATATAAATTTTGATAAATCACAAACAGATAAGATGCTCAATACTTTCAATACTTATAATGATGCTAAATTTAACAGTTGGAATTTATACAATATTGAATTTCCTTGTAAGATAGAAAATGATACATTAGATTGGACAAAAAAAATTGCATTTAAAAATACATTAGATTTGTTTTCTAAAAACACACCACATTCAACACCTTCTATTGTTAAAAATTTTGCTGTTAAACTTTTATGTTGGATAGATTATTTTCTACCTAAATTATTTTATAATAAAATTAAAATTACTGTTTCACCCAAGGTAGTGTATTTTGGAAATATTAAGAGACAGGAACTTTTTTTCTTATATTTTTTATCACAGCTTGGATGTGATATTTTATATATAAATCCTCATAAGGATATCCTTGATTTGTATCCTGAATGTTCTAGATTTTCTACTTTAGTTGAATTTTCTAAAAAAAGTCCAACTATGCTAGATATACCTTTGGAAAAATTAAATACAGATATAAATAAGAACATCAATAATAACAAAACTTATACTCCTATAAATAAACCTCAATCTGAACAAACTTCTGTTGACACAAACTTTACATCTACAAAAAATAAAAAAGATAAAGAAATAGAACTTACATATGAAGAACTCGCAAAATTATCAACTTCTGTTGTTATGATTGTTGTGTGTGATAATGAAAACAAACCATTCAAGAGCGGTTCTGGAGTAGTCATAAATAGTGAAGGTTACATACTTACAAATCTCCATGTAGTTAATGAAGGCTATTCATTTTTAGTTAGATTTGAAAATGATGATAAAGTTTATACATCACATCAAATCATAAAATACCACTCAGATTATGATTTGGCTGTAATAAAAGTTGATAGAGAATGTAAATCAATACCAGTCAAGGTTAGTAAAAAACCTGTAAGAGGCCAAAAAATAGTTGCAATTGGAAGCCCTTTAGGTCTTTTCAATACAGTTTCAGATGGAATTATCTCTGCTTTTCGTGACTTTGAAACAGTTCAAATGATACAATTTACAGCTCCAATCTCTAGTGGTAGTTCTGGAGGGGCTCTTTTAGATATGTTTGGCAATTTACTGGGATTAATTTCTGCTGGATATGATGATGGACAAAACTTAAATCTAGCGGTGGAAAGTCATCTTGTCAAAATATTTGCCAATAATTTTATCGAAATAATAAACTAATTTACTCTTTCTTCATACCAATAGAGAGGGTGAGAACATTATATATGTTCCCCCTCTCCATATAATGAAAAAATTAATACTTGATGTTTTTATGCTCTATAAACAATTGATGCCATAGACAAAATGTAAATATAGTCCATATTTTCCTTGAATTATCTTTGTGACCTTTTAGATGTTCATCTAAAAGTTTTATTATATATTTTTTATCAATAAACTCATCTACATTTGCATTGGAAATAGTTTCTCTTACAACAACTCCTAAATCATCTTTTAACCAAACTCTTATTGGCGTTGGAAATCCTAATTTTTTTCTCTGAATAACATGCTCTGGTACTATATCTTTAAAAGATTCTCTAAGTAGCACTTTTGTGTTATTTTTTGTTATTTTTTGTTCAACTCTTAAATTTTTTGCTACATCAAATACATCTTTATCTAAAAAAGGTACTCTAAGTTCTAGATGCTCAGCTACAGAGAATTTATCAACTTTTTGAAGTATATCACCTTGAAGCCATGTATTTACATCTATATGTTGCATTTTACTTATATAATCGTAATTATTTTTCTGCGCTTCTCTGTACAAATTTGATAATAAATACTCATGTATATTCTTTTCCTTATATTTAAAAAAGAATCTTTTTACTTCATTATTTTCAAAAATCTTCGCATTTCCTATATATCTCTTTTCTAAAGGTGTTGTAGCTCTGTAAAGATAATTTTTGCCTTTTATATTAGGCATAAGCTCTGAAACTCTATTTAATACGCCTCTAATATACACTGGTGAATTTATAACTGATTTCACATTATTATATTCCTTGTATACATTATATCCCCCGAATAATTCATCAGCACCTTCTCCAGACAAAGCTATTTTAACATATTTACTAGCTTCTTTAATTAAAAAATAAAGACCTACTCCTGATGGGTCTGCCACAGGGTCATCCAAAAAATAAATTACACTCGGTAATGCTTTTATATAGTCATCTTGTGTTATGTTGAGTGGAATGTTTTCTATGCCCAATTTATCAGCTGTTTTTTTAGCTATTTCCAATTCACTATACCCTTTAACATTAAAACCTAGCGAAAAAGACTTTATATTTGGATTAATTTGTGAAGCTATAGAGGTTATAATTGATGAATCTATACCACCAGACAAAAATGTCCCAATTTGTTTATTTTCTTCTACCTGTCTTCTTACCGAATCTATTACTACATTTCTCATTTCTTCTTCGCCTATATCTCTATTCCCTAAATGATTCTTACTGTAAAAAAATTTTGTACTACTCCTAAATTCAAGTTTATTGTATCTCTTTAAAGATAGTATTCCGTTTTCCACTCTAAAAAAATGTCCTGCTGGTATCAATCTTATTCCTTGTATCATAGTATCTTCAGGAAGAACATATTGAAACGAAAAATAACTCTGTAAACTTCGTTCATTTATATTTAGTTTTTTAACATACTCGAGTATAAATTTATATTCTGATGCAAAGATTATCACTTTTTCTTTATTTATATAGTAAAGTGGTTTTATTCCAAATAAATCTCTTGCCCCAAATATGCTTTCATTTTCTTTATCATATATTATAAAGCTAAACATACCTTTTATCTTATGTACACAATTTTTTCCAAATGCTATATAAGATGTTAATAAGATTTCAATATCACTATCTGTAGCAAAATTGTACCCTTTTTTAATCAATTCTTCTTTTATCTCGCAACCATTATATATTTCACCATTTAAAACTATAACCTTTCCATCTTTTTCAAATGGTTTAACTCCATGTATAACATCTATTACATCAAATCTATTAAAATCAAACTCTTTTTCCTCACCTTTTAAGTATCCTCTACTATCAAGACTTATATGATTTATATTATTTACAGATTCTTTTATTTTAAATTTAATATCTTCTTTTTTAGATATATCTCCTTTATAATAAATTGAAATATTGCCACACATATTATCAGATTTCCTTCCTAATTTTTAGTATTATCCTATATCTCATAGTTTTGTCTTTGCCTTCAAAACTTATTCAATTTTAAAAAAATTACTATCAAATTTTTATAAATTATCTGCTAATCTTTCATAATTTTTTAATTTCTAGAAATACTATATTAGGAGGTGATTTTTATGAAGAAAAAAATGTTAATACCAGTTATTATGTCTTTATTTATACTTTCACAGTGTATAACTTTATTTGCTTTTACACCCGAAAATAACAAGTTTAAGGTTAAACCATTACCTTATGCTTATGATGCACTTGAGCCATATATAGATAAAGAAACTATGATTTTACATCATGATAAACATTATCAGGCTTATGTTGATAAGTTAAATGCAGCTCTTGAAAAATATCCTGAGCTTTATAATTATTCTTTATGTGAATTATTACAAAACTTAGATTCTTTGCCTAAAGACATTGCTACAACAGTAAGAAATAATGCAGGTGGTGCTTACAATCATAAATTCTTTTTTGATATAATGACTCCTGAGAAAACTATACCTTCTGAATCTTTAAAAGCAGCTATCGACAGAGATTTTGGTTCTTTTGAAAAATTCAAAGAAGAATTCCAAAAAGCAGCTTTAGATGTTTTTGGTTCTGGTTGGGCTTGGCTGGTAGCCACTAAAGATGGTAAATTGTCCATTATAACTACTCCAAACCAAGATAGCCCTGTAAGTAAAAACTTGACTCCTATCATAGGTCTTGATGTTTGGGAACATGCTTACTATTTAAAATATCAAAACAGAAGAAATGAATATATTAACAACTGGTTTAATGTAGTTAATTGGAATGGAGCTTTAGAAAATTACAAAAATTTAAAATCTCAAGAGTAATTAAATATTAAAATCCTTTTGAAAAAAACTTATGTTTGCTATATAATATAATAAAAGATAGTCTAAATTTACCAATATTGTGTTTATAGTGACGATTCAGGAGGATTTTTATATGATAAAAGAAACACATGAAAGGGGAGGATATATATTAGCGCTTTTGATACTCCCCTTTATAAATAATATATATTTAGTCAAATACGATACTACATATAAAATAGTATTAATTATAATCTATATCTATTTTGCATATTTAGGTTCATTGTTTCCAGATATAGATATGAGAGGTTCTTACATAAGTAAAAAATTCATATTAATTTACAAATTATTTGGAAGTAGGTTTAGACACAGAGGGTTTACCCATAGTCTTCTTGCATTATTACTCATTAGTAGTTTTTTTAAGTCTCTAACAATCTTTACCAACAACAATATAGTTTTTTCATGTCTGTCTAGTGGATTTATAATAGGATATTTTTCTCACATGTGTCTTGACCTTATTACCAAAGAAGGTATCGAATTGTTTTTTCCCATTACTATAAACATTTCCTTACTCCCTATAAAAACTAGTTCAAAAACAGAAAAATTCATATCTAAACTTTTAAACTTCATAGTTATTTTTTTAATCGGATATCAATTTTACATTTTATTTTAATGTATTTTTATAGCTACATATTTATAAATTAATTAAATAAATTAAAAAAATTGTCTTAAAAGAATACTTTTAAATTTAATTTTTATTTAAATCTAATTCTTTTAAGACAATTTTAATTTTTTGACAAGTTAAATTCTTTTGTTATCTCTATCATTATCGTGTTTTTTATGATGAAATTCATAGTTATGATTTTCAAGGTTTTTATTAACTTTACTTCCAATCTTCCATGATAAAAATACTAATAGTATAAATGATGCTATCTTTAGTGGACTTGTTATAAATCCTTCTATATCACTTGCCACATAACTTATTACTATAAACATTACAAATTTTCCTGCCAACATTGCTGGAACAAAATCTTTTATATCTTTTTTACAAAAAGCTGATGCAACAGTAACTAAACACCCAGGCATAAATGGACAAGCATATGCTATAAATAGCAGTTTAAATCCCTGTTTGTCCATCCAACTTATTGCTCTTTCAGTTTTACTATTTCTCAACTTATTAAAAAGTCTACTATCAGTAAATCTACTTATTAATAAAAATAATGAGGTTGTCCCAAGCCCTGAGCCAATCCATGATAGCAAACACCCAAGTAATAACCCTTGTATAGCAGCATTTGCTGTAACTATCGCCACAAGTGGTAAGGCTGGTATAAAGCTTTCTATAAATGCACTTAATAAACCAATTATTGTGGCTAACACCCAATAGTTTTGAGTTAAATCAAGTAATTCTTGTATATACTGCATATTGCTTTTCCCCTTTTTTAACTTTAACTATTATTATATACTCTATATTGCTATTACATACCAATTTCAAAAAGGAATCTAATATTCAAAAGTAAATAATTTATGTAAATTTACAGTTAAGGTATCTTTATTTTATTATATATTATAACAAAAAAGTCTTAAAATATGAATCTATCATATTTCAAGACTTTTTCTTTTTATCTAGATATATTTAAACTATAGTATATCTGACTTCATAACATCTTCAAAATCCCCTTTTTCAGATATTAATCTTATCAATTTAACAGTGCAACTTAAATCATTTATAAGTATAGCTCCTACTAATGAACCATCTTTCATAAATAATTTTTTATATACTCTTTTACCTTCATCTTTTGATGAAATTTCTTTATCAAAATCTTGTATATTACCAATACTAAATACTTTAACATTCATAGCATCTAATGAAACTGGATATACATCACTTTCAAATTTCAAACTATCTCCACTTGCATTTGCTCCTGCTATTTTTCCCATTTCTACTGAAGATGGCCATATTGCTAGACTAGTGTTTCCTACTTGTGTAACATCTCCACAAGCGTATATATCTTTAACATTTGTCTGTAATGTATTATCTACAACAATACCTCTATCAATTTTTACAGATGTATCTTGAACCATCTGAGTATTTGCTCTCACTCCAATTGAAAAGACTACCATATCACAGTCAACACTATTGCCATCTTTAAATACAACTTTTTGGGCCCTTCCATTGCCATCAATACCATCAACTGCCACACCTAATCTTACATCTATGCCTGTATCTCTTACACATTGCTCTAGTATTTTACTGCCTTCTTTATCAAGTTGTTTTGATAATATACCATCCATTGCTTCAACCACTACTACTTCTAAGCCTTTTAATTTAAATTCCCATGCTGCTTCAAGACCTAATAGTCCTCCACCAATTACTACAACTTTCTTAGACTTTTCTAATGCTTCTTTTACATTATATAAGTCTTTTATATTTCTAAGTGTAAATACATTTTCTAAATCATGACCTTTAATTGGTGGTATGAAATTTCTACTTCCTGTGGCTATTACAAGCTTATCAAATTTAATAGCTCCATCATTTACTACAATAGTTTTATTTGCTTCATCTAATTTATCTACATTTGTTCCTAATATTACTACTATGTTGTTTTCGTCATACCAAGCTTTATCTTCCATATAGAAATCAGAATTAAGTTCTTCATTTATACCATCAGAAAGTGCAGGTCTATAGTAAGTTAACTCTTCCTCATTAGAAATCATAGTTATCTTACAAGTCTTATTTCTTTTTCTTATAGCATCTGCTGCATAGAAACCAGCTGCACCATTTCCTACTATAACAAAATATTCGTCAGTATCTTTTCTAAAAGTAACCTCATCTTCTTCAACTTCTATAAATTGGTCCTCTTTGGCTCCACATACAGGGCATATACTAGGAGCACTATCTCCTTCAAATACTTCATTACAAATTACACATTTAAACTTTTTAGTCTTCTTTTTACTTCCAAAAGTAGAGTTTAACTTATCTAAGAATTTTCCTGTATAAGCATATAATTTGTCAACTTCTTCCCCTGATGGTTTAAAATTAACAGCAAATGGTTTCACTGTTGTCATTCTAAGCTGATTGATTCTCTCCATAGCATTTTCTATACCTTCTCCACTCCATCCATATGAACCAAATACTGATGCAACTTTTCCACCATGAAGAACTGGATTTAAAGATACTAATATATCCCATATAGGTTTTAATGCATCCCCTAATATTGTTGGTGTTCCAAATAATACACCTTGCGATACTGCTATTTTATCTAGAATTTCTTCTTGCTTATGCTCTATTACATCAAATAAATTTACTTTATAATTGCTATTTTTTTCAATATATGATTTTATAGCCTCTGCCATGATTTTTGTATATCCATGTGCAGAAACATAACAAATTGTAACTTCTTTTTCTAATTTTACTTGTTCATTTACACTCCATTTATAATAAAGGTCTATAATTTTTCTAGGATTTTCAGTCAATACTGGTCCATGACCTGGGCACACTGTGTCTATATCTAAATCTTTTATCTTTTCTATAGCAGTTACCATAGATGGTTTAAATGGCCCCATTATACAATCATAATAATATCTTAAGGCATCTAAGTAATCCTTTTCTTCATCTTCATTAAGAGTGTTTACTATCTTGTCATTACTATAATGACTTCCAAATGAATCACATGTTACAAGAGTTTTATCTTCTTTTATATATGTGTATATAGTATCTGGCCAATGAAGCATAGGTACAGAGAAGAATTCTAAAGTCTTATCGCCTATTGATAGCACATCTCCATCTGCAACTGCAATATATTCAAAGTCTTTGTTTACGATTTCCTTTAGATACTTAATAGCAGTTTCTGAAGCTACTACTTTTGCATTTTTTGCTAAATCTAATAGCTTTTCAACGCTTCCTGCATGGTCTGGTTCAGTATGACTTACCACAATATAGTCAATTTTTTCAAAGTCTATATTTAAATCATTTAATCTTTCAATATATTTCTCAAAATGTTTATCTTTAACTGTTTCAAATAAAACTGTTTTTTCTGTGCCTTTTAAGACATATGAATTATAAGTTGTTCCATAAGGTGTATACATAATTATGTCAAATACTCTTAAATCAGGGTCAAGTGAACCTACCCAATATAAATTTTCTTTTATTTTCAATGATTTTAATGACATACCGTACTCCTCCTAAAATAGTTATTTAACCTTTTTATACCCTATTTGTTATATTTTAAACAAATTTTATTCAAAAAAGAATTTATTTTAAAAGCAACTTGAAACTCTTAATCTTCTTTTTCTACCTCCAGTATAGTTCCTTTTTTAGAATCTACCTTTATGTCATATTCATTTTTATCTTTATCTATTCTTATTTTATAAAAAGTAACATCTAAATCTTTATCTAAACTCCATTCTTTTACTATTCCATCTTGTTCTTTCAATGCAATTTCCATAGCTTTTTGAGGTGTTATTATATCATTTAAATCTAATTTTTCTTTTCTAGCTTTACCATTTAAATCTTCTGAATCCAATTTTTCAGTTTTATCTTGCAATACATCCTTTGTATTAGCATCTATTTTCATCTTATACTCATTATTATCATCTACACCTTCAACAGTATAAACATATTTATTTAAATCGCTTTCAAGACTTAAATCTACTATATCAGCATCCTTATATTTGTCTTTAAACATATTTATTGCATCTGTATAAGGTACTTTGAAGTCTTGTTCCATTAAACTTTCATCAATTTTGCCATCTTTTAAATCACTATTTGAAGCATTTGCTTCTTTTTTTGTATTGCTATTTTGAGGTGCTTGTCCTGAATTTGAATTTCCACTACATGCAGTTAATAAACCTGCAATAAGTATACTTGCTACTAATAAATATAATTTTTTACACATAAAAATCCTCCTTAAATAATAATTAATTTATTCTATATTATGCCCTTTAAACCCTTCATTTACCCTTTTATATTGCATATTTTCCTTACTTTATTTTAATTATTTTCAAAGCTTTATAATCAAAAGCTAAAAATCTATTTTAATATTACTTATATGAAAATTAACCTAAATAATAAGATATGAGTACAAATTTTTAAATTTCTAATATAATACCTGTTTATAAATCATAATTATTCTTAAAAATAGAAATGTTGAGATAAACTGAGATGAAATTGGATGATACACAAATATCCAAAGTTATACAACTTCTTATTATTTTAAAATACTGAGATAAGATGATTTTCTGTCTATCGTAAAATAATATTTAACTATACGTGTATCGCTCAAAGATGAAATATTTTTAAAATCTATATAATATAATTTATTATACCAGAATTTTAAAATTTAAATCTATAAAATAGTAAAAATTATCATTAATTAAATATGAAAATAAAAAATCTACATAAAATAAAAACAACTAAAAGAGATGCTTTAAATAGCATCCCCTTTATATAATTAAAAACTTAAATTTTATTTAGTTCCCTAACTGTTAAATCCATTTTAGGATAAGGTATTGTAATTCCTTCTTCATCAAATCTAATTTTAACATCTTCTAATAAATCAAGGTAAATTGTCCAATAGTCTTCTGTCTTACACCAAGCCCTAATTGCAAATTTAATGGCATTATCTCCATGTTCTACTACTCCTATAAATGGTTCTGGTTCATTTATTATTAATTTATGTCTATTTACAATTTCTTTTAAGACTCTTCTAACATGTAATATATCATCTTCATATCCTACACTAAAAACTAAATCAACCCTTCTAGTATTTTTTGCAGAATAATTTATCAGACTATCATTTGATACAGAGCCATTTGGTATAAGTATCTGCTTATTATCTGGAGTAGCTAATTGAGTATAAAAAAGTCCTATTTGCTCAACTGTTCCTCCATGACCTGCTGCTTCTATGTAATCTCCTACTTTAAAAGGTCTAATCAAAAGTATAATAAATCCTCCAGCAAAATTTGATAAACTACCTTGCAGCGCTAAACCTATCGCTACCCCTGCTGAAGCTATTACAGCAGCAAAACTAGATAAACTCATCCCCCAGTATTCAAGAACAACTATTATAACAGCAACTTTAAGTACACTTAAAAGAAGAGATTTCAAAAACCTTCTTAAAGTTAAATCGACATCTCTTTTGCCAAGAACTGTCATGACATGGTTTACAATTTTTTTTATTATTTTAAATCCAATTGAAAGTATGAGTAAACCTATTATAAGTTTTACTCCACTTGTAGTTGCCCATTCCAAAAGGCTTTCCATCAAACCACCCATGTCCATTTTATTAATATCTAGATTATTTAAATCTAACTTACTTATATCATCTATTTTTGTTGTATCCATAGAAAAAACTCCTTACTTTATATTTTAGAACCAATATTATAGTTTAAAGTTCTTATTTTTCTATTTAATATGATACAATATCATTTAATCATAGTAAACAAGATTTATATTCCAGTTAGCTCTTTTTTCTAAATCCAAACCTTCTATTATTTGTAGAACTTTATGCTAAGCCACTATGAAAATGCTATTGAGTTTTAAAATCATCATTTTTTACACCAATATGAGATGCTATTATAGTTATAATACTTAATACTATAAATACAATAAATCCTCTTTTATATCCATCAACTGTATTATAGAAATTTATTTGTAAAGATATAGCTATGATTAAATTAATAATACCACTTCCTATAAATTCAAAGGTATTAATAACACTAGTTGCCAATCCAGAATAAATCTCTTTATTTTTATATTTAGCATCATTAAATACTTGTAGATGTGACATGACTATACACCCCATTATAAAAAATGCTACTGGTAAAAACATTATTGGTGGTTTTACTTTAAAAACAATTACAATTATTATCCATATAAATAAGTCTATCATTGCACCATATTTTATTATGTTAAACTTGCTAGACTTTATTTTTGCAAACACAAAATCCATGATTATTGAACCAAATATAAATCCATATGTAAAAAATGATACTATAAACGCAGAAAAACTCTTACTAACTCCATAAACATCCATTATGTATCTTACTCCCCAAAGACTTGTAAATGCACTTGTTAAACCTACAAAAGAAAACATTATTATTGAATTATACCATGTTGACTTATTAATTATAACGGACTTAATCCCTTCAATAATACTAATTTTTTCTGATTCTTCATAAATATCAACATTTACATTAAATCCATATTCTCTTGGTGTATCTCTAACAATAATATACATACAACATCCAATTAAAATACCTATTATACCTATTAATAAAAATGAATTTCTCCAACCAATAAATTCGGACAAAAATACTAGCGGAAAAGTAGCAAGAACTCCTCCCACATTTCCAACAAATGAGAACTTAGCTGTTGCAGAAGCAAACTCCGATTTATCAAACCATCTACCTTGAATTTTTAAGATACAGAGTAATATTACTGATGTTCCTGCTCCTACAACTATACGAGAAAGATATGCTAATTCTATATTTTGTATTAATCCAAATAGTATCGAACCTATACTAGCCGTTATTATTCCAATACTACTAATCTTTCTTGCTCCATATTTATCAATTAATATACCTGCTGGTATTTGCATAAGTGCATATGAGTAAAGGCAAAATGATGCTATATTTGATATTTGTATAGAATTAAACCCTAACTCTTTTGCTAAATTATCTGAGACAACAGCAGTTGACATCCTTAAAAATAAGACTAAAATAAATGAAAATGTAATTATGCCCCAAACACTCCATTTAGTCTTTGTATAACTTTTCATATTTTCTCCCTCAAATCTATGTAATTTTAACTTTTATTACTCTGTTTGTAGACTTTCTATTTACAGTATGTGTTTATAAGAATTTTGTAATTATTTATCAAAATTTTTAATATGCATTTCTATTATACAATACACATACACATTTAACCATATATAAGAATTTATTCCTGTTTATATAATACTTAATTAATTCTTAAAGTAAACAAGAGCCATCTTTTAAAGTAACTCTAAAAGATGGCTCTTTATAAAAATATCTATTCTAAATTTAAATTTCTATCTAGTATATATTTTGTAGCAATAAATAATATTACTAAAATTATAATACTACCAAGTATAGCAAACATAAAATGAGAACTTTGATATAAATGATAAATCATGTTAGTATTTTCTCCTGGTAAAAATCTTTCAATTGTACTACCAACAGTTGATATTATCATATTTATAATTATAAAAGAAACAAATGCAGATACATTTCTATGTTTATTAAACTTTGGTAATTGCCCCATTGAAATTGCTGTATATAGCAATAAAATAAATGAAGTATATGAAATAAGCATTGTTAATAATAGCAAGAACATATCTAAAAAATTTTCAAACCCCAATCTGAAAACATTATTAAAAAAATCTAAAATCTCAGCAAATGCAATTCCAGAAGCACTAAAAAACATTAGTACTGCAAATGTACCTACTGCAACTATAAAACTAAGTACCGCATATATAAGTGCTGTTATACATTTGGATAATATAAGTGAACTAGTACTAACAGGAAGAGTAAACATTAAATAGCCTTCATCTCCCAAAAGATTTTTTCTAAATCTTTGAATTGTAACTACAATAGTTAAAACACCCAGTGCCATAAAAAGACTTGTAAGTACAAGTATTCCTATTCCTTGTATTTGGAATATATCAATCTTCATAAATATTCCATTTAATATAGCCACTACTATTATAGCTATATATAATGGTATAAACGTTCTTCCACTTGCCTTTAACTCATATTTTAATAGTTTTCCTAACATTTGAATTCCTCCCTAAATAATGCATCTATAGATTTACCTTTTTCCTCTCTTATTGATTCAACATCTCCTTGTAGTACTATCTCACCTTTAGATATAAATATTACTTCATCACATATATTTTCTATCTCACTTATTAAATGAGTTGCAATCAGCAAAGTACTATCCTCATAATAGTTTTTTAGTATAGTCTTAAGTATATATGACCTTGCAGCTGGGTCAACACCTCCAATAGGCTCATCTAAAATATATATATTTGCTTTTCTTGACATGACCAGAATAAGTTGTACTTTTTCTTTAGTTCCTTTAGACATTGTTTTTAATTTTTCATCTACATCAATATCTAAACTCTTAATCATTTCATTTGCCCTTCTAACATCAAAATCACTATAAAAATCATAGAAAAATTTAAGTAAATCTGATACTTTCATCCAGTCGTTTAAATAAGTTCTTTCTGGTAGGTATGATACTATTTTCTTTGTTTCTATAGATGGCTTCATTCCATTTATCATAATTTCACCATCATCAGGTTGTAATAATCCATTCATCAATTTAATCATTGTACTTTTGCCACTTCCATTAGGACCTAACAAGCCAACTATTTTTCCTTTTGGTATATTCAATTCAACATTCTTTAAAACCTTTTTAGTTCCATAGCTTTTATTTACACCTTTAAATTCAACTATGTCATTTTGAGAAACATCATTTATATTTTTATCCATTTTATAATTCTCCTTTCAAATTTTCTGTTATAAGTTTTAACATTTCATCTTCGTCATATCCAAGTTTTACTAAAGTCTCTTTTAATGTATTTATTTCAACATTGGCTATTTCCTCTTTCATAGCTTTTATTTTTTCCTTATCATCTGTTACAAATCTTCCTTTTGTTCTTTGGCTATAAACCAATCCTTGTCTTTCCAGTTCTGTTAAAGCTTTTTGCATCGTATTTGGATTAACTTCAGCATCCTCAGCAAGTGCTCTTACTGTTTCTAATTTAGAACCTATTTTTATTTCCCCTGAAACTATTTTTAACTTTAGATGTTCTACTAATTGTATATATATAGGTTTGTTATTATCAAGTTCCCATTCCATATTCATGCCTCCTCATTGTGTTATTATATTATTGTATTAATAACCTAATACAATAATATAATAATACAGCTCATATGTCAACTATTTTTAAATAAAATTATGAATATCTACAAGCTTTTTCATTTAAAGATAGTTTTTATAAAAAATAGCATTTTAAAACCTACTATTAAATCTCAAAATCTTCAAGTCTAAATAGGTATAATACAAGAAATTCCCTTAATCACTATGTTTTTTGATATTTCATTTGGTATTTATTTTTCTCTTGTCTGACTTAGAGATTTACATTCAAGGCTACCAAATTTTATATGAATCTATAAGAATATATGAAGTGAAAAAATAGAATTACATTTTCAGGTCTCAGTAGCCTTTATTATAATTATGTTCACATGCTATTACTTTTTTATCCTTTTAGCAAATTTTTCCTTAGCAAAATCGTATGACTCTTGTATCATTACTTTTAATTCTTTAAATGTTTTTTCTGAAGGATTTAAGACACACACCCATCCCATCCATGCATAAACAGGATGAGGCATAATTGTATCCAGTTTTGTAAAATCAAAGTCCATTTTCACAATTTGCCCAGCATCTGGCCGTTTTGGGATATTATCAAACCTTTTAATAAATGTTTCCTTTTTCAAGCACACATTTACACGATAAACATTACTTCGGTTTAGTGATGAACTTTTGTCATTTTCACCATCTTTTTCTTTGATAGTAAGAACATATACTCCTTTCTTTAAAATACCATTAGGATTATAAAATATCCCTCTTTCCCCCCAATTTTCTGTTAAAACAACATCATCTAAATTTGATACACAGTAATTGAATATATCGTCAGCTTTCATATTAAATATCCATCCTTTCTATAATATTTATATTGCTTTCAACACGATAATATCCTATCATATAATAGTGACAATAATTGTCACTATTGTAAAAAAAGGAGTAGAAAAATGTCAAAGGCTGAGCGCTTAATTGAATTGATGATAACTATAAATGCAAAAAGAAATTTTACTCTAAGAGAATTGGCTGAAGAATTTTGTGTATCAAAACGAACAATACTTAGAGATTTACAAGCTTTAGAAAGCATGGGATTCCCTCTATATTCAAAAACAGGAGCAACAGGTGGTTATCATATGTTAAAAGAACGTATACTACCACCAATTACCTTTTCAGAAAGTGAAGCAAAAGCAATATTTTTTGCCTATCAATCGTTAGCTTTTTATCGTGATTTGCCATTTGAACAAGAGAGAGTCTCTGTATTAAAAAAGTTTTTAAATTGTCTACCAGCAGATGTACAACATAATATTACTCAAATACAAAATAAAATTGTATTCTGGACACCAGATAGACATTGCTCTTCTCCCTTGCTAAAAGAACTATTTAACATAATTACAAATAATTCTGCTCTTACAGTTCAATATTCATCAAATAAAAACCAAAGTATCAGAACTATTATACCTGTTGGTTTATATGCAATGAATGGTCTTTGGTACTGTCCAGCTTATTGCTTAAAGTCAAAATCTATCCGTGAATTTCGTGTAGACAGAATTGAAAAGATTGTAAGTATAGAAAATATAACAAGTTCAAAATACAGTATTCCAAATTCAATACATGAATATCTTGAAAATTTAGAAGTTGCTAAAGATTATCATATTAAAATTCAACTAACAGATATAGGAGTAAAACGCTGTGAGGCAGAATTTCTATTAGCAAAAGGATTGACTGTTTTTCCTAATGGCGGTTACATAGATATGTATATCTCAAAAACAACACTAAACTGGGTAGCTGAATATTTCTTGTCATTTGGAAAAGAGGCCACAGTACTAGAACCAATTGAGCTTAAAACATTGATAAAATCAAAAGTTCAGGAGTTATACAATCATTACTGCAAAATAAACACTGGAGTGTAATGTCAATGGATGCTATCAATATATACTACATTCTAGTGTTTTGTCTAATCTATATGAGATAAGACTATATTTATATTTGTTAATGTTTACATATTTTAATAAATAGATGTATAAAAATCCACATAAAAAAATGAACTCTAGCTTAAAGTTCATTTTTAATATAACTTATTCATTTTTTATAAAGTAAATTGATTATTCTTTTGCTGAAGTGTATGCAATCAATTTTTCAAATTCTTCAATTGGCATTGGTTTTCCAAATAGATATCCTTGTGCCATATCACATTTGACTTCCTTCAATAGTTTAAACTGTGCTTCTGTCTCTACACCTTCAGATATTACTTTCATCCCCAATTCCTTTGCCATCTCTACAACTTTAGTAACAATTATTTTACTTCTCTTACTATTATATGTTTCCATGATAAATTTTTGGTCAAGTTTTAAAATATCCATAGGAATTTCTTTTAACATATTTAATGATGAATACCCTGAACCAAAATCATCCATAGATATTAAAAAACCTATCTCTTTTAAACTATTCATTATATCAATTAAAATATCAAAATTATCAAATATAATACTCTCAGTTAATTCAAGTTCTATATATTTTGCAGGTATATTGTACTTGTCAATTATATTTTTATAGGTTTCTATAAAATTATTACAATATAAATGTATTCTTGATACATTAACTGAAATAGTTAATGGGTTTATACCTGTGTCAATCCATTTTCTAAGTTGTATACAAACTTCTTCTAGTACATATAAATCTAAATTTATTATAAAACCATTTTTCTCAAAAAATGGTATAAACTCATTTGGAGGAATTAATCCCTTATCACGACTTTTCCATCGTACAAGTGCTTCCGAACCTTGTATTTCTCCTGTATTTAGTTCTATTTTAGGTTGCAAGTATACTATGAACTCTTTATTTTCTAAGCTTGAGAACATTGTATTTTCCATCTCTTTTTCTTTTATTTCTTGATCATGAATCTTGTTGTCATAAAATGCATATGAACTTTTATGTCCTCCCTTTGCCATTTTATGAGGTATATTAGCTCTATCTATTATTGGGTTGATATCTTTATCTTCTGGAAGTATAAAGTATATTCCACAACTTAAAACTAATTTATATTTTTCTTCCTGATTATTATTAAATAAATCCAATTCTTTAAATATAGATTCTAATCTATTTATTATATCTTCTTCTTCTCTATATTTCATGATTATTGTGAAATTATCAGCAGATATCCTTGCAAATATTTCTTCTTCAAATATATTATGTTTAATAATATTTGTTAAACTACATAAAATTTTATTTCCCACTTCATATCCAAACAAATCATTTATATACTTAAATTTATCAATATCTATATATAATAACGCATATTTCTCTTGAGTGTTTTTGCTTAATATTTTTTTAGCATCAATTACAAATTTATCCATAGTACTTGCTCCTGTAAGACCATCTGTATATACTATCTTTTGCAATTTAACTCTTAAACTTAATTTATCATATATTATATAAAAAATAAGTACTAGACATATTATCGTCATAATAAATATTATCTGCAATGCATAGTAGCTAATAAATTGTTTATTAAATAATCTGAATTCAAGGTTATTTATGGAGTTATTTTTATAAAGCTTATGTAAAGAATAGACTGGTGTTGTATATTTAACTTGTAAAATTATACAAATAAATAAAAAAACCATTAATTTTTTTTGTAATTTCCTCATAAAAATTTCCTCCCATTAAAGCACCTCTATTTGATTATAAATCACTAGCAAACAAACACATTCCAAAAGTTTCCATTTCTTGTAAAATGGATAGTTTTTATTAAAAATTAATATAATTATAATATAAAAATAAAATTTTTCAGAAAATTCATAGAAAGATATAGGCTTTTCATCAATAATTATATGCCAAAATAATCCAATTTATTTTCTATTATACCGATATGAAATGTATAAATCAATAGGAAAGACAACTAATATAACATATTCTATATATATAGTATAGCAAAATTTTACAAATTTTAAAATAAATATAAACTATCCATTTTACAAGAAATGACTACTTTTTATTAAAACACAGTATTTCCAATACATTCACCTTTAAAATTTCATTATGTTTTTCTTCTTCTATTCATTTCGACAAATCAACACTTAATTTTTATAATTAACTAAATTGAATAATATTTAATATAAATTTTTTAATATGCCTTTTTTACCTAATTTTTTAAAGTCATTTTTTAGATATAAACTCTTTATAAATTCATTTA
Source organism: Clostridioides sp. ES-S-0001-03 (assembly GCF_020676075.1). Taxonomy (NCBI): domain Bacteria; kingdom Bacillati; phylum Bacillota; class Clostridia; order Peptostreptococcales; family Peptostreptococcaceae; genus Clostridioides; species Clostridioides sp. ES-S-0001-03. The sequence continues at coordinate 628,918 of NZ_JACVWJ010000002.1, read as the reverse complement.
TATAATTAAAATATTATATAAATGAATTTATAAAGAGTTTATATAATGAATAAATAAATAAAATAACACTAAAGTATATATAAATAAAGCAATACTTATATATTTTAGTGTTATTTATTATCTCAATATATTTAAGAAATTTATATTTAATTTTTTAAATCTTTTCTGTATAAAAGTCTCATTCCTAATATAACTAATATAAAGCTTATTACAAGAACTAAAGCAAATTTAAATATATTTAAATTTGAAAAATCAACCTCAATAAACTTATATAAGTTAGCTATATTTCCTGTTGCATAATGGCTTACTATAACCGCTACACTATTATTTAAGAAATGTAATAACATTGATACAAATATAGAGCCAGACTTATATACACTGTATGCAAATATGATTCCTAATATTGATGTTGGAATTATTCTTATAAAATCCATATGCATAATACCAAACAATACTCCACTACATATTATTGCTAACTTTACAGACTTAACTCCATTTTTGGATTTACTAAATGCAGAAAATATAAAACCTCTAAAAAATATTTCTTCACATATAGCTGGCAATAATCCTATTATCAATAAATTCAATAAAAATTTATCCTTCATAAAAAGAGATTTATTTAAACTCTCAGCCACTTCCATATTTTGAGGAAATAAAAATAAAATTAACTGAGTTATAATCATAATAATTATGTATCCTCCAACCCAAAGAACAACGCCTCCTAAGAGATGTTTTAATGTTGGAATCTTTATACTAAATACTTCTCTAAAATCAGCTTTGATATAATATGCAAATATTAGTGGTAAAGCAATTATCATAACTTGCGTCATTACAATACCTGCTGTTCCAAATTTAATTTGAACCAAAGAACCAACATAAATTAAAAGAACTAATCCTACTGCATACAAAATAATACCATCACTCACAGTTGGTATAGACCCTTTTTTTATATTGCATCTTTTCTCCAAAAAAGAAAAACTCTTACTATTTCCAAAAAGTATTTCTTCAGAATTAAACATTTTAGACAGAAGTATAATTGCCAATATTACAAAAGCTATATTTGATGTTAAAACTAGTGCTATCAGATTTAAATCACTTTTAAAAGACAATACACTTTTTATAAGTAATGATATGTTTACCACAGGTATTACAGCTGTTACTCTATCCAATACTATATTGGGTATCATAGAAACATAAGATGGTATCATAATAACCAACATAAGAGGAGTTATATAGTTTTGAGCATCTTTAAAACTTTTTGCTAGTGAACATACACACATACTTATTGCTGCAACTACCATTGAAAACAGACATACACATATTAAAGTAGTAATAACTGGTAAAACTAAATCTCCATAATTAAAATTTCCAAAACCAAACTGGCTACTAAGACCACCACTAACTAAAATAAATGCCATCGTTAATCCTATAGATAAAATATTTAAAATTGCTGTTACTATTGCACTAAGGGAAACCGCCATATATTTTCCCATTACTAATTCTAAATTCGATATTGGGAGTGTAAATAAAGTTTCTAGTGTACCTCTTTCCTTTTCTCCAGCCATAACATCTATTGCTGGATATATTGAACCAAGCAAAACTCCTATTATTAATATAAATGGTAATATCTGACCTAAAAAGTAACCTGCTACTTCTTCTGTTTTTGCAATATCTATAGTATTGTATGTTATAGGTTCCAATGTACTCTGTACATCTAATCCTTTTTCAGCTAAAGTATTTTCTACAGTAAGTCTCTTGTATTTATCTAAAACAGTTTCAATTCTTTTTACAGAGTTAGAAGAATTTTCCTGAGATGAATTCATATATATTTTATAACTTGTAGCTGATTGCTTTTCTTCTATTTTTATGTAGGCATCAATTTTATTTTCTTCTAAAGACTTCTTATAATTATCAACACTTAATATTTTTATCTTGCCTTTATCATTTGTAGTATCTTTATTGTTCCCAGTGTCTTCCTCTAAATTATTCTCCTTTTCAATCATTGATACAAGCACTTTATTGGGTGTACTATCAAAAGCTATATTAATATCTTTACTATTCATACTATTTGCGGACATATTCATTACCTGAATCATCAACAACATAAGCAAAGGATATAAAAGAAGTGGTATAACAATCATCATAAATAAAGTCTTTTTGTCTCTTAGTATGTCTAACATTTCTTTTTTGAATATGTATTTTACAATTTTACTTCTCATCTAAACCTCCTCCATTCTAGCAAGATTTATAAACACATCTCTCAAGTTATTTACTCCTGATTCTTCTTTTAAACTTTCTGGAGTCCCTGATGCAATTATTTTTCCATTATGAATCATTAAAATCTTATCACATAAAATTTCTGCTTCTTCCATATAATGAGTTGAATAAAGTACAGTTTTTCCTATTAACTTTTCATTTTTCATAAAGTCTATTATAGATGCACTACTCAAAACATCAAGACCTAATGTCGGCTCATCAAAAATATATACTTTTGGGGAATGTATTAAGCAACGAGCTATAGATGTTCGCTGTGTCTGACCAGTTGATAGATTTTCAATTCTGTTGTCTATAAACTCATTCATATCCATTACTTTTACAACATTTTTAATTGATTCTTCTATTTCTTCTTTTGTCATTTCATATAAACTTCCAAAAGTTGTTAAAAGTTCTCTAGGAGAAAGTCTCCCATACAGCTTTGTATTTCCAGATAGATATCCTATTTCTTTTTTTGCTGAATTTCTATCTATTGAATAATCATATCCAGAAACACTTATATTTCCTGATGTTGGTGTTAATATTCCTCCTAACATTCTAAGTAATGTTGTTTTTCCAGCACCATTTGGTCCTAATATTCCAACTATCTCACCTTCTTCAACACTAAAAGAAACATTATTTACAGCAAGAAAGTCTTCTTTTTTAGTTTTAATCTTCTTTAATTTTTTTATCGAACTTTTACTTTTATCATCTTTTACAACCCTTGTAAAAGATTTACATAATTTATCTACCTCTATCATTTACCAACTTGCTCCTTTCTTATTTATAGATATATTTATATAAATATAACATATAAACCTTTTTTATATACTGTTTTTTATTTTAAAATATATTATTTATAAAAACACATATATTTACATGACAAATTATTACTTTTTATTCTTTTATAATATATATATTAACTAATGGATATAAAATAACATATGAATTTTTAAAGTATTAATAAATATTATCAATAAAAAAAAGTGTCTCTAATCTTTTAAACATTCTTTCAGACACTTTTTTCTAATTTCTCTTTTATTTTATTATCTAACTTTTTTGCCAAGTTTAAATACTGATAAAACATCTGACATTACATCTATATTATCTATAGGATTTCCATTTACCACTATCACATCTGCTTTCTTTCCTTTTTCTAGAGTTCCATAATTTTTATCAATTCTTAAAAGTTCAGATGCAGTTTTTGTAGCTGCTACTATTACATCCATGTTATCCATACCATAATCTGACATTAATTTCATTTCATAATACGTCTTTCCATGTTCATTATAAGAAGTTCCTGCGTCAGAACCAACTGCAATTTTAATTCCTTTTTTATACGCTTTTAAGAATGATTCCTTATGAGGAATAGCAACAATTTCGCACTTTCTAAGAGTAGCCTCAGTTATTCCACTTTCTTTTCCTGCATTTAAAATAAAATATGGTGCAGCAACTGTTGGAACTAGATATGTTCCTTTTTCAAGCATCAAATCAATTATTTCATCATCTAAATAAACACCATGCTCTATAGAAGTAATACCTGCAAGAACTGCATTTTTTATACCAGTTCTTCCTTGTGCATGTGTAGCAGTTATTTTACCTGCTTTTATAGCTTCATCTACAGCAGCCTTCATTTCCTCTAAAGTCAACTGTGGTGAACCTGGCTCAACACCATCAGTTGTTACACCTCCAGTAGCCATTATCTTTACACAATCTACTCCATTTTTTAAAACTGTTCTAGCTGATTTTCTACATTCATCTACTCCATCACTTTCAATACCAAAATAGTATCCATGTCCTCCTGTCATACATATAACTGGACCTGAAGTAACTATACCAGGACCATCTATAGATCCTTTGTCTATAAGATTTTTAAGTTGTACATCCACATATTTCGGACAACCTAGACTTCTAATATATGTTACTCCTGAATCTAAATATGCATCAAGTTGTTTTATTGTATTTACTACAAGCTCTACATCAGATACATTCTCATAATAAACTTTTGGATTTCCTACTGGTTCCATTGTCAAATGCACATGACAATTCATAATTCCTGGCATAACAGTTTTATCTAGGTAATCATACACCTCATATCCACTTAAATCTTCTCTTATATCTTCAATTTCAAGTATAGTATCTCCATCAATAATTATACCTTTATTCTTCATAATACTATTTCCTGTTCCATCAATTAAATTTCCTGCTTTTATATACTTTTTACTCATTTTTAAATTATCCCCCTCTTCAAGTATAATGTATTATTTATTTATTATTTTTAATATTCTAATAATTAATTCTACCACTATATTACTATCATTTCAAATTTAAGTGAATTAAATATCAGATTAAACTAGAATATATTATAATATTAGAATATTTATAATATGTAAAAGATATTAATCAAATTGCTTTTATATCAATGCTAAAATAAGACAAGATAATCAAAATGTATATAATTATCTTGTTTTATTTTTATCTATTCATTTTTATATTTTACATGAAAAAATATCTAAATTTAAAGTTATTTGATTAATACTATTATTTAATTTGCTACAAAGAATAACTTATCTTGTAAACTTACATCTCCATTTATCAATTCAGCTTCATATACTGTTTTTTTAAGATTCATATCAAATACTTGAAATTTTATTGGCTTGGTTCCAACTATGTCAGAAGTAACTCCACTTCCTTTTTTCTCTCCTGAAATAGTTTCCTTTACACTTGAAATAGAGTATATTTTATCGTCTAATAACTTAACTTTCCTAACACCAGATAGTGCTTCATCATAATCTACTTTTAAATTATGCCTTTCATAATCTTCTAGTTTAATTTCATTAGAATCAACACTATAAACAAGATTAATTATAAAACGACTCTTATCTGTAACTATAATATTTAGTTTGTTATCTTTAACGATATAGTCTAACTTTGTTTTACTCAATAAGCCCATTTCCCCTTGGTCAGCATTTTTTTCTTTATTTAAATTATCCATAAACTTGTTACTTTTATCGAAAGAATTCTCTTCTATATCATACACAATGAAATCTGAATAATTATCATGCCCTTCAATGTCACCATTTATCTCTTTGTTGTTTAACCTCTCTAAATAAAGTTTACTTCCAATAGAAAATTTAATCTCATTAATATTTTGTTGGTATTTACTTTGTGAGTCTAAATTAAATCTATTTAATAATTTATAGGATTTATTTTTTATATCTACCTTTAATATACAAATATTATTGACTGTAACACCTGAAACATTTGTTTCACTAATCACCATATATAAATTTCCTCTATATATTTTGTTAAAAATAGTTTGCCAACTATTTTCTTTAAAATCAGATTTTTTTAAATCAATATCAAAATTTTCTTCTAAGCCACTTTTCAAATTTTTATTTGAAACTTTTATATAATCATTTAAATGGTTTCTTTCCTGTACTGAATTAGACTTAGTAGAAGTATATGCTACCCCTATATTCAAATCATCTTTATATATAAATTCGATTCCTTTACCATCAATAAAATCGCTGTATTTCTTATCAATATGCAAATAATCATTTCCAATTTTAGTTTTAGGATTTATATCATTTCTTGTCCCATTTTTACTTATGGTTACTTCTTCATAAGTATATCTACTTATATTTGGTGTATATACTAAACTAACTCTTCCTATATCCTTTAGATTACCATTTAAAGTTCTTATAGATAATTTATTTTTACTAAGACAACTCAATATCAAAGTCATAATAATCATTGATAAACATACTGTTATAAAACATATTGTATATTTTCCTAATTTCTTTTCTCTCATATATACACCTCCTAAAAGTCAATTTTATTATTTAAAAGTTTATTAGACATAAAACTACATACAAATATGCTCACACTTGAATATACTACAGTAAATACATTACTATATTCATAAGGTATAATAAACTCTACAAGAATTATAAATATTAGAATTTCTATAACTAAAAATAGAAAACTCATTAAAGCTCTCATCTTATACACAGATTTATTTATAAGAATTGATGTGAATACTACACATATAACTCCTATTAGTAAAAATACATATTCTACTAATAAGTTCTCAAAGCTGTATGGAAGTAAAATATTTAATTTATATATTGTTTCTTGTACAAAATTATAGTTTGCAATACTACCAAGCATATAATTAGGTAGTATTTTACTTGCAATAAATAAAGTTATTGTAAATAATATAGTGTAGCTATACACTAGAAACAATACATTTAATAATTTAGATATATAAATATTAATTTTATTCTTAGGAAGCATCACAAGTGTATATATGGATTTGCTTTTCATGTCAAAATCTCTATACCAAATAAAAAAAGCATAACAAATACACACAAATATCCCAAATAAAAAACATGATTGTATAGAACCCATTATGTTTCCAAAACTTGAAAACCCCATGACACTTACTGTTTCTATTGTCTTTCCTACTTTTGATAACTGCTCAGTTTTTACTGCATTTTCTATTATATAGTTATAATCATTTAAATTTTTCACTAGATTTAAAAATACAATAGAACAAAAACAACTTATTATAAATATATAATTTTTTATGTTTCTTTTTAAATCAAACTCAAATAACTTCATTAAATCCCTCATCAATTCACCTACTTTATTTCAAATTCTAAACTGCTATTTGAACTATTAAACTGTAATTCTCCCTTATACACTATTTCTTTCGAATTTTTATTTATTATATATAGAATAGTCTTATTGTCCCAGGGTAGTACGGAATTTGTTTTTGATGTACATACAATGATTTTATTTGAATCAATTTCAATGTTTCTGATGCTTCTTTCTTCTTTTTCATCCAAAACATATTTATCTTCAACTAAACTGCCATCTAGTATGTTATAAGTTATTAAATTTACCTCTTTACTTTTATTGGAATTATCTCTTTCTGACATTATCATATATAATTTACTATCTTTTAGCTTTGCTTTTTCCAAAGACATTCTATTATAACTTTTTAATTCTATTATTTTCTCTTTATTCTCTTTAACATTATACTCAAGTAAATTGAGCTTAGAATCAACATCATCCCATGTATTTGCATTTATCGCTTCTATCAAAATATACATTTTATCTCCATCTTTACTAGAATAACTTACATCAATACTCTGTATGTTGTTGTATTTTTCAAAAATATACTTGCTTATATTTATACTTTTTATCGTCTCTATTTTTTTACTTTTAGTATTAATCTTTATTATATCTATAGTATTCAAATCTTCTTCATTTTTTTCTGATGACTCATTTGGAGCATAAAGCACAGACACATATAAATCTTTTTTGTATCTTTTTGATGATAGCACTTTTACATGATACTCATCGATATCTTTATCTACTTTATATTTAGTTCTTATAAAATTATCCATATCTAGTTTTTCATATTCAACTTTTTTATCACTTCCTTCTGAAATAAATACACCTTTTTCTAGGTCTTCTTTTTTCTCATCTATAACAAAATTTATCCCTTTTGAACTAGATTTAGAATCATCACTTATTTCAAAACCAACATGAGCTATTGAATCCAAACCACTAGAGACATCGATTAGGTTATTCGTGTTCTCACTCTCTTTTATTGATTTTAATAATTCTGTTTTTTTAGTTTTATTGCTTCCATTTATTATATATCTTGAATTTATATATCCATTAAAATCATATCCAAAATATATGTTTATATAACCCAATTCATCTTGGTCACCTTTTATCGTTTTTATACTTAAATTGTTTTCATTGTTCAATAGGTCTATACTAAAATATATTGCTACTGCTAAAAATATAATAAGTATAGATATTTTAGATTTTAATTTCATGTCACACCTCCTAAATAGACAATTTCTTATTTATTAAGAAATAAGAGATTCCATTTAAAATAAACATTATAACTATAAAACTTAATACATAGTTACCTAAGGAATTAAGTTGTGTTCCAACAAATCCATAATACTTTCTAAACAAACTAATTATATTTATATATACTGTTGAAAAATATAACCCTGCCAAAATTATCAAGGTAATTAAAATCACATAAAATTTACCTCTGTAAGAAAATGTGAATAATATACAACTATTCAAAAAAGAAATAGCTACAAACAGTAAAAATACATAAATTGTTATGAAAGAAATAAAATCGATTGGAATACTTTTTAAATTTAAATAATATAAATCCTGAGCAAAGGACATATTAACTATTGGAGCATTTCTAAAAACAAAATTAAATATGTGTTTACATATAAATAATGTTGCTATCTGACTTATCAAAAAACCATATACCATTGTTATCAAAGTAATTGACTTAGATATACAAAGTTTAAATTTATTCTGAGGTAACATCATTAAAGTATAAATACTTTGATTTTTAGAAAAGAAATCTCTTTTCCACATAAAAATATAGTATGTAAACATTCCCAATATTCCATACAGTAAAATTGTTTGGATACATCTAAGATTGCCAATGATACCTATTCCATAAAATACACCTCCAAAATCCTCTATTGCTAAGTTTATAATAAATTTAGAGTTCTTAAATTTAATAATTTCAAATAAATTTAAGCCCAATGTAATTAAAGATAAAAAAGATATATAGGCTATATAAAACCTCTTATTTCTCCTTAAATCTACATTTATTAGACATAGAAGCTTATTCATTCTTATATACCTCCCTCATTTTATCTAATATAGACTTACCTTCTCTTTCTCTCAAATCTTCTGCATTAAATGATGTTATTACTTTACCTTCATCAAGAATTATAACTTCATCAACTAGACTTTCTATTTCTACTATCTCATGAGTGGTTATAATAATAGCTTGATTTTCTTTCATATACTGTGCTATCACTCCTATAAATTCTTCTCTTTTAAACAAGTCAATCCCTGTGAATGGTTCATCAAGTAATATATAGTCTGGGTCTTGACAAAATCCAAGAATTAATTTTACTCTTGCAATATTTCCTTTAGATAAATTGTCAATTAATTCATTTTCATTCAGTTTAAATATATCCATCATTTCTTTTGATTTTTCTTTATTCCATCTTGGATAAAAAATTTCCATAAATTCAAATGACTCTTTTATTGTTGTATTACTAAAGTGAGATTCTACATCTGGAACAAATGCAAGTTTATTATATATGTTTTTATTCATTTTTTCTCCATCTATTAAAATCTCTCCACTATCAATTTTTATAAGCCCTGCTATTGCTTTTAAAATTGTTGACTTACCAACACCATTTATCCCAAGTAAAGCTGTTATTTTTCCTTTTTCAATACTAAAGCTTACATTCTTTAAAGCATCTATTTTCTTTACTTTTAGTCCTTGCATTCTTTTATATGTTTTGCTTACATTTTTAATTTCTATCATATTAGTATCCTCCATATTTAATATGCTTGTACAATTAACCTTATAAGTTAAGTGTTTATATTTATTAAAAAACTAATATCTATCTTCTATTATCTTTAAAACTTCTTCTTTAGTAACATTTATTGCCTTCATATCTTCTATAAATACAACTAAAGATTCATTTATTAACTCTAGTTTTAAATTTTTTAATATATTTTCATCAACTGTCACGCTACTCTGATAGTTTTTAAAAGTATTTATTATATTCATATCACCCATCTCCTTATATGCCCTTTGAACAGTATTTAAATTTACTTTTAAATTAAGTGCCATTTCTCTTCTTGATGGTATTGTTTCTCCTGGTTTTAATTCTCCTGTTACTATTTGTCTCTTTATATGCTTTATTATTTGCAAATAAATTGGAGATGTATTATCTAATTCAAAATTCATACTTCCTCCTATTCTAGTGTATTAATACGATAATACACTTTTTCTAAAAAAATACACTTCTACTTTAAATTTTATTTTATATTTCGTTAAGTGTATTATACGATTAATACACTTAATTTGTAAATACTTTTTAATAAATTATTTGATTTTAATTTATTAAATCATTAAAATCAAAATTCAAATAATAAGTTTACAAAATTGAGCATCAAATGAGAGGATATATATTTTATGTTATGTTAGACTTGAAAACAAACAAGGTAAGGTTATATCATCAATGAATCAAAAATCTTATATTGTACTAATACTTAATGGGTTAATTAAACCATTATAAACATACCTAAGGAGGAAAACAAATGAATTATAAAATTGAAATTAAAAACATCGAATCAGTCACAGCAGCTACTATGAGTTACAATGGACCCATGACTGAAGCAACAAAATATTTTCCAAATGTATTTAAATCTATAAAAGGAAAATCAAATGGTGCACCATTCTTTTGTTACCATAATGTTGACCAAGAAACTGGCATAGGAAAAATGGAGTTATGTGTACCAACTTCTGAAACTCCAAATCGTATGGGTGTAACAATAAAAGAGTTTCCTAAAACAAAAGCTTTGTTTTTTACCCACATTGGTTCATATAACAATTTGCCGAAAACATATGAAATGATATTTAAATATATTCATGAAAATAATCTAACAATAAAAACTCCTTGGAGAGAAGTATTTATTAAAGGACCAGGTATGCTAATAAAAGGTAATCCAGATAAATATATTACAGAAATCATATTTCCACTTAAAGAGGAGGAATAATACATGTTGGCAATCGAAATCAACAATTTAGTAAAACAATATAAAAATGGTGTAAGAGCTTTAAATGGTCTAAGTTTTAGTGTAAAGACTGGAGAAATATTTTCTTTACTTGGTCCAAATGGTGCTGGTAAATCTTCGCTTATCAATATTTTGACCACTTTTTATAAGCCTACAGCGGGTAATGTAACGATGCTTGGAAAAGACTTAATAAATAATCCATCTTGGATACGCACTCAAATTGCTTGTGTAGCACAACAAGTATCTATTGATGAACACCTGTCTCTCATGGAAAACATGATATTCCAAAGCAAAATGTATAAAGTGGAACCACAAGTTGCAAAAGAAAGAATAAACTCTTTAATTGAAAAATTTGAGTTAACTAGTTACTTAAAGTATCCTACTTCATCTTATTCTGGTGGAGTAAAACGTAGATTAGATATAGCTATGAATATGGTGTCGTCTCCTAAGATTCTGTTTTTAGATGAACCTACTGTTGGTATGGATGTAGATTCAAGAAAAGCTATGTGGGATATGCTACTAAAAATTAGAGATGAATATGGTACAACTATTTTTCTAACTACTCATTATCTTGAAGAAGCTGAACAGCTAAGTGATAATATCTGTATTATGAAAAATGGAAAAGACTTGGCACAAGGAACACCATCTAGTTTACGTAATTATATTAAGCAAAATATACTTCGTATCGCATTTCATGATATTGAAGATATAAAAAAATATAAGAATGATATTAAAAATGCTTGCTTAGTTAAATTTATGAATATACATGAAAATTCTCTTTTCATAAGTGTAGAAGAAAGTAGAACTTCACTTACGTTAATAAATAAATTTCTTTTAGAGCATAATATAAAGTTTGATGCGATAGAAATTGTAGAGCCAAGTCTTGAAGATGTTTTTTTAGCATTAACAAGTTCTAATAAAGATTTAAAGGAGGAATGGAAATGTTAAATATCTTATGGCGTAATATGAAATGGCGTTTTAAAAATCCAATTTCATTTGTAGTTACTATATTACAACCTCTTCTTTGGCTTATACTTTATAGCTCTGTCGCAAACCAAACTATGAGTGATATGAATGTCGATAATTATACAGCTTTTATACTTCCAGGTATAATTGTATTGGTTATCTTTTCATCATGTAGTAGTGGTGGTATCATCAATTTTATAATGAAAAATAGTGGGAGTTTTTATAGAGTTTTAATTGCACCTATTAGTCGATATTCCATTGTCTTTGGTCAGTTACTAGAAGCTATCCTAGTGTCTTTTATTGAAGTAGCAATTTTATGCATAGTAAGCATATTCTTTTCAGTAAAAATAGCATCTGGTATTGGTGGAATTGCTATAATGATAGTATTGATATTTATGACAGCCTTTTTTTTATCAAGCCTAGCTTATGCTATAAGTCTATTATTACCAAATGAAATAATTTATGAAACAATTATGACTGCCATTGTACTTCCTATTTTCTTTTTAAGCTCTGCTCTCTTCCCTGTTGAAGATTTATCTGGAGGATTAAAAATAGCAGTTATGCTCAATCCATTTACCCATGTTATTAATACTTTACGTAGTCTAATATTTGGTGAAACCATTCTAGTTGGAGATATACTACCTGTTATAGTGTTATTTTTAATATTGTGTTGTGGAAGTTTCGCACTTGCTATGTGGAGACTGAAAAAAGAAATGGTAAGTTAATTTTTGAAGATAATGTGTGTAGATTTGTAAAAAACTAATCTATTATATATACACTAAAAAAGTGGTGTTCCAAAATGATTAATTAAAATCATTTTGAGACACCACCTTTATAATTCATGCTACTTAAGTGTATATTTATAAATTTATACAAGAAACTATAAACTAAAGTACTTATATGTATAATTACTTATTAAACTTCTTACTACCTAACTTCATGTGGAACTTAGTATCTTTTGGAATACTTGGGTTTATACCTCTTAATGTAGGTATTTCTCCACATATCAATTGTATAGGTACTATGAAGTTAAACGTTTGATAGTAAGGATTATCTATAATATCTGCCTTTAAATTTTTATCTTCTTCTGCAACATCTCTACCTATGACAAATACATTGTCTGTCCATCCAGAAAGTACTTCAACCATCTTAGTTACTCTAGGTTCTCTTCCTGTATCTAGTATAAATATAGTAGAATCACTATTTATAGCATTGTATACACCATGTATGAACTCTTCAAACTCATATCCAGTTACAGGAATTCTCATTGTCTCTAATAATTTTAATGCTGACTCTAATGTATCTCCATATATATCAGAGTGACCTACTACTCTTATTTCTTTAGCGTTAACTAACTTTTCTTTGTTTCTTTCAATCCATTGCTCAGATGATTTATATACTGATTCAAATCTATCTATTGCATCCAATATCTTATTTATCTCTTCATTGTACTTTTCACTAGATATTATTCCCTTTTCTCTAGCTATTTGAAGACCTAATAACATTAAATTTAACTTTGTACAATAAAAGCCTTTTGTTTTAGCACCAGATTTTTCTTCACCACAATTCACTGTTAATATATAGTCAGAAATCTCATCTATTAGAGCATTTTTACAGCCTGCCATAGATGCTATTTTACAACCCTTGTCTTCAGCTAACTTCATAGCATTATATGCAGAATAACTACTTCCACCTTGAGATATTCCCACCACTAAAGTATTTTTATTATCAAATTTAAATGTATCTTCAGTTATCATAAATGGATACTTTTCTACAACATCTATGTCTAATAAATTTTGCAAATATGGTTGTACTTGCAATCCTGAGTGATAACTAGTACCTGAACCTGTTATTATAATCTTTTTTATATCTTCTTTCTTAATTTCATTAAATAAACTATCTGCATTAGATATCATTTCTCTCATTTTTGCTGGTGTTTCTAACATATAATCTTGTATTCTCATTTTGTATGCCTTCCTTATTCATATATTTAATAAATTATAATTTTCTTTCTATAATAACCCTATTGCATGTAAAGCAATTCCTCCAACTATAATGCCTAGAGTTAACTTTGTTACACTTACCTTTCGCTTTAGCATGTAATATATTACAAATGCAAAAGCTAAAGGTAACATGTTAGGTATTATTTTATCTAATATATCTTGTAAAACCACTTCTGCACCATTTAAATTAAATTTTAGTGGAGTAGTTATACTCAACATTGTTGCAACCATTCCTCCTACAACGAATAAACCAACAGTTGTAGCCATAGACATTATTTTCTCCATAAGCCCTTCTCTTTGTATTCTTTCAAGTGAATTTACTCCGACTTTATATCCATATTTAAGTCCAAGTATTCTTAGAGCAAATGCTGGGATATTATACAACAGTAAGAATAATAGCGGGCCAAATATATTTCCTTCTTTTGCAAGTGATACTCCTATTCCAGCAGCTATAATTCTAAATGTTCCCCAAAATAGTGAATCCCCAATTCCTGCAAGAGGTCCCATAAGAGCTGTTTTAACAGCACTGATTGAGTTTTCATCAAATTCTGAATTATTAGCATTCTCCTCTTCCATAGCTGCTGTTATACCTAATATAGCAGGAACTACTACTGTGGTTGTATTAAAAATTTCTAAGTGTCTTTCTATCGCTTTTGCTTGATTTTCTTTTTTATTATATAACTTCTTTATTGCAGGTAACATTGCATAACAATAACCTAAGTTTTGCATTCTTTCATAATTGAACGCACCTTGAAGAGCAAATGAACGCCAAAACATACTTCTTAATTCTTTTTTTGTTAGTTTATTCAAAGTCAATCTCTCCTTCCGTTAAAATATTAGTTGCTACTTGAGGATTTTGACTATTTTCTTTGTTATTAATATAAAAGTTTAATATAACTGCTACACAGACTCCAAACAACGCTATTGCAGTTATATCTAGTCCAACATAAGATGCTAAGAGGAATCCTATAAAGAAAAATACAGACATCTTTTTTGAAAGTAGCATATCCATAAGTAGTGCAAATCCTACTGCTGGTAACAATGTTCCTGCAACACCTAATCCATCTAATATAACTTTAGGTATTGCATTTATTAATGTTGTAACTTTATCAGCACCAATCATAATTGCTAAAAATGTTGGAACTGAAGTACTTAAAAAGAATAATACTACTGGTATCCACATCATTATAGTAACCTTTTTAAAGTCAGCTTGTTTAGCATAAAAAACTGCCTTTTGAGAAAAATATGAGTTTACTATTCTAACCAATACTCCAAGAGATTGTGCTAAAACTGCTACTGGCACTGCTACAGCTAGAGCAACTTCTGCACCATTTCCTGATAATATAGCAAACGCTGTACCTAATACACCACCTGTTACTACATCTGGAGGAGTAGCTGCACCTATTCCTGCAATTCCCATCCAAATTAATTCAAGTTGTGCACCAATCATAATTCCTGACTTTATATCTCCTAAAACTAATCCTACTAATGCCCCTGTAACTATTGGTCTATCAAACATAGACTGACCAAATATACGTCCATCTAATATACCAAAGCCTGCTATAATAGCTAACATAATAGCTTGTACTAACATAGTGAACCTCCCTCTTAATTTACATTAATTACATCACACTTTTGATTTCATTTTTATTTTCTAATAGTTCATTTACATGAACTATTCCATTTCTCGCTTCCTCTAAACCTGATTTAGCTAATAGCTTTGCATCCTCTTCTGTTGATAAAAGAATAGCCAAAAGCATTGGTAAATTTACTCCTGTCAATAACTCAAATTTAAACCCTTGTAAGAGTAAATTAGTACATATGTTTGCTACACTTCCACCAAATATATCTGTTAGTATGATAAGTTCTCCATTATTTTTGTTATTTGATAATATACTTATCATTTCTTTCTCAGCATCGTCTGCTGATTTATCTTTTGTCATACAAAAGTACTCAACATTACTTAATGAACCAATTATTAATTTACTTGTCTCAACAAGCTCCTTAGATAATTCTCCATGTGTTGCAATTAAAAAATTTTTCATTTTCTTTCTCCCAAATTATTTTATTAAGTCTGATAATTTTTTCTTTTTGTCTCTAGGTAACATTCTAAATTCTATATCAATTCCTAAATCAGTTATTTCTTTAAAATTGTTTATATCATTATCATCAACAGCAACTAAGTCTGTCAGCTTCTTCTTTCCTTCCTCGTATCTTAATCCACCTACATTTATTTCTTTTAAAACTCCTCCTGAGTTTTTAGCTACATCTAAAGCATCTTTTGTATTTTTTACTAATACTAATACATTACTTTTCTTTGAAGAAGCAAATTTTTCTACTATTTCTCCAGATTCCTCTACCCCCCTTATATATAAAGTTACATTGCTAGGCTTAGCTAAATTTAATGACATGGCTTTCATTTGATCGTTTTTTGCTTCATCATTTGCAACTAATATTACATTTATACCTAATGATGTTGTCCATCCATATGCTACCTGACCATGTATTAGTCTGTCATCAATCCTCATTAAAGATATCATTTTCCTCAAATCCTCCATTATATATTAAAATTTTTATTTTTTATCCTCTTGTTTATTTATAAAAGCAAAAAGCATGCCAACTAGTGGCATACTTTTTTTCAATTTTATTTATTTATTTTTTAATACTGTATTTTACTGAAGTGGACCATAAATAATATTATAGATATATCCGATTTCTGAAATAGATATTTGCACACTATAGCTCTTTTCTAGCACACTAAATGCATTTTTTATTAGTTTAACTTCACTGTGATGGTTTTTAATTAATAAATTCATATCAGTATATTCTTCAATCTCAGCTTGTCTAACCAATCTTTCAATCATACAACTTAAGTGAACATATAAAGCAATTTTTTTATCATTAGGAAGTTTTTTCTTTTGATTATTTTCTATAGCATTGATTCCTTCTTCTATTCTCTCTATTATTTTTTTTGAGTCTAAAATAGTCAGACTATCTATTACTCTAATCAGAGAAAAATTCTTTATGATAGAATCATTTATGTTTTTGATTTTTTCACTTTCTACTACTTTACTAAATATTCTAAAGACATCATCTTCTCCTTTTCCTGATATTATATCCTCTAGTAGTATGAAATCTACTCCATTTACATTTGGATTAGCAGTTCCTACTATGGCCAATACATCATACATTTTAAAAAGTGGATCTTTATCTCCCATAGAAACAAGACTCTCATAATCGTGCGGTATTATCTTAACATCAACTATCCCCATTAAGCTTTCTGAAAGTAGATGTTGGATTTTTATAGCAGTACCTATCCCAGTAAAACAAGAAGATACTATAGCATACTCTTTATTTTTTTGAGGATAATACAATTGTATGTTGGGTTTAATTTCTTCATCCATAATTTCTGCTATATCTTCAATGTTTTTACCTTGCATTAATAAATTACCTACCTCTAGTGCAAAAATAGTGGATATTTGGTCTATAAACAACATTGGACTACTTATTTTACTTTTTAAATCTTCATATATCAGATTAAGAGCGCCCATATCAAATAACACAACTAGTCCATTTTTTATCCTATCTCCTTCTAAGTATCTAGACATTTGATTTGATACATCAGCAATTGTCGCATCTATAGGCATATCTATAGCTGTAAATACATTTTTACCCAACATACGATTACATACATTTGCCATACTACTAGCAGTAGCATACCCATGTGCTATAATCATTGCATTAACTTTATTAGACTTCATTCTTATAACTGTCGACTTAATAAATATAATCATTATAATTATATCTACATTATTAAGATACATATCCAATCTATTTGCTATTAATGTCGATACTTTATTTACTATAGAGTATTCTTTGTAATTTTCTTTCTTTAAATATGTTAGTAATTTACTTTGTAAGATTTTACATTCATCAGACAATTGATAAGACTCATCCTTCAAATAAAGATACGAAGAAAATGCTAATACATTATTTCCATCATATTTTATATTGTTGTTAACTTCTAAATTTCTAAATATATCCTGCATTATAGATATTATAAGCTCCATAAGTACATTTTTATTTTCATCATTATTTGAAAAAACTAGGTTATCCATTAACCTAATCATTAAGTTTGAGCTCTTTTCACTAAATATCTCTTTTGTTATTTCTTTTTTTTCTAGTCTATCAAAATAATCTAAACACTTTGTAAGACTTTGATATATTATATTTCTTTTATTTCCTTCATCTGATGTCTCAATATTAAATTGTTTAGGAGAAAACACAATACTTTTGCTTTTAGCACTTTGGAACTGAAATATATCTACATTTTCTATATAAATATTTCTAGGAAGGTCTTGAAGTGTAACAAAAATATTTCCATTTCTTTTTTGGTTTTTTGCATATGCCCTTCCACATGCATATTTTATTACATTTTTACATTCACCTATATTACCTTTGAATTTTATCTTTAAAATCGTATTTAATGTAATTTGAGTTATCTCTATAGGTAAACCAAGCACCTTACTTTCCTCATATATAAAATGTTCTATAATCTTCCTTTTTTCAATAGTTCCTCTTTCCTCTATATTAGGAACATAAATATTTATAGGTATTCTTCTTAAAAAAGTCTGCAAAAACTCAGATAAGCTTTCTGTTGTAGCAAATACTAGCCTTACCTTAGCACTTCTATTTACTCCATTCTCTCCAATTCTAGAAAATGTACCTGTATCCATAAATGTAAATAACTTTTCCTGACCTTCACTGTTTAATCTATGTACCTCATCTAAAAATAATATACCACCATCAGATTTCTCTATTAACCCAGCTCTAGATTCATTTGCTCCAGTATAAGCCCCCTTGACATGTCCAAATAGTATACTTGATAATAACTCTGGATTATTATAGTACTGTGCACAGTTTAGTACATTATATGGAGCATTTTTTTCTAATATATTACTACTTACACTATACTTATATATTACCTTCGCTAAAAAAGTTTTACCTACACCACTTTCACCTGTTAGCATTATTGTAAGTCCATCATTTGGATAAAGTACAGCGGTTTTTATTTGCTCTATTGCCTCCTTTAGGCTACTTTCATGACCTATAATACTGTTAAATACAATCTCCTGCTTTAATAATTTACACTCATTACTAAGTTCATCAACACTTTCATAAATACTTTTTTTCGTAGGACCTATTGCATCATTTATCTTATTTTTTGGTAGAAAGATAACAGGTCTACTATTTATCTTTATAAGATTATCAGACTTTACCAAATCATTTAATAATCTGCTTGATTGAGTTCTACTTAAATTAAACTTTTTTACTATATCTTCTGTTACTATACCACTTTGTTTTTTAAGTTCATCAAAATTGTCAAATAATACCTTTTCATTTATAAAACGTAAAATTTCATTCTTCATAATCAACCTCCAATATAAATGTCAATGATACCAGTATATCCTTTATATATTAGTGAAAAAATAAATTATATTCTTTTATTCTAATAAATAGTACTGCACTAATTTCATACAATCAAATCCAATTATTACCATATAAATTGATAAACGAGTAAATAGAAGTGTATTTTGAATAGATTAAAATCTAAATGGATAAGTATATAATCAGTGCAAATTTAGGAATAATTTACATATAGAAACAACTCTACCTTATATTCTCCTTTATTAATTTTTTTCTAGAAATAATTTTTTTCTAAGTTAATTATATATTAAGAGTCTATGAAGATGAACAATTTAAATCAGCCTTGTTGAAAATAAAAAAATTTGAAAAAGAACTATAAAATATAAAAAGTGAACTCTATATCATAGAGTTCACTATCAGTGATTAATTTAATTTAGTATTTCTAGTACTGCATTTAATACAGCATGACCATTACAAGTACCATAGTTTACCATATCTATTATAGCTACTGGAGCTTTATCTCCAACTATAGATTTTACATCATCAAACATAAATCTAAGCTGTGGCCCAAGAAGCAAAATATCAAAATTACCAAGTTCTGATTTTATATTTCCCTCTCCAACTGCCCATATTTTACAGTCTATATCTCTTTTCTTTGCATCTTTCTCCATTTTATTTACCAATAAAGTAGAAGACATACCGCCAACACACACTAATAATATCCTAATCATTAATATCTCCTTTTAATCAAATCTACATATATTTTGATTAAAAAGTATATGTAGAAAAGTTTACATTTATAACTTCCTATATTTTACTTTTAAATTATATCAAATTTTTCCAATTTTTTCACTACCTTAACTCATTTTATATTTTTAATGTCCACTTTTCTACTTCTTCAGAAATATTTTCAGATTTTAATACAGCAGATATTATAGCATATCCATCACTATTTAAGCACTTAAGTTTATCTACATTATCTAGTTTTATCCCACCAATCAATACAAATGGTATATCTATCTTTTCTTTAATTTCTTTGACAGTTTCAAATGATGCGGATTTAGCATCCAGTTTGGTAGATGTTGTAAATATAGACCCTATACCTAAATAGTCTGCACCATCATTTTTTGCACAGATAGCTTCTTCTAAAGTTCTTGCTGATACACCTAGTATTTTATCTTTCCCTATAAGCTTTCTAACTTCCTTTGCATCAATGTCACTCTGTCCTACATGCACTCCATCTGCATCACAAATAATTGCTATATCTACTCTATCATTTATTATAAACTTAACACCATGTTTTCTAGTTATTTCCCTTAGCTTTATAGCCTTTTTTAAAAATTCTTTTCCAGAAGCATTTTTTTCTCTGAGTTGCACCGTTGTTATTCCAGAAACAATTGCATCTTCAATACATTTATAAAAATCTCTACCTTCTAGCATTTCAGAATCAGTCACTAAATATAACTTTAAGTCTTTTTTTAAACATTCTTTATCTATCATTTACAGCCTCCTGTTGACCATTTATTCATTTAAAAATTCAATATTAGAGTTTTTACTTATAATCTCTTCATCCATTTGATAAATAGAATTCATTAGATTTTCTTTAAATGTACCTATTGGTGGATTATTTAAATTAGCCAGCTCCCCACTTAACGACATTGTAAGTACACCCATTGTAGCTGCTTCTAATTTATTTTTAGTCACAGCCATAAAACTTGCAATCAAACTAGCAGTCATACACCCTGTGCCTGTAATACCTTTTAATTTATCAGTTCCATTATTTATTTTATATGTATTCTTACTATCAGTTATTATATCTATTTTTCCAGTTGCTGCAACTATACATTCAAGCTTTTCAGAAACTTTTTTTATTATATCAGTAGAATCTTCTTCATCATCAAAGGAATCTACACCTTTACCCATTACATCAAAGCCACCTATAAATTTTATTTCTGCTATATTCCCTTTAACCACATCAAATTTAACTTCATTTAAAAGCTTATTTGTAAGTTCTGCTCTGGCTTTACTTGCAAAGACTCCCACTGGGTCTAAGATAACAGGTTTATTGTATTTATTTGCAGCCTTTCCAGCCAATAAAAACAAATCTAATATATTTGAATTCATAGTTCCTATATTTATAACTACAGCATTTGCTATACTTACCATTTCTTCTACTTCCTCATATGAAAAACTCATAAGAGGGCTTGCACCTATAGCTAAAGTTACATTAGCACAATCATTTATTGTTACATTATTAGTATAGTGAATTACTAATGGGTTTACTTTTTTTACATCTTCAATTAAATTATACATATTCTACCTCCATAAAATTTTATTATTCAAACTTATAAAAATGATGTACTGGGCCTACTCCATGACCTATATCAAAACTATTTTTTATTGCTTCTGTTATATAAATTTTACTTAATTTTATTGATTCTTTTATTTCATAACCTAATGCAAGGTAAGATGTTATTGCAGAAGATAATGTACATCCTGTTCCATGTGTATTTTTTTTATCAATTCTTTCACTTTTATACACTTCAAATATATTTTTACCAACTAAAATATCCACTGCTTCTCCATCTAAATGTCCACCTTTCATAAGAACAAATTTAGGTCCAAGCTCTAATATTTTCTTTCCTACTCTATTCATATCATCTACATTATGTATTTTTATTCCTGTAATTTCTTCTGCTTCTGGAATATTTGGTGTAATTATATATGCAAGTGGTATTAAATACTTAATTAGATTTTCCTTTGCTTCTGGTTTTAATAAATAATATCCACTTTTAGATATCATTACAGGGTCTACTATTAAATATTCTGGATTATATTTTTTTAAATTTTCAACTATTTCAAGTATAATTTCTGGGCTTGAAACCATTCCTATTTTTACTGCTCTTGGAGGTATGTCATCAAATACTGCCTCTATTTGTTTTTTTATTATACTTTGGCTTAAATCTTCTACAGCAAAAACTCCTTGAGTGTTTTGTGCCGTTATAGCTGTTATTACGCTCATTCCATATGTGCCAATTGCACTAAAAGTTTTCAAATCAGCTTGGATTCCAGCTCCTCCAGATGAATCTGAACCAGCTATTGTAAGTGTTGGTATTTTGTAGTTACTCATTTATACCCTCCTAAAAATTTAATTTAAATAGATTAACTAAAAAAGCTATACCTACAATAGGTATAGCTTAGAAATTCGCATATATCACAAATAATACATACTTAAGTTTTATACTAAGCTTTCCTACGCTGGCATTATCCAGTTCAGGTGTAAGGGTCGGTATTCCTCTCAGCTCTTGGCTCCCCTAGCTATTTTAATTTATTATATTTATAACTTCATTATATTACAATAGTATTTATTGTCAAGTTTTTACACTGTATACACTTATTTACAATATAATTAAAGACACTTACTTCAGTTCTTTTATCTCTTCTCCAATAATATAATTTTCTTTATTGTCAATTGAATC
This sequence comes from Clostridioides sp. ES-S-0001-03, assembly GCF_020676075.1. Lineage (NCBI taxonomy): Bacteria > Bacillati > Bacillota > Clostridia > Peptostreptococcales > Peptostreptococcaceae > Clostridioides > Clostridioides sp. ES-S-0001-03. Next base: position 606,129 of record NZ_JACVWJ010000002.1, on the reverse strand, counting down.
TATAAGTATATTGGGATTTTTTATTATAGATAATTTTTTATCCCTAGTTAACTTTTTTATATAGTATTCTAATTTCATTGCATTACTTTTTGTATTTGTTACAAAATAAACCTCTAACTTTTTAAATCCCCTTGCTCTTGTATACTTTGAATTAATTCCTGACTTATGCTCATTCATTCTTCTTTCTATATTGCTAGTATATCCAGTATATAGAGAATCATCTTTGCACCTTATAATATATGTAAAATACATCTTAATTCACATCCTTAAATTAAATATATAAACATTATATTATAAAATAAAAAAAACTGCTGTAAATTTTATATATTGGTCAGCTATAACAATAACTCAAATGTAAATTCGTAAAGTAGATTCTAAAAGTATTTGACGCTAAATTTTGACATATTAATAACATATTTATTCTTCTAACAAAAAATTCACAAATATAAAAAATAAAATTTTCAAAAAAATTATAATTTTCAAAAAAATAAATTGACATATATAAAAAAATTATGATAACCTAATAAAAAGGGGGCAATGATTATGGAAAACAATTTAATTATAGCTAAAAGCAATAATATTGAATTATCACAAAAGAACTTATTTAAAGTCAATTTACAGATAGGTGTAGACTTTACACTTTTGTCAAAATCACTTAAAGCCTTTTATAAAAAAGAAGAAGATTTTTATTGCATTGCTCTTGCACCATGCAATGTATCTGATGAAAAAGCAAGCAAGAAGATAAATATTCCTGAGATGATAAAAGAAATTAATACTTTAATTGAAAGTGTGACTGATAAAAGTGAACTTTTAAGTGAAGAAATATTTACAAACAATCTATCAGAATTTTTCGACGAATCTTTAGATAACATTTATATAGAGTTAAGACAAGCATATCTATATCTTAAGAAGAATACAAATAATCTTGATATAGAAAACTCCATTGAATATGTATTCGATGTCAGTATAAGTAATAAAACAAAAATGAAAGAAAATCCACTAATTAACTTTAATTCACTTTCTTTAGTGGTATGGAGTGGTGAAACAAAAAATATTTTACATCAAATGAACATTTTAGATTTAGAAAATATTCACTCCTCTTTTTCAGAAAACGATGCAAATATGACTTTTTATCGAGATGATAGCCTCAAATATGAAGTTAACAAAAACAGTAAAAATATAAGAGAAAGTAATATAGATATAATTGAACAAATGATTATACTTCCGGATAATTCAGACTATGATAAAGATGAAGTTGAAAACATGAAAAACAGACTTTCAAACATAAATGGAAAATATCTACAAACACTTAAAGAAAAAGATATAATTATAAAATTAATAAATTCAAATTTAACTGATGAACCAGAATTTAGTGATTTAAAACACCAATTACCTCCATGCTGGGTAAGATCAGGTAAAACTTGGAAAGATGTACCTGGGGTATATAGAAACAACTCTATTGTGGCTAAAATAGGTTATAGTAACCCTAGTTATGCAAATGTTCATTCAGCTAAAAATTTGGAATTACATGAAACTGCACATGCTATAGATAAAAATGTATTAGACAAAAAATCAAATTCAGAAGAATTTATGGAAGTGTTTATTCAAGAAAGGTATAAACTTTATGACCCTAAACAAGTTGCACATGCATATATTAGTAAATTCCCAGAAGAATTTTTTGCGGAATCATTTGTGCATTATTATCTTGATGAAGACTCAAAAAATATATTGAAAGAAAATTGTCCTTTAACATATAATTTTCTTGAAGAATTAGAACTAAGCTATGAAACACATTAATACTTAATAATATATTTCTATTTAATAAAGTACTCTTTATAAAAGACTTTTTGATATTTATGTTATAATATTTCTAATGGTTATATTTTAAAATAGTTTATGTAGCCCATAATTTAAATAAATAATAAAAAGGATGAAGAGTTATGAAATTAAACAGAAACGATGCTTGTTGGTGTGGAAGTACTAAAAAATATAAAAAATGTCATATGGATATAGATAATAAAATAAATTCATTTGCTCAGCTAGGTCATATTGTACCTACTCATGACATCATAAAAAATACAACACAAATTGAAGAAATTAAAAAAAGTGCTGTAATAAACACAAAGATTTTAGATTATATTTCGGACAAAATTAAAGTTGGAATGTCTACAGAAGATATAAATGAATTAGTCCATAACTTTACATTAGAAAATGGAGCTATTCCTGCACCACTAGATTATAATGGTTTTCCTAAAAGTGTATGTACATCAATAAACAATGAAGTTTGTCATGGTATCCCAAGTAAAGACATCCTATTAAAGGATGGAGATATTATAAATGTAGATGTGTCTACTATTTTTAATGGATATTACTCAGATGCTTCAAGAATGTTTATGGTAGGAAATGTTAAAGAAAATGCAAAAAAATTGGTTCAAGTTACTAAAGAATGCATTCAAAAAGGTCTTGAAGCTGCTAAACCATGGGGATTCTTGGGTGATATAGGTGATGCTATTAATTCTTATGCAAAAGAAAATGGATATTCTGTTGTTAGAGAAATTGGTGGGCATGGAGTTGGACTAAGTTTTCATGAAGACCCATTTGTAAGTTATGTTTCTAAAAAAGGAACTGAAATGTTATTGGTTCCTGGAATGATATTTACTATAGAACCTATGGTAAATGAAGGAACTCATGAGATTTTTGTTGATGAAGAAAATGATTGGACTATCTACACAAAAGATGGTAAATTATCTGCTCAATGGGAGTTCATGGTTTTAGTTACAGAAACAGGAATTGAAATTTTAACTCAATAAAATATAAAAGCCTATAAAGATTGAGCTTTCAATCTTCATAGGCTTTTCTTTTGTTAATGCACATCTATTGCATCAACTGGACAGCTTTCTCTAGCCTCTTTTGCTGATTCTTCAGCATCACTTGGTATTTCATCAACTATAACATGTGATTTTCCATCATCAGCCATGTCAAATACTTCTGGGCATATTGATGGACATAATCCACAACCTATACAAGTATCTTGATTAACATTTGCTTTCATAATAAAATCCTCCTAGATGTTACAAATTTAAAATTTTTGTTTACCAACGATTGGCGAACTAAAACTTTGACCTTCAGTTCTTTTTTATTATGTCCTCAAATTTGAAAATAATACCTTTTCAAAATAAATTTTATAAAATTTATTAGTTGTGTTATGATTATTTTTCTTTATAATCTGATAAAACCTCGTCCATTGTATAAAACTTAATCTATTATTTCTATATTTTCTAATGCCCTATAAAACATATTAGTATCATATACTTTTTAAGATAAATATTACTACTCAATATCTTTTTTAATCTCAACAATATCTTCTATGTTACAATCTAATGCCAAACATATTTTTTCCATTGTAGCCATAGAGACAACTTTATCCTCGTTCAATTTACTAATACTTGAACTTCCTAGTCCTGTCATTTCTTTAAATTCCATTTTTTTTATTTTTTTATCAATTAATAATTTCCATAAGCGATTGTATGAAATCATTTTATCACCTCTTTTAATTTATTTTATCATAATTAACCCATTAAGGGCAATATTTCTCTTTTATAGTTAATTTTTCTTGACTTTATTATGAAATAGTAATATTATTAAATTAACCTTAAAGGGTTAATATTAACTACTTAAGGATTGGAAAGCATAGTATGGCACCTTGTTTTAATGCTGAAGGCTTAGTTATAGAAGATAAAGAAAATGTATCTACTGCAGAAAAATATTTCGTAATAAGCAGATACTATGATGATGGCAAAACTATTGCTTTTATAGAAATAAATAACACTAAATACAAGACTGAATGTGTTAGAAACTTTGACCAGTATGTAGACGAATTTTTTACTTTGGAAGCGCTTACAAGAATGCCTTAGTGCTTAAGGGGTGATATAGATGTGTTTTAATACTTACATACTGAAAAGAGTTTTAAACAACAAGTAACTAGAATTAACTCGTAGTTTTGACCTAGATAATCTTATTGATACTGCAACAGAGATTTTGAAAAATAATAAGATTAATTTGATAATTATTGATGAAGTAAACAAGGTTGTTTGGAAAAATGAAAAAAGCACTCCCGCTCATGAGAATGCTTAGTTATAGCTATAGAAGTGTACTACCAATACACTTCTATTTTTTTATTATATCATATAATTTTGTGTATGAAAAAGACTCATTTAAATCAATTTTAAGATGTGTTAAGCAACGCTCTTGATAGTTTTATACATTAATAAATATATAATATAATTATAACATGTCTTATGTTTTAGTATAATAATTTTCGTTCGTTTTATTATTACAACTTCTACTATAGTTTTATATAACCTGTTAATATTTGTAATATTTTAGATACTCTTTATACTTACATTGCTGCTATACTTTTATTAAGAAAATTAATACAATATGAATTTGTTATTATAGAAAAGAAAGTAATATGTTAAAGGAGGTTTTTGTATTGAAATTACAAGAAAAATGGATTGATTTATTAAATCCAAGATATATTGAAAATGAAGAAAAAAGAAAGAAAATACAGATTATAATATTTTTTTCTATAACTTTTGGCTTAACTTATTTATTAGGTTTTCTATTATATTTCAATAAGTTTATTGACCCAGGAAATTTTGCATCATTCATAATGATATTGCCTTTATCTTCTGTCGCTATTGCAAAATTTTACTCAGAAGGAAAAACTAATAATGAGTATAAGTTTTATTCATTAGTAATATTACTTTTTCTTAGTTATTTTTTATTATTTATTGCTAAATCATTTAACTTAATAAACCTCAATCAATCTCAATTAGTGAATTCTATATTAATTTTAATAAGCAGTTTATATCTTATTATTTATTCTTTTAAATCAAAAGAACTGTATATTCTAAAAAATGTAAGAACAGGTGCTTTATTAATTATCTACTTTATATTTTCTCAAGTTATCCTTGGATTAATAATAAGTAGAAATAATCTTAATTATAATGGTATTTTATTTTATCTGAACCTTACTATAATATCATTAATATATATTTATCCTTTTTTGTCTGAAGAATATGGCTGGAGATGTTTTTTACAAAGTATTTTCTTTGATAAATTTGACAAAAAAATAGGTGTTATAATTGTAGGTGTTTGTTGGAGTTTATGGCATTTACCTCTACAATTTACATTCTATAGTCCAGATGCTCCAATACTGGGAATTGTAATTCATTTAATTTATGGAATCGGACTTTCTATATTTTTAGGTTATGTTTATTTGAAAACTAAAAATATATGGATTTGTTCTATAATTCATGCTTTAGTTAATAGTTTAGATGTTATTTGTAATAGTTCTGAAATGCCACTTAGCTATTATGTTATTTTAGAGAGACTTATATTTGTATCACTATTTTATCTTCCTTTCCTCTTTACAAAAGAATATAAACAACATACATAAAAAAATTATTATGCTAAAGGAGGTATATACTATGAACTTTGGAAATATCAATCTTATACTTATTGGAGTAGGAATTATAATATTAACTACAATAATATCTTTAATTAAACCTAAAACTAGTTTTTGCAGTGAAAAATATTTTAATAAATTAGAATCAACGTATGGAAATATAGATAAGAAAAGAACTGTTGAACTAGAAATACTTTCTCGCTATGTAATGGGTCTTGAATATATAGCAATAGGTTTATTCACAAGAAAATTAGACATTACAATAATAGCAATGATAATAGCGGCCATTATAACAACAGTATTATATTATCTAATTAGAAAGAAATATATAGCTATATAAAATCTAATAGGATTAATAGCAAAAGAAGGTAACAACTAACTAGTTGCTACCTTCTAAAATATACCTGATTTTATTGGGGGGTCTTTAAATTAAAGTATCTATATAATTTTTTTGCCCATTAATATTTTGATTTTTCTTGTATTTTTCAGCATCTTTATCTAACTTTTCTATTCTTGACTCAATTTTCTTTATTTCCTCTTGAGCCATACTCATAAAATCTTTAAGCATATTTTCAAGTTCTTCGCGAGTTTTACCTTCTAAAAATAAATTTTCAAGTTCTTTATCTTCTTTATCAATATGTTTTTGTTCTAGTTCTTCTGACTCTTTTTCATTATCGACGCCTTTTTGATCTAATTCTTCTACCTTTTCTTCATTTTTATCATTAAGTTCATCTGTATTTAATGATTCCTCTTTTTCTCCTGTATTTAGAGAAATTGGATATTCTTCCAAAATAGTATTTTTATTTTCTTCTTCTGATTTAAATAAATTTCTGATTGCTTCATTTATTTTTTTAGCATAAAGTTCTTGTTTATCTTTTAAATCTTTAATTCTATTATCAAGTTCTTGTTTTTGTTTCATGATATTAGATAAATAATTATTTTTTTCTATAGTTTCATTTTTCTTAATAATATTTGTATTTTTTTTTGTATTTTTTATGTTACTTTCATTATTTAATAAATATTGGCTTCTATATTGACTAGAAATTTTCATTATATTTACCTCTCCAAAATAAATTTATTCTTATATTAAAAAAGTAATTATATGTTAGTTTTAAAACCATTCATATAATTACTTTAAAACATACATTAATTACATATGTTGAGATATAAAAACACCAGAATACTTGCTTAATACATCTGCAAAATCATAATTTCTTCCATCTATAAACCATTTACCCTTCCATGTACTTGTATTCCCAGAAATGCTTATTGTATCTCCATTCTCAAGTCTAATATTTTTCTCGTTTTTTAAATTTATGTCCTTTTCCATTGCGTTTGAAATAACCAGATTAGAAAACGATAATGCTAAAATACTAATTGTTGCTAATGACATAGATGTTATTTTCTTAAAATTTATACAATTATACCCCTTCAATTATCTTATATTTAATCATATCCTAGCACTATAGAGGTAAATTTACAAGAAATCTGCATAACTAGTCAATAAACACGCAAAATCGGCTAATATTTTTAAAAAATTTTTTTTTCATAAAATAGTAATAATTTATACAAATACCTTATATATTTTAAAATATTATCTATTTATGAAATCTAATGCTTTGTAAAGCGTATCATTCCCCTTTATCATAGTGAACTTTTCTTTAGTCATAGAACCTATCTTTTCACATGCTCCACCACCAACAACAGCACCTACTCCTCCAAATAAAACTCCTTCTGCTAAAGCTCTTCCTATCCCACCTTTAGTCACAGTTTCACCATTTTCCAAAAGTTCATATTCTATAACATCACTATGACTATATATAATATACATTGTCTAACTCTTCGTATTCGTAGGATACTTCTCTTTTATTCTTTTTTACAGGTTCTAGATTTCTTATTTTCACTATTTTTGCTGGTATACCAACAACTGTGGCTCCATTAGGTACATCTTTAACAACAACTGAATTTGCACCTATTTTTGAATTAGAACCGATATTTAAAGGTCCTAGTATTTTTGTTCCAGCTCCAATTAATACATCATCGCCAACAGTTGGATGTCTCTTGCCAGTATCCTTTCCTGTAGCACCCAAAGTAGCTCCTTGATATATTGTTACTCTATTTCCCACTTCAGCTGTTTCGCCAATTACAACACCCATTCCATGGTCTATCAAAATACCTTCTCCCATTTTAGCTCCAGGATGTATTTCTATACCAGTCATAAATCTGGATATCTGGGATATTAATCTAGCTGAAAAAAGCATCTTCTTCTTATAAAGAAAATGAGCTATTCTATGCATTATCATTGCATGCACTGATGGATATAGTAAAAAAACTTCTATCTTAGATCTAGCTGCTGGATCATTCTTCATTATATATTCAATATCTTTATTTATTTTTTTAAACAAAGTATTCACTCCCTCAAATAAAATTATTAAAATATTCCCATGGACATATATTTATCTACTCCATCTGGAGCTACTGTTACTATTTTTTTATTTGGATATTTTTTCGCCATTTCCATAGCTCCAAATATATTTGCTCCAGAAGATATACCTACCAAAATCCCTTCCTTTGATGCAAGTAATTTAACTGTATCAAAAGCATCTTCATCATCAACTAATATTACTTCATCAACTACACTAGAATCATAATTTTCAGGAACAAAGTTAGCTCCTATTCCTTGTATTTTATGAGGTCCAGTTTTATTTTCTGATATAGCTGGAGATTTTTTTGGCTCAAGTGCAACTACTTTTATATTTGGATTTTGCTCTTTTAAATATCTTGCAGTCCCTATTAAAGTACCACCTGTTCCAACTCCACATACAAATATATCTAAATCTCTAACATCATTCATAATTTCAACTGCTGTTGTTTTATAATGTGCATTTGGATTGTCTTTATTTTCAAATTGTTTCAAACTTTTATAGTTTGGATTTTCTCTCAATAGTTCATTTGCTTTTTCTATAGAGCCTGACATTCCAGCTTTTCCATCTGTAAGTACTAAATTTGCTCCATAAGCCTTCATTAAATCTCGTCTCTCGATACTCATAGTCTCTGGCATTACTATTACTACTTCATATCCTTTTAATCTTCCTATCATGGATAATGCAATACCAGTGTTGCCACTAGTTGCTTCTACTAGTACATCACCCTTTTTTAATTCTCCTCTTTTTTCTAATCCTTCTAGCATTTCATAAACTGCTCTATCTTTTATACTTCCTGCTGGATTTACTTTTTCTAATTTTACATATATGTTAGAACACCCGTTAGTACATCCTAAATTATTTAACCTTACTACAGGTGTGTTTCCTATCAACTCTAATGCGTTATTATATAACATACTACTTCCTCCTATATGTCCAATTCTATTATCAAATTGATAACGATAAATATATTATAGTATTATCATTTTGATAATGCAACCTTTTTTTGGATTTTATCCCTTCAATTGTTTTATTTCTAATATTAGTAATATTCAAACAAAAAAAGTGAAAATCATTATCGATTTTCACTCTTCAAACTTCAAGCTTTATGCTAAGTCATACACAATACTTCACTACAAAAATTCTACGAAATACTATATAAGACCTAATATTTTTGCAACCTCTACATTAACCTTTAACACATTAACTCTATCTTCACCTAAAACTCCGAAAAGTTTTTTTGAAGTATTATCATCTACAATTTTTTGTAATTTACTCTCTGATATTCCTGATACTTTTGCTATAGCAGGTATCTGAACCTTTGCAGAAGCGGGACTTATATTAGGGTCAAGTCCTGAACCTGATGCTGTAAGCAAATCTGTTGGTATATCTTCTTTTTTTACACCTGGATTATCCTTCAAAAACTGTTCAATGTCTTTTTGAACTCTATCATGAAGCTCTGGATTAGTTGCCCCATAATTAAAAGAACCCGATGAAACACCGCCATAAACTGTATTTCCATCCTTATCTGGTATTAAATCTTCTTTTGTATAAGTATTATAGTTTACTGATGAAACTCTTCCCTTAAAAAATCTTGCATCTGTAAAACTTTGACCAATAAGCTCTGAACCAACCTTTACGCCATTTACTTCTATCATACTTCCATTAGCTTTATCTTTAAATGCAACTTGACTTACGCCTGTTAAAACAAGTGGATATACAAGTCCGCAAACAAATAACAATACAAGACTTACAAGCAATGCTGGTTTTAATGTTTTCATTTTTATATCCTCCATTCATTAACCTAAATTAAGAACCATTACTAAAGGTGTAATTAATAAATCAATTACTTTTATTCCTAAAAATGGTACTATAACCCCACCAAGACCAAAAATAAGCATATTTCTCATTAGCATAGCTTGCGATTTCATAGGTCTATATTTTACCCCTTTCATAGCAAGAGGTATTAAACATGGGATAATTATAGCATTAAATATTAAAGCTGATAATATCGCACTAAATGATGTAGAAAGCTTCATTATATTTAATATCTCCATTTGAGGTATTGCAAGGGTAAATATAGCTGGTATAATTGCAAAGTATTTTGCAATATCATTTGCTATACTGAATGTTGTTAAAGCACCACGTGTTATTAAAAGCTGTTTTCCTATTTCAACCACTTCTAATATTTTAGTTGGGTCTGAATCTAAATCTACCATGTTTGCTGCTTCCTTTGCAGATGTTGTACCACTATTCATAGCAAGACCCACATCTGCTTGAGCAAGTGCAGGAGCATCATTTGTTCCATCCCCTGTCATAGAAACTATTTTACCTTCAGATTGTTCTTTTTTTATTGCCTCTATCTTATCTTCGGGTTTACATTCTGCAATAAATCCATCTACTCCAGCCTCTCTTGCAATTGTGGCTGCTGTTAAAGGATTATCTCCTGTACACATGATTGTCTTTATTCCTATCTCACGAAGTCTAGCAAATCTTTCTACAAGACCTGATTTTACTGTATCCTTTAAGTAGATAATACCGTATATCTCATTATCGACACACACTACTAGAGGTGTACCACCTAATTTTGCTACTCTATTCACACTTTCTTCTAAATCGTCTGGTACTAATCCACCAGAAGATTTTACTCGATTTATTATACTGTCATAAGCCCCTTTTCTAATAGCTGTTCCATCAGATAAATTTATACCACTCATTCTAGTTTGTGCAGAGAATTCTACAAACTCAGCTTCTTCGGCCTCTTTTGTTTTTCCTGTTGAACCTAGTTTTATCCCTAAATCAACTATAGACTTTCCTTCTGGTGTGTCATCTTTTAATGAGCACATAACAGCATAGTTTATTAAATCTTTTGAATCTGCATTTCCAACTGCTATAAATTCTGATGCAAGTCTATTTCCATAAGTAATAGTACCTGTCTTATCCAAAATCATAGTATCAACATCACCACAAGCTTCCACTGCCTTTCCTGACATTGCAATAACATTGAATCTAGTTACTCTATCCATACCTGCAATACCAATAGCTGACAATAATCCACCTATCGTAGTTGGTATTAAGCACACCAAAAGTGCTATCATAGTAGAAATTGGAATCTTTACACCTGCATAATTTGCCATTGGATAAAGAGAGATTAAAACAACCATAAATATAAGTGTTAATCCCACCAATAAAGTATTTAAAGCAATTTCATTTGGTGTTTTTTGTCTTGAAGCTCCTTCTACAAGAGCTATCATTTTATCTAAGAAGGATTCTCCTGGTTTTGTTGTTATTTTTATTTTTAGCCAGTCACTTACAACTGTAGTTCCTCCTGTAACAGAAGCGAAATCTCCTCCAGATTCTCTCATAACAGGTGCAGATTCTCCAGTTATTGCTGACTCATCCACAGAAGCTATACCTTCTATTACTTCTCCATCATTTGGAATAACTTCTCCTGCATTTACTAAAACAATATCTCCCAGTTTTAGCTCGCTTGCACTTATCATTTTTTCATTTCCTAATTTATCTAAAACTCTTGCAACTGTATCTTTTCTAGTTTTCTTTAATGTATCTGCTTGTGCTTTTCCTCTACCTTCAGCTACAGCTTCAGCAAAATTTGCAAAAAGAACAGTTATAAATAGTATTATTGTTACAATCCCATTATAAGCTCTTAAGTTATTACCTTCATCTCCAAACAAACTAGGTACTATTGTAAGTATCAAAGTTACTATAAATCCAATCTCTACAACAAACATAACTGGATTTTTCATCATATATTTAGGATTTAATTTTTTAAAAGCTTCTATAATGGAAGTTTTGAAAATATCTTTTGTAATAAACTTTGTTTTTTTAGTTTCCATAAAATTTTACTCCCTCCCAATTTTTTAGTGCCATAATACTAGATGCTCTGAAATAGGTCCAAGCGCTAAGGCTGGGAAAAATGTTAAAGCACCAACAATTAAAACAACCAATACTAAAATTATTGTAAATGTGAAATTATCAGTTCTAAGTGTTCCTATGCTTTCATTTACAGAGTTCTTAGATGCTAATAAACTTGATATTGCAAGTAATATTATAATAGACACATATCTTCCAAAAAACATAACTATACCTGTTGTTATATTCCAGAACATAGTATTATCTCCTAAACCTTCAAATCCTGAGCCATTATTAGCTGCTGAAGATGCAAACTCATATAAAACCTGTGATAATCCATGGAATCCAGGATTTGAAATTCCCTCAAGACCTGCTGGTAGTGCTACTGCAAGTCCAGAGAACATAAGTATCAAAAGTGGATGTAATATAATAAGTAAAGCTATAAGCTTCATTTCTTTTCCTTCAATTTTCTTAGTTAAGAATTCTGGTGTTCTTCCTACCATTAATCCACATAAAAATACTGCTATTATAGCGTACATTAGCATATTCATAAGGCCTACACCTTTACCACCAAATACGACATTTAACATCATATTTAAAAGTGGTACTAATCCTCCTAGAGGAGTTAAGGTATCATGCATATTGTTAACTGTACCAGTTGTAAAGGAAGTCGTCACTGTCGTAAACAATGCTGATTGAGCTATACCAAATCTAACTTCTTTACCTTCCATACTTCCCATGCTTTGATTAAGTCCTAATTGTGATAAGATAGGATTTCCTGCACTTTCTGCTCTAAAACAAACTATTAAACCTATTAAAAATATGATTGACATTGCACCAAATACAACCCAACCTTGTTTTTTATTCTTTATCATATGTCCAAATGCAACAACACAAGCTCCTGGTAATATCATCATAGATAACATCTCTACTATATTTGATATTATTGTTGGATTTTCAAATGGATGTGATGAATTTGAACCAAAAAATCCTCCTCCATTTGTTCCTAAGTGTTTTATTGATTCAAGTGCTGCCACAGGACCTTTAGCTATATCTTGAAGTTTTCCTTCTATAGTAGTTACTGTTTCTGTACCAGCAAAAGTTTGTGGTACTCCTTGTGTAACTAATATAATACCAACAATTAAAGCCCCTGGTAAAAGTACTCTTGTTGTTATTCTAATTAAATCTACATAAAAGTTGCCTAATGTTTTCTTTTTGCCTACTAACCCTCTTACAAATGCCATGGCCGCTGCATATCCTGTTGCTGCTGATGTAAACATCATGTATATTATCACTGTCATTTGACTAAGATATGAAAGCCCTGTTTCACCTGAGTAATGTTGAAGATTCGTGTTTGTCATAAAACTTATTATTGTATTAAATGATAAACTTTGTTCCATACCTTTAATTCCATTAGGATTAAAAATATGCATGCTCTGAGTTCTAAGTATTACATATCCTATAAACACCATGACTGCATTTGTAACTAATAAAGCTAAAGCATATTGCTTCCAATTCATTTCTTTTTTCTTATCTATGCTACATACCTTATATATGCCATTGTCTATTTTATCAAACACTTTATCTCCAAATGTTTTTTGGTTAGTGGATATATGATATAAATATTTACCCATAGGTATTACTAAAACCATAAATATCGCCAATACTATTACTATCTGTACCATAAAAATTTTCCCCCCAATTCAACTTGCTTATTACCTCTATACTATTTAGAATTTTTCAGGATTAATAAGCGCATACACCAAATATACTATCAACATTACAATTACAACTGCCAGAAACCACATAGGTAATACCTCCATACATTACATTATTTTTTTTCAGTTTGTTTCCCACACCAGCCAGCAAGCAACTTCATGGAAATAAATCCTATAGCCAGTGACGCTATCATCACTATATCTAACATTTCGACTCCTCCATTTACTTTAGTTTCTTTGATACGTTTTGGTTTCATATTGCTACTTCATTTATCTTATCATTTTAGGTATAAAGATAGGGTTAAGATACATCTATTATTGATTAGTATTGCATAAATATAAAATTAGCTCTTCTCTACTTAATTTAGACATAAAAAAAGGAGGCAAGTTTGCCACCTTTCAAAAATACTGTTATTTAGTTTATATTAACATTCTGGAACTATTTCATTACTCATATCCATATCTAAATTTTTACCATGATAGTAAATAAAATCAATTACTTTACCACTAATCGTAACAGCAATTAAAGAATAAAAAATATCAAATGCGGATAGGTAAACTAATGATAACAACAATACAATAACATCTGTTGCTAGATAAACTTGCCCTATGTTCAAAGATGTAGTCTTAGAAATTACTAATGCTAAAGCATCGTCTCCTCCCGATGCACAACCTGCTTTTACTATTATCCCTACTCCTACTCCTACAGTTATACCTGCCAAAATAGTTGATAAAAGCATATTTTGTGATTGTGGTACAAGAGGTCCTATAGCTTCAAATAAATCATATAATACTGAAAAACTTATAGAAGCTACTATTGAATATATTAGGAATTTTTTACCGAAAAATTTATATCCTACTAAAAGTAGTAAACCATCAATTACAATATTTGCTATTGCTGGTTGTATGTTGAATAAATTTTTTAACAGTAGTAAAATACCTAACACTCCACCTTCTGTTATGTTGTTTAGATAGTAAAAATTATAAACTCCAAATGCTAATATTGCTGAACCTAATAATATAAGTCCAATTCTTTCTAAAAATAACCGCCTGGCCATACATATCCCTTCCTTTTTCTTAATTTATATATATTATATACAAAAGAATTGGCTTTGTATACCACACTTTTTAAAACTTTAATTATACAAAATTTTTTTATTTTTTTCAATAGTTTTTTTATGTTTTTTTATGTTTTTTTAATAATTCTTTTGAACCTTAGTATTTTCAATACTTTAAATGTTTTCTCATTTTACATAAGTTTATATTAATTTGACTTATAATTTAGTATAAATAAGTCTTTGTTTATATTAATTTTTTATTTGTTTAGAAATACTATCCAATAACTTATTACTAGGTTGGATTTAAAGAGAGAGTTACTTTAGAAACTATATAAAGTAACTCTCTCAATTTTAATGTATGTAATATCTTACCATTCACCCTTAAATTCTGAAATATTATCCTTGTTGACTTCAACTTGTTTAATTTGTGTAACAGGTTCAACTTTTTCGCCTTTAAGGAAATTAGATGCCTTTTCTATAACTAATGCACCTTCTTCAATAGCAGACATATAAGTTGTACCATCTATTAACCCATCAGTTACAGCTTTTAATCCGTCTTTACTTCCACCTAAACCTATAACTTTAACTTTATCTTTAAGACCAGCATCTTTTAAAGCTTGTCCTGCTCCTGTAGCAGAGTTATCATCTTGACATATTATAACATTAAAATCAGTTTTCTTTTGAATTAAATCTTCTGTTACCTTTAAGGCTTGCTCTTTCTCCCAATTTGAAGTTTGGTTATAAACTATTTGTATGTTACTATCTTTTAACTCTTTTTCAAGACCTTTTTTTCTTAATACTTGTGGAGTAGTTCCTGGAACACCTTCTATTAATACAGCTTTTCCACCAGCTTCTCCTAATAAGTTTTTAGCAATTTTACCTGTTAATGCTCCTGTTTCTTCCTCATTTTGCCCTATATAGGTAACTAAGCCTTTAAATTCTCCAGTTGAGTTACTTCCTATAGAATTTGTAAATGCTATTATAGGAACTTCTGAATCATTAGCAGCCTTAACTATTCTCTCGCTTACAGCAGAATCAACTCCACATAATGCAATCATATCTACTCCTTTAGCCATAAAATCTTCAGCTTGTGATAATTGTTTACTAGCATCCCATTGAGCATCTGCATATTCTACATTTACACCTAATTCTTTAGATTTTGCATCTATACCTTGTTTAGTTGCTACAAAATAACCTGTTGAACCTGGCAACAATACGGCTATCTTTTTTTCTCCATCTTTTCCTTTTCCACTATCATTTGAGCATCCAACTAAACTGAATATCATAGCAAGTGATAGTAATAATGCTAAATGTTTCATTAATTTTCTCATAAAAAATTTCCCCCTCTTATTTTTTATCTTGAAGCAAGCTTTTTCTTGCTATAAGAATCAAATCCAACTGCTGCTAAAATTATTAAACCTTTAAATATGTATTGGAAATATACATCTATTCCAAGAAGATTAAAACTGTTGTTTATAACACTCATAAGTAACACACCTATAACAGTTTTAAGTACAGAGCCAGAGCCTCCTGCTACTGATGTCCCTCCGATTACAACAGATGCAATAGCATCCATATCATAGCCTTCACCTGCAATCGCAGTTGCCGTTCCAAGTCTTCCAGTTAGTACAATCCCAGCTATTCCTGCAAGTACAGCATTAATAATAAATACTTTTATTTTATGGAAATCCACATTTATACCATTGAGTTTACTTGCTTCTTGATTACCTCCTACAGAATAAACATATCTACCAAACTTAGTTTTATTTAGTACAATAAATGCAACTAGTACTACTATAAAGAAAATTACTACTGGTATTGGTATATTAAATAAATATCCATTTCCAATATAATCGAGTATTGGTATATTTTCAGTAATTGGATATCCTCCTGTAAGCATCAAAAGCAATCCTCTTACAATAGTAACCATAGCCATAGTAGCTATTAGCGATGGTACATTTATCTTTGCAACTACTATCCCATTTATTAGTCCTATTACTGCACAAATTGCTATACCTAAAAGCATAGATACAAATAAATTGGTTCCACCAGTCGCAAATTTCATCGTTATAGCACCTGCAAGAGCTGCTACTGCCCCAACTGATATATCAAAGTTTCCAGATATTATAACAAAAGTCATACCTGCCGAAATTATTCCAATTATAGAAGATTGTCGCAAAAGATTAAGTATATTTTGTTTACCTAAAAATGATGGAGTTGCAACACTTATCGCTATACATAAAGCCAAAAAACCTAGTAATACTCCATAATCTCTTAAATTCAATTTCTCAAAAGCTTTTTTCATCTCAGTCCTCCATTTTCATTTCTTTTATACATTAAATATACTGTTCATTATATCTTGAACTTTTATATTCTCATTTTTTAAATCATCTACAATAGAACCTTCTCTTGTCACTAAAATTCTATCACTTACTCTTATTACTTCTTCCAAATCAGAAGATATAAATATTACTCCTATCCCTTTACTTGAAAATTCTTTTATTGTATTAAAAATATCTTCTTTTGCAGCAATATCTATTCCCTTTGTTGGTTCGTCATATATTATTAAATCTAAGTCTTTGTCTAACCATTTAGAGACTACTACTTTTTGTTGATTTCCACCACTAAGTTCTTTTACTTCTTGTTTTACATCACTAACTTTTATTCCTAGTTCCTTGACACCCTTTTTAGAAAACTCAATTTCTCTATTTTTATCTATAAACAAGAATTTCTTAAATTTATCAATTTGTACTGATGCCGAATTAGTATATATAGCTTGTTCCAAAATTAGCCCAAGATTTTTTCTATCTTCAGGGATTAACCCTATTTTATTTTTTATAGCAACTTTAGGAGAAGTTATATCTACATTTTTACCATTAATAAATATATCTCCACTATCTTTATTATCTATCCCAAATATTAAATTTATAATTTCAGTTCTTCTTGAACCCACAAGACCTGCAAGACCTACAACTTCACCTCTATAAACTTTAAATGAAACATTTTTTATTTTATTAGACCAACTTACATTCTTAACATCTAATACAGGAGCTTCTTCATATTTTGCGAATGTATAATCCTTCTTCTCAATAAGTTTGTGATTATCATTTCCTGTCATAAGTTGAGTTATTTTTAATTTAGTTAAATCTTTTACATCATAAGTTCCAATCATAGTTCCATTTTTCATTATACTTGCACTATCACATATTTTAAAAACTTCCTCTAGTATATGAGAAATGTAAACTATAGTCTTACCTTTAGATTTCAATCTGTTTATTATTTTAAATAATCCTTCTTTTTCATTATTAGTAAGTGATGTTGTAGGTTCATCCATTATGATGATTTCAGAATTACATGAAACTGCTTTCATTATCTCAACCATTTGTTGATTTGCTACACTCAAATTAGACACTACTACATGTGGGTCTATATTAAAGTCAAAATCTTCACAAATTTTCATGTATTCTTCTAGCATATCTTTCTTATTTAAAAACACAATTCCTTTTAAAGTCTCTCTACCTAAAAAAATATTTTCAATAACTGTAAGAGTTGGTATTAAACTTAATTCTTGATAAATTATACTAATACCATTTTCTTTAGAATGATGTGGGTTTTTAAACATTATTTCATTGCCAGCTAAAATCACTTTACCTTTAGTTTGAGAATGGACTCCTCCTAGAATCTTAATAAGTGTAGATTTTCCTGCTCCATTAGCTCCTAAAAGGGCTCTTACTTCTCCTTTTTCTAGTTCAAAATCTATACCATTTAAAACGTCTACCTTTCCAAAACTTTTATATATTTGTTGCATTTTTAGTATCTTACTCACTATATCACCTCACTAATTCCTAAACCAATTTATAACTTCATCAATATTTTCTTTTGGTGCTGATAACAAATCCCAAGATAGTACATACCCTTTTACTGTTGTCTTATTTATGTTCGAAATATTTTCACTTATATATTTAGGTGTAACAGGAGCTATAATTTCTTTTTTATTTATTTCAATACCTACATATATATCTTTGACAAGATTTTTTGTTATAAAATCGATTTCCTCTAGCACAAATTTTATAGGATATATATCTCCTTCATACTCTCTAATTCCTAAAATATCTAATAAATTTCTTTTTGCAATCTCTTTATTTTCATGTACTGATTCATCAATTAATCTTTCAAATTCAAATGGCAAACCTGCTGGAGCTTTAGTAATTCTATACATCATTGGTTTTATAAAATCTGCTACTTCTTGTAATTTTTCTAAATCTTGACCTACAAAGTAAGAGATAAAAGGGGAAAAAGTGTCTATCCCTATTTTCAATCCTTTACTTTTAAAATAACTACTTATATCCACTAGTGCGTTATATATATTTTGACTTTTCATTTCAAAAAAATCTTCCCATATTTTATTTTTAAATTTGTATTTTCCATTAATGTATTCTGTTATACCAAATGGAGTATCTTCACTAACTATAACTTCATTAGATACATTATCCATTTCTATCATTAATGACCTTTTATCAATATTATTTTTTTCATATATATCTAAACAATCTTTACAAAAACAATTAAAAACACCATTTAATTTATTAGAAAAAGAGCCATACCTTATCTTATCTAAAAAAATTCCATCAAACTCAATTTCACTAAAATAAGTACTATATATTTTCTTTATGTTTTCTATATTTCCCTTATTATTTGGACAATAAAATTCAAAGTTTTCATCTTCTTGTAATGCATATCCTTTAACTTCTTTTCCAGTATAATCAACTAATAGATTACTTTTTTCAAGTAATCCTACTTCCGAAAAGCATGGGAACCAAAGATATAATTCAACATTATATTTTTTTAATAGTTTTTTAGTCTTTACATATAGTTCTTTGTCTACACTCCAACCCATAATGACCTTTTCTACATCAATACATTCCATTAATTCTAATAGCTTACATTTTATATCATTAAATTTTATTTCTTTATTTTTGAATCCACCTGTAAAGATTTGTACAACTATTTTTTTCCTATCCATGTTTGACCCTCCTATTAGCTAACGCCATAGCAAGTCTTATCCCTCCATATACTGGCTGATTTTCTTGAAGTATAAATTTTAACTTTTTATCTGTATTTTCTTCCCTTAAGTTGTCCATTAACATTTGAGCATATATAGTTTTGTTTAATGTACCACCAGATAAAACTATATCTATTTCACTTTTATTATTTTTCATTGAATTAGATATTTTACTTAATATTACTTGAGCTAATTTGGACAGTTCAATTGATGACTCTCTCAGTATTTCAATAGCTAATTTATCATCTCGTTCAGCACAATCAATCACTAATGAAGCTAAGTTTGCTATTTCAACATTGTTATTTATTTCAGTAATCATATATGTAAGTTTCTTAAAGCTATCTGCATTAAAGAAATCTAAAACACAATCAAATAAATCACTATATTCATGGCACTCATCACAATAAAGTAAAACTTTCTTTAGTACTTTTCTTCCTATATCATATCCAGAACCCAAATCGCTAAAATTATATCCCCATCCACCAACTCTATATATGTCTCCATCTTCCCTAATTCCTAATACAATTGAACCTGTACCAGCTACAATTACTAAGCCAGGAGCATCAGTTTGCGCATAAAAGGCTAAAACTGCATCATTTACTAAATATATTTTTTCTTTGTTAAACCCAACTTTTAATATTTCATCCATTATAATATTATAATCATTTGGAGAATCACATCCAGATATACCAAATACAGTGTACTCAATATCGTTATAGTCAATATGTAAATCTTTTAATATTTTCTCAAATCCATTATTAATATTTTCATATGTTTTTTGAACTCCAACTGACTTATAATTAGTTGAACCAGTAGTATGTTCTTTAAGTATATTTCCATCTAAATCACTTACACAAAATTTTGTTTTTGTTCCCCCTCCATCTATTGAAATCAAATATTTCACATTAATATCCTCCTTTTTTATTAGATAGGGAATATTGGTAGTCAGTTTCTTTTAAACACATACTAATTACCCCATTTATACTTCCCTCTCTCAATGACTCCACTTTTATTAGTCTAGGGAAATTTTCTCCTCCAACACTTTTATTTACATCTTCTTCTATAAATTCCATGTCACATTTAGTTAATATATTGCATTGTATAATCATAGCTTCTGGATTTAAAACACAAACAAGAGTCCTTACAAAATTTGATATTATAGATAAAATTTCTTTCTTAAATTTATTATCTTTGCTCTTTAAATATCTTTTTCTTAAACTCATAATGTAATCTTCAATATTTAAGTTATCATAGTTATACTTGCTAAACTCTATATTTAGATAGCTTAGTTCACCAGCAAAATTTGTAGAACCTAGATATAATTCACCATTTATAACTATACCTGAGCCAATACCATCATCTAAATACATAAGTGCCATATTTTTATATTCGTCTTTGTACTGTTTTTGATAAATTCCAATAGTGGTAATATTTGTATCATTTTCTATAAATACTTTAGTGTTATATTTACTCTTTATTAAATTTTCTAAATCTATACCTTCCCAACTTTTTATTGTTGGAATGTTTTTGACTACACCTTTTTTTACAACTCCTGGAACACCAATTCCAATCGCTCTTATATTGTTTCCCCTTACTTTTTCAATCAAAGTATCTATAACAAAAAAAGTATCGTGGTTAACGTTTTCATATGTATCCATTCTTATATTGAACTCTTCTTGATAAGTTATTTCACCTAATAAATTTGCAACTACTCCTATACAGCTGTTTCTATAATAATACAAGGCTATTATATGTTCTAAGTCTGCATTTATTTCAAATAGTTGAGCTCTTCTTCCTCCAGTAGATTCATTTAATCCACTTACTTTAACTTCATTTTTCAAAGCTAATTGTTCTACAATTTTATTAACTGTTGCTAAACTCAATTCAGTAATGCTTGAAATTTCTGGCTTTGTTATAGGTCCATCATTTTTTATAATATTTTTTATTAAGTCTTCATTTACTTTTTTTATCGTTTGTGGCTTTCCAACTATATTTTTCATAAACAACACCTTACTTTATAAACTTTATTTATTAAGTTTAGTATAATAGTTACAGGTTAAATTTGTCAATATTATTCCAATAAAAAAGAAATAAATTTAAAATAGGTTATTTCTAAATTTATTTCTTTTAAATTCTCAACTATAATATAAATAATTGTTTCTAAAATTTTATTTTTTATTGCAGTATACATTTTTATAACAATTAAAACTCTCTTTATCTACTTCTTAAATCTAACTTCTGCTGCCTTTGCATGTGCATATAATCCCTCTTCTTTTGCTAGCTTCTCTGCAACAGGGGCTAACACTTTTATAGCTTTTTCATTTAATATTTGCTTTGTACAAGTTTTTATAAAAGTACCAACCCAAACACCACCAGTATATCTTGATGCTTTTAATGTTGGTAGTGTATGATTTGTACCTGAAACATAATCACCAAATACCTCAGCAGATAAGTTTCCAATAAACAATGAGCCATAGTTAGTTAATTTATCACAAATTTCTTCATATTTATTTACTGCTATTTCTAAGTGTTCTGGTGCATAAAAATTACTTATTTTTATTGCTTCATCTATATCATCAACCAGTATTATTTCACCATTATTTTTCCATGAATTATATGCAATATCTTTTGTTGGTAAATCTTCTAACATGATTTTCATATTTTTTTCAACCTCTTGTGCTATTTCTAAACTATCAGTTAATAATATACCTCTTGCATTTAAATCATGCTCACATTGTGCCAACAAGTCAGCTGCAATATAGACTGGATTTGAAGTTTCATCAGCTATTATAAGAACTTCACTTGGACCAGCTACAAAATCAATTCCGACTTGCCCATAACATTGTCTTTTAGCTTCTGTTACAAACTTATTTCCTGGTCCTACAATTATATCAACAGGTTTAACCTTTTCTGTACCATATGTAAATGCTGCTATAGCTTGAACTCCTCCAGTTGCATATATTTCATCAGCTCCTGCTATATCCATAGCTACTAATGTTTTAGGATTTATATTTTTAGTGTTTTTCATAGTTGGTGAACATGCCACTATTCTTTTTACTCCTGCAATTTTTGCAGGTATTATAAGCATAAGAGCTGTTGAAAATAAAGGATATTGTCCACCTGGAACATATGCAAGGCATGACTCTATAGGAATATTAGTTTGACCTAAAATAACGCCTGGATAGATTTCCTTTTCAAAAGAATTTTCGAAACTAGCCTTTTGGGCTTTTGCAAATTCGCTTATATTTTTAGCAGCAATTTTCAAATTGTTTATAAACTCCTCATCTACATGTTTGTAGGCTTCTTTTATTTCTTCTTCAGTAACTCTGAATTCATCTCTTGTGTTTTTATCAAACATTTCATTATATTTTTTCAACGCAGTCTCTTTATTATTTCTTATATCTTCTATTATAGAACTTACTTCTTCTCTTAGTATTTTTTCATCTACCTTTTCTTTTATATTTGATTTTTTTATAATCTTCATCTTTTCCCTCCTAGTTTTATAATGTTATCATTCTAGCAATAAATAAAAACTCCCACCCTCTATCAATAACTAGAGGATAGGAGTTTAATCATATTGTACTCACCTCACTGACTGAGCACTATTTGTCTAATAACTATACTTATATTTCAGTTAATCTTTCTGAATTTTCTCTTTATTATACATAATATGATATATTTTAACTATTAATTTGTCAATGAAATTTTTTATCTTCTACAGCAATTGCAATTACATCTATCACATTTGCATTTGTTGCATTTGTCACATTTGCATCTGTCACAATTACACTTATGACATCTACATCTATCACAATCATGGTTATTATGGTTGTTTCCATTTCTTCTAGCTTCACATTCCATACCTTCGTCAAAGAATCTTCTAGACTCTTCTAGAGATTCTATACCTTGATAATTATAAGCTGAGTGTTCATTCCAAGATTTTTCTGCTTTTTCCCACATTTTTCTAGCTTCATTTTCAAATTTTCTTGCTTCTCTTCCTCTTTCTTCAGCTTCACAGAATGCTTCTCTTGCTTCTCTTTCTCTTTTTTCTGCTTCTCTTCTAAATCTATCACAATTTCTATCTCTATCTCTGTCTCTGTCTCTATCTCTATCTCTATCTCTGTCTCTATCTCTGTCACAATCTCTGTCTCTGTCACAATCTCTATCTCTGTCTCTATCCCATGAATTATTATCATCTTGGAACCATCTTGATGTAGAATAACTTCTTCTATACCAATCTCCTGAACATTTATTATTTCCCATATAGCATATCTCCTTTTAATTTTAATTTTTTATGAGATGTTTTGTTTCATCTCATACTATATAGTATTAAAATTTCCAAAATATGTTACATAGAAACCTATATTCTTTTCTTTTTAGCTTATTTTCAACATTTTATTCATTTTTTCACAATATCCTTTGTCTTTTATTAGACATAAACTGTTATTTATTTCATACTCAGAGTCAGCATAAACCATAATAGCAAGCTCATCATCATCATTTAAAATATCATAGTTTACTAAGCAATTTCCAACTATATTCAATATTTCATCTTTATTACATTTTTTAAATCTAAGAAGTGCTCCACATTTTTCTCTAACTATTTTATTTACTTGTATTCTATCTTTAGTAAAAGAATCTATACTAGAAACTCTGTTATCTATTATATCAATAACATCTGAGTAAACTGCACTTCCTGTTGCTAGACTTCCAGCTCCCTTACCTACAAAAGAAACTTCTCCTACTGAATCTCCATTTACTATGACAGCATTAAACTCATTGTCTATTCTAGCAAGTATGTTATCTTTTTCCACTAAAACAGGTCTAACAAATGCACTTACTTTATCATTTTCATATTTACTTTGCCCAATTAATTTTATTTTACAATTTAGTTTTTTAGCATATTCTATGTCTTTTTCATCTATATCTGTAATTCCTTCTAGATATACATCTTTCCAGTATACTCTATTATCATAAGCTAGAGTTGACAATATTGATAGCTTTCTAGCAGCATCATATCCTAATACATCTGACTCTGGGTTTGCTTCAGCAAAACCTAATTCTTGAGCTTGTTTTAATGCCATGTCATAAGACAAATCCTCATCATACATTTTAGATAATATAAAGTTAGTAGTTCCATTTAAAATAGCATTTATGCTGTCTATATTATTTCCTTCTAATGATTCTATTATTGGCTTTAATACTGGTATCCCTCCAGCAACTGAAGCTTCAAATTTAATACTTACTTTATTTTCACTAGCTAATTTTGCAAGTTCATCTCCACATTCAGCTAGTAAATCTTTATTTGCTGTAACAACATGAATTTTATTATTTAATGCTTTTTTTATATAAGATAGTGTTGGTTCTAAACCACCCATAACTTCAACTAATATATCTATATCTTTCTCAAATATGTCATCTATATTATTAGTTATTATATTAGAGTATTTTTTTTCTTTATGCTTTTCTAAATTATTAACTAATATTCCAACTATTTCTATATTTCTTTTCTCTTTATTATTATCTATTATATCTATAAGTCCACTTCCTACAGTTCCATATCCTAGTACTCCAATTTTCACTTTATTTTGCATTTTATTTTCCTCCTAAATTTATAATTTTCCGATTTTTTTTAATTTTCAATCTTTTATTGTAATAAAAATAGACCCATCCCTATATAAAGGGACGAGTCTATACTCGCGGTTCCACCCAATTTGATTTTTGTCAATTATTGACAAAATCCACTTTGTACTTTAACGCAGTTAACGGTTAATCTTACTAAAACTCTTTTTAGAGTAACTTCAGATAACAGCTCCTAGGTAGTTTTCAATCCCTCTAATTTAAAAAGTCTTTCAGCCAATGGACTTTTCTCTCTGATAATCGAATTAGATTTACTCTTCCTATTCATCGCTTTTATAATTTTTTATAATTCCTTTTTATACTTTCAAATAATATTTTAAATAACAAAAAACTCCCATCCTTATAACATAAGGACGAGAGTATAATTCCCGCGGTTCCACCTAATTTAGTTTTCATTTTTTATGAAAACCCACTTTAAACTTTAACGTAGTTAACGACTATTCTTACTAAAATCTATTAATATAGATAACTTCAGAAAGTAGCTCCTAGGTAGTTTTCAATCTCTCTAATTTAAAAAGTCTTTCAGCCAATGGACTTTTCTCTCTGATAATCGAATTAGATTTACTCTTCCTATTCATCGCTTTTTTATTTATTATATTGTAATTTATTTTAAACCCTTACAAATAAATTGTCAATAGTTTTTTTAATTTTATTTTTTATACTTAATCTATAAATCCGAAAATTCTATTTCTAATTTTTTACTTAGCTCACTACTGAGCTCTCTTTTATAATTGCATTTTTCACTATTATTGCTTCTAACTGGCAACGAGACAACAAATTCACTTCCAACACCAAGTTGACTTTTTAAAGATATACTACCATCATGCAATTCAACTAAAGATTTCACTAATGAAAGCCCAATTCCACTGCCTTTAACTCTATAAGAAAGTTCATTGTCAATTTGTTCAAACCTATTAAATATTTTATCTATTTTTTCTTTTGGTATACCTATACCACTATCAGATATTTTCATTTCAAACATATTATCTTTCACATATAAAAATATATTTATTTTCCCATTTTCTTTGTTGTACTTAATTCCATTAGAAAGTAAATTCAATATTATTCTTTCCAATTTTTCTGAATCAAATAACATTGAAAATTCCTCTATTTCTGTATCAAATGTAAGTTGTATATTATTTTGACTTGCAAAATCAGCTACAGACATACATATCTCTTCCACAAATGATATTATATCAGACTCTTTTGGCTTAAAATCCAAATATCCCGACTGCATTTTTGTAAAATCTATAACATTATTTACTAATCTCAATATTCTATTTCCATTTTGTTTTACTATACCTAGATTTCTTTTTAGAGTATCATTTGATTCTATTAAGTCTGCCTCTTTCTTTTCTATTACTTGTAATGAAGATGATATTAAATTTATAGGAGTTCTAAGTTCATGAGATAGATTTGCAAAAAACTCCATTCTATTTTTATCCATCTCTTCTTCTAGTTTTTTTCTTCTACTTATATCTCTTGCTGTACCAATTATTCCAATGACACTACCATAACTATCAAAATATGGTCTTTTTGTAATCTCAATACATTTATTTTCGTTATGTATAGTCATATTTGATTCAAATGTAACAATCTTTTTATTTTCAACTACATCCTTATCACTTTTACATATCTTGTCTATAAGAGATTCTTCTGTTGATAATTTATGACTATTCTTACCTAGTAATTCTTCTTTATTCATACATGCTAGATTCAAAAATCCTGAATTAAATCCAATATAATTTCCATATACATCTTTATAAAACATATTCTCTGGTATTGAATGTTCAATCATCTTCATTAAGTTTTTTGAATCATAGTTTTTATTATTATATCCACTGTATATTATATTATCTATTATTCCTATAGTACCTAAAAGTTCACTTTCATCATATAAGAAATATTTTTCAACCATAAAAAATGTTTCTTCGTATTCAAATAGTTTTTGTAAAAATCTTTTTTTACTAGATATTCCTTCTAAATAGTCATCTCTAAATAATTTTCCAGTTCGTTCTCCCCATACTTCTATATCGTTTTTTCCAAATATATCTTTTGTAGTTTTAATTTTGTTATTTAATATTGATATTAAATTTTCACTACAATCTATATATATTCCTTCTTCATCTTTAACATAAGCTAATTTTTCTTTTTTATCAAATGAATCGATTATCTGTCTATAATCGAATACTATTTTACTAAAATACAAAACTACGTACGAATCTCCAACTATTTGTTTTCTTATGTTTATCCAATTTTTAAGTGCTGGAATATATCTTTTTATACAATCTATATTATCTGAGAACAACTCTTTAGAATATTTTTTTGCTCTAAATATAGGTAATACATCTAATATATCTTTATCACAAATTCCCTCTTCTAGTTTCAATACTTGACTCATACCTTTACTTATATATTCCACTCTATATTCTATATCTTCATGTTCTCTTATAATCTTACAGTATAAAAAAGGCACAGGTATATTTTTTATAAAATTCACATATTTATTATGGATATCCATATCCTAACCACGACCTCTCAATGTTATTTATAATAATACTTCTTAAGTAATTATATGACATTTTTCTATTAATTATAACATATTTCATAACAAATATTTTCAAATAAATTTAATTTTATGTAATTTATTATTTGTTTATAATTATTTGTGTCGCTTTTTTTTCATCGGTAATGACATGTGTTATGTATCCAGTCTTCAGTGCACCTGTTATTGAATCTATACTAGAATCTGAACATATAGCTATTACTTTTTTTGCCTTTTTTAATTTTTCAAGAGGTATTTGTATGACATAATCACTATCACTTTTAATTATTTCTCCATCTTTATTAAAATAATAAGATAAAAAGGAACCTATTGCTTTTTCTTTTGTAAGCTTCTTTCCAAATCTAATCGCAGTAGCTTGGTCTGGAACCTGAGGATAATTATCAACAGATAAAATTATTGTATCTATATTATCCCATTTTTTCTCCATACTCTGATAATTTTCAGTTTTCAAATAGATATTTCGCTCTTCACTACTAGTTGGAAATGCAGGCGCATATAAAAATACAGGACTAAATCCTGTACTATTTGAAAATACAGATATTAATTCATTAGGGTGATATCCTTTATTTGGTATGTTAGCCATTCCAACCAATGGATATACTTCTCCTTTAAAAGTAAAAGTATCCTCACTCTTTTGTATTTCTTCTATTATATTACCTATAGTATATCCCCATCCTATACCGACATTACTAACCTTAGGTAATTCTTCTTTTATATATTTTATTCCATGACTTAGTATAGTTTGTTGAGTTATATATTCGGTTTTAGCTTCTGGTACTATTAGTCCACCTCTAATGTTAAATATCTCTTTCATCTGATTCATCAGCAAATCATTACTAGAAAATAGTTCCCTAATCTCTATCTTTACTATTCCAATTTCTTTTGCTTTATTTAACATTTTACTTATCAATGGTCTTGATACTCCTAAAATTTTTGCAATCTCTGCTTGAGTTTTATTATCTTCATAATACATTTTTGATACTTCTACTAATTTCAACATTTCGTTTTCAATAGTCATATTTTCATCCTTTCAAAGCTAATTCTAAGATAAAATTATCTCATTAGATAAAATTTGTCAAGTTGTATAAAAAATTTAAAAAGCCCAGAAAAATTCTGGGCTTTTTAGCTTAATTATTAACATTCTTGCATTAATTCAATTATAAAACCACCATTAATTATAAATGCACATTTTAAGTTATCTCCTACTTTAAAAGGTTCTACAATTACTTCATTCTCACTCAGATATTTGTCCATATTTTTTACTTTATATGCAACATGAGGATTTTTTTGCATTATTTCTGGAAGTGGACTTCCTTCAACAAATCTTAAATATTCATATTTGAAATCTGTGTATTTTGGGTCTGTTATATACACCTTCAATTCTTCATTAAACTCTTCATGCTCTTGTGGCTTATCTGTTATAACACCTATATGTACAAATTCCATAAATTCCCCTCCAATTATATTAAAACCTATATATTAAACTTATACTACTTATACTCTTCTTTTAATTCTTCAAATAACTTGTATGCTTGTTCTGGAGTATTGTTTTCATGAACTACAGCCTTTATTGCCTTTATCATAGCTTTTGGATTTTCTGATTGGAATACATTTCTTCCCATATCAACTCCTGCTGCTCCTTCATTTATAGCTCTATAAGCCATTTCTAACGCTTCTTTTTCTGGAACTTTTTTCCCTCCTGCTATAACTATTGGAACTGGACAAGCAGATGTTATTTTCTCAAAATCCTCACAATAATAAGTCTTTACTATACTTGCTCCAAATTCAGCTAACATCCTAGTGGCTAATAGAAAATATTTTGCAGTTCTTTCCATCTCTTTACCTACTGCAACGACACCCAAAACTGGTATTGAATATCTATTTCCCATATCTATTGTTTTGACTAAATTTTCTATAGCCTTACACTCACCTTCAGCCCCCATAAATGTCTGTATAGCTAGGCATGATGCATTCATTCTTATAGCATCTTCTATATCAACTCCTATAACCTCTCTACTCATATCCTCTCTGAGTACGGAACTACCAGCCGAACATCTAAGTGCTATAGCTTTATCTTGAGTGGGATTTATACACGTTCTTAAAGCTCCCCTTGTAGCCATAAGACAATCTGCATCTTCTATAAGTTCAGGTATTGAAAGGTCTAATCTTTCTAATCCTTGAGTAGGACCCATTATATATCCATGGTCAAAAGCTAACATCAATGATTTTCCTGTTTTAGGATTAAATATCTTTGATAATCTATTTTTCATTCCCCAATCTGCATTGTCCATTCCTTTTAAATAAAAACTTTGTTGAGGTGGTTTTATCCCTATTCCATAATCTTTTGGTAATATTATTCCATCTTTATCTGCCATTTTTTATCTCCCTTTAATTTAGTCTAATTTTTTTTAAAGTAAGGCGTATTACATGGTGAATTGAAGTATCTCAATAATTCATCATCCATTCTAGCTATAAATAGTTGGAATCCAGCTGTTTCTTGAGTAGTCAAAAGTTCTCCAACACAATTTGAAACTATTTCTATATTTTTTTCTTGTAATATTCTATGGCACTTTCTATAAACTATTAACATTTCCATTAAAGTAGTAGCTCCTGAACCATTAACTACTAACATTACTTTTTCACCATCTTCGATATCCAAATCCTTTATTAAAGCTTGTGTCATTATTTCAGCAGTTTCATCAGCAGACTTCATTTCCATACGTCCACCTCCACCTTCTCCATGCTGCCCCATTCCTATTTCCATCTCATTTTCTCCAAGTTCAGAAATTACCATACCTGTAGATGGATGAGTTGCTCCTTTACATGCAACAGCTATAGTTGCCATATTATCAGCAAATTTTTGTGCTATTTCTGCAACTTCATCTAAAGATTTTCCTTCTTTAGCAGCCCCTGCAGCTATTTTATATAAAGGTATACATCCAACCAATCCTCTTCTATCATCACTATTTTCTCTCGGTGCATTTGCTATATCTTCTTGAGTAACAACTTTTCTAACATTTAATCCTTCTTTTTTAACTTGTTTCATAACAAGGTTTCCTGTCAACATATCTCCTGCATGATTAAGAACTACAAATAATACACCTTTCCCTTTGTCTGCCATCTTTATAGCCTCTAAACAAGAATTTGGTCCTGGAGCGGCAAATACATCTCCGACTACAGCTATATCAACCATTCCATCTCCAACAAATCCACTCAAAGCTGGTTCATGACCTGCTCCTCCTAAAGTAACTATTGTTACTCTGTCTTCTTCTTCCAACTTTTTGTTTATTACTAAATTTGAATCTGTAACTCTTAGTAACTCCGAATTTGAAAGTTCTAAACCTTCTAAAACTTCTCTAGTTAAATCTTCTGGTTGGTTAATAAATTTTTTCATTGACATGATAAATTCCCCCTATTAAATTTGTTATATTGATTAATTGCTGTGTTAATCTCTTTTATAATGCGTCATATAAACCTTTAAACATTAATGATATAGAAACAGCGCCTGGGTCCATATGCCCTAAACTTCTTTCCCCTATACTTTTTGCTCGTCCAAATTTTGCTATGTAAGTTTTAGTGCTTTCTGCGCCTTCTACTGCTTTCTCATAACCCACTTTAAAAACATCTTTTATGTTGTCACTTTCAATAGTATGCATAGCATCTATTGCTGGGTATAATGCATCTACTAGTGTTTTTTGACCTACTTTAGCAGTAGAAATAAGAGATAAATTTTCTCTTGCTTCAATAAACATATCTTTTACTTCTTCTATTTTAAGTTCTTTTTTATATTCTATTCCTTCAGCCATTCCCTCAAATATAGTTCCCCATAAAGGTCCTGCTGACCCTCCATTTACATTCATACATAAAGTACTCAAATCTTCATTAATTGATTTTATACTATCATCATCATGCTCTTCTAGAGCCCTTTTTCTCATACAATCAGCTATTCTATCTATAGTAACTCCATGGTCACCATCTCCAACTATACCATCTAATTCACATAAATATATCTTATTTTCTTTTAATATTTCTGCTGCACTTATTAGCATTTTTCTCCATGTAACTGTTGACAACATTGAATCATCTCCTTACCAATATCTTAACTCAATATTATCATATGTAATAACAAATGTAAATTATTTTTAGAAAACGTTTTTACAAAATTTACATTTGCAATATCAAATACCAATTTTTATTTTAATATTTTACTTTAACATTTCATTTCTTATCTTTCTAAAATACAATCTTGAATTTAATTCATAACCTACAACAATAACCCAACTACTAAAATATATCCATGTCATAAGTACAATTATTTCAGCTATGCTTCCATAGATTACTTCATAGTTAGCATAATAGTTTGTATAATAAGAATAGAAAAATGATACTACAAACCAAGCAAACGTAGCAAAAATAGCACCTGGAGCAGATTCTTTCATAGTCAAACTCTTATTAGGTGTATACTTATACAAAAATGTAAATATTACTATTATTGTTGCAATACCTACAGTGTATCTTAGAATATCCCATATTTTTATGAATATCTCATCTAATCCTATAAAGTTAAAAATAAAATAACCTATCTTCTCTCCATAAACCAAAAATATCATAGATAAAAAAATCAATACCAAAAGCATAATCGTAAATAAAAATGATATAGATAAGATTTTTAAAAAAGACCTAGTTTCTTTAACTTTATAAGCTCTATTCATTCCTTTAATAAGTGCTTTTACTGCCCTTGAAGATGTCCACATCGTAAGTACAAAACTGACAGCTAAAAAATTTAAACTTCTATTGTCTATTGCAGAAACTATAATTGAAGATAATACATCAAAAGCACTCTCTGGCATCATGTTTCTAAATAAGGCTATATATTTATTTAAATGAAGAACTGGTATATATGCTATAGAACTTATTGTAAATATTAAAAAAGGAAATATAGACAACATTAAAAAAAAAGATACTTCTGCTGATTTTGAACTTAACTCACTATAATTAGATTTTGCTACTATATATTCAATTAATTTCTTATCTATCCCAAACATAAATATCCCCTTTTCTCTAATATTAATTTCATTATACAATATTAATTATACTCAGATTCATACCATAATATAATTATTTAAACAAAAATAAAGTAAATAAAAGCTGAAAATAATAATTCTACCAATATTTTAATTTTTTAATCACTGAAAATAAAAAGTATAATCTTGAATTAAATATATATTATTGGACTATAATTATGATTATATACAAGCTTCTAGTGGTATTAATTTAAAAGGATAAAATTCGAGATGTATTTTCTAATTGAATTGACAACACAAAAAGGTTTTTTAAAGTAACAACAAATAAAAATATTAAACAAACTAGTATTAGCAGGGTAACTTTTAAATTTATTATATTTTCTTCTTAAACAATTATTGATTATATCAAATCAATATTAATCTTATGCTTATAATTTAAGAAATATGTAATAAAAGTTAAGTATTTATGGTTATAATGTTTATCTTTTGAATAAAATACATTATAATTAAAAGTAAAGTTGCAAATTTGCTATAATTTTAACAAGTTAATTTTCAGAATTATACAAATTTTACATTAATTGTTAATGCAAATTCTATTTAAATAATATTTTTATATTCAAAAATAAATAAAACGGAGGTCTTAAAATATGAGTAACTTTATAATATGTAATTATTGTGGAGACAAAATAGACAAATCTAAGAATAAGTATATAACTTACTCTGAAAAAGATAGTTGTAATGAAGTAAATATTTGTACTAATTGTGCTTTAGACTTATTAGAAAAAACTAATGAAAAATCAAAGATTAAATCTGCAAAAGCTTTAATAAAACAAATAGGATAAAGACACAATATAAATTGTATAAATAAGAAAAGCACCTTTTAATTATAGGTGCTTTTTCTATATATAGATAACTTCATAAGGTATTAAGGTAGATTAAATACAGATATATATTATAATTTATTCCATATATTTATACTTAACTTTTTTGTTTCTTTATTTCTTATTGTAATATTTTAGTAACTCTTTATTCTTATTCTCTTGTTATACTTTGATTAAGAAAATCAAATATAAGTTACTGATTATTTTATGAAAAACATTTTAAAATATTAATATTTACAAGGAGGAAATACAATGAATAAAAGAGCAAAACAAGCATTCTTTCAAACAATCCCAAACTTAATAATTGTATTATTAGCACTCATATTTACATTTTATACTAATACTTTTGACCTTGATTTAAAAGTATTACTCTTATTACCTATAGTATATATTGTTTTATTTTTATATTATTATACAAGACTAAGATAGATTAGTAGTAAGTATGAAAAATAAATCTATTTTCAAAACAAATGTCTTTAAAGTTTACATACTAAGAAAATATACTGTTGTATAAAATTTAATAAATCATTTATTACAAATATAACAAAAGCTGTCAAAACAAATAATTAAAATAATAATTTTCGTAAAATACTTTTTAATTAAAAAACTGACTAACTTTCAGTTAAATGTCAACCAGTTTTTTATAATGCTTTTATTTAAATACAAATAAAATTGCATCTTTAATACTTATTTATTATTCTTTTATGTAGCAATTTAGTCTATTTTATTTTAATTTTGATACCATAATATCTATATATTCTTTTAAACCTCTAAGCTTTTCATCTGCTTCAGCATCACTAGTTCCTTTTACAGCTATATAAAATTTCAGCTTTGGCTCTGTCCCAGATGGTCTTATAGCTACCCAAGACTCATCTTCCAAGAAATATTTTAAAACATCAGACTTAGGGAGATTATCTACACCATTTTTGTAGTCTTTTTTATCAATTACCTTTATATTATTTATACAATCAATTTGATTTTCTCTAAAATAAGATATTATCTCTTTTATTTTTTCCACACCTTCTATACCTTTTAAAGTTAAAGATATAGTCTGCTCTTTAAAGAATCCATATTTCTTATATAGTTCTATTAAGCCTTCATATAAGCTCATGCCTTTTGAATAGTAAAATGCTGCCATTTCAGATATTAATAATGATGAAACAACACCGTCTTTATCTCTTGCATGAGTTCCAACTAAATAACCATAACTTTCTTCATATCCAAATACATAATTTCTATCTTTATTTTCTTCAAATAATTTTATTTTTTCACCAATAAATTTAAAACCTGTAAGAACATTTAGTACATCAACATTATTTTCTTTTGCTATATCCGCTCCAAATTCTGATGTAACTATAGTTTTTATCATTGTAGGATTTTCTTTTAATTGATCATTTTCTTTTAAGCCTTCTATTATATAGTGTGTCAACATTCCACCAATTTGATTCCCTGTAAGTAATACATATTCCCCTGTAGTGGTTCTTACAGCTACACCTACTCTATCACAATCTGGGTCAGTTGC
This sequence comes from Clostridioides sp. ES-S-0001-03, assembly GCF_020676075.1. NCBI lineage: Bacteria > Bacillati > Bacillota > Clostridia > Peptostreptococcales > Peptostreptococcaceae > Clostridioides > Clostridioides sp. ES-S-0001-03. The sequence goes on along the minus strand of NZ_JACVWJ010000002.1, from coordinate 570,892 downwards.
TATTACAAGGTCTGCTCCTTTTTCTTTTGCAAGCAATATTCCTCTGTTTAAAGCTTTTTTCTCTTCTGGATTTGGGTAGTCAAGCCCTGCAAAATTTGGGTCTGGATTTTCTTCTTCTGGAACCACTAATATGTTTTCAAATCCTACTTCTTTTAATGCTCTTCTTATTGGAATATTGCCAGTTCCACAAAGAGGTGTATAAACTATTTTAAAATTTTTACCTACGCTTTTTACTAAATCTTTTCTTATAACTTGACTTTTTACAGCTTCTATAAATTCAGTATCCTGTGTTTCGTCCAATAAGACTACTAAATTTTTATTAGCTTCATTTAAAGTTGGTATTATACTATAATCATGTATGCTATTTACTTTTTCTGTTATTGCATTTGCAATATCTGGCATAACTTGTGCCCCATCTTCCCAGTATACTTTGTATCCATTGTATTCAGGTGGATTATGGCTAGCTGTTATAACTATCCCTGCTATTGCATTTAGATTTCTAACAGCAAAGGACAATTCTGGAGTAGTTCTTAAACTATCAAATATATATGCCTTTATACCACACGCTGCTAATGTATTTGCAGATTCTATACAAAATTCTCTAGATTTATGTCTATTATCATGAGCTATTACTACGCCCCTATTTTTTTCTTCCTCTGTAGTATTTTCTAGTATATAGTTTGCCAATCCAAAAGTAGCTCTTCTAACTGTATATTTGTTAATTCTATTAGTTCCTGCTTCAATTACACCTCTAAGACCAGCCGTTCCAAATTCTAAATCTTTATAAAATCTATCTTCTATCTCTTTTTCATTATCTTTTATTTTATCTAATTCTAGTTTTGTATCTTCATCAAAATATGAACTCTTTACCCATTCTTCATAAGTTTTAGTATAATCCATAATAAAATCCTCCCTATTTTATCCATTTATTATAATTGCATAGATAAACCTTTTTTATATAATTATGACTCTTCTATATACTTATTAATTGACTTAATAAAAATATTTGCAATTATTCTATGACCTTCCTTAGTTGGATGTAATCCATCAAAATATAATTTTTTATATCCTTTTTTTTCCATACTCTTATTATATTCAGAATAAAAATCTACAAAATCAGTATTAAATGTCACACTAAATTTTTTTATCCAATAATTATATGACTCTAACTTTTTTGATACTGTATTAAAATCCGTAAAGCTACTCCAATCTTCCCTAACATTTGGAATATCTGGTCTCAGTGGTATACCTATTATTGGTATAATATTTTTTGCATATGCTTGATGTACCATAGCCATTATATTAGAATTAATAACTTCATTTCCTGCTCCAGCAATAAAATCATTAGTACCACCCATTATAAAAACCATATCGGGAGAATTCTGTAAAACATCTTCATTAAATCTAACTAACATACCACTTGTTGTATCACCATTTATACCCTTATTTATTATTTCTAAACCAGTCTCCTGACTCACAATGTTTGTCCATGAATTACTTCGTGATACTCCAAATCCATATGTTAAACTGTCTCCTAAGCAGACTATTTTCATCTTATCCCCCCTTAGCTATGTTTTTTCTGTTTTAAGAATAATCTAACAGTTTAATTAATTCATATTTTATACTTTTTTTCCTTCTAAGTAAAGTTATTATATTCACTAAATTAATACACATATACATCTAGACTCTGTCTCCCCCAATTAGATGCTTTTCCTTCACTATTCATAAATATATCTATTCTGTTCCCTTTAATTGCACCTCCACAGTCTTCTGCAACAAATGTCATACCTAATCTAGGTATATATACTTTTGTTCCATATGGTATTATATTTGGGTCAACTGCAATTACCCCCCATCTTGGTGTTGTACCAGTAGATGTTATAGTATCTCCTGCATATGCAGTAGCAACTACTCTCATATGTTTTCCTCCTCTTGTATTTGCTCCTCTTGATGCAATTAATACTTTTTCTTTAGTTCCATTTTTTATAATTTTTGTAGTTGGTTCTTTAGAAATCACTTCTTTTGATAAGACTTTTTTGACTAGCTTTCCATCATGGTAAGTTAAATTATAGACTAGTTTTTTCTCTCCCTCTATTCCCTCCTGATAGACTTTAGATTTTCCTTTTACTAAATTGCTATCATTCACATGTTTTGTGTCAAATGGTATTTTTTCAAATTCTTCTTTTTGATTTTTAGTTACTTTAACAACCTTGATTTTCATGTTATCCTTTAATTCTGTATTCAAACTTGGATTAATTTTATCTTCAGAATTGTATTTCACTCCCTGTTCATCCAAAAGTTCTTCAACTGTCTTTTTAAATGAAGACACTTTTTGTTCTTGGCCTTTAACAGTTAGACTTATCTCTTCTTTATTTAATATAGAATATATACTTACTAAACTCATTAAAATTGATACACTTAATAAAGATGATATTATTATTTTCTTTTCTCTTTTCTCCATAATATTTCCCCTTTCATGTTCAAATTTTAAATTAACTTATTTATTACAGTTTTAATCTTATATTATATATGTATATTATAACTTTCTAAATTTATGTAACTTTTTTGTAACTTCTAAATTTGTTTTATTCATAATTTTTTTATATTCTACGGTTAATGACTTATTTCATACAAATTAAATCTCTATGTTTGATAACTTATTTCATGCAAATAAAAAGCTAGAAACAAGATATTTACTTTATTAAGTATCCTGATTTCCAGCTTTTTATTTACTAATTTCAGTTCGTCACACTAAACATTTATTTATCTTTTAACATTTTCTCCAATTCTGAAACCTTTTTAATTATAGATTCAAAAATTGGTTCTTCTCTTAATTCATTAAAACTATTATCATTAAACATGATAAGTAGATTAGTATATACATTAAAAGTATATGAATTTCTAGATTTTACTTTATCAAAAAACATCATTTGACTTGTATCTGAACTTTCATGTAGGTGATATTTTTCTAATATTTCATTTAAACCATATAAAGCTTCTTTAGCTTCTTCTTTCATATTAAAAAATAAGAAATTTAAAGATAACTCTATGTAGTCCATGTATATTCCAAAAAAAGCTCCTCTATTTTCACTAAATTTTTTCTTTATTTCTAAAGATATATTTGCATATCCTAATGATTTATTTTTTATATATTCCATTTCTTTTTCTGTTGTTTTTTTGTTATAGCTTCCATCATCTAATTCTTTCTTTAATTCTTTATATTTGTTTTTACATACATTAATTAATCCTTTACAATCCAGAGTTGCATTAAATACATCGCTAAATAATTTATTTTGAAGTAATGTTTCTGCTTCATCCAATCTATTCTGACTTAAATATATCATAGCTAAATTAACACTTGTGTCTCCTATTGGTTTATGTATCATATTTAAATATAATTCTGCCTTTTCGTAATCGTCTAACATATAATATGCATTTGATAAAATAAGAAGCGCTGTTTCTTTAATCTGAATATCATCTGTATTTCTAACTATATCTTCAAGAATATTTGTTGTTTCTTTAATTTTACTATTGAATTTATCTTTACCAAATTTATATGAATACATTTGGTATAGTGAACTTATTTTTAACTTTAGCAGATAACTTTGAGGATATTTCTCCATATACATATTAGCAAGTCTTTCTACAGATTCTAAATCTTCTTTAAATTCTTCTAATGGTTCCTCTATTAATAAATCAATTTCTACTTTAGCAAGAGTTGCTTCTAGTTCTTTATAGACTTTCATTACTTCTTCTTCACTTAAATCTACTTTATAGTTTAAAAGTTTATCAACAGATACATTAAAAAAATCTGCTAATACTGGCAATAGTTCTATATCTGGATAAGAGTTTCCACTTTCCCATTTAGATACTGCTGGTGTTGACACTCCTATAAACTTTGCTAATTGTTCTTGTGTTAAACTTTTTTCTTTTCTCAATGTTTGTATGACTTCACCTATTTTAATTCGCATATATACCTCCTTAATGTATATCTCTTAATTTAAGTATATTAAAAAAGCATTTATTAGTAAATTGAGGTAAAGTTAACAAAAAACCTATAATTTAACTATTGGTTAAATTATAAGTTAAAAGCTTATTTCATTGACTACAAAATTCCCATTTTTCATTTAGCCAACAAATAACATCCTCAAAAACTTCCTCTTTATTTATCTCATTCAATAATTCATGTCTTCCATCTTTATAGAGTTTACATGTTACATCTTTTACTCCTAATTTTATATATCTATCCCTTAGCCTTAAGACACCCTTACCATTTTTACCTATAGGGTCTTTATCTCCAGATATTATATAAATAGGAATATCAAGTGGTATCTTTTTTAAGTTTTCTTTATCCTCTATTTCTTTTAATCCTTGTACTAAATCATAAAAAAAGCCACAAGTACATACCACCCCACAAAATGGGTCATTTATATATTTTTCAACTTGTTCTTTATCTCTACTTAACCAATCAAATTTAGTATTTTTATTTCTTCTTATGCTTTCTCCACCAAATATTAAATCATTTATTTTATTGCTTCGAGAATTTCTTCCATACTTTTTAATCTCATGATTAATTATTAGATGAGCAAAATTTAGAATAATACCTTGTTTTCCATTTGAACCACATAATATAAGACCAGATAAATTATCACTGTAATCCATTATGTATCTTTGACTCGCAAATGACCCCATACTATGCCCAAATAAATAAATTGGCAAATCTTTATTTTCCTTTTTTATAATACTTGTTAAAGTATTCATATCTTCTACAAGGCATCTAAAACCTTCTTTTTCAGCTAGATGCCCAACATTCTCTACTGTCTTTGCGGTTTTTCCATGTCCTCTATGGTCATTTATATATACTATATATCCATTTTTAGTAAGCTCTTTAGCAAAAACTTCATACCGTTGTGCAGTTTCTGCCATTCCATGGGCAATTTGTACAATTGCCTTTGGGTTTTCTATACTTTCATCTTCCCATTTATATGTATATATATCTAAATCTTCTTTTCCCTTGAAAGTAAAATTTGTACACTTCATAATTACTCCTCCAGCCTGAATTTATTCAACATATTAACTTATATACTATATTACTACAATTTTCAAGTCAAAACGTTCTATATAAGTTTCTTACTTATTAATTATTAGCATAAATTGCTATACAAGTGTTGCTCTAAATAACTATATAATAATTTAGTTATTGAATATTAATTATTTAGAGAGAACATTTAACTATACTTGGACATCATATTGACATTATATTCAATTCGTGATATTCTGTTTTCGTCAAAATAGTATCTAAATACAAAGGAGATATTTTATGGATTATTCAAATGAATTGAAAGAATTGTTTCTAATGAATCAAACATATGCAACTCTTTTTACTCTTACAAACAAAATACAAATAGAAGGCGATAAGTATTTTGATGTACTTACTTCAAGACAATATATGACTATTTTATCTATTCTTCACTTACCAGAAGAAGAAACAACATTAAATAATATTGCACGAAAAATGGGTACAAGTAAACAAAATATAAATAGAATAGTTGCTAACCTTGAAAAAAATGAATATGTTCAGGTAGTTCCAAGCCCAAATGATAAAAGAGCAATTAATGTAAAGGTTACCGATTTAGGAAAACAAGTCATGATTAAATGTAGTAGAGTTGGAATAAATTTTATGGCAGATGTATTTCATGAGTTTACTCAAGACGAATTAGAAACCTTGTGGAGTTTACTAAAAAAAATGTATCGTTTTAATGGCGAAGAACAAGATGGATTTGAAGACGATGCTAATTTTATGGAGGATGAAGAACTTGATAAAATTAAAGCTGAAGCACTTAAAGAATTCTCAAGAAGAAGAAACAAAGTAAATAAAAAAGATTAATATTATAATGAAAAAGCTATCTATAATATCACAATATTTTTAAATGCTCATGAGATTAAAGATGGAGGTTTGAAATATAGATATTTGTATAATATAAATCAAAACATGAAAACGGCGACTTTAGTTTTTGCAAAATCGCCGTTAAATCTATTTATCCTTTTATAAATTTGAATAACTTTTATAGTCTTTTGTTGACTGTATTAAGGTCATTGAACTTGAAATCATGCGAGATTATGAAAATCAGATTATAGTAAGTTGCTTAGATAAGATTCTCAAACATTATAAGCTTATTCTTACATTAAAATACATAGATGAATTATCTATAGATGTAACCAAACTGGTTTTCTATGATTGTCTGAAATTTCAAATGGCTTCATCATTTCTCACTCTACTTCCAGCCTGAAAGGGAGAGAATTGATAGGAACTTCTACTTTTCACTCTTAGTCGCCACACAGAAATGATTCCAGTTGCATTTTCGAATAAAAAAATACACCCATCACATGATGCAGACCAATCTGGTCAGTCCACTCATCTATTAGTTCTATTATCCCTTTAGGTGAGTCATTGTTGAATTTCCATTCGATATAACAGTGTAGCATATCAAAGAGCAATAGAAATACAATAAGCATAATCAGCTTTTTCATCTTCTTCATTTTGATATTACCTATTTCAATTTTCTTCACTATGTTTTAGCCCTTTCAGTATAAAGGCAGAAAGACAGATGCACAGCAACAATATTATAGTACTCCCCATTATTTTTCCTACAGTGGTTATGTGGTAACCAGAAAAGTTAAATATAGCTGAAATAGGATAAAAGGTTTTTAGAGTATTTGACATACTCGCAAATAGTCCAGTAACAGAATAAATTTCAGTAAATACTAACGCAAGCCAATACCCTTTTTTCATACGTGAGACCAGCGCGATAATGGGTGAAATTGCAAGGAATACACCTACACCACCTAAAAAATATTCTTTCAAAGAACTTAAAATCAGTTCTACTGATAAATCGGAAAGATGTAAAATAACTTCAGTCAAAAATGTTATGGCAAAGAGCAACAAATAAAGGAGTATGCTAAATGCAAAAGTAACAATCATTTTTGCAATGGTTAATTTTGCTTCATTTACAGGAATTAGGCGCAGAGATTTTATGGTATCATCATCTTCTTCACGACAAATCATATAACTCCCTAAAAGGGCAATGACTGCTGGAAGAACAAAAAAAGTTGCCCAGGGTTGAACTTCGTCCATATACCACCCTGCATTGTCTATATACCGAGAGCCCTCATATACAGTTTTTAATCCATAATGTAAATCTGGTCCATCATGCACACCTTGTCCTCCTGCAAAAATCATAGTAGCTACCATAACTATTGCAAAAACTGCAATCCAAACAACCTTTGAACGGCGAAGCTTTTGGCTTTCAGCCCAAAGTAATTTTTGCATGATTCATACCTCACTTTCTTTTTCTTAATGCTATATTTACAAGTACTATTGAAACAATATCCCAAATGCAAATACAAAGAAATGCAAGTGGAATGTTAATTGCCTGTGTATATACAAGACCTGGAATATCTTTATTTCGCATAACGATAACTGCCATACTGGATAACGGGTGTAAATACATATTTACTGTCATTAAGATAAAACCAGAAAAGGCATACACCAATGTTATACAAGTTGGGAGAATGTATCCTTTTTGCGACACAGCGATTGCTAAAATTGGTAGCATTACAAAAGCAATAATAACACCAAATTCCAAACATTTTTTCAGTAAATATAAAACGCTTCCCCATTCAAATACGACATATCCAGGAAGTATACTGAATATAATAGAAGCAATGGCTGTAATCAGCATGAAACAAATAGAGTAAATCAAAACCACAAAAAATTTACTGAAAAAGTATCCCATTTTGCTTATAGGCACAATCAAAAGTTGTTTGAGTATATCATACTGATTTTCTTCGCGCATAAGTATCGTACAAAGCATTCCCAAAACGACAGGCAAAATAATAAAAATAGTATAACTGAACGCAGACCATTTATAAAATTGTATTGGGTCAACATCAGTTTCTCCCAAATGCTTGAAATATAATAGTGCGAAAAATGGCATAATGAGAGTAGCTAACAACATTAACCAAATAAGTTTCTTGCGGCGCAGTTTAAGAAATTCTGTTTGAATAAATTTAAGCAATGCCTTCTCCTCCTGTAATTTTTTTGAAATAGTCCTCTAAAGTATCATTACAAATCCCCGAACTAGTTACAGTAACATTCTGCATAACAAGGGCTTTATTTATTTCACCCATATTCAGATTAGTGTCGTAAATACGTAAGCTATGGCTGTCTTGAACAGAATAATCTTTTAAGTTGAATTGACGCTCTAAAATCAGTAAAGCTTTTGGAGTATCTGACACTTGCAGCAGTATATATTTACGATTTTTCTTTTCTAGTTGGCTCATGCTGCTTTCTTCCAAGAGGACACCATTGTTGATGATTCCAATATCATCAGCCAATAATGAAATTTCCGAAAGAATATGACTTGAAATAAGAATCGTTTTTCCGCACTCAACACTTAAATGTTTAATAAAATCTCTCATTTCAGCAATGCCAATAGGGTCAAGACCGTTTGTAGGTTCATCCAAAATCAGCACTTCTGGGTCATGTAAAATAGCATTTGCAATTCCCAGACGCTGTTTCATTCCAAGTGAATACTTACCAAACAGCTTTTTGTCTTTATAATGCAATCCTACTATTTTCAATGCGTTTTCAACTGCGTGTGGGCTGGCTGTGCCGCGCAGCTTCGCAAAAATTTCAAGATTTTCTGTTCCAGTTAAATTTGGATAAAATCCTGGTGTTTCAATAATTGCGCCAATACGGGGATATATTTGTTTTTCTCTACCTTTGATATTTTTTCCGAATACAGTTACTTCGCCAGAAGTGATAGGCGTCAGTCCTAAAATCATTTTCATAATCGTGGTTTTACCAGCTCCATTGCGTCCTAACAAACCATAAATTTGACCTTTTTTAATATGGAGATTGACTTTGCTAACCACTTCCTGTTCTCCATAAACTTTTGTCAGATGTTTTGTTTCAATCACAAAATCATTCATATAAAATTTCCTCACTTTCCATAAAACTACTTTTGTCATGTGATAACTGATAGAATATCAGAAACAATCACAATTAGAAGTATACAACATAAACCTTGCCAAAACCTTGCTAAAACCTTGCTTTTATCTTGTTTTAGCAGAAAGAAAGCCCTGCATTTTACAGAGCTTTCGGAAGCAATATTGTAAATATAGTCCCCATATTAATGGTGCTGTTGGCGGTAATCGTTCCTTTGTGAACATTGATAAGTTCTTTTACAATCGCCAATCCTAAGCCATTACCTTTTGATGACCTAGAATGGTCACATTGATACATTCTTTCAAAGATATGTGGGAGATTATCAGAAGATATTCCTTTCCCGTTATCTTCTACTACAATTTTGACTTGCTGTTCATTTTCAAAAATATGTAGTGTTACTTTATCTCCATCACTATGCCTAATGATATTTTGTAATAGATTATTAAGAATGCGGGTATATGCGTTTACATCTATGTGCATAGCATACTCAGTTTCAGGTATATCAATTTCATATTCAAAATGGCATTTTTCTAAAATAGGAACCCAATCAGCTATAATATTACGAGATAATTCATTCAAATCGAAAAGTTCAAAATGAAAAATCTGTTCCCTAGAATCCAATTTCACCCATTCAAATAGATTTTCTACAAAATGTTTTAAGTGTTGGGCTTTATTATACGCAACATGTATATATTCGTCCTTTTCTTCTCCTACAACAATATCAGTTTCGATTGCCTCCAAATAACCAACCAAAGAAGCAAGTGGAGTTTTTACATCATGGGAAAGACTTGTCATTAGCTGTTTGTATGCTTGTTCCGATTGTTTCTGCTGGATAAGCTGTGATTGACCGTTGATTGCAATTTCGTTAATATCATAGCAAATTTGTCTTGTTATATCACTCTTCCTTGTTAAAACACGTCGGTTAAGGTTCCCGTTTTTTATATCTTCTAAAGCATATTTTATAAGTGCAAGCTGTGTTCGGACACGCCACAAAATAGAAACGAGATACACTATAATAATTAAAGCAAGAGCAAATGCAAAAAGCAGATAAACATTCATATTTAGGTTATGCCTCCTTATTAAAACGATAGCCAACACCTCGGACTGTCAAAATATAAAATGGATGTCCAGGGTCTGCTTCAATCTTTTTCCGTAATTTACTGATAAAAGACATAATATTACTATCGTCAAAAGCATATTCTTCTCCCCACACTTGCATATAAATCTGTTTTTTGGTAAACACTCGTCCTTTATTAGAAGCCAGAAAAGAAAGTAAATCAAATTCTTTGCTTGTAAGCTGAACAGGAATATTGTCAACGGAAACAACGCGATTTGTTCTGTCAATAACCATGCCTTTTATTATTATGCAATCTGTATCTGTTACAAAAGTAGGGTTTAACATAGTATAACGGCGAATAAGAGAATTGATACGAGCCATAAGCTCATTTATGCAGAATGGCTTTGTTAGATAATCGTCAGCACCTAGACGCAACCCAGAAACTTTATCATTCTCGTCACTTTTAGCGGTAAGCATAAGTACTGGGACATTACTTGTTTCCCTAATTTTTTTCAGAACTTGAAACCCATCTATGTCTGGCATCATTACATCCAAAATCACAAGAGAGCAGCTATTTTTGTTTTCATCAGTCAGGCGTAATCCCTCCACACCTCCATGTGCAATAATAGCAGATAAATTTTCTTGCTCTACACATTTTTTCATAAGAGCACAAAGCTCTTTGTCATCGTCTATAATCACAACATTATTCATATTATAGCTCCTTTCTCCTCTTTGTTCTACTATACGACTTTTTAGAGTCTTTTAGTATTAGCCACATATAATCAATTTTTGAAAATTCCAGTATATTTTGCACCATCTTTCAGAAATGCCCCATTTTATCGCCACTTAGGGGCAAGACATATATTCCATATTCAAATGGTTCTTTCGTTATAATATATCAGCATATATTATATATGGAGAACCAGATAAAATCAAGAAATGGAGTGCGAATACCATGATTTATTTTGCCTAATAATAAGAACTACGTAAATATCCCTAAAAAGAAAGGAGAACAGTAAAATGTAACTAGGTGAATAACTATTGCAAAAAGAACTCAGTATCAAATATCAATACTGAGTTCTTTCAACATTATAATTAGTCTCTCATAAAAATTATATCATTTAGCTTTTGTAAATCATTAAATGGTTGACTACAACTATTATTTTGACATACATAATAAGTAGTTTTGTCGTTTTTTAATCTATAATTATTTAAAAAATCTATCTTAGTATTTTCTTCATTGTATTTTTTTACTAAAAAAGTTGAATTTGGTAAAAAATTTTCACTTACTAAAGTCTTAAAACCAATTAAATCAGAGTTTTCCTTTAAAATACATATGATTTCTTTTGTAGGATAAAGTTCATACATTAATGAAAGCATATAAAAACTATATCCTGTTGGTGAATTTTTTACACTATCTGAATAAAGCTTTAATTGCTTGTATGACAATTCTTCAAGTTTATTGTCACCAGTAATTTTTGCAAGTCTTATAAGATTATATAATTGTACAGAATTACCTGATGGAATAGCTCCATCATATAAGTCTTTTGGTCTTGCTATTAAATTTTCACTATCTTTACCATATAGGTAAAATCCACTTTTTTCATAGTCCCAAAAAAGCTCAATACAACTTTCATTTAATTTTAATGCCTCTTCTAAATACTTTATATCAAATGTTGATTCATAAAGTTCTATATATGCCCATATCAAAAATGCATAATCATCCAAATATGCTAAATAATCAGCACTACCATCTCTATATCTAGCTAATAATCTACCTGCTTTATTCACAAGATTACTATTTATAAAATCAATACACTTATTTGAATACTCTAAATATCTATCCATTTTTAGAGTTTTATAAGCCTTTGCTAAAGCTACTACCATCAATGCATTCCATGATGTCAGAATTTTATCATCTTTATGCAAAGAAGTTCTTTCTCTCCTATATTCAAATACCTTTTTACTCAAATTAGCTATTCTTTCATTATACTTATCATATTCTTTATTTTCTATGAGATTAGGAATACTTTTCCCCTCAAAATTTCCACTACTAGTTATATCAAAATAATCATTAAAGAATTTTCCATCTTCTTCACCTAATATATCAATTATTTCAAGTGGATTAAATGTATAAAATTTACCTTCCTCGCCCTCACTATCTGCATCTTGTGCTGAATAAAATCCACCTTCTTTATCTTGCATCTCTCTAATTACATAATCTATAGTTTTTATAGCAATTTCTTTATATAACTCTTTCTTGGTTATCTTGTATGCATCTAAATATGCAACTGTAAGCATAGCATTGTCATATAGCATCTTTTCAAAATGAGGTGCTAACCATTTTTTATCAGTGGAATATCTTGAAAAACCAAATCCAATATGGTCAAATAGACCTCCTCTGTACATTCCATCTAAAGTTTTTTCCACCATTTTTAATACATCTTCATCTTTTTCTATACTATAGTATTTCATCAAAAACATAAGATTTTGAGGACTTGGAAACTTAGGTGCATTACCAAAACCACCATATTTATCATCATAAATAGTTTTAAATATTCTAACTGATGAACTCAACATATCTTTTGATAAATCACCATCTGTATTTTTCACTCCAAAATCATCTTTAAGAGCCTCTACTATTTCATTTCCAGATTTTATAAGCATATCCTTATTTGTATTCCATTTGTCAGATACATTTTCCAATAAATCTATAACACCTGGTCTATTATATCTTGAGTATTTTGGAAAATAAGTTCCTGCAAAAAAAGGTTTTTTATCAGGAGTCATTATTATAGTCATTGGCCATCCACCACTACCTGTCATTGCTTGACAAACTGTCATATACACACTATCTATATCTGGTCTTTCTTCCTTGTCTACTTTTATTGCTATAAAGTTTTTGTTCATTATTTCAGCAACTTCTTCATCTTCAAAAGATTCATTTTCCATAACATGACACCAGTGGCAAGTTGAATATCCAATACTTAAAAATATCGGTTTATCTTCTTCCTTTGCCTTTTTAAAAGTTTCGTCATTCCAACTATGCCAATTTATGGGATTATATGCATGTTGCAGAAGATATGGAGATTTCTCACTTATTAAATTATTAGGTTTTTTATTCGTTGCCATAATACCACCTCATTTATTATTTTGTTATATGTTTTGCAATAAAAAAATAGATATACACTTATAATAAGCATATACCCATTTTTAACTGTATATATTTAAGTTTTTATCTACTTAATTCCTCTAGGCAAATAATTTTTAAAATACCTACCAAAACAAAACAATACAAGAAATATCAAGCTATTTCTTTAAAGGTTTTTCAAAAGAAGGAGGATTGATATCTATCTTAGTATCATGATTTGGTCCTGGAGTTGATAAATCGAAGTATAACTTAGAATCTTCTGTAACTCCAAAATCCTTGTTTGAACCTGTATCTTTAACCTTGTTTAAAGCATCTCTAAATAAAGCATTATGTGCTTCTTCTCTATTAAGTAAAAAATCAATTGTTTCTTTTACATATTTATCATCAATTTGTCTATATAGATGCTCATAAACTACCTTTGCTCTTTGTTCAGAAGCTATATTTGAAAGTAAATCAGCTACTAAATCACCTGTAACTGTAACATAATCAGCAGTCCATGGAGCTCCTGATGAATTTATTAATACTGGTGATAATCCAGTTAAGACATGAGTTTCGATTTCCCCTGTATCAACTGCTTTGTAATCAACATCATGCCCATTTAATAAATTTATAGTTTGACCTACCATTTCCATATGACTAAGTTCTTCTGCTGCTATATCAAGAAATAAATCTTTTATTTGAGGGTCTTTTATTCTAAAGCTTTGAGCTAAATATTGCATTGCTGCTTTTAATTCTCCATTTCCACCACCTAACTGTTCTTGCATCAAAACGGCATATTGAGGGTTTGGTCTTTCTACTTTTACTTCTTTTAATAAAGCTTTATCATGCTTAAACATATAAATACCTCCGTAAATTATTATTCAGAATTATTATTTACTTAAGTTACATTATTATTCTAAATTCCATCATTAATATTTAATCAATACTTTATCATACATGAATTAAATTATTATAAAACTAAAAAATATTAATCTATACTTGAGATTATTGTAAAATAAAAAACTGAATATCAATAAAAGTTTAATAAAAAACTTTATCAATATTCAGTATCAATTTTTAGTTACATATCAAATTTTCTAATGCATCATTAGGAGCTACAATAGGATAAACATCATAGTCTTTATCTATATCACATTGTAAAAACACAGGTTTATTAAAATCTATTGCATCCAAAACTCTTTCTAATCCTTCCATATCACATGCTTTATATCCATCTATATTATAAGCATTTACAAGCTTAACATAGTCTACATTTTCATTAATATCAGTTTGAGAGTATCTTTGATTAGAAAATAATTTCTGCCATTGTCTTACCATTCCTAGAGTTCTATTATTAAGCAATAAAATAAGCATAGGTACATTATAATTTGCAACTGTAGCTAACTCATTACAATTCATTCTAAAGCTTCCATCACCAGTAACTAAAACTACATTTTTATCTAAATTACCAACTTTAGTTCCAATAGCTGCTCCTAGACCAAATCCCATAGTTCCTAGACCTGCTGATGTTATAAAACTTTTATTTCCTTTAAAATCCCAATACTTTGCAGACCACATTTGGTGCTGGCCAACATCAGTAACAACTACAGTTGGATTTGCCAATTGCTCGTATTTTTCGTTTATTTTTCTAAGTATATTCTGTGGATGAAACTCTTTTTCCTCTACACCCTCACCTTTTCTAAAGGTCTTTATTTCCTCTTTCCAATTGCTATTGTCCTTACCTTCAACTCTTTCTAGTAGTAGACTAAGAACCATCTTTACATCTCCAACTAAAGATATATTGGACTTTATATTTTTACTTATTTCAGATGGGTCTATATCTATGTGTATTACTTTTGCATTTTTAGCAAATTCAGAACTTTTACTTATTACTCTATCACTAAATCTTGCACCTATCGCTATCACTAAATCTGAATTAGAAAGTGCTAAGTTACTTTCTCTACTTCCATGCATTCCAACCATTCCAAGAGATAATTCATTTTTTCTATCTATATTTCCAAGTCCCATAAGTGTATTTAATATAGGTGTATCTATCTTAGTTGCAAATTTTACAAGAACTTCTTCACTATTGGATGATTTAACACCTCCACCAGCATATATTATAGGTTTTTTAGACTCTTTTATCATCTCCACTGCATCTTTTAAAAGTTTAAAGTTGTTTTCATCATCTAAGTCAAAATCATCCTTATAATCCATATACTCATCTATTTGACATAAACCATAGTCCTCATCATTAAAATCCATTTCTGCTAAAAACAAATCCTTTGGAACATCCACAAGTACAGGTCCTTTTCTACCTGAGTTTGCAACTTTAAAAGCTTCTTTTATTGTAGGTACTAACTCTTTAGTATTTCTAACTAGATAATTGTGCTTTGTCATAGATAAGGTTGCTCCAGTTATATCAATTTCTTGAAAAGAATCTTTCCCCAATAAACTAGTTGGAACTTGACCTGAAATTACAACCATAGGAGAAGAATCCATAAAGGCTGTTGCTATACCAGTTATAGCATTCGTTGCTCCTGGTCCAGATGTTGTAAAACAAACCCCCACTGTATTAGTGCTTCTTGCATATCCATCTGCTGCATGAACCAAACCTTGTTCATGTGAAGTCCTTATATGTTTAAAATAATCTGTATAATCATATAGAGCATCATAAAGAGGTATTACTGCTCCACCAGGATATCCAAATATTGTGTCAACTCCCTCTTTCTTTAAACATTCTAAAATTACCTTTGCTCCGTTCATACGCACTACTATGCACCACTCTTTCCCTCAAACTAATCCATTTAATATATTTATTTCAAGAATGACATCATACTTCTTAAATTTCTACCAACTTCAGCTATTTCTGTAGCATATTCTGCTTCTCTAGTTTTTAGGAAGTTTTCACGCCCTTCTTCATTTTCTTTAATCCATGCCTTAGCAAATTTTCCATTTTGTATATCTTCTAATACATCTTGCATACCTTGTTTTGCTGCATCAGTTATTACTCTTTTACCAGATACATAATCTCCATATTCTGCTGTATCGCTTATGCTGTATCTCATTCTTTCAAATCCACCTTCATATATAAGGTCAACTATTAGTTTCATTTCATGTAGACATTCAAAATATGCTACTTCCTTTTGATACCCTGCATCTACAAGTGTCTTATATCCTAATTTTATAAGTTCACTTATACCACCACAAAGTACTGATTGCTCTCCAAATAAGTCAGTTTCTGTTTCTTCTTTAAAAGTAGTTTCTAAAACACCTGCTCTTGTAGCTCCTATTCCTTTTGCATATGCCAAAACTGTCTCTGTGGCTTTTTTAGTGTAATCTTGATATACTGCAAACAATGCTGGAACTCCACTTCCTTTAGTAAATACATTTCTAACTAAGTGACCAGGTCCTTTAGGAGCTACCATTACAACATCAACAAATTCTGGTGGTTGTACTTGATTATAGTGTATATTGAATCCATGTGCAAATGCTAATGTTTGACCTTCTTTTAAATTATCTCTAACGCTTTCTTCATAAACTTTCTTTTGCTTTTCATCAGGCATTAACAACATTGTTAAATCACTTTCTCTCGTAGCCTCTGCTACACTTTTTACTTCAAATCCATCTTCCTTTGCTTTTTGCGCTGACTTACTTCCATCATAAAGTCCTATCACTACATCCACACCATTATCTCTAAGATTTTGTGCATGTGCATGACCTTGACTTCCATATCCTAAAACTGCAACCTTTTTATTTTTTAAAACCTCTAAATTTACATCATTTTCATAATACATCTTTGCCATCTTTACTTCCTCCCAATATTTTCTCTCAATTATTTTGTGATATTTATTTTTATTAGAAATTTATACTCATTATCATTGATTCTATGCTACTTAACAAACTTTATTTTCTAATTTATAGAATTTTAATCTTCAGAATCTCAATATTTATAGTTTTAATAATCTTAATATTTATAATTTTCAGTTTTTAGAATTTGTAATAGGTTTATAATTTCAATAATAATCGTATTTTTAATCTAAAATTTTTCTCATCTAATATTTTTCTTTAGTTTTTATTTAAACATTAGTTTCTTCATACTAGTTTTTAATTTTTATAAGTCATATTTAATTAGTGTCTTACTTGTTCAACAGTTATTTCTCTTATATCATGTAGTTTCTTCATGTGATTTAAGACACTATCTAGAGATGTCTTTTCTTCATTTACTATCAATTTTATACCTGAATTATTCATATTATCTACAGTCATACTTATTGATTGTATATCAACTTCTCTTCTTCTAAGTGTCATCGCCACTCTTAAAAAAGAATCTATTCCTTGGTTTAATTTAGCATATACAGTATTTTCCATAAAAAACTCCTCCTTATTTTTTATTATTATTTTCATTAATTTTATATGGATTAATCTTTTATATCGCTCAAAATAAAAAAACTTTCATCTTTATAAGCAATATAAATATTACTTATAAGGACGAAAGTTAAATTCCGCGGTACCACCTTATTTGTAGATATAAAAAATATATCTACCACTCTTTTTTCAGGTCGGGTAATTGATTACCTTAACCTTAGCCATATAACGTTGGCAGACGTTTGTACTTACTAAAATATATTCAGTACAAAAGCTCCAGAGTGATCATTATACTACTGTTAACACCAATTCTCAGCAACATTGGTTCTCTGTAGATAACTCTATTAGTATTGTTGTCTCTGTCATTGCTTTTATCTATCTAATTTTTTTAACTTTGTTTTGCTGTTAATATAGATTATATTATCTATCTTTTGGAATGTCAACGACTTTTTTAAAATTTTCAGATTATTTTTTTTCTTCGCAATAATCACTTTTTTATATTTTAAATGAACATTTGAAATAATCGTTTTCATATTATTATCTTATATCCATTTTTTTTAAGCCAATTTTCTTTATCTTTATACTCTGGCATAATATTTTTTACCAAATCATAAAATTTTTTTGAGTGATTCATATGTAATAAATGACTAAACTCATGTACTATTATATAGTCAATTACATCTAATCTCGCCATAGATATTTTTGAATTTATATAAATATTTTTTTGAGATGTACAACTCCCCCATCTACTTTTTTGTTCTTTTACTTTTACATTAACTGGTGTTAGTTGCTTCATTATATCACAATTCGACTTAAGAAAATCGATTCTTTCTGAAACAATTCTTTGACTTTCATTTTTGTACCAACACTGTAAAGATTTTTTGATAAAATCTTTACTTAGGTCATTTGTTTTAACAATTATTTTATATTCTTCAAGATTTATTTTACACTTACTTTTTTTCGCACAATCATCCAAAGTTTTATTTACAACTAAGCAATATTCTTCACCAAGATAAAGAAATTTGTCACCTGTCATAAATGTTCTTTGCTTGTATGCCTCCTCTCTGTCTTTATACTCACCAGATTTTTTAAGTATCCAGTCTCCTTTTTTAATTATTATTTCTTCTATTGTTTTTTTAGAAACTTTAGGTGGACTTATTACAACTACTTTGCCAAATGAGTCTATTTTTATGCAAATATTTTTTCTATTTTTATACAGTAATACTGCTTCTATTTCTTTATTTTTAAAATTAATATTTAAAATCTGATAACCTTTGCTCATCATTTTCATTAATTTCTTTTTTCCTTATTTGCTCTACAATTTATAAGTTCAGCTGCTATACACACAGCTATTTCTGCTGGTGTTTGAGCATCTAGTTTTATTCCTATTGGAGCATGTACTTTATTTAGTTCTTGCTTACTGAACCCCTTTTTCATAAGTTTTTCGTATGTCAATCCAATTTTTGTTCTACTTCCAATCATACCTATATAGCAAGGATTCGTTTTAAGAGCCCATTCCAATGAACTTGAATCATATAGATGACCTCTCGTTAAAATAATTATATAGCTATTCTCATCAATTGGAAAATCTGGTATATTTTCAAAAGAATCTAAAACTACCACTTCTGAGTGTGGAAATCTTTCAGAATTAGCAAATTCCTCTCTATCATCTATTACTATTGTTCTAAACTCTAGAAGTGATAATATTACTGCTACATCTTTTGAAATATGACCTGCACCAAATATATATGCTTTACTTATATTTTCTTTTAAGTTTTTATTAAATCTTTCTAAATTGCTTTTCAAATTACTATCAATAAAATCTATCTGTATTTCTCCAGTACCACCACATATCATTCCAAGCTTTGCTATATCAGTTTTATTTAGAGTAAATTTATACAACATTGACTCTCTATTTTTTATAACATTAATTGAATGTTTTATGCATGTTGCTTCTACACTTCCCCCACCTACAGAACCAAATATAGAGCCATCACTTTTTACAATCATCATTGCTCCAGTTTCACGTGGTGTTGAACCTGAGTGAGAAGTTATTGTAGCAAATGCAAAGTCCTCATTATTTTCTATTAACTTTATCGCTTGTTCATATATATTCATATATTTCTCCTTACTAGTCTATTTAAAAATCTTCTATATGTCTACTTTAAGTTTTTTATTACTTTGTCTGGTATTACAAACTCAACTGGCCCCATATACCCAGGAGCTACTTCATATTCATCAAAACTAATTACAAGGTTTCCATCTTTATTAAAATAGAAATCTTGATACTTATTTATAGACTTAAAATTTTTTACTGGGGAATCTTTTTCTTGGTCTATAAAATATGATTTTGTATTGTCTTTCTTAATTTGATTTTTCATCTGTCCTTTTATATTATCACTTATAGCATCCATATATCTACTATCTTTAAAAAATATTGGTAAGTTTAATAGTATTTCTCTATTTTTATCAATAGTATAATGTGTTTTAGTTACATATGAGGAAGCTTCTATCTCTTCTTTTTTAACTTCTATAGATAAAAAGTCCTTAGAATTATTTTTTACACTATAACTTACATTTAAGTATCTATGACCTTTATTGTTTTCTTTTTTCATTTTATTTTGAAATTCACTATAAAGTTTTTTCCCATTTTCCATAAATTCATTGTTTAATTTATTCTCTAAATCTTTATCTTTTAAACCTTCTATCTTAGGAATTTTGATATTGACTTCATAATTATCTTGTTTCAAACTATAATTTTTAGCATTTATCACTTTTATCGGATTATTTTTTATAACTCTATCAGAAGAACTTCCTGCAAATATAGGATTTACATTTACTAATGCTACAAGTAGACACACTGAAATCACAGCAATTTTAAATATAGATTTTTTAAGTTTTTTATATGTATTCATATTAACCTCCTTAATATATTTATATATAAATTACTATTCTATTTACAAATTTTTTATTACTTTATATGGAATTACAAATTCTACTGAACCCATATAACCAGGTGCTACTTCAAACTGGTCAAAACAAATTACAAGGTCTTCATTTTTATTAAAATAGAAATCTTGATATTTATTTATTGTTTTAAAATCTTTAACAGGAGAATCTTTTCCCTGATCTATAAAATATGATTTTGTGCTGTCATTTTTCATTTGATTTCGCATTTGTTCTTTTATATTATTACTAATAACTTTTACATATTTATCATCCTTAAAAAGCATAGGTAAAGTTAAAACTATTTGTCTTTTTTTATCAACATTATAATGTATTTTGCTCACATATGATGATGCTTCTATCTCATTTTTTGTCATTTCTATTGATAGAAAATCTTTAGAATTATTTTTAACACTATAACTTAAGCTTAAATACTTATGTTCCTTATTTTTTGATAATTCTATTTTTTCCATTCTATTTTGAAATTCATCATAAAGCCTCTTTCCATCTTCCATAAAACTATTATTTAATCTCTTCTCTAAATTTTTATCTTTTAAACCTTGTATTTTAGGAATATCAATTTTAGCTTCATAGTTTTCGTTTTTTAAACTATAATTTTTTATAGTTACTACTTTTACTAATCCTCCAATTATAGGTAATTTAGAAAAGTTATCTGCAAATACAGGGCTAATATTTACTAATACTATAAACATACAGGCTGAAGCCATAATGACTTTAAATCTCCATTTATTTATCTTTTTATTTTGTTCGCAATATATATCTTTTATTTTTTTATGATTTATTATAGTATCTAGTTTCTTTGGTATTGGAATTTTATGATACTCATCTCTTAACTTATCTAACCTTTCTTTGTTCGTCATTCTTTTTATCCCTACTCTTCAATTTTTAATTTTAATTTTTTTAAAGCAGTGTATAACCTAGTTTTAACAGTATTCACATTTTCATCCAATATTATTGCTACTTCTTCAATCTTTAAATCCTCAAAAAATCTCAATATTATAATAGATTTATATTCAATAGGTAATTCTTCTAATGCTTTTTTTAAGTCTAAATCAGTATACTTATCACATTCTCCTGTCTCATCTATAAGAGTGATATCTGTCATATTATTATATTTGCGGTTTTTTCTAATAAAATCTATACTCGTTCTAACTAGAATTTTATAAAACCATGTTTTTATATAATTTACTTCTTTAAGGTTTTCTACTGAATATAGAGCCTTATACATGGCTTCTTGAACCACATCTAATGCGTCCTCTTCATTTTTTGTATAACTATATGCAATTCTATAAAAAGAGTCTTTATTATCGATAATGTATCTCTCAACTTTCCTTCTCTTTAAACTCTTAAACATTCCTGTAAAATCTCCCTCCGGCTACAGGCTAGGATTGAGTTTTTATAGATTCTATCTCTCTACTTTTGCACTTTCATTCAATTTTTTTATGTGCTCAATATATTTTTCGTTTAAAATAGATTCTCTTACTAAACTCTGACACTCATTAAGACTTTTTTGTCTTTCTCTTTTATCAGTAACTTTGACTATATGATATCCATAACTAGTTTCAAAAACACCTGAAACCTCATTTTTCTTTAATTTGAATACTTTTTTTGTAAATTCAGCATTTTTATCATTCTTTGAAAAATATCCTAGCCGACCTCCATTTTTTCCAGTCGCTTTGTCATCTGAATATTTTTTAGCCAATGCTTCAAAACTTTCTCCATTTTTGATTTTAGTCAATATACTCTCTGCCTCTTTTTTTAAAGCTTCTTTTTTATCCTTACTTACTTCTTTTTTATTTTTGTCTAAAGTTGATATCAATATTTGAGAAGCACTTACTTCTTCTACGTTAAAATCTTTTTTATGATTTACATAATAAGATTCCATCTCAGCATCACTTATATTTATTTTATTTTCAAAGGCTTTTTTACTTTTGTCTATGGCTAAATCTCTAGATATTTCTTGCTTTAAATATTCCTTATCTACACCTGCTTTGTCCATTTTTTCTTTATAGCTTGTATTCAAATTCATTTCATTTTCTAGTTCTTGATATTTTGAGTCTATCTCACCTTTACTTGGAGTTAATCCTTTATCCTTAGCCTCTTGATATAAAAGTTCATTATCCACCATAAACGATATTATAACATTTTCTAATTTATTTCTACCTTTTTTATCTAAACTTTTTTCCATTTCATCTAAAGATTGACCATTTATATAACTGTTAGTAGCAGATAATACTGCCTTTGTTTTTTCATATTGCGCCTTTGTGATTTCTACATCATTCACTTTAGCTAAACTTTTATTACAACCAACCATCATTAAAGATAGTACTCCGACCATTCCTACACAAAGTTTTTTATTCAAAACACTTACACCTCACTCATTTTTTATTTTCAATTTTTAAAACTCTTAATCAACATTTTTTATTTTTACTATTCCAAATTACGTAACCAATAATTTTTTGGTATCTGATTTTGCTCTACTGCTGCAAATTCATAGCCTTCATCTGATAAAAATTTTAAAATTGAATCTAAAGCTTCTGCACTTTGTTTTTTCTCATGCATTAAAACTACAAGTTGATCCTTATCTTCACCTTTTCTATTCTTAATATGAGCTTTTACATTCTGTACAATTTGTGCAGAATTAGATTTCCAGTCTTCAGTATCTAAATCCCAATCCCAAATTTTATACCCTGCATCAACTAAGGCTTGATATGAAGCTTGTGGAGTATATGGTTTACTTCCATAAGGAATTCTTATTACTTTTGAATGTTTACCAGTTATACTATAAAGAGTCTGATCATTCGTATCAAATTCATCTTTTGCTGATGTACTAGTAACATAAAGTTTATGAATATCATGAGATACACTATGAAAACCTGCTGTGTTCCCATTTTTAATTATATTTTTAACTTGCTGTGGATATTCCTTCATATTTCCATCTATCATAAAAAAAGTTGCTTTAACATTATACTTATTTAAAGTTTTTATCATTTGGTCAGTAAATTTAGATGGACCATCATCTATAGTTATGTATGCTACTTTTCCAGAACTTTTACTAGGCCCTTTACTAACTTCTGCTGATGTATTAGATATTATATCTGTAATAGTAGAACTTGATAGTTTAGCATTTCTACTAATTTCATCTTCTTTCATGTTCATATAACTAACTCGTATGCCAATTATTATAAATGCTAAACAGACTACTATAGCACTTAAAAGCAAATACAATCTCTTTCTATTTATTTTTTTCTTTTTATTTCTCATCGTTCGACCTCCAATATTACTATATTTTTACATTTATATTTTTGTAGTATTTTAGAATCAGAATCTACACTACATATATATAGACGTTGAACTTCGACAAAAAGTTTTACTTAATTTTTAAAATTTGTTATTTTGCTGATTATTATGCTGTATAATTTCTGTATAATTGTATAGAATGTTGAAAATTGAGTATTATATAGTGTTTTTTACAATTAATACTAGTTAAAATGTCGTTTCTAATTTTTAAAATTTATAATTTTTTTTCTATAAAATAGAAATTTAAAATAAGAAATATATTAAGAAAACAATATTATTTCTTGTTTTGACCTTATATGTTATATATTCATATACATTTGTTTTTGTTATTAAATAAAAATTTATAAACTTGTCTACAAAGTGTTATACTTTATAGGAAACTTTTTACATTACAACATAATAATTTGTTACAATATAAGTATTAGTTGTATAAAAATTCTAAAAATATTATTGGGAGGTATTGTTTATGAAGGTAATTTCTTTAATTGAAAATATTTCTGGCTCCAAAAACTTAAAATCTGAACATGGTTTATCTTTATTTTTAGAAATTAATGATAAAAGCTATATATTAGATACAGGAAAAAGTGGAAATTTTATAGAAAATGCTAAAAATTTAAATGTTGATTTATTAAATTTAGATGCACTTGTAATATCTCATAATCATTCCGACCATATTGGCGGTATAGATAAATTTTTTGAAATTAATAAAGATATTAATGTTTATATAAAATCTCAAGCTAAATTATATGAATATTTCTACCATAACGAAAATGAGCAAGAAAACTACTATATAGGAAATAGAAAGGGCTTATTTGAAGATTTTAATAAAAACTTCATTTGGATAGATGATTTTTACAAACTTAGTGAAAATCTTTATATCTTCTCTGATAAAAACAATAATAAAGATTTCTTTTGTAGAGATAAAAATCTGTTAAAATTTAAGGACAATATGTTTATTGAAGATGATTTTAAACACGAATTATTCTTAGTATATGTGGATGGAGACTATGTATCAATAATAAGTAGTTGTAGCCATAGTGGAATTGTAAATATCGCTCATACTGTTAAAAAATACTTTCCAGATAAATCAATTAAGTTTATTATTGGAGGATTTCATATGGATAATTTATCAAAACAAGGTGGACTTAACTGTTCTACAGAATACATAGATGATGTCATAAAGGAACTTAACACAATTGGTTTTCAGAAAATATATACATTCCATTGTACAGGATTAGTTGCATTTGATTACATGAAAAAATTACTTGGAGACAAAATAGAGTATTTTAAGACAGGTGATTTTTTAGAGGTGTAATTATAAAAGCTAAAAATAAAAAAATAAAATCCCAATCTATCTACATTATAGATTGGGATTTTATTTTTTATATAATCATAAAGTATTTATAAACTAGTTAGACTCATTTTTTGTTTTCTTAGTCATATAAGCATACACTGGCAAGCCTATAGCTGTTATTATAAGACCTCCAACAGATATCATAGTAGTTTTCATACCCGCGAAGCATAATTGATTAACTACGACAAATATACCACTCACTATAGCTATTATTGGAACAATTGGATATAGTGGTACTTTGTATTCTCTTGGTATATCTGGGTGAGTTTTTCTAAGCTTCATTACCCCTATAAATGTCAATACATAGAATATCCAAGTAGCAAATACTGCTAAATCAGTTAATAAATTAAATTGACCTGATAAAGCATAGATAGCTGCAAGAACAGATACTAATACTATAGAATTTGCTGGAACTTGAGCAGAATTTAATTTAGAAAATACTTTATATTTAGGCAAAGTTTTATCTGTTGCTAAAGTATAGGCCACTCTTGAACCAGTTAATAAGAATCCATTTAATGCTCCAAATACTGAAATTAATATACCTACAGATATTATTTTTCCACCTATTGAACCAAATATAACCTCAGCAACTGCTGATGCTGGTGAAGCGTAATTAGCTAGCTCACTAGCTGGTAATACCCAAAGATATGCTAAGTTTATTACAAAGTAAACAGCCATAACCACTGATAATCCACCTATTATAGCTTTTGGAAGGTCTTTTCCTGGATTTTTCATTTCTCCAGCCAAAGTACCAACATTCATCCATCCATCAAATGCAAATAATATAGCAATTAAAACTTGACCTATTACACTTCCTAGACTTAATCCTTCACCAACCATAGGACTAAGTATTGGATTATCTCCACCGCCTTTAATAAATCCAACAATCATTATTAATATAAGTGGTATTAATTTACATATTGTAGAAATTGTTTGTATAGCTCCCCCAGTTTTTGAACCCAACATATTCAGCCCTGCAACTATCACTATAATTCCAATTGCTATTGGAAGTAATAATGATGAATTACCAATTAAAGCTGATGCTTGCTCTCCAAATATGACACCTAATGCTGCCATCATCCCAGGATAAAATAATACAATTTGCATCCATCCAGTTAAAAATCCCAATTTATCTCCATAAATCTCTTTTATATATACCATCATTCCACCAGTTTTTGGTATTGCAACTGATACCTCTGCAGCTGTAAGACCAGCTGTTATAGTTATGATTCCTGCTATTAACCATGCCAATATACCGAGTCCTGGAGCTCCTCCAGTTAATGTATAAACTGCCTGCGGTTTAAAAAATACACCTGCTCCTATTACTGAACCTACAACAGTTGATAATGCTGCAGATACACCAAGAGTCTTTTTTAGCTCACTATTTCCCATTTTTTTCCTCCTATTTCATCCTATTTAATTTTAATTTTAATTTCATAGTTATATAAGCATCTACTATGCCAATATTATAGAAAAATAGTTTTTATTATTTATTAAGATAAAATAACATATGCTAAACTTTTGTAAATTTTAATTTTTAAGTAAAATTAAAATTTTTTAAAAAAATTATAAAAATTAAAAATCCCAATATGATGATACATTCTTCATAACAGTTAAATTGTTTTACATTTCAATATCTATTTATCTATTAAAATAGATTCTATCCACAAGTAAAAGTTAATTTAAACCTTTTGCAATAAATTTTCACTGTTTTCAAAAACATTTTATTATATTTTTGTAATTTGTATTTTATTATTAATGTTTTTGACTAAATAGTATCACTTTTATTTATTTTATAGCTTGTTTTATAGTAATAAATAATTTAACAATTTATTATAACCCAAATTAAACCATAAATCAAAACTAATATTTTATTTTTTAGTAAAAAATAAAATATTAGTTTTGAAAACTTTTACTTTTTATTAAAATTTATATCTATTTCATCTTAAAACATATCCTTTTTCAGCCCATATTATTCAATATGAAAATTAATTTAAAATTATTTTTCTTAAATATTAATTATATAATCATATTTTTTCTAAAATAAATAATGTATTATAATCGTTTTATTGATAAATTGTATACATAATAAACTTAAGTAAGAAACCTGTGATTTTCCTCTATAATATAAAACAGAAAATAAGAAAGTATACCGTTTTTTTTAAAAAACGGTATACTTTCTTATTTTCTATCAATCTATTTTTATTCTATTTTCTTCTTTTAATTAATTCTTTTTTTATTTCATCAATTTCAACACCTTTTTCTATCATTAAAACCAATGTATGATATACTAAATCACTAATCTCATAAATAAGTTCACTTTTATCTTCATTTTTTGAGGCTATAATTACTTCACTGCTTTCTTCTCCAACTTTTTTAAGAATTTTATCTAAACCTTTGTCAAATAGATAGTTAGTATAAGACCCCTCAATAGGATTGTTTTTTCTTTCATTTATTAAATCATATAATTCTTTTAATGTATTTTTTTGTACTTCAAAGTCAATTTTATCAGTATCATCAAATAAATTTCTATAGAAACAAGAGTAATTACCTGTATGGCAAGCTACACCTGTTTGTTCAACTAAAAGTAATATTGTATCCACATCACAATCATAAGAAATCTTGACCACTTTTTGAATATTTCCAGATGTCTCACCTTTAACCCATAATTCTTGTCTACTTCTGCTAAAGTAACAGGCTATTTTGTCTTTTAAAGTTTTCTTTATAGACTCCTCATTCATATATGCTAACATCAATACATCTTTACTTATTACATCCTGAATAACAGCAGGAACTAATCCTTTATCATCAAATTTTACATTTTTTATAAATTCTTCAAATTTTTCACTGCATACATTATTACATTTATCATTCATTTTTCCAATCTCCTTATAGATATTTAATTTATAATCTTACTTCTACACCCATTTCTTTTAAATACTTTTTCAAATCCTTTATTTTTATCTCTCCAAAATGAAAAACAGATGCTGCTAAGATTCCATCTACATTAGATTCTTTGACTGCTTCATAGAAATCTTCCATTTTCCCAGCCCCTCCAGATGCTATAACAGGTACATTTACTAAAGATGTTATTTTTGACAGTAACTCTATATCATATCCATTTTTCATTCCATCTTCATCCATACTATTTACAACAATCTCTCCAGCTCCAAGTTCAACACCTTTGACTGCCCATTCAATTGCATCTAAATCAGTTTTTTCTCTACCACCTTTTACATATACACTCCATGAACCCTCTTCATTTTTTTTTGCATCTATTGATAAAACTACACATTGTGCACCAAACTTTAGTGAGGCTTCTCTTATTAATTCAGGATTTTTTACTGCTGATGAATTTATAGAAACTTTATCAGCACCTTTTCTTAAAATATTAGTAAAGTCTTCTAATTTATTTACTCCTCCACCTACACAAAATGGAATATTTATATTCTCTGCAACTTTAGATACAAATTCCAAAGATGTCTTTCTGTCTTCATTTGATGCAGTTATATCATAAAATACAAGTTCATCTGCGCTACAGTCGCTATAAAATTTTCCAAGGACTTCTGGACTGTCCACATCCACTATATCTGTAAATTTTTTCCCTTTTACAACTCTTCCATTTCGTACATCTAAACATGGTATTATTCTTCTAGTAAGCATAGTTGTTGAGCCTCCTTAAAGTCTATCTTCTTATCATAAAGTGCTTTACCTATTATTGCTCCATATAAGTTCATATCTTTAAGTTTTTTAATATCTTCTATAGAAGTCACTCCCCCAGAAGCAATAACATTTAAAGATGTCTCTTTTGATATTTTTTCATATATATCAAAGTTTGGACCTTGAAGCATACCATCTTTTGATATGTCTGTATAAACAATCGTCTTTACTCCTATTTTTTCAAGTTGTTTACATAAAGCCAGAGAATCTACATTGCTTACAACTTCCCAACCTCTAACCGCTACCTTTCCATCTTTAGCATCAATTGAAACAACAATTTTTTCTTGATATTCATTAACCAACTCTTCAACTAACTCCATATTTTCAATTGCGATACTCCCAAGTATCACTCTAGTAACACCTGCTTTTATTAAACTTTGAACTTTATCCTTATCTCTAACCCCTCCACCTACTTGAATAGGTATTTTTATGTTGTTTGCTATATTTTCAATTGTTTTTGTATTTACACCAAATTCACTTCTAGCTCCATTTAAATCTACTATATGTATATATTCTGCACCTTCATTTTTCCATTTATGTGCTACTTCTAATGGATTATCATAATATACATTTACTTTGTCAAAATCACCTTGAGTTAATCTTACACACTTGTTATCCTTTATATCTATTGCTGGAAATATTATCATTTTATCATCTCCCCATATGCTCTTAATATATTTAAACCTACTTCTCCACTTTTTTCTGGATGAAATTGTATACCATATACATTATCTTTTCTAACTATTGCTGGAATCTTCTTCTCATACTCTGAAAACGCAACAAGTTCTTCATTTGATGAATTTGCATAATATGAATGAACAAAGTATACATAGTCATCTTCTTTAATATATTTAAGAATATCATCATTTTTCTTATTAAATTTTAGATTATTCCATCCCATATGTGGAACTTTTAAACTTATATCCAGTTTATCAATGCTACCTTCTATAAGACCTAACCCTTCATATTCTCCATATTCATAGCTTTTTTCATAAAGTAATTGCATGCCTAAACATATGCCTATTAAAAACTTTCCCTTTGACACATGTTCTTTTATTATTGGCACCAAATCTAGCTTATTTAAAGCATTTATAGAATCTCTAAAAGCTCCAACACCTGGAAGTATTAGTGAATTTGCCTTCTTTATTTCATTTAAATTGTTAGAAATTTTAGTTTCTATTCCAGCCTTCTTAAAACCTCTAGATACAGAATCTATATTTCCTAGACCATAATCTACTATTATATTCATTTTATAAGACCCCCTTTGAAGATGCTATTTCATTGGAAATTACTTCGCTACCTTCTTTCAATGCTCTTGCAAATGCTTTAAAAATACTTTCTATTTTGTGATGGTCATTTTCTCCATACAAAAGATTAATATGTAAAGTTACTCTAGATTCATTTACAAAAGCTCTAAAAAATTCTTTAAAACATTGAGTACTCATACTACCAATCGTTTGAGTATCAAACTTTGCATTAAATACAAGATATGGTCTGTTGCTTATATCAATAGACACCATGGATAAAGATTCATCCATAGGTATGTAGATAGTAGAATATCTTCTTATTCCTTTTTTATCCCCTAAAGCATTTTTAAATGCCTCTCCTACAGCTATACCTATGTCCTCCACACTATGATGGTCATCTACATATATATCTCCTTTACAAATAATCTTTAAATCAAACTTACCATGAAACGCCATTAAAGTAAGCATATGGTCTAAAAATCCAATTCCAGTATCTACCTCAACTTTTCCAGTACCATCAATGTTTAGTTCTACTAAAATCTGTGTTTCAAGTGTATTTCTTTCTATTTTCCAAACTCTCATACCTAATTCTCCTTTTGAAAAATATCTTTTATAGCATTTGCAAACATAATATTTTCTTCTTTATCACCAATTGTAACTCTATAATAATTTTCTAGTTTTCCACTAAACTTTCTTATTAGTACTCCTCTATCAATCAGCTTTTGTGATAAATTTTCTATCTCAGAGTAAAATAATATAAAGTTTGCTTGTGACTCATACGCTTTGATACCTATATCAATTATTTCTTTATACAATTTTTCTCTTTCTTTTTTTACTTCATCTATATAAGACTTAACTACTTCTTTATTTTTCAATGCTCTTGTAGCAATGAAATCGGACAATGAATTTAAGTTATATGGAGGTCTTACCTTCTCAACAGAGTTTATCAAACTACTATTAGATAGCATATATCCAGTTCTTATCCCAGCTAATCCAAATGCCTTTGATAGAGTTCTAAGAACGATTAAGTTTTCATACTCAAAAACATTCTCTAACATGCTTTCTTCCCCAAAATCCATATATGCTTCATCTAAAACTACTAAACTGTTAGTTGAGTTTAAAAGTTTTATTATGTCTTCTCTTTTAAGTATTGCCCCTGTTGGATTATTAGGATTACAAACAATTACTATCTTTGGATTATTTTCTTTTACTGTTTCAATTACATCATCTATATTTATAACTAAATTTTCATCACTCTCAACACCTATAAACTTTGAACCATTTATCTGACTGTATATAGAGTACATGCTAAAACTTGGAGAAAAACTTAATATTGTTTCATCTTTATCTACAAAAGTATGTATTATCAAATCAATTATTTCACTTGAACCATTTCCTACTAAAAGGTTTTTCTTACTTACTCCAGAAATATCTATATAATTTATTATAGACTCTTTTAAATCGCTATAAGAGTCTTCAGGATATAAATTTAAATCTATATCGCTATCTCCAAGCTCTTTAACAAGATACTTGAACAACTTTTTATTTCCTTCATTTGCATCAAGCTTTACCTTACAATTTACATGATTTGGTTCGTATCCCTTTAGTTCTCTTATACTTTCTTTTTCTCTCAATCTAAACCTCTCCTTGTCAATTTTAATTATATTTTAGTTATCAATTTCCTTAAACAAACGAATTATATTTTGAATTTGTTCATACTTAAATCTATAACTAGCTCTATTTGATATAATCCTAGCGCTTATATCGCATATATCTTCTAATATTTCAAGTCCATTTGCTTTAAGTGTATTACCTGTCTCAACTATATCAACAATTACATCTGATAAGCCTACTATTGGAGCTAGTTCAACAGAACCATTTAGTTTTATTATTTCAATTTTTTGACCTTTTTCTTTAAAGTATTTTTTTGCTATATTTGGGTACTTTGTTGCCACTTTTAAATATTCATCTTTTCTATATATGCTATCTCCCTTTAATCCTGCTACTGCAAATTTACACTTTCCAAAACCTAAATCATATATTTCATATACATCTGTTTCATTTTCTAAAATAGTATCTTTCCCTGCTATACCAAGGTCAGCAACTCCTTTTTCAACATAGGTAACCACATCTGATGGTTTTACATGTATATATATGATTTTATTTTTTTCATCTTTAAAAATTAACTTTCTTGTATCAGTATCTATACTGTCTCCCAAGCCCATTTTTTTAAATTTTTTAAATGATTCCCCTTCTATTCTTCCTTTTGCTAGTGCTATAGTTAAATAATCCAAAATAATACCTCCTTTTCAATCTTACTTATATACATACTTCATTAGCTCATCAACACTTAATGTAAATCCAATAGCTGGAATTTCTTTTCCATACTCTTTAGTTAGAGAATCATATCTTCCACCGCTTAGAATTTCTTTATATGAGTCTGGATAGTATCCTCTAAACATAACTCCTTCATAATAGTCAAGCATTGTAATCATTGATAAATCAAATCTAGCTTTATCTAAAAAATTACATTCCTCAATTAAATCGTTTATTTGTTTTAACTCTTCAAGTGCTTGTTTCATCTTATCATTACAATAGAATTTTTGCGTCTTTTCAATAACATTATATAGATTACCTTGAAAACTTAAGATATTTGATAATAATTCTTTTACATCATTTTTAATTTTTAAATCTTCAATATATACTTTTAATTCATGGTTATTTTTGGTATATAATAAGTTTTTAATTTGATTTTCACAATTCTTATTCAATTTTAATTCCTCTAATAATCCATTAATATATTTACTACTCCCAACTTCCAAAATGAAATTATTGTTGTACTTTTCAAGTATCTTAATGGCCAATTTTACCACTTCTCTATCTGCTTCTACAGAAGATTCTCCTAAATACTCACAACCTATCTGTCTTATCTCTTTTATTCCAACTGTATTCTTATTTTTATATATAGATGAATTATAAAAAAGTTTAAGTTTTAAACCCTCTTCCCATCTTGGTATGAGGCTTTTTATTATACTTG
Organism: Clostridioides sp. ES-S-0001-03; assembly: GCF_020676075.1. NCBI lineage: Bacteria > Bacillati > Bacillota > Clostridia > Peptostreptococcales > Peptostreptococcaceae > Clostridioides > Clostridioides sp. ES-S-0001-03. The sequence continues at coordinate 537,702 of NZ_JACVWJ010000002.1, read as the reverse complement.
TAGTTATATCAGCTCTTAACACCATTACTCTTCCATTTACAACCTTTACCATAGATTCTTTTGGGATTTTACTATTTATATTTGTAAATTCATCATATTCTTCAAATAATTGTGGTTCTATTTGAAAATATTCTTCATCTAAGAAAAGCCTGTCTATTTCTCTTTTTAATTTGTATCTTTTTTTAGAATAAATAACCTCATCTTCAATTCTTAAAAATTTCATACTCTCACCCTTTTCATTAAAATTACTCTTACATTTGCAAATTTAAAACAATAAAAAAGCCATATAGGCTTTATACCTATATGGCTATAATTTTCTTTTAAAATTACTTCCCATCATAGATACAAGACCAATTACACTAAAAACAGGGCTTGTGTCTATGAATCAATTTCATATTACAATCCCTTTAATCTATGATGATGGTGATGATTTAATTTTATATTTAATTTTTCTACATTTAATCTCACCATGATAATTTCCTCCCAAATATTTTTTATTAATATTCTAAATTTACAGTTTTTTTATTACTATTAATAATAATATACTTTTCAAAAATTGGCAATAGTTATTTAAAAATTTAAATAAAATATTTTATATGATTTTTTATTTGTACAGTTAGATATTTAATCTTTACTTAATTTGGAAGTTTTGTGTATAAAAAATGAAATTTCGGGAAAAATTGTAATAATTTTAAAAAACTTATTAAAATATAGTATAATAAGTATATCTTAATGTAAAGGGATGATTTTATGTATAAATATGATGACTATGTAAATTTAACAAATGATTTAGATTTGCCTGTAGAAATTAGAAATAAATGTGTTAGAATTGTTAGTGTGTCAGAGAATTTAGAGGATATAATTATAGTACATAAATTCAAACTATATGTCGTAAATGAGAAATACATTAAAGGAATTATGGAATAGACATTTTGAATATGCTATTTTTATAAACAGGTTATTATAAATATAATTGTATTTATAATAAGGAACTGTCTTATAGTAGAAGATAGATTCTATATAAGACAGTTCTTTTTATTTTCTTCATTGCAGAAATTTTAGTATCAATTAACTGGATTCTTAAACTATAAAACATACAATAAAACAGCTAAAAAGTGGAATAAAGAACCTAACATAATAAAAATATGAAATATCTCATGAAATCCAAATTCAGGACTTATGTTTGGCTTCTTAATAATGTAAATAACTGCACCTATAGAGTAAGATACACCTTCCATTATTAATAAGTTAAGACAATCCTTAGGAATTGAATTAAATGCATTTATATCAAAGACAATTGCCCACCCCATAAGTAAATATAGACTTGTAGACAACCATCTAGGTGCATCCATCCAAAATATTTTTATTACTATACCAATAAATGCAACTATCCATATTGCTGTAGTAAATATTATTCCCTCTTCTTTTTGCATAAAATATAAGCATATTGGTGTATATGAACCAGCAATCAATACATAAATCATTGCGTGGTCTACTTTTCTGAAAAATAATTCTTGTTCTGGTGTACCTTTTAAAAAATGATAATATGAGCTTGCACTATAAAGAGCAATTAATGATAATCCAAATACAGACACAGACACTATCATCAAAAAAGAAGTTTGTTGTAAAGATATAGATTGAAAAATTAAAATTATAGTAGCTATAAGAGATAAACAAGCCCCTATAAAATGAGTTAAACTACTTATTGGGTCTCTACCCTTTAAAAAAAATTGATACATTTCATCCTCCTACAATTATGTATTTTAAAAATTACATTTTATATATAGTTTTTAATACTATATTATAAATTTAATTATACCACTTTATATATCTTTTGCAACCATTAATATTGTTTTATTTTCTAAATTAGTGTATTATAAATATTATGGAGGTAACATATGATGAACAATGAATTAAATACCATAATACTGGAAACGCTAAATAATACAGATATAACTTCAAATGATATTCCATCTATTGACCTATATATGGATCAGATTATTTCTCTAATTGACAGTAAACTTTCTGCCAATAAAAGATTTGAGGATGATAAAATTCTCACTAAAACAATGATAAATAATTATAGTAAAGAAGGATTAATCAAACCAATTAAGGGAAAAAAATATACCAAAGAACAAATCTTACAAATGATAATCATTTATTCTATGAAAAATACACTTACAATACAAGAGATTAAAAGAATCTTAAATGGTGTATACGAAAAAGATGATTTCAACGGAGAAGATTTAGTGGCATGTTATGAAAAGTTTATATCAATAAAAGAAAGGCAAAGAAATAATATGCCAAACTTTATAGAGTCTAATTTTGAAAATATCAGTATTAATCCAGAAAATAAAGGTGATTTATTGATAGCCTTACTAAGCCTAACTTCAATGGCTGACCAATTAAAAAGTATTTCAGAAAAAATAGTAGATACTTTTTTCCAAGATACTCCCAAAAAATAATTTTAATAAAGTAAGACTGAAAATAAATATTAAAATACAATACAGCTTAAATTAATCATTATTGTATACAATATAATTTTCAGTCTAAATATTAATACTTTCTATTTTTAACTCTTTCAAGAATCTCCATATCTAAAGTTTACAAATTTAATTTTATTCTATTTAAGTTTTGACAATGTGAACAATTCAAATTAACTTGAATTTGTTTATACCCTATGAAAACGGCTTGTTTAAGTATACCAGTGCCATCATCTATCATCACTACATTGTCTTTTATCTCTACATGGAAATTATTTTCTTGATTACACCAATAACAATCATACTTCTCATTACTTTTTTCTTCTCGCATGATTTTCGCCTCCTTCAATATAGGTTTCTACATTAAGAGAGGTTTTTCCTTTATATTTTCAATAAAATAAAATATTATAACTAAAACTTCATAGAATCTACTATGCCTTCTATTTTTTCAGATGCTTTTTCTATTGCACTTTGTCTTTCTTCTTCACTAGTTCCAGTTCCATCTACTAATAATTCATCAAATTTTTTGATTCCTATAAATTTCATGATACTTTCCACATAATTTACCCCTTTATTCATAACTGGTTTTAGTACCCATGGTATATGTCCACCTGAAGATTGTATATATACCATACTTCTATCAATATCATTCAGTATTCCTTGTGGTTTATCATCACCTTCAAAAGATATAGTTTTTCCATCTTGAATTATACAATCTATATATTCTTTAAGTGGTGCTGGAAAAGATAAACTCCACATAGGTGCTGCTATTACATATACACTTGCACTCACAAATTGATCACAAAGGCTTCTAATTTTTGCAAGTTCTTTTCTATCCTTATCATCTAATTGCTTAGCGGCTTCTTCGCTGACTATACTATTTCTCTTTTCGAAGTATTGATATTCTAGTCTTGGTATATGCTCTTTATAAAGATCTATTTCTTCAACTTCGAAATCCTTATTTTTTTCTATAAATTTATTGATAAACTTTCTTGCTACAGTTTTACTTGAAGATAAATCTTCTGGTTTTGAATTCACATTTATATATAATAATTTTTTCTTCATAAGCTCACTCCTAAGATTATTTTTATATTATTATTTCACAAAAATAACCATTCTATTCTGTAATTAAATTATAAAGTTAATAGAAATATATTTGTTAAATAATCTTAAAAAGTAAATTGATAGAGTACAGGAATAAAACATAATTTATTATATAATATAATTTTAAATATTTTAAAATTCTAATCAAGAAATTACCTATAGTATTTTAGATAAGATAAGTGTTCCATAAAGTTATGTAAATTCCTCTCAGAGTTTCTAATTTCAATAAAAAATGGTATAGTGCTTTAACACTATACCATTAAAATTATTAAAGTATTTTTTAATACTTCTTCTTCCATTTTGCGCTTCTTCCCCTTGCAACAACCTCTATCTTATCTTGTTTTCTTAGATTATTAAAAACTCTATTTATAGTAGGTTCTGGAATATCAGGACACAAGTCCTTTATATCTTCTTTTGTAAAATATCCAAGAGTAGAATTTATTATTTTTTCTATTCTACTAGTTTTTGTCTGTCTTTTCTTATCAGATACATTTAAACTGTCATCTAACTTCTTATATGCAGTCAATATAGTTTCTAAAAAATATTCAATCCAAGCATTCATATCTGATTTTTCATTCCCTATAGATGACTTCAAATAGTTTAAGTTACTATAGTACTCATATGAACTGTCATCAAATATTTTTCCTAAACTTATATATCTTCCAACTTCATATCCATTTTTGTTTAACAGCAATAGTATAAGTACTCTTGCCATTTTTATATTACCTTCTTTAAATGGATGTATCAAGATGAAATCTAACACAAATGCAGAAATTAATATTAATATATCAATTTCATCCTCATCTATCAATGTATTATAAGCTTCACATATTTCTTCTACAGCTTTTTCAACCTTATTAACACTTGCATCAACATTTATGAAGTCACTATTTTTTAAATTATATTCAAAGAATCCACTTTCTGATTTATAGCTTCCCCCTCTGGTAGATGAAAATTTATATAAGTATCCATGAAGTTCAAGAATTGTTTGTGAGCTTATTGGTATACTCTCATAAGCACTGTTAATAGTTTTTACTACATCTCTGTATTCAACAATACTTAACTCTTCTCTACTTTTAGGTGTGACTTCATTACTTATTAATTTTTCTAAATTAAAAGTATTACTTTCTTTTTGATTTCCAATATATGTAGATTCTGAACAATCTACTAAAGATTTTTTTTCTAGACTTTCTAAAATTTCTTTTGGTTGTTTTTTGTAAAGCAGTTGTCTACCCTTATACTCATTTATCTTAGACAACATTCTAGCTACATTCATGTTTACATACATATTTTTTAATTTGCTTTTTTTTGTAAATTCCATAAAATCACTCCATAATTAGAATTTCTCTTCTTTTTGACAGCGGTTTTATTTTATCATATAATTGTATTTTTTACAATTTTTTACTTATTTATCTGAAATTATACTTTTTATTCAGTTGTTATTTCACTTAAACGTTCACTTTTAGGTGTATATCTTTTCAACTCTCTAAATACTACTACACCTGTAATTACTGTGGCTATAAAGTCAGATACTGGTTGAGCTGTCCATACACCCTTTAAACCTAAGAATGTAGGAAGAATTATTACTGCTGGTATCAATAAAATTACCTGTCTTAGAAGACTTAATAACATTGCCATTTTTGCTTTACCTATAGATTGTATAAAGTTTGTTCCTGTAATTGATAAACCTACAATTGGTAACATAAGTAGGTATATTTTTAAACCATCTACAGATATACTCATAAGCTCAGGGTCTTTATTAAATATCCCTATAATTGCCTCTGGGAAAAGCATAATTACTACCATACCCATGCATAAAATTATAGTAGCTACTACTAATGAACCTAAGTATGCTTTTTTAACTCTATCGTATTTTTCAGCCCCATAGTTAAAACCTATAATGGGTTGCGCTCCCTGATTTATTCCAAAGATAGGCATTAAAAATACCATTGCTATAGAAGAAATTGTAGCCATAGCTCCTATAGCTAAATCTCCACCATGAGTTTTAAGTGCAATATTTGATATTACTTGAACTAAGCTTGCTGCAAGTTGCATAGCAAATGGTGACATTCCTATTGCAAATACTGCACCTACTAATCTTTTATCTAATTTTAAATGAGATTTACTGAATTTTAAATTTGATTTTCCACTTATATAGTAGCCTATAGTTAAAATAGCTGTAAGAGCTTGAGAAGTTACTGTAGCAATTGCAGCTCCTTGTATTCCCATATTGAATCCAAATATTAACATCCAATCTAAAACTATATTAGTTAGGCATCCTATTATCATTATTCCTGCTGAAATCTTAGGGCTACCGTCAGCTCTTATTGAGTGATTTAAAGAAAAGGATAGAAGATTTACTATTGTTCCTAATAAGATGATATTTATATATGTCTTTGCATATATTAATGTATTTTCACTTGCTCCAAATAATGTAAGTATTTTATTTGCAAATAATATCCCAAGTACCATTATTATAATTCCTGTAACTACAGCTAATGTCATTGCATTTCCTATAAGTTTCCTTGCATCTTCTACTTTACCTTGCCCAAGTTTTATCGATATAGTTGTCGTTGTTCCTATTCCTATCAACATACCAAATGCAAGTATTATTGTCATTATTGGCATCGTAACACCAAGACCTGTTATTGCAAGTGGTCCAACCCCTGGTATGTTCCCAATAAAAATTCTGTCTACCACATTATATAGACTATTTACCAGCATACCTATTATTGCCGGTATAGAGTATTTCAGTAGTAATTTACTGATTCGTTCCGTTCCTAATAATTGTTGATTATCCATCAAGTCTCCTCCTTCTTCTAATATTTAATTTTCCACATATTACAAGGGAGGTGCATATGCCCTCCCTTAATATTAACTACTTTTTAAATATTAATTTTCTATAATATATATTATATACCACTTTAATCAAAAAACCAAACTTTTCTAATATAAAATTTCTTTAGTAAATGAAAATAAAGTGAATATATACATGAGAGCACTAATAATATACCCCAATTTTTTAAGTTAAAACTATTGTTTAGTACACTATTTAAAAAGAGTAAAGAAAATATGCTATTTACAATAGCTATGATAAAAGGTACAAAAAATAGTATACCTATCTCTATACTAACAATCTTATTCATATTTTTAAAAGATAGACCTATTTTTGATAGATTGTTGTACTTAACCTTATCAAAAGGTTCATCTGTGTATAGTCTAAAATACAAAAAACTAAGAACTGCCATAAACAGAATAACACCTATGAAAATACCCATAAATTGAAGAATTTTACTTTGTTGTAACTCAGCTAAATACATATCTGGTAAGGTTAAAAAATATGACTTCATATCATTTCTATCTAGATTAAAATGTTTTTCTTTTAATGCTTCAGTTATATCAGCACTATTTTGCCAGTTTTCATAATCAAATCCATGAAAGTTTATTTTTGAAAACTTACTTTGTATATTATTATATAAATTATCATGTATAACTATAATTTTACTAAACATACCTGTAGGAAAAATTATCCTATCTGTTGATTCTTTTATCTTTATGTTTACATTTTTTATCTTATAAGCTTTAATTTCTTTTAAAGAATTTATATGCTCTTTAGAATTATATCTAGGAACTATAATGCCCTCATCTATCTTTAGATTAATTTTATCTAATCCCAATTGTTTTGATAATTTATTATAGTTACTCATACTTAATAATACTTCATTATTATATTCAAGCATAGGAAAACTTAATTCCTTATAATCATATTCTTTTATTGTGTTTCTAATTTCTTCTAAGTCTTCATATTTTTTGTTATTATTGTCTTCTGAGAAATATGAGTAAACCATTGGAAAATTATTTTTAGAGGATTTACCTTGTGAAGTTACAAGCGTTAAAGTTGTTGTAAATGCTACTAAAGTACCAGATAAAAGTATTGTCATTAAAAACAATAATCGAGAATTATCTTTCATCTTATATACTAAATTACCTATAAGCAACATATTTATTTTGTTTTTATAAAACTTCTCTCTATTTTTCATATGCTTTAATATTAAAATGGTAAACTGAGAAAAAAATAAAAACATTCCTAGAGTAATCAACAGCGCTATCATGTACATATCACCATTTATATTTAACTTATTACCAAATAGTATCATAGCATATCCTGTCATAAGACATGATATACCAAGTATTCCAAATAATTTTGAAGGTTTTATATCCTTTTTAGGTTTCTTTGTGCCTACTAAAAGTTCAAAAATATTATTTTTGTTTAACAATTTTAAGCTAAGTGGTCCTGTTATCAAAAATAATAACATAAAAGATATAATTGTCATTAGTATCGCTTTTATTGGAAAGTAACTTTCTGTCAAGTTCATATAAAATATTTTACCTAAATACAATAAAAATAACTTAGAAATAGATAGCCCTAAAAGTATTCCTAACATTATTGCTAATAATCCTATTATTAAATTTTCAATCAATATCAATCTTTTCAATTGTTTATTACTCATTCCAATTATTATCATAACTCCAAAATCTCTTAATCTAGATTTTAAGAAATTTCCTAAGGAATATAATATAAAAAGCAGACTAAATCCTAATATTATTAATTCTGAAATCATAAGAGCCATAAATGCAGTAGAACCACTTTGGATTCCAGAATCCGTTATAATTGGATGAAACATAGATACTGCAAATACAAAAAATATCATTATAGAGAAAATTGAGCTTAAAAAATACGCTAAATATGCTCTAAAATTTCTAATTATATTATTATAAGCAAATCTTCCAAAAGTCACTACCTTACACCTCCTATTTGAGACAAGACAGATAGTATTTTATTGTAAAAAGAACTATTCGTGCCTGATTTCTTTATCTCTGTATATATGCATCCATCCTTTATAAAAACAACTCTATCTGAATGGCTTGCACTATATGCTTCATGAGTTACCATAAGTGTAGTTACACTTTGTTCTTTGTTTATCTTAGCAAATAACTCTAAAACATCATCAGTGGATTTCGAATCAAGATTCCCTGTTGGTTCATCTGCAAGAAGTAATGATGGCTTATTTATAATTGCTCTAGCAATTGCACATCTTTGAGCTTGTCCTCCTGAAATCTCATAAGTTCTTCTATCTAAAATTTTATCAATACCTAAAAATTCAGATATATTTTTAGTTTCCCTGTTCATTTTTTTAACATTTCTACCATCTAGTGTAAGTGGCAACATTATATTTTCACCAACTGTCAAAGTATCAATCAAATTAAAATTCTGAAATACAAAACCAAGTTGTTTTCTTCTAAATTCAGCTAATTTTTCTCCTTCTAATTTACTTGTATCCTGTCCATTTAATATAACTTGGCCTTCACTCTGCTTATCAATTGTAGATATTATATTTAAGAGAGTAGATTTGCCACTTCCAGATGGACCCATAACAGCTACAAATTCGCCCTTTTCTATACTTAAATTAATACTATCTAATGCTTTATATGGAACTTTTCCATAATATGTTTTTGATATATTTTTAATACTTAATATGTTCATTTTATATTCTCCATTACTTTTTTATTTTCACTACAGTAATATATTATCTTGAATATCCCATTTTAACCATAAAAATACCCTAACAATTAACTTACATATTTGTAAGTTAATTGTTAGGGTATCAACAAATTAATTAGTATTAATAATTAATTCAACTAAAATTTTAGAAGCTTTTCAAATTCACTAAGTACCATCGGTTTAGCAAATAAATAACCTTGAACCTTATCGCATCCTATTTCTTTTAAAAACTCTACTTGTTCATTGGTTTCTACACCTTCACATATAACTTTAATATTAATCGCTTTTGACATTTCTACTATCTTAGAGATAATAATTTTTCCACGTTTTGTATCTGTTGTTTCAATTAGAAATCCTCTATCTAATTTTAAAATATCAAAAGGAAGGTCCTTTAATAGATTCAAGGATGAATATCCTGAGCCAAAATCATCCATTGATATAAGAAATCCTATCTTTTTAAGCCTCTTAATTATATCAATCAATATATTTAAATTATCAAATACAACACTTTCTGTTAATTCAAGTTCTATAAACTTAGGAGATATATTATACTTATTTATCAATTCAGTAATATTCTCTATAAAATTATCTCTATGTAAATGAACTCGAGATATATTCACTGAGATTGGCACAGGGTTATAACCTTTGTTTAGCCACTTTCTCAAGGTCTTACATACTTCTTCAAATACAAACATATCAATATTTACAATGAAACCATTTCTTTCAAATAAAGGTACAAAATCTACGGGTGAAATAAATCCTATATCTGGATTGTTCCATCTTATTAGAGCTTCTGCTCCTTCAATTTCATTTCCATCATTTAAACTATATTTTGGTTGGTAATATACTACAAACTCGCCTTTTTCCAAAGCTTTATTCATATTATCCTCCAATTTCTTTTCTCTATATAATCGATTTCTTGTATCTTCATTGAAAAATGAATATGAATGCTCATACTTATCTTTTTTTGTTTTTGCAGCAATATTCGCTCTATCAATTAACAAGTCAATTTTTTGTATATCATCACTTCTATTTATCTTATATATGCCACTTGACATAACAATTTTATATTGTGAAGAATTACTAGTACTTAAATTGCATATTTCATTATTTATTTTAGCTAGTCTATTTAAAAGGTCAGTATCAGTATTACAAGAAAGCAATAATATAAAGTGGTCATTATCCATTCTGGCACAAAGTTCATATTTGTTTGTATTGTGTTTTAACACATTTGCAATATGTATTAATATCTTATTTCCTTCAGTATAACCAAACATCTCATTTATGTATTTAAATTTATTGACATCCAATTGAACTAAGTAAAAATCATCCTTATAATAATTATGTAAAATATATATAGAATCTTTTTTAAACTTTTCTTTGTTCTTTATTCCACTTAAGGAATCATAATAAGCTAATTTTTTCAGTTGTTCTATTAGTGTAACATTACTTAATTTCCACAATATCAAAAATATTAATATATAGAAAAATAACTTGATTATAAAATCAATTATCAAGCTTTTAAAGTTCTTAAAGACATCACAACTTGATATTAACGTCCAATCAGTTCCTTCGATACTCGTATATCTTGCACTATATAACTTCCAATTATCCCATGATAAAAAACCACCTTGACGTTTCTCATCTATATTTTTTAAAATTTCATTTTTACTGGACCCTATAATATTTCCTTCTATACTAAACATGTCCGTCTTATTGTGGACATAGTCTTTATTTTGATGAGAAATAATGGCATAATTTTTATCTACCATTAAAAACTTAATAGAATCATCAGAATTACTTCTACTTACTATCTTATTTACATCTTGAAAATAAAAGGAAGCAAAAATAGTTCCAGTTACTTCATTATTTTTTATAATAGGTACACATATAATAAATACTTTATCTCCTGTAACCTTACTAACTGTAATGTCAGAAATCACCATTTTCTTTGTTTCTAATACCTTCTGAAAATGAGTTCGGTCTTTTATTGTCCCAACCCTTTCTTTATATGTACTTGAAGTATTCCCTTGTGCATCAGTTATTCCAAGCATAAAAAGGTTATATTGTTTTTGATAAGGTCTTAATAACTTACCTTTTTCAATTAGAGAAGTTCTGGCATCAGAAAATCTATCGTCTTGACTAAGAGCTTTTAATAAGGATGCATTGACACTTAAATAATTTTCTAATTCTCTTTTTGAGGCTTCAATCATATTTTTAGAAGCAACCTCCATAGAATTACTTGCATATATAATTGTACTTGTAAAATCAATTAAAATTAATAACATCCATAAAATTAATATATACCTAAAAACTAATCCATCAAATATTTTTTCTCTTTTTCTCATATTTAAACACCATTAATTATACTATTGTAATACATACTCAATCGGCTCTTTAATAACTTGTGACATTACTCTATGTGAATAATCCAAAAGTATTCTTTCTTTAAATTTATATGAATCCTTTATACGAGATTCATAATTTAAAACTGGCACATTTAATTTTTCAATTTTATATAGGAAAGGCCTATATTCTAATGATGGTATATTATTTTTTAAGTAATTTATACTTGCTTTATCTAAAATGCTTACATTTTCAATATCTGTTGCACTAATATATGTAACCGTTATACCAAAAATATTCTTTTTAGGTATAAGTTCTAATGTCAAGTTTGATAACTCTGATTCTGCCAACCACACATTATTTCCCCCTTATAAAATCTTTATTCGATATTATTTTACCATAATTAAACAAAATTATGTTGCTTAATAGTAAATATTACAATAGTAACTATGACTTTATTATATAATTTTTCAAAAAAATATACCAAGCTAGAGATTATTCTAACTTGGTATATTTAATTTACAAATTAAGCATTAACTTTTGCTTTTAAATATTCATCTATTGAAGCTGCTGCAGTTTTACCAGCACCCATTGCAGATATTACTGTTGCTGCTCCAGTAACAGCGTCTCCACCTGCAAATACACCTTCTTTAGAAGTTTGACCATTTTCATCTGTTATTAAGCATCTTCTCTTATTTATATCAAGGCTCTTTGTTGTAGAAGATATTAATGGATTTGGACTTGTTCCAAGTGACATTATAACTGTATCTACATCAAGTACAAATTCAGAACCTTCTATTTCTATAGGTCTTCTTCTTCCAGAATCATCTGGTTCTCCTAATTCCATTCTTATACAAACCATACCTTTAACATATCCATTTTCATCTACTAAAATTTCTTTAGGATTTGTCAATGTATTAAATATAATTCCTTCTTCTTTTGCATGATGTACTTCTTCAGCTCTCGCTGGAAGCTCTTTTTCACTTCTTCTATAAACTATATATGATTCTGAACCTAATCTTAATGCAGTTCTAGCAGCATCCATAGCAACATTTCCACCACCAACTACAGCAACTTTTTTACCAGAACTAATAGGTGTATCATAATCATCTCTATAAGCTTTCATTAAGTTTACTCTAGTTAAAAACTCATTTGCAGAAAATACTCCATTAGCATTTTCTCCTGGTATATTCATAAACATAGGAAGACCAGCTCCTGAACCTATGAATATAGCTTCAAATCCTTCATCTTCTATAAGTTCATCTACTGTTATTGTTTTACCAACAATTACATTAGTTTCTATTTTTACACCTAATTTTCTTATATTATCTATTTCAGGTTGAACAACAGCTTGTTTTGGAAGTCTAAATTCAGGTATTCCATAAGTTAAAACTCCACCTGGTTCATGCATTGCTTCAAATATTGTTACATCATAGCCTTTTTTAGCTAAGTCACCAGCACAAGCAAGACCTGCTGGTCCACTTCCTATTACAGCTACTTTTTGATTTTTCTTAGGTTCTGTATCAGATAAGTTTATATCATTTTCTTTTGACCAATCTGCTACAAATCTTTCCAATTTTCCTATTGATACTGCATCTGATTTTATTCCAAGTATACATACACCTTCACATTGACTTTCTTGTGGACATACTCTACCACAAACAGCAGGTAGTGAACTACTCTTGGCTATTACTTTAGCAGCACCTTCTATATCATCTTCTTTAATTTTTGTTATAAATCCTGGGATATCAATTCCTACTGGACATCCACCTACACATTTTGGTTTTTTACATCCTAGACATCTATTAGCTTCCGCCATAGCTTCTTCTCTATTGTATCCTAAACATACTTCATCAAAGTTTGCTGCTCTTACAGCAGGTTCTTGTTCTCTAACTGGTACTTTTACTTTTTTAGCATCCATTATTTGTTACCTCCACATCCACAATTACTATGATGATGACTATCGCCTTCTTCAAGTTTTAACATAGCTCTTCCTTCTTGAGTTTTGTACATAGATTGTCTTCTCATAGCTTGGTCAAAATCAACTAAATGTCCATCAAATTCAGGACCATCTACACATGCAAACTTAGTCTCATTTCCAACACTAACTCTACAACCACCACACATACCTGTTCCATCAATCATTATTGTATTTAAACTTACTATAGTAGGTATGTTTAATTCTTTAGTCAATTGACACATAAATTTCATCATTATCATTGGTCCAATTACTATTGCTTGGTCATATTTTTTGCCTTGATTATCAACCAAATCTTTTAATAAATCTGTAACTCTTCCATCAAATCCATATGTACCATCATCTGTTGATATGTATACATTTTTAGCTACTTTTCTCATATCATCTTCTAATATGATTAATTCTTTAGTTCTTGCACCAATTATTACATCTACATCTAATCCATTCTCTTTAAACCATTTAACTTGTGGATACACTGGAGCAGAACCTACTCCACCAGCTACAAATAGGATTTTTTTATTTTTTAATTCTTCTATATCTTCATGTATGAATTCACTTGCTTGTCCTAATGGCCCTACAAAGTCCATTACAAAATCGTTTTCTTCAAACATTGCTAATTTCTTAGTTGAAGCACCAACTGTTTGGAATACGATAGTTACTGTTCCTTTTTCTCTATCATAATCAGCTATTGTAAGAGGAATTCTTTCTCCCTTTTCATCATTTTTAATTATTATAAATTGACCAGGCTGAGAAGATTTTGCAACTCTAGGAGCCTCTATTTCCATCAAATAAATACTATCTGTTAATTGTCTCTTACTAACTATTTTATTACTCATCTCGCTATTCTCCATTCTAACAAATATATTTTTCCCACTTTAAATTTAATTAAAACATAAACACACAAAACTATAACTCTAATTATAATACAATATTAGTTCTCGATTAAATGTTTTGTATTGGACATCCCCCCTGTAAAATAATTATAACTGCCCAAATTACAAATAGTTGATATTAACAAATTACGTTTAAATTCCAACAAATATTAAAACCCATATTATACGTATAATTTGTTATAGATTTAACCTAATACACACTTAAAGTATACTATATTATGCCAAATTTGTAACAAAAATTTTATAAATACATAATAAATTTTTTTTATTCAATTATTTGTTTAATAAATTAACCTAGGTTTTCATAATAACTCAGATTTCTTTAAAAACTAAACATGTATAAGGCTTTAATCTATTGCAATACCAGCTTTTATATAAACTAAAATATACTCTTATTTTATTATATATCTAAAATTTTTAATATTCATTAATTATTTGAATTTTTATATAAAATTTTTATATTTTCTAAAGATTTATTTACTTATGTAATAATTTATAATAATATTAATTTATAAAGTTAATAATTATTATGAATACACATAAAAATAATTAAAAATAGGAGGTTTGTTTTTTGAAAAATATTATTTCTGCAAAAGAACTTATATCTAAATTAGAACATAATGATAATCTAGTTGTTATAGATTGTAGATTTGACCTTATCAATAGAACTTATGGTATTGATTCTTATAAAAAAGGACATATAAAAGGTAGCTTTATCTTGGATATAGACAAGGATTTATCATCTCCTACAAAAGAACATGGCGGTAAAAATCCTTTACAAGACCCTTTTATATTAAAAGAAAAGTTAGAAAAAATGGGTGTTGATAATTACACTACAATTGTAGCTTATGATGATGGAGATTTAAATGGTGCTTGTAGACTATTCTTCCAATTAAAACACTTAGGTCTTGAAAATGTCTATGTATTAGATGGTGGAATAACAGCTTTTGTAAAAGAAGGTGGAGAATTAGAAGAAAAAATAAATATTCCAAACTGTACAGACAAAAAAATTAAGCCTAATGTAAATGACAGTTTAGTTGTTCCAATGGAATATGTTAAGTCTAAATTATATGACAAAAATACTGTGATTATAGATTGTCGTGCTAATGAAAGATACCAAGGTTTAGTTGAACCTGCATATTCAAAAGCTGGCCATATACCTAGTGCAAAAAATTACTTTTGCAAGGATTTAATAAAAGGTGATTTTGAAAATGGCTCACTTAAAGATACTGAATTTTTAAAAGACTTCTTTAAGGATTTAAACAATTATGAAGAAGTAATTTTGTCTTGTGGTTCAGGAATATCTGCTTGTGTTAACAGCCTTGCACTTAGAGAACTTAATATGCCCCATAAGATTTATGTTGGTAGCTTTAGTGACTGGATTAGCTATGATGACAACGAAGTTAAAACTGGACAAGAATAAAGTTAATAATCAATAAAACTAGCATATTATATATCTTAGTTTTTTATAAAGGCGTTAGTCATTGTAGACTTTCGCCTTTTATTATCATCATTTCATATAGATTCCTTTAGTCATTAAATATAAATTTAGTTTACAATATTAATAAACTGCAACATGACCGTCACATCTTGACTCTGTTGCACAAACATAACTTTCTTGCTCTGTTTTGAAGATTATTTGTCCCCTACCCATATCAACATTATCATGAATTACTTTTATCTCATGACCTTTTTCAATAAGAGCATCTACCATCTGTCTTGGCATCTCTGATTCAACTTCTATCTCTTTACCTTTTATCCACTGCCATCTTGGAGCATCTAATGCCTCTTGAGGGTTTAAACCAAAGTCTATCATACTCGTTAATACTTGAAGATGTCCCTGTGGTTGCATAAAAGCACCCATTACACCAAATGGACCTATTGCCTTATCATCTTTACCTAAAAAACCAGGTATTATTGTGTGATAAGGTTTTTTAAATGGTTTTACTACATTATGGTGTTTAGGGTCTAAGTTAAAATTATTACCTCTACTATGTAGTGCAATACCAGTGTTTGGTATTACTATCCCAGAACCAAAATTTATATAATTACTCTGTATATATGAAACCATATTTCCATCTTTGTCAGCAGTACAAAGATATACAGTTCCACCACAATATGGTTCTCCTTCTTTTGGGTATAAAGCTTTTTCATTATCAATCAATAAACTTCTCTTTTTTGCATAATCTTGACTTAATAATTCCTGAACCTTTACTTTCATATGTTCTATATCAGTTACATAAGTTTTAGAATCTGCAAAAGCCAGTTTTAAGCTTTCTATAATCTTATGTATGTCATCTACATTTTCTATATCTCCTTTTATGTCCAATTCTTTTAATATATTTAATGCCATTAGG
Source organism: Clostridioides sp. ES-S-0001-03 (assembly GCF_020676075.1). Taxonomy (NCBI): domain Bacteria; kingdom Bacillati; phylum Bacillota; class Clostridia; order Peptostreptococcales; family Peptostreptococcaceae; genus Clostridioides; species Clostridioides sp. ES-S-0001-03. The sequence goes on along the minus strand of NZ_JACVWJ010000002.1, from coordinate 520,978 downwards.
ACTGTTATTCCATGTCCATTCGGTGGAATTTCAAATATTTTATATCCTTTGTATTCTGTGCTTATAGGTTCTACCCAAGTTGGATAAAAACTCGCTAAATCACTTTTTCTTATAGCTCCCTCAAACTTTCTAGAACACTCATCTATTTTATCTGCTAGTCTACCTCTATAAAAACTTTCAGCTTGTGTATTGGCTATTTCTTCTAATGTATTAGCATGCTCTTCACATACAAATATGTCACCAGCTTCTGGAGCTTTACCATCCTTAGAAAACGTCTCAAACCATGACTTAAATTCTTCTCCAACAAATTCTTTTTCATATAGTTCATAGGATTTTTTCCATACTTTTGATACATTAGGAGAAACAACATATCCTTCTCTTGCATATTTAATTGCTGGAGATAAACATTCTAGTAGACTAAGTTTTCCATACTTTTTATTTAATTCTGCCCAAGCTGCAGGTATTCCAGGTACAGTTACTGCTCCAAATCCATACTTTGGCATTTCTTTCATGTTCTTGTAATTTTTTAATTCCATTCTTTCTGGAGCAAAACCGCTAGAATTTAGTCCATATAATCGTTTTTCTTCCTCTATCCAAACAAGAGCATATGCGTCTCCTCCAATTCCATTACTTGTAGGTTCAACTACAGATAATGTAGCAGCAGTTGCAACTGCTGCATCCACAGCATTTCCACCTTTTTTTAGTATTTCAAGCCCAGCTTGAGAAGCTAATGGCGTTGAAGTTGCAACTGCTCCATTTTTAGCATATATAACATTTCTTATTGATGGATATTTATGTTGATGAGCATCAAACATCATAATTTTCAACTCCTTGTCATTTTTATTTTATATTTTCCTTAAATTTATTATATAACATTAATTAATACAACTGATACAAAATACAAACTTTTTCCAAGACTTAATTACATTATTATAATATTTTTTTGTTTTGATTAGATAAGCTATCTTGTTTTTAGTATTTAATTCTTATTAAGTAAAAAATACTCTACAACTTAATCTATTATCATATTTTGAGCGTATTTTAATGTTATAAAATAATATATAAAATAACCTATATAATAAATGGCTAGTGTTGTAATAATTGGTATAAGCAATGGCCTAGTTATAAATTTTTGAGCAATTGACATAGCAAATAAATTATGAATTGTACCTACAATTAATGGCAACAAAAATACAACTTTTAATTGTCTTGATATTATTTTCTCAATATCTTGATTATTTGCCCCAAGTTTTTTTAGCATAATATATCGTTCTTTATCATCATATATATTTGATAATTGCTTAAATAAAATTATACTTCCTGTACACAAAAGAAATACTACAGATAGAAATATACCTATAAATAACATAAGACCACTTACTCTAATTAAATCATTATAGTTTTCGACATTTGATGTAAAATTAAAAGGATAAGTTGATTCCATATTTTTATCAACTATATTTTTTAATCTTAAAGACATATCAAACTCTTTTTTTTCATTTTTTATATCAATTAATCTTAATAATCTCGATTCTCCTCCTGATTTTAATCTATTAAATATGTTATCTTTTACCACAATTAAATCAAATGTTGATTGTAAATTTATTTCTGGCTCTAAAATATTTTTTTGAACTGTAAATAAATTCATCTTCTCTTTTTCTTTAATGTATACATCTATTTTTTGAGTACCAGTACTTTTAAGAAACATTCTCTTATATGAATCTGAAACATAATATACATGCTTTTCTGAAGTTAATTCTTCATAATTACTGTTTTGATATTGTCTTAATTTCTTAAAATCACTTTCTTTAATAAAATCTACAATCACTGTATTTTCTCTATAAACTCCTCCTTTTTTATAGTACAATTTAAAATTTACATCTCTACTTATAAACTCTACTGTCTTATCAAAAAGCACCTTATCATCTTCTTTATATTTATATAGCAGCTTATCGATTTCATTATTTACAAGAGAATTTTCTGCATTTATAGTATAACTATACTTGTAGTTTTCATTTATATTTCTATCTATATCGTAATAAATTGATATTGTAAATCCTAACATAGTTACACTTGTAGCTATTAATATTGCTATTATTGCCAATACTCTGCTATTATTCTTTAATTTGAATCCAAGTTCTGAAAATGCAATTAGATTTCTTCCCTTGTAATAAAAACTTTTTTTCTTCTTAGCAACATCTATAATTATCGACATTATTGATGAAAAAAATAAAAAAGTACCTGGTATTATTGTAATTAATATAAAAGCTGAAAACATTATGTTTTCAACAATGAAATGACTAACTGACATTAAATAAGAAAATACTATCAGTAAAACTCCAAGAGTTCCCTTTAGCTTTATAAATCTTTTATTTGTATATTTTTCTGGTGACTTCTTAAATAACTCTACAATTTTTTTATTCCTAATAACTATAATATTTCTCATTCCAATTACTACAAATATTATTAAAAATATTCCTAATGTCTGAATTAAAGCCCTTATACTTAAAGTCATCTTTACTACTATAATCTCTTTCATTAATTTTACAAGAATCATTGTCATAAGCTTTGAAAATAAAAAACCTAAAGATATTCCTATTAATATTGCAAAGATTCCCATCAAAAAAGTTTCATATAAAAATATTCTGCCTATCTGATTTTTTCTCATTCCAATCAAGCTATAAGTACCTATCTCTTGCCTACGTCTATTAAAGAAAAATGAATTTGAATAATATATAAACAAAAAAACAAATACCACTATTACAATTGAACTTGTATTAATACCTATTTTAGTTTTTCTACCAAGTAAATTTAAGGCTTCATTGTACTCTATTGACTTGAAACTAAAGAATATAAATACACTAAATACAATTGAAACGAAGTACATAAAATAGCTTAAAAAGTTCTTTTTTATATTTTTTATAGCAATTTTAAATAAACTCATTTTTATTAACTCCTCCAATTAAGGAAACTGTATTTAGTATTTTATTATAGAATTCTTTTGTGCTTTCTCCTTTTATAAGTTCTGTAAAGATTATTCCATCCTTTATAAAGAGTATTCTACTACAAAAACTTGCACTTATAGCATCATGTGTTACCATTAATATTGTTGAATCGTTATCTTTATTTAATTTTACTAGAGAATTTAATAAATCCCTTGCAGATTTAGAATCTAATGCTCCTGTAGGCTCGTCTGCAAGTATTAATGATGGTTTTGTTACTATTGCTCTACAAACAGCGCCTCTTTGTTTTTGTCCACCTGAGACTTCATTAGGATATTTATCTAATACTGATTCTATATTTAGTGATTTTGAAACTTCTTTTATTCTACTTTCTATTACTGATACTTTTTCATTTTTTAAAGAAAGAGGTAGCATTATATTTTCTTTTATAGTTAATGTATCTAAAAGGTTAGAGTCTTGAAATACAAATCCAAGATTATCACGTCTAAAGTCGGCTAATTTATTTTGTTTCATTTTAATAATATTCTTATTCTCTATATAAACATTTCCTGATGAAGGCAAATCTATTGTAGAAATAATGTTCAAAAGAGTTGATTTTCCAGCTCCAGATGAACCCATAATACCTACAAATTCGCCTTTATAAACTTTAAAACTTATTCCCTTTAAAGCTTCATATTTTGAGCCTTTTCTACCATACTCTTTTTTTATATTTTCAACAATTAATATTTCTTCCATAATTACTTACCACTCCTCAACATAATTGCTCATTTTCCAATTCTTATAAATATATTATATATATTAAAGTAGTTTTTAACCATTTACTTATATTAATATAATGTTACATTTCTGTAAGTATTAATTATATTTCTTCCTTTTTACTAGAATTATATTTAAAATATAATTTGTCAAGTAAAATATAGTTATATTAATATAATTATTTTAAATTATAAGGTAGAAATGTTTGAACTTATCAAGTAAAATATAGTTATGTTAATATAACTATTCTGGATTAGGAGGTAAAAATGTTTAAAATAATGGTAATTGAAGATGATGTTTCATTAAAACATCAAATAGCAGATTGTCTTTCTAAATGGGGACATATTGTCTATCAAATAGAAAATCTTGAAAACATAATAGAAGAATTTAAGCATTATAAACCACAATTGGTTTTATTAGATATAAATCTTCCATTTTATGATGGATTTCATTGGTGTAATGAGATAAGAAGAATTTCCAAAGTTCCAATAATATTTATTTCTTCAAGAAATTCTAATATGGATGTGATAATGGGTGTAAATCTAGGCGCAGATGATTATATACAAAAACCATTTTCTATAGATGTTTTAATAGCTAAAGTAAATGCTCTTTTAAGAAGAACTTATAATTTTGTTGATAATAATTCAAATAAAATTGTCCATAATGGGGTTACTTTGGATTTATCAACTGCAACTATATGTTATAAAGATAGTACTATTGAGCTAACCAAAAATGAAATTAAAATTCTTCATGAACTTATGAGGAATAAAAGTAAAATAGTTAGTAGAAATAAACTTATGAAAAAATTATGGGATAATGATTGGTTTGTAGATGATAATACTCTCACTGTTAATGTAAACAGAATACGTTCAAAATTAAGTGAAATTGGATTGGAAGACTTTATAGAAACTAAAAGAGGATTAGGTTATATAATCAGTTAAAATAGTTTTAAGTAGGTGAATTTATGAGTTTTAAAGATTTTCTCAAAGATAAACTCGAATTTTTAGTATACAACTTTGGTTTCTTACTTTTTACGATAGCAGTTATTATATTTTCTCCTATTGATGCTCTCTTAGTAGATACTATTGTATACATATTAATTGTAAATATAGTATTTTCATTTATATATATACTTACTGGCTACATTAAGAAAAATAGATTTTTAGAGAAAATTAAAAATAATACATTCAAAGTTAGTACTAATGATATAGAATTAGTTAAATGTACAAATGAAGAAAAAATATATTTGGATATAATTAAAGGTTATCAAAGCCAGTGTGATGATATAATAGATATCAATACTAAGAAATTTGAAGAAAATAAAGAAATTATGAGTATGTGGGTACATGATATAAAAATACCTATAGCAATAATTAAACTAGTACTTGAACAAAACGAAGATTTAATCGAAGAAAAAATTTCAGATGATATTGATAAAGAGATATTTAGAATTGAAAATTCTATTGAAAGAATTTTATATTTATCTAGACTTGAAGATTTTCATAAAGATTTTTTGATTCAAGAAGTAAATATTGAAAATATTCTTAGAGATATTATAAGAAAATATTCAAAATATTTTATCTCAAAAAAAATAATTTTAAACTTAAATAATTTGAATTATACAGTTTTATCAGACGAAAAATGGCTTCACTTCATATTCGAGCAATTATTAAATAATTCCCTAAAATATGCCTCAATAGAAGATAATATATCTATCTATTGCAAAACCCACAAAAATTATTTACAATTAAGGGTGGAAGATACTGGCTGTGGTATAAAAAAGGAAGATTTAAATCGAATATTCAATAAGGGATTTACAGGTAATAATGGAAGAAATAGCACTAAATCTACAGGGCTTGGTCTTTATTTAGTAAAAGAACTTTGTGACAAACTTGGCCATAAAATTGATGTAGATTCAGAGTACAATCAATATACAAAAATTACTATTACATTCAAAGATTATCTATAGTATCTTATATATTGATAAGTTATTTTCATTTGACTTATATTCAACATGCTTCTTATAATGATTCTATATGTACATCCCAGTATATAATAAGTAGTTTTTATACAAAGGAGGAAAACATGTCTTTTCTAAAAAAATTTAAAAATAAAAAATTTAGAAATAGTAGCTTTAAGAGTAATAGCTTTAAAAATACTAGCTTTGGAAGTAATAATTTCAAAGCTAAAAATAAAGGTTTTAAAAATAATCCTTTTAAAAACAAGAGATTTAAAATCTATGCAGGAATCGTGATAATCATACTTTTAATATTAGGGGTACTTGCTTATGTCGATTCAAAAAATACTGAATTACAAACTAATGAAAACTTCATAGAAACATACACTATTCCAGAAAACGAAAAAATATTTATAAATGGTATGGTTGTTCCTAAGCAAACTAAAGACTTTAATATTTCTGGAGATTATGAGTTAAGTGATGTAAATGTTACAAATGGGCAAAAGGTAAATCAAGGAGACCTTCTTTTTACTGCTAAAAATCCAACTATAATAGCAGAAATAGATAGTCTAAAATCACAACTTAGCCAATATAAAAAACAAAAGATATCACTTGCAAATATTGATGAAAATAGAGATGCTATAGCTTCTATAAATGCACAAATAACAGCTTTAAACTCTCAGATAGCTTCTTTAGATAAGAAAGCATATGATAGAACTACTGCTCCTTTTGATGGTACTGTATACTTAAATGACCAAACTGGAAATCCAGACCAACCAGCTTCATTTATGACTATTCAAGGTCTAGAGTTTTATATGAAGGGGCAAGCAAGTGAACAAGATTTACCTAAGATGAAAATTGACCAAATGGTTAATATATTAGTTTTCTCAACTGACCAAAATCTTACTGGTAGAATAAGTTTTATATCTGATAAGCCATCTACTCCAAGTAGCGAGATGGGAGCTCAACAAAGTACTTTATCTTATTATGATATAAACATAGCATTTGATAACCAAGAAGGGTTGACAAATGGATTCCATCTTCAAGCATCACTTGAAGTAGCTAACTCAAGCTTTAAAATACCAGCATCTTGTGTACTTAAGGATAAAAAACACTCATATGTATTTAAAGACTTAGATGGAATCTTGAAAAAACAAATTGTAGATGTTGCAAGTAAAAATAATGACTTTGCTGTAATTAGAGGCGGTCTTGAACAAGGTGATATAGTAATAAAATACCCTACTAAAGAAATGAAAGAAGGAGACCCAGTTCAAGGTGATGGTGTAACTGCTGGCTCTAATAATAATGGAGATGCTACTCCAGATAAAAATTTAAAAGAAGTTAATATGGATGTGAATTAATTTACATATGTTAATTAAATTAGAAAATATTCAAAAATATTACAAAGTAGGGAAAGATGAATTACATGTTTTAAAATCCTTAAATTTAGAAATTGAATCTGGAGAATTTGTCATGATAATGGGTAAATCTGGTAGTGGTAAAACCACTTTACTTAACATCTTAGGTTTTCTTGATGTGTTTGACGAAGGAAGATATATATTTGATGGCACAGATGTAACTAATCTCAGTGAAAATGAGCGTTCTGTTTTTAGAAATATCAATATTGGTTTTGTTTTTCAACAATTTAATTTAATAGAAACTTTAAATATATATCAAAATGTAGAGCTACCTTTAATTTACAATAAAATATTAAAAAAATCTGAAAGAGAAGAAATTGTTAAGAGCAAACTAAAATCTGTTGGGCTTTTAGATAAAATCAAACAAAAACCTCTTCAATTATCTGGTGGTCAGCAACAACGTGTAGCTATTGCACGTTGTTTGGCAAATGACCCTCAAATAATCTTTGCTGATGAACCAACTGGAGCATTGGATAGTGAAACTAGCAGGGAAATTATGGAACTTTTGACAGAACTTAATGAACAAGGCAAGACTATAATAATGGTTACACATGATCAGGATTTGACTAAGTATGCAACTAAGGTCATACGACTTAAAGATGGTGTGTTTACTTCGGAGGTGTAATCATGGGCTTATTAAAAAATTCTTTGGCTAATTTAAAGGGGCACAAGCTTCGTGTCTTTGTAGCTTTACTTTGGATTATTATAGGAATAACTTCAGTAATACTTGTTAGTTCTATAGGTAATGGATTTCAAAAAGAAATCAAGAAATCTGTAAATAACGCTAATCCTAATAAAACTACTATTTCATTTGAATCAGCTGATAACACAGGTCTTACCAATGATATGAGTATATTTTTAAAGCCATTCAATGCAAAAGATTTAGAAGAATTATCATTTGTTGAAGGTGTAGAAAGAATTGCTCCTGCAAGAGATGGATTTAATCTTGATTCAACTTATTCTTCTGAGGCATCTTTTGATAAAAAAACGACTTATGTGGAAGTTGGACCAGTAAAAAAAGATTCAAAAATAAATTTAATCTGTGGTAGAGATTTTTCCTTGGATGATGAAAAAAGAAAGGTAATTCTACTTACACAGCAAAGTGCAAGTGAAATTTTTGAAAATCCAGAAGACGCTTTAGGCCATGGTATTAATGTAAATGGAACTATATTTGAAATAATTGGAGTATTGGATGATTCTTCTAACCAACAACAAGCTGGAGGATTTTTAGGAGGTTATCAAGATATGCAATTTATAACTTCTCTTATACCTAAAAAAGCTTTTGATAGTCTAATGAGTCAAAACTCTTACTCCACTGAAATTTATCAGTTAGACTTAGTTTGTTCTAAAGGATATAATGTGAATGAAGTTGCAAACAATATTATAGCTAAACTATATGAAATGCATCCTGGTATCAATGGTTCTTATACTACACCAGACCCAACTGAACAAACAGCTTATCTTGAAAGCATCAATTCTAATGTCAATAAATATGTATCTATAATAACTGTAGTTGCAATGTTTGTTGGTGGTATTGGTGTAATGAATATAATGTATGTATCAGTTATGGAAAGACAAAGAGAGATTGGTATAAGACGTGCTATTGGTGCAAAACCTAGGTCTATATTATTTCAATTTTTAGTTGAAGCTGTTTTTATAACGGTATGTGGAGGAATTTTAGGAACTATAGTTGGATTTATTGCTACTAACTATGTTTCTAAATACATTGGATTTGAAGCAATTCCTAGCTTAAATAGCTTACTTTATGCTATTTTGGCTACTATATTAACTGGAGTTGTATTTGGTTTAATACCAGCCTTTAAAGCCTCTAAACTAGACCCTATAAAGGCAATTTATAAATAGTATTTCCATTAATAAGTTATTATTTTTAAATTGTTTTCTAAAACATGCTTAAATATTTAATGCACTATTATATATGATAGATTAAGAACTTAATCTTTTTCAAATCAAATATAATAGTGCATTGTTATTTTCAAAATTACTAATGAATTATTTGCTTTAAATATTTTTAATATTAATATCTAATCTATTATGCCTCTTATGAAATCTGTTTTGTTATCACAATAAGAGTTAACATCATACCTATAAAGTTTTGCTAGCTTCTTTTTTAAGTCAGAATATTCTTTAACCTTATCTGGATTTAGTCTCAAATACTCTCGAAATTTAATATGCTCTAAATATCCTTTCCCATCTTTAGGACATACATATAAATTATGCTCCATGAAACTAGTTGTCTCATAAGAAAATGCTTCTCTTCCTTCTACTTCTAAATTGCCTAGATGTTTATACCCTAATTTTTTTAGTTTACTGACAACATCATTTAAGTAGCTATAGTCTCCAATTATTATATCAACATCTAATCTAGGTTTTGCAGAAAGCCCTTCAACAGATGTGCTACCAACATGTTCTATTTTCAAAATCGAATTACCTAGAGTCTTTTCTAGTGTAGATTTTAATTTTTCAAACTCATACTTCCAATTTGGATTATAATCTACTATTTCAACAATTTTTGTAGTTAATCCTGTTACTTTTAATTGGTAGACATCATGTTTCATTACTTGTCCTCTATAAATCTTGTCGCACTCAGATATTTTCTTCATACCTAGTTTTTTTGCCACATTTATAGATGCTATATTTTCAGGTCTGATATCTGCTACTAAAGTATCTACATTTAAGTTTCTAATAGCATAATCTATACATATAGTAGCACCTTCTGTAGCATAACCTTGATTCCAATATTCTCTTTTTACTATATAACCTATTCCTAACCCTATGTCCTGTTTTATAAGGCCTATTTGCCCCACTACATTATCTATATACTTATCTATAACAATAAAATATCCATATCCATCATTATTATATCTCTGTATATTTCTATCAATCCATTCTGTAACTTCTTCATCAGAAAAAGCATGTTCCCATGCATACATTACTTCTGAATCTTGTAACATTTTACTTATTTCCTTAAAATCACTATGATTCATTTGTCTAATATATAATCTTTTGCTTTCAATCACTGTATTCACCACCCTTAAAACACAACCTTAAGCGTTGTATACAACTTCTCCATTACATATAGTATAATTAACTTTCCCATATAGAGATTTACCTCTAAATGGGGAATTGTCAGCTTTAGAAGCAAAATCTTCAACTATCCATTCTTCTTCAGGATTAAATATAACAATATCTGCTACTGCTCCTTCTTCTATAAAACCAACATTTAAATTGTATAGTTTTGCAGGATTTGTAGACATTTTTTCTATTAACTGCATCATACTAAGATGATTTTTATATACTAAGTTTGTTATTCCAAGAGACAACGAAGTTTCAAGCCCTATAATACCACTTGGAGCTTTTATAAACTCTCTATCTTTTTCTTCTTTACTATGAGGTGCATGGTCTGTTGCTATTATCTCAATAGTACCATCATTTAATCCTTCTATAATCTTATCTCTATCCCACTTAGTTCTTAAAGGCGGATTCATTTTTGCATTTGTTCCAAACTCTAATACATCTTCCTCAGTCAGTGTAAAGTGATGTGGTGAAGCTTCTGCAACTACGTTTGCTCCAAGATATTTTGCAAATCTAACCATATCAACAGAAACCCCAGAACTTATATGTTGTATATCAATCTTAGCACCAGTTTTTAGTGCTAACATGCAATCTCTAGCAACCATTACATCTTCTGCTACATTCGATGCACCTTTTAGACCAAGCTCTGAAGCTATCTTTCCTGCATTTACGCCAGGATTTCCAACTAAAGAAGGGTCTTCTTCATGAAAACTAAGTGGTACATCTAACTCTTTTGCCTTAATCATTGCTTCCATAATTAGACTGCTATCCATTAAAGGTAATCCATCATCAGTAAATCCTGGAACTCCAGCCTTTTTAAGATTTTCCATATCCACTAACTCTTTACCTTCAAAACCTTTTGTTATAGCTGCTGCTTGTAAAACATTTATACATGCATTTTTTGCTTTTTCCTTCACATAGTTAAAAGTATCTTCATTATCTACAATTGGGTCAGTATTTGCCATACATATAACGGTTGTAAATCCACCTCTAGCTGCAGATTTAGCTCCACTATCTATATCTTCTTTATATGTAAATCCTGGGTCTCTAAAATGTACATGTACATCTACTAATCCAGGTGCAACTATATTCCCACTAGCATCTATTATTTTTTCAAATTCATCATTTTCATCAAAATTACCTATTTTATAGATTTTATTTTCTTTTATAATTAAATCTATTTTCTCATCTCTTTGACTCTTAGGGTCTATCACTCTACCATTTTTAATTAAAATCATGTTATTTCTCCTTTATAATTTTCATTTATATAGACTCATATAATATTATACATTATTTTACATACTTAAATACAAAATTACGTTTGACATCAATAGCCTTTTTAGGACAAAGTTCATGACAACAGTAACATCTTATACATTTATTTAAATCTATAAGAGCACCTCTATTCCCTATCTCTATGGTATTTGCAGGACAAGCTTCCTTGCACTTTCCACATTTTATACAATCCTTAAATCTAACCACTGGCTTTGGTGTTATAAGTTTTGAAATAGGTTCATTTAAAAATTTTGGCAATTTTACAGAAAATAGCCTTAAATCTTTACTTACAATTGGTACCTTATAATCTTTTATAATTAAATCCTTTATATCTTCTCCTACAATCTCAATATCTAAAAAGTCTTCTTTTATATACTCTCTTTTAATAGCCCCTCTAATTGTAGCAACTTTATTTGGAAGCAAACCTATAATCTTACATGCAACAACATCTATAGCATATGGATTTTGTGATGCTAATAAAACACCTATTTCTTTAGGGTTTCCTGCTGAAGGACCATCCCCTTCCATCCCTACAATTCCATCCATAATTGTCAGTGTCGGATTTACATAATCACAAATATCTAAAAGTACATTTTCACAAAATAATTCCTCTGTAGGAAATCTATAATGTATTTCTGCTTTTTTTAATCCAGCTATACATCCATATAAGTTTTTTGTTCCACCAGTAAAAGTTGCCATCACATGTGTTTTTAATTTACAAAGATTTATTACATAATCAGCATCTATTACTGGTTTAATAATATCCATATATTTAAGAGCATGCGCTTTTTCACTATGTATCTTAACATCTGAAACATCATAATTTAATTTGATACCTAAATCATTTGCTACCTTTTCAATTCCAGATGTCTTATATATACTTTTAAGAGAGGCTTGATTATATGGTCCACCAGGACTATCTGCTACTACTACATCACAGTTTAATTCTAAAAGCTTTTCGCATACAACCCTTACTACCATAGGATGAGTAGTTGTAGCTTCTTCAGGCTTTTTTTTCATCAGTAGATTTGGTTTTACAAGTACTTTACTTCCTTCTTTTACAAACTTGTTAAGCCCTCCAATGTCATCTAAAATTTTTTCAATAGAAAATCTTACATTTTCATACTCATAATTTTTACAGCTTCTAACAGATACCGATTTCATATTATCTTCACCCTTTTATTACAAAGATTTTTTTATATTTTTTGTATAATTTAAAAAAGGAGAAACCAAAGTTTCTCCTTTTAATCTATGTTTTTAATTATTATTTTCCAAAATGTCTATTTAATAATCCTAAGAATGCTTTACCATGTCTAGCTTCATCTTTACACATTTCATGTACTGTATCATGTATAGCATCTAATCCTAATTCTTTAGCTCTCTTAGCTAATTTTAATTTTCCATCAGTTGCACCATATTCAGCGTCAACTCTAACTCTTAAGTTTTCTTTTGTATCTGCAACTACAACTTCTCCAAGAAGTTCTGCAAATTTAGCAGCATGTTCAGCTTCTTCAAAAGCTATTCTCTTATATGCTTCTGCTACTTCTGGATATCCTTCTCTATCAGCTTGTCTACTCATTGCTAAATACATTCCTACTTCTGTACATTCACCAGTAAAGTTAGCTCTTAATCCTTCGATTATTTCTGCATCCACACCTTGAGCTACTCCTATTCTATGTTCGTCAGCCCAAACCATTTCACCTTTCATTTCTTCGAATTTATCAGCTCCAACTTTACATACTGGACATTGTGCTGGTGCAGCATCTCCTTCATGTATATATCCACATACTGTACAAACAAATTTTTTCATAATTAAATTCCTCCCAATTTTATATTAATTAAATTTTTATTTTAAAGTTTAATAACTTGCTACAAGAATATATATACCCCATGTACTATAGTTTAAACACTAAAAATAAAATTTATTTCCTAATTAATTTTATCACTTTGAAACATTGGTATCAACTAAGTTTTGATGTCAAATTTCTACATAATATATACTTTATTTGATTAATTAGGAAACAATTGTCTATTTAAATACTTTCTAGTGAAGAATCTTTTGACTCTTTAAGTTCTACTTTTTTACTTTTTAAAAATGATAATTTAGTTTCTGCTGTTATAATTGCACCAAATATCAATATACTACCAATAACTAATTTGGCTGTAATAGGTTCTTTTAAAATTATTATAGAAAATATAGTCCCAAATATAGCTTCAGTAGATAGTATTATGGCTGTTCTAGTTCCATCAACTCTCTTTTGACATATAGTTTGGAATAAAAACCCTATTGAAGTACTAAATATAGCTAAATATATAGTTCCCATATATCCAGACAATTCAGCTTCCATTTTCAACTGTCCTGCAAATGTCTGAACTACTAAAGACAGTAAAAATGCTACAGTAAATTGAATAGCTGTTAATGCCATTGGATTGTTATCTTTAGCAAATTCGCTAGTAAAGAATATATGAAATGCAAATCCAAATGAACATATAAGTGTTAAAAAATCTCCAAAATTAACAGAGAAATCAGCCTCTAAAGAAAGTATACCTATACCTACAAGAGCTACTAAACTACTTATTAATCCTATTTTATCTAGTTTTCTTCTATAAAGTATAAATCCTATGAATGGAACTATTACAACATTTGCTGCTGTTATAAATGCATTTTTAGATGGTGTAGTGTACATAAGTCCAATGGTTTGTACTGTAAAGGCTAAAAATAAAAATATTCCTAAAAGCCCTCCTGCTTTTAATAAATGCTTTCCCATATTGGCACGAATTTGTTTAAAAAATAATAAATTCATAATTACAGCTGCCAAGAAAAATCTTATAGTTATTATTTGTAGAGGTGTAAGCCCACCGTCTAGTGCAAATTGGGTTGCTACAAAGCCACTTCCCCATATAATTGCTATGAATATTAGTCCTATTTCTCCAAAGTATTTTTTCAATAAAGCCCCCTCCTTTTTATTTTTTTGCAAAATTATAAACCCCCTAAACAGCAAGAGAGTTTTTCTATAAGCATTACTATAAATTTATATAGTTATAGTAAATTTTTTCAGTATTTTAAATCTAGATTTATATCCACTATTTAACATTAATATATTAATCATTTTTTGTAAACACCTTTTTAATAAATTTTTACCTTTTTTATATTTTTTTTACTTATATTAAATTTTTTTATAGATAATTTCAATATCTAGGATACTTTTATATTATGCAAATAATGTTGTATAAGTTACACTTTAGTTATTTTAGTTACAACTTTGTCGGTTTACTTTTTCTACTTTCTTCGATATAATTATAATATATTTTTGATACAATTCGACAAAAAGGGGGAATGTTGAAATCATGGTAAAAAAAAGAAAAAAGAAAACTATGGCACTTACTATAATTGTTGTAATAGTTATTGGTATTTTTTCTATGGCATGGGCGGATATGTCCAAGAAAAGAGAAATTAAAGAAACTCAAGAAAAGCTTAAAGCTGAAAAATTAGAAAAAGAAAGAATTGAAAAAGAAAAAAATGAGCCTATCATTGGTGCAAAAAAAGAAGCTGCAAAAGAATATGGATATGACGCAAAATTAGTTTGGGATAAACTTAACAAATACGACTATTCAAATAATGGAGAAAAAATAGTATTCCTTACATTCGATGATGGACCATCTACTACTAATACTCCACAAGTCCTAGATATCTTAAAAAGACACGATGTTAAAGGAACTTTCTTTATTAAGGGGGATTCTCTTGAACGAAAAGGTGCCAATGAAATTTTAAAAAGAACATTTGATGAGGGAAATGCAATAGCTCATCACTCATATTCTCATGACTACAAAAAACTATACCCTGGCAGAAGCCTAAATCTTGATACATTTGTAAATGAACTTAATAAAACAGATGAAGCCATGAAAAAAGTTCTAGGAAAGAATTTTTCATCACATGTAGTTAGATGCCCAGGTGGATATATGTCATGGAAAAATATGGAACCTTTAGGTAACTACTTAAAAGAAAAAAATATGGCATCAATAGACTGGAATGCTCTAAATGCTGATGCAGAAGGTAAAAAGAAAAATGCTCAAGAGTTATTTGAACATGCAAAGAAATCTTCTGAAGGTAAAGAAATAGTTGTACTTTTAATGCATGATACTTATGGAAAGCAAGAAACAGTAAATGCACTAGACCAAATTATAACATATTTTAAAGATAATGGTTACCAATTTAAAACCTTAATATAATAAAAAAGCAAGTTCATTGATTATACTTTTATATAACCAACGAACTTGCTTTTATTTTACTTTACTAACTCTATTTTTACAAATTTTTTCTTTCCTATTTGAACAACAAGTTCGCTTTCTTTAGCAACTGTACTTAAATCTTCCACTTTCTCACCATTTACTTTTACTCCACCTTGAGATGCTAATCTTCTAACTTCACTCTTACTTTTAACAATCTCATTAGAAACTAATACTTCAATTAAATCAAATTCTTCTTGTTTAACTTGAATTGTTTGTATATCTTCAGGTATTTGACCTTTTTGGAATACAGATTTAAACCTTTCCTCAGCTTCTTTAGCAGCTTCTTCTCCATGGTATAAAGTTACTATTTCTCTTGCTAGATTCATTTTTATATCTCTTGGATTTACTGAACCATCTTTTAACTGAGTTTCAATTTTATTAACTTCATCAGGATGAACATCAGTTACTAAATTATAGTATTTAACTATAAGTTCATCAGGAATCTCCATAGATTTTTGGTACATTATTCCAGCTTCTTCATCTATTCCAATATAGTTACCTAAACTCTTACTCATTTTTTCTTTTCCATCTAAACCTTCTATTAAAGGCATCATTATTACTATTTGAGATTCCATACCAAATTCTCTTTGTAAAGATCTTCCCATTAATAAGTTAAATCTTTGGTCAGTTCCACCAAGCTCTATATCAGCTTCTAATGCTATTGAATCATATGCTTGCATCAATGGATAGAAAAATTCATGCACTGATATTGGCATTTGTCCTTCATATCTCTTCTTAAAATCTTCTCTTTCCAACATTCTCGCAACAGTAATAGTTGCAGCTAATTTTATTACATCTTCAAAGTTTAATTTAGCTAGCCATTCACTATTAAATCTTACAATAGTTTTTTCTTTATCTAAAACTTTAAATATTTGTTCTTGATAAGTTTTTGCATTTTCAAGAACTTGCTCTGTTGTTAAAGCTTTTCTAGCTTTAGATTTTCCAGTTGGGTCTCCAATTTTACCTGTAAAATCTCCAATTATAATTACTATTTGATGACCTAAATCTTGTAATTGTTTCATCTTTCTAAGAACTACTGTATGACCTAAGTGTATATCTGGAGCACTTGGATCTAACCCCAATTTTACTATCATAGGTTTTCCTTCTTTTTCTGATTTAATAAGTTTTTCTCTTAGCTCTTTTTCGTCTATTAAGTCGTCTACACCTTTCATAATGATTCGCATTTGCTCGTCTATTGATTTCATTTTCATTCCTCCTAAAATATTTATATAATCTATGATTTTTATTTTTATAATAAAAAAAGCTCTCATCCTATTAAAAGGACGAAAGCATTGCTTACGTGTTACCACCTTAGTTCACTAATATCTCACGATATTAATCTCTGTAGAGTATAATTTGTTTACTCATGTACTATAACGTGTACTATTCCGATATCTCTTAGTGGTTGTTATCTTTCAGAGATATTGCTCCAAGATGTATTCAAACTAAATCAATTTATTCCATTTCACCAAACTGGAACTCTCTGTTAAATAAAATTCAGCTCTACTTCTTCTCTTCACAGCACTTATATATTCAGATTATTTCATCAATTACAAGAAATTTTTCTTAACTTACTCATAATATATTATTATTTTTACATTTTGTCAACCTTTTTTATTATTATATACATGTTTTTTTACATTATACTACTTTTTTATATTTTTTACCAATGTATAAAGTTTATTTTTCAATTAAAATATTTATTTGTTTATCGACAATATTAATTTGAGTCAATCTTATATTCATTTTCTTATTTAAAAATGCATTTATAATTATTAATCCCATAACAGTTATCTTAAACATTAGAAATAAAGATATAACTACTATCAAAAAAGAAATTCTAGCGTATGCTACTTTTCCAAATTTAGTTATTATAAAATTTTGTAGTGACATACAGGAATCTCTAATAACAAAATACATACACAAATATCCAATTGATATAAAAATTGTTTTTAAGTAAACTAACTCAGTTTTAATATTTAATATATTTGTAACTTCAAAAATAGTTAAATAAAACACACACATATAAAAAACTTTCTTTGAGCAACATAAAAATTGATTTAAAAATCTAAAACTCTTAAACACTAGAAACTTTTTTAATGCATTAGAGTTTAAAATATGTAATTTATGTCCCATAATCAAACTTAAAAAGTATATACAAAAAACCATTCCAAAAGGAAACAGTGCTATCAGTAAGTAAAAAATAGAATCTGAGTATTCATTAAAATAAATCAATTTACTATATCCTTGAAATTCTCTCATAAAACTGTATCCTATTAATGCTGAAGCATATATATCAATAAAAACCATTATAATGACTCCAATAATTGAACCATATACTAAATCATCCATAACTGTTGATGATTTACTTATCAAATAACCACATATTATACCAAGTAAGACACTCTGACTTGCCCAAATAGCAGTTCCCAAGTTTCCAAGCACCAAGGAAATTATTAAAAGAGATATAACTCCAGATAAAACAGTATACTTTAAATCACACTTTAAACATATTATACAAAAAAATATTGGCACTATAAAATCTAAATAAATGGCATATCCAAACCCAGTCCCTACAGCTATAATTGTTATTACTATAAATAAAGACGACAATAAAGCCGCTTCAGTTAATTTTTTGGTAGTATTCAAAACAACTTCCTCCACAAACCATAATTTTTCTAACTAATATTTTGTTTTTAATACAGTATAACACTTTTTTAAAATATTTTTAACACATACCTATTTTAATAAAAGTATTACTGTTAAAAATTATAAAATGGTATAATATATCTTAATATTTGGTTTTAATATACTTAGGAGGTAATTATTATGTTTAAAATAAAACACTTTAATGATTTAAGTCTAAATGAGTTTTACGAAATAGCAAAGTCAAGATATGAAGTATTTGCATGCGAACAGAGGATATTTTCATTAAATGATTATGATGATGTAGACAAAAACTCTTATCATATATTTTTAGAAGAGAATGGGTTGATTTGTGCTTATGCCAGAATAATCCCTAAAAAATATAGCTCTTATAATGATGTTTCTATTGGTAGGGTTTTAGTTCTTTCTACTCATCGAAAAAAGGGCTTGGCAAAGAAAATGATGGACTGTGCTATAGACTTTATAAAGGTTAATTTGCATGAAAATAATATAACCTTATCAGCACAGGCTTACATAAAAAATCTTTACTTATCTTGTGGTTTTAAAGAAATTTCAGAAGTGTATGATGAAGCAGGTATTGAACATATTAAAATGAGATTATAGTGTTGACAAGCTAACATTGTTAATATATAATTAAATCATAAATTAAATATTGAATTGATATCTAGGTATTTGAAAATACCTTATATAAGTCAGAAGGCTTTTGCGCTTTCTGACTTTTTTATTATCAAAATTCAATAATTATATAGATTCAAAATGTTAATTTTTATTCTATATTCTACTTTCCCCAAAAGTAAGAATTATACCCAACTTTGTGATAGGCATATTGCCTATCTTTTTTTTGCAAAAAGTAACAAGGTAATAGCATAGTGCATAGTTTAAAATAAGAAGATTAGCTCAGGCTAAATTTCATGCATGGAGGTGCTACTATGAAAAACCTTAATGATATTCAAGTGAAAAAAACTGTTAAAGTTGAAGATATATTATCTAGTGGTAATTTAAGAGAGAGAATGTTAGCGCTTGGTCTTACTAGAGGAGCTGTTATAGATGTAGTTAGAAAAGGACCAAAAAATAATTTAACTGTCTACAACATCAGAGGTAGCAAGATAGCTCTACGACAAGAAGAAAGTAGACTAATATTAGTTTCTGACATTTAAAATTTTCTAGCAGGAGGATATTAATATGGGTTTAACACACAACTCAACTAAAATGAATTCTTTAAAAGACATGTTTGATATAGATAACAAGGAAGACCAGTTTGTAATTGCACTAGCTGGTAATCCAAATACAGGTAAAAGTACTGTATTTAATCATCTTACTGGACTTAGACAACACACTGGAAATTGGCCAGGAAAAACTGTAGCTACAGCTCGTGGTAATTTCAAATATCAAAATACAGAGTATGCATTAATAGATTTACCAGGAACATATTCTCTATTTGCTTTGTCACAAGAAGAGGTTGTAGCTCGTGATTTTATATGCTTTGGTAATCCAGATGCAGTAATAGTAGTGTGTGATGCTACATGTCTTGAAAGAAATTTAAATTTAGTTTTTCAAGTAATGGAACTCACAGATAAAGTCATTTTGTGTATAAATTTGATAGATGAAGCTAGAAAAAAAGGTATTAATATTAATAAAGATTTCTTAGAGGAATCTCTTGGAATTCCAGTTGTTTTAACTGCTGCAAGAAATGGTTCTGGTATGGGTGAACTATTAGAAATTTTAAATGACGTATCTTTTGATAGATACAAGTTTAATAATAAACCAGTAAAATACAGCGAAAATATAGAAAACACAGTAAAATCAATTCAACCAGAGTTAGATGATATCATGCCAAATATAAATTCTAGGTGGTTGGGTCTTAGACTTATTGATGGCGATGAAAGTATTTTTGAATCTATGAGTAATTATATAGATAAAGATTCTATAGATGCTATTAACGAAGTAAAGAAAAAAGTTCCAAATGATATAAACAAACAGAAGACTAGAGATGAATTTACTAAAATCAATTATGATTATGCTAAAAAATTAAGTGATAAGTGTTGTTCTAATAATGCTAAAAAACCAACAGATAGAGAAGAAAAAGTAGATAAAATATTAACATCTAAAATATTTGGACTTCCAATAATGCTCTTATTATTAGGTACTATACTGTGGATTACTATAGAAGGTGCTAACTATCCATCCACTTTATTATCTAATTTATTACTTGGATTTGAACCAAGTATTTCAAATATATTAAATAGCATTAATTGTCCATTGTGGTTAAATGATATGTTAGTATTAGGATTATATAGAACTTTAGCATGGGTAATTTCTGTAATGTTACCTCCTATGGCAATCTTTTTTCCATTATTCACATTACTTGAGGATTTTGGATATTTGCCAAGAGTTGCATTTAACTTAGACCATCTATTTAAAAAAGCATGTGCTCATGGTAAACAGTGCCTGACTATGTGTATGGGATTTGGATGTAATGCTGCTGGAGTTATTGGTTGTAGAATAATTGACTCTCCAAGAGAAAGACTTATTGCTATACTTACAAATAACTTTGTACCTTGTAATGGTCGTTTTCCTACTTTAATAGCCATATCTACAATATTTTTTAGCTCTGTTGTAACTAGCTCTTTTGTATCTAGTATAGCAACTGCATTTTGTATAACCTTATTAATAATTTTAGGAGTTATAATAACATTGTTGGTTTCTTATACTCTTTCCAAAACATTATTAAAAGGAGTTCCTTCTACATTTACATTAGAACTTCCTCCTTATAGAGTTCCTCAAATAGGTAGAACTTTATATACTTCTATAATAGATAGAACAATATTTGTTTTAGGAAGAGCTGTAATGGTGGCTATACCTGCTGGTGTAATAACTTGGATATTTGCAAATATCTATATAGGAGATTTGAGCATATTATCACATGTTGCAAACTTTTTAGACCCTTTAGCTAAGCTAATTGGCCTAGATGGCTTCATATTAATGGCTTTTATTCTTGGTTTTCCAGCAAATGAGATAGTTGTACCTATACTTTTAATGGCTTATCTAGCAACTGGTTCTATGATAGAATTAGATAGCTTTAGTGCTCTAGGTCAAGTTCTTAGAGAACATGGTTGGACTTATTTAACAGCTTTAAATGTTATGTTATTTAGCTTACTTCATTGGCCTTGTGCAACAACACTTTTAACTATAAAAAGAGAAACTGGAAGTTTAAAATGGACTGCCTTAGGATTTTTAATGCCTACTGTACTTGCTTTTGTTGTTTGTTTTTTAACAACTTTTGTTTATAATTTATTTGTATAATTAGCATTTAGTTAACATTAAACTTTATCCTATAAGTATTATTTAAAAATTCATATACTTTATTATTAAAATAGAGGTATATTCAGGTGATAAGTAAAATTACTTATCACGTGAATATACCTCTATTTTAATTTTTAATTCTTATATAGATATTTGAATTGAAATCTCAGTCATATAATTTTCTTCATTATTTTCGCAAAAAAAGTCAAGTATACTTTCTTCATATGAATTACCAATAATTTTATAGTTATTATCGTATATATATTTTTTTAATTTTTCATAGGACTTATATGAGTCTTCATATCTCCCAATATGCTTTATACACACATACATTCCTTCTGGCTTTATATATAGCTTTTTATCTTTTATTTTTTTATCTATTTTTAAATAAAAACTTGATATACTTAAATATTCTCCATTTTTTATATTTTCATTACTTACTATTGCTCCTAGTTCATATCCCTGATACAGATTTTTTGACTTACAGTAATTTGTAAAATCAATCAATTCCATCATAAAATTGCCATCATTTATACTACTCAAATCACTTGATAATACTAAGTATTCTTCACATCTATTGGATATATAAATTTCTTCATTATATATCTTAGAAATACCTTCAACTGTAGTATTTATCCGGTTTTGTATTTTAGAACTTATTTGTTTTAATTTTTTTATTTTCTCTTTTATCTTTTTTTCTTCTTCTTTAAGCATTTCTACACAATGTTGAGGGCTTCTATTTTTTATATATTCTTTTATCTCTTCTAAACTCATGCCTATTTCTCTTAATGATTGTAATATATCTAATGTATCGTACTGATATACTGAATAATATCTATAATTGTTTTTATCTTTATATTCAGGTGAAAAAATCCCTATTTTATCATAAAAAATCAACGTCTGCTTAGAAACACCACATAGTTTTGCAAATTCACCTGTAGTAAAATACTGTTTTTCCAAGGTTTGTACACTCCTTTTTGCTTTGTTGTCTATATAGTTACTATATCCTTTAGTATTTACTAAATCAAGTAGTTATTATTTAATAAAATCAATATTTTTTTAATTTTAAAGGTCAAATGTCAGTTAGATATCAGTAAAATATTTTACCCACAATTTTATATAACTTTTCCATATTTTATCCATATCAATAAAAAGGTAGCACTTATATTGAACTGAGCCCTACTTAGTAGCTACCTTTTATTCTATTAATCTTCATCTTTCCAAGTTTTTATCCATTCTCATATCTCTGTTATTTTGTCTTCTGTTGTTTCCTCTTTATGTAGCTTTGAAATTATTTCTGACAAAGGATTGTTATGTAAACCTCAAAAAATTCTTTTTCTTTCTAATTTCAAATATTCTTTTTCTTTCACTAATACTGTATAGTGTACATGTTTTCTAATTCTCTGAGATATTAAAAAACCTTTTTAGTTAATCTTGCTAAGATTGTAATTGTAGTTGTATGTTTCCACCCATAGTTTTCATCCATTTCATCTGCAACATCTTTTGATATTACAGTTTTGTATCCCAAATTCCAAATAAATTTCATGAGTTTTAATTCTGCATCTGGTAATTTTTTATTTAGCATAATATATTCCTTCTTTCTATATAACATAAAATTTAACTTAAACTAATAGTAGGAACTTTTTAATACAAAAACTACAGGTAAAATTTACAATATATTCTACTTTTTTAGTTTATTTTTATCTTTTCTCTAAAAAAAATTGACATTTTGCTCTTTTTAGGATATTATGAAGCTAACTTCACATGAAGTTAGCTTCATATAGAGAGAGGGTATGGAATGAAAACAAAAGTGCGAGAATTTCGAACAAATATGAGTTTAACACAGCAACAACTTGCTGATTTAGTCCATGTATCAAACAGAACAATTATTTCTATTGAAAAAGAGCAATATAGTCCTTCTCTTATGCTTGCTTATCGTATGGCACAAGTGTTTGGTATAACTATTGAAGAACTATGTTGTTTAAAAGAAAATAAAGAAATGGAGGACAAAAAACATGAAGGTAAAGAATAGACGAGGTTTTATAGTAGCTGTTATAGCTTCTATGTTATGCTGTGCTAGCATAGTTATTTACTGCATTTTAAAAGAACAAAGATTCCTAATTTCATCATTCCTTTTAATTACAATAGCAATCTTTAATTTTTACAATGCTTTTTCAAAAAAAGGCATTGTTGAAGAATTACAAGATAATGCAGATGAAAGAGACTTATACTTAACAATGAAAACAAGTCATATATTAGTTAAAATTATGAATTATACATTATGCGCTTTTACATTTCTTTTCATCATAGCTTATAGTGCATGGAAAAATCAATCACTTCTAGTTATAGCTATAACACTATGTGTCATTGAGATTTTTTTATTTGTTGCATATTTGCTTATAAATATACTTTTAGATAAAAAAGAGTAAATACAAGTTTATTAAAAACACAAGTTAATGTAACTATTTTAGAGGCTAATATATGTTTAATTTTTTTATAAATATGAGAGGTGATATAAGTGTGTTTTAAGACTTACATACTAAAAAGAACTCTAAACAACAATCAACTAGAAATAACTCGAAGTTTTGACTTAGATAATCTAATTTTTACTGCAACAGAAATATTAGAAGAAAATGAGATTGATTTGATAATTATTGATGAAGTAAATAATATTGTTTGGAAAAATGAAAAAAGCACTCCCCGACATGAGAATGCTTAGTTATAACTATAGAAGTGTATTGGCAGTACACTTCTATTTTTTTATTATATCATATGATTTAGGTTGTTAAAAAGACCTATTTAAATCAATTTTAAAGTGTGTTGAGTAATGTTCTTAATAGTTCATATATATTAATGAATTCCCAAAAAATAAGCACTCTTTTGCAGAAGTGCTTTTAGTGTAATTAATGAAACTTTGTAATACAATTATAACATGTCTTATGTTTTAGTATGATAGTTTTTGTTCGTTTTATTATTAAAACTTTTACTATAATTTTATTCCCTTTGTTAATATTTGTAATTTTTTAGACACTCTTTATGTTTATACTACTGATATACTTTGATTAAGAAAATAAATCTAAATGGAGGTATCTCTACTATGAATTCTTGGAACATTATATTTTTAAGTTATGGAGTAACATTTACAATAGTAGTTACTGTAGGATATTTAATCAAGGGTAAAACTAATTATTGTAAGAAAAAATATTTAGATAAATTAGAATTAAAATATGGGAATATAGATAGAGAAAAAGCTACTAAACTAGAAATATTTTATCACTATTTAATAGGTTTAGAATATATAATCATGGGTTTATTAACAAGAAGACTTGATACTGCAATAATATCAGTAATATTAGTGTCTATCATAACAATAATATCCTATTATTTAATTAGGAAAATATATATTGTTTTATAAAATTTAAATTTATTAAAAAAGAAGGTAACAACTATTTCCAGTTGCTACCTTCTTAAGCATCAATTCTTAAGTTTTGATATACTAAAATTTTCAACTTGAGACTTGAATAACTGTTCAATCTCATAAACGTATATTGATTTTAACTGTCTTTTTATCTTGAGAAAGTCTATTGCTGGATAAATATTATTTGGATAAAAACTCTTATCATTTATTAACCTCCTATCCATCCCTTATCATTCTCCTCTTATTACTTCCCAATCCTCTGCAAATATATCACTTACACTTGGAACCCATGTATTAAAAGAATTTAATGTGTTTTTTATTACAAAGAATGGATAAATTTCTGAAAACTCATAACTTCCGCCTTTATCCATTTGCACATACATTCCTTTCCCATTCCAACATAATCTAAATGCTTTTTCTTCATTTTTTATTAGTGGTAATACTTCTTCAAATTTCATAATTCATTCTCCTTTTCAATCTATTATATAAAAAAAGACCATCTACAAAGATAGCCTTTTAACTTATTCTATTTTTTTATATTCTTTATTCTCTTTATCTGCCAATCCTCATCAGTATTTTCCATTATGTATGTTCTAACTATTTCACCACAATCCAAACATAAATCAGAATATACGGTTGCTACTCCTAGTAAACTATATCTTAGTCCAACATTACCAGCATTTCCTTTTCCTCCCCATTTAATATTTTTTTGAATTTTCTCACTAGCACAGTTAGGACATTTCATGTTTATACCTCCCAAAATTATCATATATTTTATGTACAAGTATGTATATTTGAATTCATTTAGTGTCTATACAATCTTTGATTTACTTATATATTACCAAAAGTTTGTGTACTGAATATGAACTGCATTAGAAGAATTTTAGAATTTAAAAAGACTAAACTTACCCAAACTTAGTCTTTTTAAGGTGGAATTACATATTATGTCTCAAGTTCTATGAATCGAACCTAGATTAAACACCAGTACCTGTATAATGAGTGAAGTTACCAAGTCCCACCCGATTTTTAGACTTTGAATTAAGATACAAAATTGTATGAGATTTTAATCTCAATTCAAATACTTAATATAGTGTATTAATAGATTTTGAACACAATTAGAATTGAACTAGCATCATCAATCATATTATATAAATATTTTTTTTGAATAATTGTATCAATTTGTGGTATAATAAAAAACAAGAAGAACTACAATCTATTGTCAGTAGAGTGGAGTTCGTAATTTAAAATTACTCATTTTTACGGAATGTGATTTTTAAATCAAATTCCCAACCACTCTTAGTTGCCGCTTCGAGTGGTTTTTTACATTTTCCAAATAGTTTGTTAACTATAAAACTGGCAACTAAACGTTCTAGTACACCTCGTAAAAAAATATCCATGCACAATTCACCTCCCTTCTTAACGTTGGGAGGATATTCTTTACGCATGAACCTCACTCTTTAGATTGTAGACTGCTTCTTCTTGTTAACCCTATTATAGCATATATATTTACATAATCTACCTATATTTTACTTTTTCTTTATTTTTATCTAAGGTTAAATGTCAGTTAAAATTAAAATATATTTACTTTCTAGATTATATAAGTAAATGTGAAATTGAAAATTTGATTAGTATTAGATATCTAATTTTAAAATAGCTAAAATTTCTCTTGCTGTTTGCGGCTTTCCAAAAAAATATCCCTGTATGTAATCTGGTTTCATTTGCTTAACTAAATCATACTCCTCCTGTGTTTCTACTCCTTCTAAACACACTCTTATGCCTACATCATGACAAATTGCAACAATAAATCGTATGAATGTAGCATCAAACTTACTTTTTAATATGTCTTTGACAAATACTCTATCAATTTTAACTATATCTATTGGAGAAAATTTTAAAATCTCTAAAGAAGAGTACCCTGTACCAAAATCATCCATAGCAATACGAATTCCTAAACATTGTAGAATTTCAAACTTATCTTGTAAAATACTCATATTTTGTACTGTATGACTTTCTGTCAACTCTAATACAAGATTTTGATAAGGAAAACTTTCCTCAGATATAATTTTAATTACATCCTCAATAAACGTCTCCTCTAATATTTGTACAGCTGAAATATTTACGCTTACTGTAAAAAGAGGATTATAATCAATCCAATCACTACAAGTACGTAATGCCATTCGAAGTACCCATGCTCCCACATCATTTATCATGTCATTTTCTTCCAAAATTGGAATAAATTCTAAAGGAGAAATTGCTTCACCTTTTTGGTTAGTCCATCTTAAAAGTGCTTCTACGCCTATTATTTTATGACTTTGCGTGTCTACTTGTGGCTGAAATCTAAGACTAAATCCTCGAAAATTATCATTAATTGATGCTTTCAACTCCCACATCATTTCCAATGAATGCATTTTATTTTTCAAGATTTTTTCAGAGAAAAAAACAAGTTTATTTTTTCCATGTTCTTTAGCATACTGTAAAGAATAGCTAGCATATTTATAAAGTTCTTTTACTGTATCTCCATGCTTTGGATATATAGCACATCCAGTAGAAATTGTTATATTTAATCCATATTTTCTCCACAAGTGAAGATGTATAATCAAATTCTGTATTTGTTCATATAGAATTCGAATGTCATTTTCTTCAACATTATCAACAAGAATTCCCATTTCATCACCATCAAGTTTATAAAGTTCAGCATTACCTGGCAAAATAGATTTTATGGATTGTGCTAAAGTTTTTATTATGTTATCTCCAAAGGCTCTATCATACATCTCATTAACATTCTTAAAGTCATCAATATTTAGTAGCATTATGCATAATTTTTCAATCATGGGATTTGAAAGTTTTTCTTCAAATACACTCATAAACTCATAGTAGTTCAATAACTGTGTTAATGGGTCAATCTTATTTTGTTTACCTAACTGCGTCATAATTCCTGCAAAAATACTTGGCTCTCCAAATTCATCACGCATTAATTGGCCTTTACACTTTAACCATATATATTCTCCACTACGATTTTTAGCTCTAAATTCAACTGTATGATAATCCATATAATCTTTACCTATTTCCATATTTGACTTATAAAAACGATTCCAGTCCTCTGGATGTACAATTTTTTTCCAATATTCAAGTGGATTTTCCACAATTTCTCCTGGTAAATCAAATAATTCAACTTGTGATGGTGAATATCGAAATACTCCTGTTTTGAAGTTACATATATATATATATTCATCTGTACCTCTAATAAGAGCATCATAAAGTAAAGTGGAATCATAATCAAATTTATCTCTTGATATATTTAAATACTCAAAGTTCTCTTTTTTTTCATCGTTATCTGATACGTGACAAAACTCATCAATCTTAAGTTGTTTGTTTAAATCTATAGAGTTTGTAATATCTATAGATTGATGTATATGAACAGTTGTCCCATCATACCATGTAATTAAACTATCATAATTCTCAAAAACTCTATTTAACTTATTACATTTTTCATACCATTTTATTGATACTCCTTTTTTATTGCTCGCTAGTAATTCTGAAATCTTACAACAACTGCAAGGAATATTTTTTTCGGGATATAATACTTCCCAACAGACTTTTCCTTCTGGAACTAAAATACTGTATTCTTCTTTCATATTTTCATTCATAAAAATAATTTTATTAGTATGAATATCTGTAATATATATATTAGTCTTTATCTGATTTAATATAATTTCAATGTTATGTCTGTTCATATACATGCCTCCTTCATTGTTACTATTACTTATAACAACATTTCCAAAATTATTTTTTATTACAGAGGATTGCTTAATCATTTATATATACACATTAAATAGCTTAATTTACTGGAGAAATTTATCACTTCATATTCTAAATTATAGTTGATAAAAAAAAATACATCAATATCCTATTTACCAATTTAAATGATATATAAAAAATCTATTTGATAATGGATTTGCCCAATATCTTACTTGGTTTCTTATTCATGAACATATAACAAAACAGCTATCCAGTTTTGCAATTATAACAACCAGTTTTGCATACCCACTTGTAAAATTTTTCTAGCCAATATATCATACTATATAGGTTATCAAATGAAATAATACATGCTATTTACTGAATATTTTAATTTTTCGTTTTTTAGGGGGATTGGTTGTGTTTAAAGATAAAATTGATGAATGTGTCCATATAATGACTGCATATATTGCTAATTTAAAAGAATACTATTCATTTATAGAAACTCAAATCGATGATTTTATTAAAAAATATGGCGAAGATACTGTGGAGTCATGTCTCCATAGAATAATGATTTTATTATGTGAGTGTGGTTTGGCATAAAGTCAAGTATATTAAGTAGGCAAAAGAATTTTATATAAGATTCTTCTTGCCTACTTTTATGTATTTTAGCTTTAATAGTTTTATCCAAAAGTTATGTATTCAAAACTAAAATCTAATAATAAATCTTAAAACTAGTAACAAGAGAATTTAATTAATTTATTTCTAATATACATAAAATCAAATCTTAAGAATAAAGTATTATAAACAAGATAATTTTTAAAGGGAGGAAGTTATGATAGATAATCAAAAATATGTTATTTTATCACTTGAATTACACTTATTTTTTTCAAGAATCATGAAAGAGCATTCTCTTTTTTTAGAAGCAGGATTCACACCTAAGGATTACAATCTTGCTCTAGAAGCTGACCACTATAAAAAGCAATTTGAGGAATTATTATCATATGCTGTTAGTGCTAGCAATGGTGTAATTAGACCTGATATATTATATTCAGAAGAAATTGTCACTAGTCATACATTGAATGCAGAAAAAAAGACAGAGGAATTTACAGGAATAGAAATAAATCAAAACATAACCACAAGAGAATTAAATTTACAAAGTGGTGTAAATCCACAGGTTAGCCAAGATTTAGTAAATTATGTAGCTCAGCTTAACTCAGATTCACTAAAGTTACTTGATGGACTTATTAATCTAAAGGAAAGAGTTCTAGATGGAGTGCTATCATGCAATCTATTTACCTCAAATTACCCTCTACTTATTGAACATATAATACATGAAGCTAACTTATATCGTTCCTATGTAATTGACCTAGAAAATAAAATAGATATTGATTCAAAAGATTTTAAAGAGATAGAATTATTTTGGGATCAAATTATGATGGAGCATGCATTGTTTATAAGAGGATTACTTGACCCATCTGAAAATGAACTAATCAATACTTCAAACGAATTTGCTGCAAAATTTAAGGAATTAATAGAAGAAGCAAATAAAATGAATGATGCTACTATAAATAGTATGACAGATAAAACTCTAGATGAAACAGTTGAATTCAAAGATTTTAAAGAGGCTGGAGTATCTGGAATAGAAGAATGTAAAATAAAATCTATAATATTGCCACTTTTAGCAGACCATGTGTTAAGAGAAGCCAATCATTATATCAGAATATTGGAAAACTACAAAAATATGTAATTAAAAAACTCTAAACAAATTTATATAACATAAAATTAATTAAAGTAAAGATGCATCTAAACTGCTTCTTTACTTTTTTATTATTCAATAGAACTTAAGTCATTTATTTATAATAAATATTTGTGAAAAAATCATATAATCAACTACAATTTACAACATTCTTATATAGTAGTTTTAAAAATAAGAACTCTTAACAGAACTATTTTTCCACTTGATTATTTACTAAAAATTAATAATATACATCTTATAATAAAAACTTATTTGTGTTATAACTATATTGTAACTATTTTCATAATTTTAGGAAAAGTTAATAATAAAATTGGTTTTATGTAAGCTTATTTTGTATAATCTTTTCTTTATCTTTATTTATACAATTATCTAGTAGGTAAATTTAATTAGCATAATAGTTACAACTTTAAAATTTAAATACAGGAGTGATTTTAGTATGATAAGACAAACACCATTAGAAAAACGTTACGATAAGTTAGGTCCAAACATCGTTACAGCTCTTAAAAAACGCTATTTTGATGCTTATTACTGTAAAACTAAAAACGATGCTTTACAACAAATTTTAGATTTAATTCCTCAAAATCATACAGTCTCATGGGGAGGTTCTGAAACTCTTAAGGAAATGGGTGTACAAATTGCTGTTAAAAATAAAGGATATAAAGTTATTGATAGGGATTTGGCAAAAAGTCCAGAAGAAAGAACAGAAATTATGCGTCAAGCACTTCTATGTGATACTTTTTTAATGAGTAGTAATGCTATTAGTGAAGATGGTCAGCTTTTTAATATTGATGGGAATGGAAATCGTGTAGCTGCAATGATTTTTGGACCAAAAAATGTTATAGTTGTTGCTGGCATGAATAAGATTGTAAAAAATATTGGTGATGCAATACAAAGAACTAGAACAATTGCTGCACCAGCAGTTGTACAGCGTTTTCAAGATGTTAATACTCCTTGCTATATTAATGGTAGTTGTATAGATTGCACAAGTCCTGAAAGTATTTGTGCATATATGGTAACTACAAGAATCAGTCGTCCAGCAAATAAGATAAAAGTAATATTAGTTGGAGAAAATCTTGGTCTATAAAATACATCTGTAAACAAAAATAATTACATAAATAATAAAATAATGTTACATAGTTTACCTACATAAGTGATAGAGAGAAAATTCTATATAAAATTTTCTCTCTATCACTTTTACCTTGTCCTCAAATTTCTATATTCCAATTTTCTTAAATACTATTTCCCTTAGAAATCAAAATATCTACTACTTTTATTATTTAAACTTCTATAATATATAATTTAAATTGTATTTCTAATAAAGTTTTCATAAATACCATAAAGTTTTTTGTTTTAATTTCCGATTGGTGTTTTTTGAATAAATATCTTCTATTTTTTAATAGTACTATACTTGCTCTTTATATTTAGTCTAAAAAATATTGTAATAAATTTATAAGCATTAACTTTTTCACTTAACAATTATTAAAAGAATCGTCGTTGTTTTTAAAATCAGAGTTATTTCTTTCTTGACACTAATATGTATATATATTACTATTTATATAAAGTACTATATATACATATTAGTGTTAATTATTATGTATATAGAAAATAATATCACTACTAAAATAAATTTTCAGGAGGTTCAAGGCTATGAATTATAACTTACTTACTCTTTCATGGGAAGATATTTTGAATTTAGACAAAGAAAAACTAGTAGTATTTGTTGGTATAGCTCCAATTGAGGAACATGGTAGACATTTACCAATAGGTGTGGATATTTATGAAACAGATGAATGGATTAACCTTGCAATTAATAAACTAGACTCAATTTTACCTAGCTATTGTTATGGAAAACTGCCTATAATACCTTTGGGCTTTGCAGATATGGGAACTTTCCCAGGTAATATTCATATTAGCCGTGAATTAATTTACAAAATAATTTATAGTACATTAAAGAACATAGTCAAATGGGGTGTTAAAAATATCGTTGTTATATCTGCTCATGCTGACCCACTACATACAATTGCTATAGAACAAGCCTGTGAATCAATCAACAAAGAATATGGCATAATTTCAATTGCACCTATGGGTTCAATTTTTAATTGCGAACAAAAGGGAATCTTAAGAAAATTTTCTAATTCTATTAAAGAAAAAATCAAATTATTTCCAAATGATTTTCACGCAGGCTGGATTGAAACATCTAATATGTTATCACTCTATCCAGAATTAGTAAATGATAATTACCAAGAACGCCCTGATATATCTATTCAAGATAACGAAATGATGAACATCCAAAAAGTTATCAATACAATTAAAAATGAAGGTCATATTGGATTTCCTAAAGAGGCAAGTGAAGAATTGGGAGTTGAACTAAACAATGACATTGGAGAACAAATATACATAGCTACACATAATTTTATTCTTCGTTCTAATTATGAAAAATATATGAATCATCCTTTATATCATGTCCCAAACTTAAAACTTAAAATTTAAAACTTATAATTACTATAATACTTAATTTTTCAAATCAATATAATCTATTTATAACCTATAAAAAATACCTACATAAACTCTTATAAATAACATAAATAGTATAATAAAAGTGGCACTTATAATTAAGTGCCACTTTTATTATACTATTTATGTTACATATTTAATTATTTTTATATAATTCAAGTAAATATTTATATTGCCAATTATGTTCTTTATTAGCATCTTTATTTCTATAAGAAACAACTTTTACATAATAAACTTCTACATATTGACAATAATTTTAATAAATTATTGAGTATGTTTTATCTATAAATTTAGTTTTTTTATTCTCCATCAAGTTTTTTAAAATAATCTTTATTATACTCAGCTAGATAATCTGTACCTCCTCCAGTAATTACATTTAAAAGTTTCATTGCAAATTCAGGGCTAGCTTTACATATATAATTTTCCCCAGACTTAACGACTTCTAAAGCAATTGTAAACTCTTTTTTATTTGCAGAATCAATGTCCTCCATAGTTGGATTAGGCATCATTTCTCCTAATTTAGGAGGATTCTTTTTTAATATAGAAACCATATCTGTATTATTAATTTTTAAATCTACAATAACTTTATCGTCTTTTTTCTTTATATTTTCGATTTTCCAAGACATATTTTTAGAATACATTTTAAATCCTTCTTTGTCACTATAGATAAAACTACCTAACCCTGATTCTGGAAAATATTTATCTACTTTATCAGAATCTTGAGTCTTTATTGCATTAAACATATTATCTACTTCACTTTTTATTTTATTGTCATTATTACACCCAGTTAATACTAATACTGAGATTGCAAACATCATAATACATATAGTAATCTTCTTCATTAAATTATTTCCCCTTACATTTTTTTTAAATATTGATTTATTCTTTATATTTTTTGAAAAAGTTGCAGTAATTGCATTTTGAGGGCACACTTTTATACAATCACCACATCTAATACATTCTAAACTATTTACATCTTCATATATTGGAATATCAAGCTTACATTTTGACTGACATACTGTACAATTTGTACATTTATCTTTATCAATTTTAAATCTATATATTGAAATAGGATTAAAGAAACTATAAATTGCACCTAAAGGACATAAGTACCTACAAAATGGTCTATAAATCATTATTGACACTAATAAAATCAATATCAAAATACTTAATTTCCAGCTAAATAAGAATCCTATGGATTCTTTTAAACTTTCATTTTCTAAAATAAGAGGTACCCCACCTAATAATGTACCTGAAGGACAAATCCACTTGCAAAACCAAGGATTACCACCACCTGCTACATTTACAATAGTAATTGGTAAAATAATTACAAAAACTATTAAAACTATGTATTTTAGATATTTTAAATATTTGTCACCATAAACTTTTTTTACTTTTAATGGAAATGGTATTTTATATAATAAATCTTGAATAAGTCCAAAAGGACAAAGCCATCCACAAACAAAGCGTCCAAAAAAAGCTCCAAATGCCATTAAAAATCCTACAACATAAAATGAAAATTTATAATCCCTACTTGATAAAACGGCTTGTAGTGAACCTATTGGACATGCACCTAGTGCCCCTGGACAAGAATAGCAATTTAATCCAGGTACACACAAGTTTTTACTTTCTCCACCATAAATAGTCCCTTGCAAAAAACCATTTATATATCCATTTGTTAATGCTGTAAATGCAATCTGAGTAATAATTCTTATATTATTGTTTATTTTTGATAATAACTTCATGATTGCTCTCCTAACCAATACCAATACATTCAAGGCAAATCATAATTGCTTTAGTTAATACTATATTTGCTTCTCCACGATATATGCCCAATACAATAAATGAAATACCAATTACAATAATAGAAATACCTTTTTTATTTTCTTTAATAAAGTTACTCATTACTTTTTACCATCTTTAATCTTTCATCTATAATTTTTTTCCATTCTTCTTTGCTATTTGCACCTGCAACTTTGTCACCTACAAATTTCCCGTTCTTGTCTACAAAATAAGTTGTTGGAAACTCTATAATTCTTTTAAAATCAGTCTTTTTCAAACCTTCAGATACTGTTAATTGTTGATAGGTAGCATTTGATTTTTTCATAATATCTTTAACTAAGTCTCTCTCTTCATCCGAAAGACCAGTTTTCATATCAGCTCCATCCACTTCTACAACTAATCCCTTTATAGCTACATTTGAATTATTACTTTCATATTCTTTTGATAAAGCTTCAAGTTCTGGCATCTCACCTACACATGGACCACACCAGGTAGTCCAAACATTAATAAGAGTAAGGTCTTTACTTGAAAACACCTCCTTTGTTACCTTATTTCCATCTACATCTTTGGTTTCTAGATTAAAAAACCATTCACTATTCTTTTCGCTTGTGTCTATAGGCTTAGACTCTTTTTTACTACAACCAGAAAGTATACCTAAAGCAAAAACACATCCCAAAACTAACACAAAAAACCTTTTCATACTTCACACTCCTAATATCTATATAATATATAAAATTGTTGATTGAAATAAAAGTAATCTATTCTCTATACTATAGTTATTATATTTAATAAATAATAGCCAACCTAAAGAAAACTATATTGAATATATATAGTTACTAAAATATACTTCTTATCAAACAAAATCTTATATATATGATAAGCTGTAAAACTTAAGATTATATACCTATATTTCTAAAGATTTTCTTAAGATATAATTATCTTTTTCAATAGAGTATAATTATTCTTTCAATAAAAGTTCATTAATCGCCATTCTATAAATCCTACGAAACATAAGTTATTATTGATTTAAAGCCATTTATAGTATTAGCAAAGTTTTTCTTGACTATATAGTTACTATATACCTTATTATATATAGAGAGTAATAAAAGGAGGTAAAATTTATGGAAAATTTATTTACAAGAAAATTCACTACTTTTGAATTTCTGAAATTTGTTTCTCCTGCAATTATATCCATGGTATTTATATCTTTATACACAATAATAGATGGTATATTTGTATCAACATTAGTTGGCTCAGATGCTCTTGCTAGTATAAATATTGTACTACCCATAATCAACCTTGTTTGTGGTTTTGGAATAATGATGGCAACTGGTGGAGGAGCTATAGTTTCTATACGTATGGGGGAAAATAGACAAGATGAAGCCAATTCTACATTTTCTTTTATAGTTTTATTTTCATTGATTATTGGAATTTTATTCACAATAATCTCGTATTTTTTTGTCAAAGAAATATCTATTTTACTTGGAGCAACAGATAAACTACTACCTTATTGTATAACTTATGGTAAGGTTATGATTTTATGTACACCTTTTTATATTTTAAAATTTATATTTGAATATTTTACAAGAACTGATGGAAACTCTAAATTTAGTTTATTTCTATCAGTAATTGGAGGTGTAACAAATATAATATTAGATTATGTGTTTATTAAATATTTTGGAATGGGTCTTCTAGGTGCTGCGGTTGCAACTGCTATAGGTATCATTTTAACTTGTATTTTAGGTATAGCCTACTTCTTATCAAGTAAGTCTACATTAAAATTAAAAAAACCAAAAACTGATTTTAGACTTATAAGAGATACAATGATAAATGGTTCTTCTGAAATGGTTACAGAATTATCTACAGGAATTACAACATTCTTATTTAATATAGTTGCTTTAAGATTAGCAGGAGAAACTGGACTTGCAGCTCTTACTATAGTACTTTATGCTCACTTTTTGATGACATCGGTTTATCTAGGTTTTGCTGCTGGAGTATCACCATTGATAAGTTATAATTTTGGTGCTGAAAATAGTAATAAGTTAAAAGAAACATTTAAGCATTCTTTAAAATTTATATTTGCTTCTTCTATTTTAGTTTTTATTGTAGCTTTAGTTTTTGCACCACTTATTGTTAGAGTTTTTGTAAATCCTGATAATGGGGTATTTGGTTTAGCTTTACAAGGTCTAAAAATATTTGCTTTTGCTTTTTTATTTGTTGGTATAAATATATTTGCATCAGGATTTTTCACAGCATTTCACAACGGAAAAATTTCAGCTATTATATCTTTTAGTCGTGCCTTTGTTTTTGTAATTATAGGAATTGTAATTCTTCCTCCTATATTGCATCTAAATGGATTATGGCTTACTGTTCCATTTGCTGAAATTATAACTATATTTATATCTATATTGTTTATAAAAAAATATAAGAGTAAATATAAGTATTAGTAAAATATATACTTGTTAAAATTAATAAAGCTAGCTTAAAGTAATTGTATTCAAATTTCGCTTTAGAAACTTCATATTTGTAATGAAATTAAAGCCCTTAAAATCCAAAACAAATGGTTTTTAAGGGCTTTTTACTAGTAATATTTAAATCTACTTTTAAGGTGATTTCTATTTTAATTATAATAAATCATTTGCATAATCCTTAATTGGAGCTCTTCTAAGTAGTAATATTATTAAGGCTATACAAACAAATATAGTTCCTACTTTTAACCCTAATAAAATAGAAGGATTTTCAAATAAAATAATAATTTTATCTAAATATGTAATCATTTTTTGCATATGTTTAATTGCAAAATTAACTACATAAATTAATATCAATATTGGTAGTCCTATTAATATGGTAAAGCTTGTAGCTTTTCTAACCCTATACGTAAAAGCACCCAATAAAGCGCCTATCAAACCTATACATATTTCACTAATACATAAATTTATAAAATAATTTAAATAAGCTAGTGGCATATTTGTTGTTGATGATTTTATTATCATGGGTATAGAGGTCCAAATTAAATCTTGTTTCAGTAAAGCTAACATATCTACCTTATAACCAGTTATAAGCTCAATAGATAACTTTGATAAAAATATCAAAACTATACTTACAATAGAAAGAACAAAGGCTAAAATAATTAAAGTTAGTATAATAGCTTTTATACAATTCTTTCTATCTGCCCTTATACTTAAAGCACCTGAAAAATCTTTATTTACTATAGATATTCCATATACAAATATTAGTATACTTATATAGTTTAAAAGTGGAGTTGTAAATGAAGATAAGTCTTCTTTAGGTAAATTAGCAAAATTTACAATAATAAGTGGTAAAACATTTAAAAAAACACCTATTACCAAAAATAAAATTATATACGTTTTTGTATTTTTATTAAAAAATTTCATA
The DNA here is from genome assembly GCF_020676075.1 of Clostridioides sp. ES-S-0001-03. NCBI lineage: Bacteria > Bacillati > Bacillota > Clostridia > Peptostreptococcales > Peptostreptococcaceae > Clostridioides > Clostridioides sp. ES-S-0001-03. The sequence goes on along the minus strand of NZ_JACVWJ010000002.1, from coordinate 482,652 downwards.
TATGGTCTTAATTCATTCAATTACAAAACCTCCTTTTTAGTCATACTTACAAACATATCTTGTAATCCTATATATCCTACATCTATATTTGAATTTTTAAGTATATTTTCATCGTTTTTATTAAAGTCACCATAGTAAAAATAGGCAACTGTATTTCCAAATGATTTTTTAGGCTTTACATTTCTTATTGCTTCTAATTTTTCTACTTCTTCTCTGCTTCCAGTAATATAATGAGCTTTTTGTTTTATAGTATCAATATCTTCATCTATAATAATCTTACCTTCATTTAATATTATTACATGCTCTAATAAATCATCTATTTCATCAATCAAATGAGTTGATATTATTATCGTTCTTGGATTTTTTATATAATTATCTAAGATTACATTATAAAATTCTTGCCTGTTTACTGCATCTAGACCAATTGTTGGTTCATCAAATATAGTAATAGCTGAATTGGAACAAATTCCTATTATATTTGAAAGTATAGTCTTCATTCCCCTAGACAATTGTCTATACTTTTTCTTTATATTTAAATCAAAATATTTACATAGTTTTTCTTCTAATGCCTTATCATAATTTTTATAGAAGCTAGAAGAAAACTCAAATATCTGACCTACCTTAAAGTCTGAATTATAAAATTCTTTTTCTCTTACAATACAAATATCTTCCAATACTTTTAAATCTTCTTTTATATTTTTTCCTGAAATTTCTATATCTCCTTCACTTTGAATTAATTGATTTACTATTATATTCAATAATGTAGTTTTCCCAGCACCATTTTTTCCTAATAAACCATATATTTTATTTTCTTCAAAATTCAGAGATACATTATCAAAAATCTTTTGTTTTTTGAAGCTATGAGACAAATTTTTTATCCTAATAGAGTTACTCATACATTACTCCCCCTTAAAATTTATTATAATATCAACTAATTCTTCTCTGTTTATTTCTAATTTATCTGCTTCTTGAAGTAGATTTTTTATAAAATTATTTTTAAAGTTTTCTTTCCTAACTTCTTTTATTATACTTCTTGCCCCCTCTGATACAAACATTCCTATCCCTCTCTTCTTGTATAAAATATTCTTATCAACTAATGTATTTATTCCTTTCAAGACTGTAGCAGGATTAATTTTATAAAGCTTTGAAAGTTCAGTTGTTGATGGAACCTGCTCTTCTTCTTTTATTCCATCTGATAGTATTTCATCTTCAATTGCTCGTGCTATCTGAATAAATATGGGTTCTTCATTATTTAATATTAATTTCATAGGTTCCTCCTTCCTAAGTTAGTTAATTACTTAAGTAACTAACTATAAGACTATAATATATTATAAAGTTTTCTCTGTCAAGATTAAATAAAAAAAACAGAGGGAAATTTCCCTCTGCCTTTTATTCTATAAATTTATAATTAAACTAATATCTAGTTGTCATTGTTTTATCCATTAATTAATAGTTTTAATAACCTGTTATGTCTTCATTTTTTAATATTTTACATATTGAACTAGTACCTAATCTTTCAGCACCTGCCTCTATAAATTTTTCTGCATCAGAAATCGATTTAACACCTCCAGCAGCCTTTATCTTAACAGTTTCTCCAACATGCTCTTTCATAAGCTTTATATCTTCTAAAGTAGCTCCACCTGTTCCCATTCCAGTAGATGTCTTTATAAAATCTGCACCAGACACTGTTACTATCTCACACATCTTTACTTTTTCATATTCCTCTAAATAACATGTTTCTATAATAACTTTTAATATTTTATCTCCAATAATTGCTTTTATTTCTTTTATCTCATTTTCTATCTTCTCATAGTCCCCATTTTTAATATCTGAAATATTTACAACCATATCAACTTCATCTGCTCCATTTTTAATTGCATCTTCAGCTTCAAATACCTTCGTTGCAGTAGTTTGATATCCTAGGGGAAATCCTATTACTGTGCATACCTTTATTTTACTATTTAAATATTCTACTGCTCTTTTTACATATGATGGTGGTATACAAACTGATGCTACATTCATGTTTATAGCCTCATCACATAAAATCTTAATATCTTCCCATGTCGTTGTAGCCTTTAAAATAGTATGGTCTACTGTTTTTAATATGTGTTTCATAAAATCCTCCTAAATATATAATTAATATAGTTAAACTAGTTTTTTAAGTGTAACTTTCTTTTTGCAATATTTAATATCATATCAACTTCTTCAACTTTAAAAATGGTCATTAGTAATGTATAAATTCCACCTCCAACTATTACTGAAATGGTTAATGATACTAACTCGTTAAGTGTACCTACGCCTAAAAGTCCAAATATAAATTTATACGTAAAATATGATAAAATTCCCATAATAACTGATGCTACTAATGATTTTAAGGTTGCTTTTATTATCTTATCTTGTCCAAAATAACCTACTTTCCTTCTTAAATTTATGAAAAGTAACAATATACATGCAATTGATGATGAACTAGTTGCAAGAGCAAGACCACCATGAGCCATAGGTTTTATTAAAATTAAATCTAGCACTATATTTACACAAACAGATATAATACCATTTACCATAGGTGTTTTTGTATCTTGTAATGAATAAAAAACTTTACCTAATATATCTCTAAGTCCAAATGCAGTCATTCCAACTGCATAGAAAACTAAAGCAGTTGCTGTCATTTGAGTTGCTCTAGCATCAAAAGCTCCTCTTTCAAATATAATTCTAACAACTGGATTTGCAAAAACAATAGACCCAACTGAAATAGGAATCATAGAAATTATTATCATATTGACACTAGATTTAACTGAACTAGTAAATTTTTTTTGATTATTCTCTGCACTTAATTTTGACAGCATTGGGTACATAACAGACACTATTGAGGCTGTAAATGTCCCTGTAACAAAACCATTTAACCTATCTGCATAAGTAAGTGCTGGTATACTACCTTTAACTAATGTAGATGCTAAAGTTGTATCAACTAATGAGTTTACTTGATTAACAGCAACACCTATAAACACTGGTGAAAGTAATGCCAGCAATTTTATAAGACTATCATCTTTAAAATCTAAGTAAAATGAATATTTGTAATCTGTTTTTTTAACAAAAAACATGTAAAAAAGTAGCTGAACTATCATAGCAACTACAGCACCAACTGGAAGTACATATGGTCCAAACACGGTACTTATCATTATTGAAATAATTATTACTATATTATAGGGGATACTACCAAATCCAACTATGATAAAATTTTCTTTTATTTGTAAAAATGCTGACATAACACTAGTAATACCTATAAATATTATTCCCGTTATAAGTACTTTAGTAAATTTTACAGTAAGCTCAAATCTCTCACCTTCAAATCCTATAGCAAATATACTCACAAGTTGTTTTGAAAAAATCACACCCAGTATAGCTACAATTATGCATATACCAACTATTATATTTAAGACATTGTTTAAAAATTTTACTGCTTGTTTTTCACCTTGTTTACTACTTATGTCTTGATACATTGGTATAAAAGTAGTAACTATAGCAGTTCCTATTGCTGCAAATATAATATTTGGTATATTCATAGCTGTCAAATAACTTTCTGTATACAAACCTGTTCCATAAATTGATGATAAAACTAATTCTCTACCCATGCCAAGAATCTTAGATATTACAGTAACTATCATCAAATAAAAAGTTGCTTTAGCCACTTTGCTCATTTCATCACTCCACTTCTAACACACTTCTTTTAGTTCAGTAAAAGCTAGCCTATTATATATAATTTAATCTATTATTCCTACATTTTCTGAAGATAATAGTAGTTGTTTATTCTTTAATATATCATAAATAACATTATTTTTTATGTTTTTTATTTATACAACATTTTCTATAATCGCAATTTAAATCTAATAGAATAAATTTAATTGAATTCACAGAAATGGAGTTATTATTTTCTAATCTAGGTAAAACAAAACACTTATATTAGCAATATCTTTAAATTTCATTTTATTCATTTCTTATAACTTAATAATCTCAACATAAGGAAAATATATAATCATTTTTAAGTTATATTTTAACATATTTTATCTATTTTGAAAAATTTTAATCACTTTTACTAAATAATTATTTATTTAAAGAAAATCCAAAAAAGTATTCTCCTCAATGAAGAATACTTAACAGAAATATATAAGTGCATTTTAAATAAAGTACATCAATATGATTATTAATAGTCGTCAATAAGCTAATAAAAACTCAACTTTTCTGCAAGTTAAAGTAATGTAAAGGTAATTTTTATTTTATTAATCTCATATTTTCCTATTGAAAAACCATTATTGATTATGTGTAAGTATGACAAAAGAAAAAACAAAAGTAGGAGAATCTTTCTCCTACTTTCTTTTATATTCGCTTTATAAATATTAATAAAAATGCTTTAATTGTTTTAATTTACTTGGATGTCTTAATTTTCTTATTGCTTTAGCTTCTATTTGTCTTATTCTTTCTCTAGTAACTCCAAACACCTTTCCAATTTGCTCTAATGTCTTAGGGTCATCATCATCAATGCCAAATCTCATTCTCAAAACCTGCTGTTCTTGTTCTCCAAGACCTGTAAGTAATTCTTCTATTTTTTCTTTTAAATTATGTTGTTCCACTTCATGCATTACAACATCTTTAAAATCAGCATCTGATGGTATAAATTCAACTAAACTACTATCTTCATCTTCTTTTAATGGTGTATCCAAAGATACAACATTTTTATCTCGTTTTAATAATTCCAATACTTTCTCAACCTCAAGACCACAAGCATCTGCAATCTCATCTACAGTTGGTTCTCTTAATAATACATTTAAAAGTTCTTGTTTCTTTTTCTTTACAAAATTTATTCTTTGGTGAAGATGTATAGGTATTCTAATAGTATTTTCGCAATCATCAATATATCTTGTTATGCTTTGTTTTATCCACCATGTAGCATAAGTGCTAAATTTGTATCCTTTTTTATAATCGTACTTCTCTACTGCTTTTATGAGTCCTATATTTCCCGCTTGAATTAAGTCTAGCATATCAATACTATCTCTTTTATATCTTTTTGCTATGCTCACTACCAACCTATAATTTGAATTTATAAACTTTTCCTTTGCTACTGAAGATGAGTTGATTATTTCCTTTGCCAGCTCTACCTCTTCTCCTGCTGACAACATTTTGTATTCCTCAATTTCCTTTAAATACATTTTCATCGCATTTGATACATTTGATGAACCCACACAAATATAATTTTCATAATTATTTTCTTTTTTAGTATCCATAATCAAACCCCTTCTATTCATAGAATTTGCTAAAACAAAAATAAATAATTTAAAACTACATAATCTACAACTACATAATATCCCCTTCTTCAAATAAGTTGTTTTGTATATTATGTATACAAAGTTATAAAAACTATACCTATAATATTATTCTACCTCTAACCCTAATATCCTCCTTATATATATAATTTATTTTATTATATATTGTTATATCCTAAGTTTTTAGATTGATATATGTCTAAAAAAAGACTGTTGATTAAACAGTCTTTTTTAATATATATGCTTGTTATTTACTTTTCATGATGATTGCATCCACATCCACAATTTTCATCGTGATGATGATGTTCTTCTTCTGAATCTTTAACTTGTTGTTCCATCTCATTAAACTCTTTTACCATTATATCATAAGTTGGAAGTGCTGCCTCAGTATCATATTCTTCGCCTCTCCAATCAGCATACATCATAGCATCACCATTAGTTAAAACCAATCTACCTGACATAGTTATGTTATCTACTTCTTCTAAAAATTCTATTTGTTTTTGTAAAACTTCCCCTTCTAATTCTACATCTTCATCTAAACACTGCACTATCATTACTGGAGCGTAATAATCCTCATCATCTTTAACATTTACAATAATATCTAAAGTTCCCTCTGCACCTTCTTCAAATTCTGCTAATTCAACATTTGTATCAATCATGTCCTGAGGTACCAATAAATCTTCTATTAAATATTTTATTACTCTGTCTTTTACTAATTCTTTTGACATTTATTTTTTCTCCTTCCGATTCTATAACATTATCATAATCATTTCTATATTATAGTATACTACATTAATTGTTTTTTCAATCTCTTATAAAAATTATTTTTTTATTATTTACCTTATATTACCTTTTTTATTACAAACTTGTAATCGCATTGATTTAAAAAATAGTTTATATTTAGTATAATAGAAATGTAGCACATATTTTTATTCAGTATATTGATAAAAATGTATATTGAAAATGTAATGTATGTTAAATCTAGGAGGATTATTATGAAGTTTAAAAAACAAATTAGCTCTATTATTATATCTACTATGCTTGTGTTTGGAAGTTTAAACCTTGCTTATGCAGATGGAACAAATGTTGTTACACTTGGAGCTAACTTATCAGAATCTCAAAAACAACAAATGCTTAATTATTTTGGAGTTAAAAAAGACCAAGTCTTAGTTTTAGATGTAACAAATGCAGAAGAAAGACAATATTTACAAGGTGTTGCAACAGAGAGCCAACTTGGTAAAGTTACTATTTCTTGCTCTTATGTTGAGCCTACAACAAATGGCAATGGAATTAATGTTAAAACAGCAAATTTAACTTGGGTAACTAGCTCAATGATTGCTTCAACACTTACAACAGCTGGTCTTGAAAATGCAAATGTTATTGCTGCTGCTCCATATCCTGTAAGTGGTACTGGTGCATTGACAGGAATTATGAAAGCATTTGAAGATGCATCAGGAAAAAAACTTGACGAAACAAAAAAGGAAATTGCTTCTGAAGAGTTAGTGGTTACAGGTGATTTAGGAGATGATATAGGTCAAGAAAAAGCAACTGGTGTGATGAATGATATTAAAACAGAAATTGTAAAAAATGGTACAAAGGATACTAATCAAATAGCTAATACGATAAATAATGTTGTAAACAATTACAATATTACTATTACACCAGAACAAAAAGAACAAATTCAAGGTGTAATGAAAAAAATAGCTGACCAAGATTATGATTACAATAATATGAAAAATACATTGGATAATGTATCAGACAATGTAAATGAACAACTAAAAAAATTAGGTGATAGTGTTAAAGGTTCTGGAATACTAGATACTATAGGTGGATGGTTTAGTGGAATAGGAGATTGGTTCTCTGGTTTATTCTCAGGAGGAGATAAAAAAGATTTGGGAATCTTAAATAACACTAATGATGAGTCTCTTGGCTCAAATGCTGTGATAAACTCTACAGAAGGTGTTCAAATAAATCCACAAGATAATACTAACTCTAATAATACAGATAACTCAGAAGATAGTACTAACTCTAATAATACGGATAACTCAGAAAATAATAGCGAGAATAATGATAACACTCAATCAAGTGAAAATAACACAACTAATAATTCTGAAAATCAATCCAATACTAATGACTCAGTTGGTTTCTTTGAAAAAATAAAGAATTGGCTTTCAGGTTTATTTTAAAAATTAAGTAAATAAAAGAATTGCCTAATATAGAAATTTTCTATAAAAGGCAATTCTTTTTATCTCAAATAAATTCTTATTACTTGCTCATTTTTTGAGATTTTTCTATACATGCACATATAGCTTTTATAACAGAGGCTCTAAAACCTTCCTCTTCAAGGACTTTAACTGCTTCTATAGTAGTCCCTCCAGGTGAGCATACCATATCTTTTAGTTCACCAGGATGTTTTCCTGTTTCAAGTACCATTTTTGCAGAACCCATAACTGCTTGTGCTGCAAATTTATATGCTTGTTGTCTTGGCATTCCTGCAATTACTGCTGCATCTGCAATAGCTTCTATAAACAAAAACACATAGGCTGGTGCAGAACCACTCGCTCCAATCACTGCTTCTATAAGATATTCTGGTACGACTTCAGTGTTTCCAAAAGAACTAAATACTTCTACCACTGCTTCTAAATCTTCATCTTTTATATTTTTATTTATAGATATTGAAGACATAGCCTCATTTACAAGTGCAGGAGTATTAGGCATAGTTCTAACTATTTTTTTATTTTCACCTATAATTGCCTCTATATCTTTTATAGATTTTCCTGCTGCTATTGTAACTATAATCTTACTATCATCTACAAAATCTTTTATCTCTTCTAAAATATCATCATATATGTCTGGCTTAACAGCTACAATTACTATATCAGAATTTCTAGTAACCTCTTTTGAATCTTTTGTAGTATTTATACCAAAATTTGCATGTATTCTATCAAGAGTTCCTTGAGTATATGCTGATGCTGTTACCATATTAGGTTCAACTAATTTTGAATTTACTATACCACCTATCATAGCACTGGCCATATTCCCTGCACCTATAAATCCAATTCTTTTCACTGTAATACTCCTCCTTAAATAAGTAATAACTAAACTTTAAGCTTCTTTAACTGTATCAGAATTTTCAAATGGATTTGGTATACTTACCACTAAAATTCTTACCATCTTATTAGTATAGTTAACCCAATTGTGATTGTTCTTTTCACTATTGTAGTGTATTGTATCACCTGGATACATTTCAATTTGCTCGTCACCCAAAAACACTGTAAGAGTGCCCTCTAAAACATATACAAATTCTTCACCACTATGTACATAGCAACAAATTTCTTCACTACTTTTACTTGGAAGAATTTCAATTAATCTTGGTAACATAGTTTTTTCTTTTAAATTAGATGATAAATGATAATGTATAAATGTTGAATTTTCTACATCAAAAACTTCTTTTTCATAACTTCTTAATACAGGTCTCTTATGCTCCTTTGGTTTCATAAAAAAGTAAGTTAAATCTACATCCAATACATTTGCTATTTTACCTAATGAATCTGTTGCCACACTTGTTAATCCTCTTTCAAGCTGTGACAAAAATCCAATTGATAAGTTTGTTTTCTCACTCATATCTTTCAGTGTCATTTGTTTTTGAGTTCTAAGTTGCTTTATTTTTGCTCCTATGTCCTTATTCAAAACCATCACCCCTAAATAATTTTAATTTTTTCATAATATAAATATAAGAATATAAATATAGGCTATTATATCTATAATATTTCACCTCAAAAAAACTTTATTAGTATAAATATAATTTATTCACTTTCTTTTGTCTACACATTTATCATTATTTATAATTTATTATATATATCTCTCTACCTAATTTAATAAAATTTATTAATCATTTTTCTATTTTTTAATATATCTGATTATAATGACTTTTTTTATATTATAAAACTATATTATAAAACTTAAGTTATTCCTATAATTTACTTTATTATTTATATAGTTCATAATATATAAATCCTATTAGTATAATTTTTATCAGATTACTATCTTTAATTTATGTATATTGCATTATATAGTTTATTTGAATTTAACTATTAAAAATCAAGCTTATTACATTGCTATTTCTACAGATTTTTACATCCTTTACAATAATTATAACATAATTTTACAATTTAATAGTATCTATTCAATGCCTTTTTTTATTTCTACAATATCTTATATTTTACAGTCTAAAACTATACATATTTTTCTAATATTTATACAGATACAGACTTGTTATTTCCTAATTTAACAATCGTTATCAAAATATTTATCATCTTTTTAAATTCCATTTTTAAATTTTCTGTCTAACAATAATTTTCATAATAAACCATATGAAATCACCTTATAACCTCAATCATACGATTTTAAATATATCTCTATTCTAAAGATACTTTCTTTTTTTGTCAAAATTTTTCTATTTTTTATAAATAATTATTTGTTGTAATAAATAATCTGTTTAATATAAAATAAACTAACTTTATATATAAACACGACTATTCTTAATAAAATGCGTCCAAAAGTTAATATTCATTTATTTTATAGTATAATATTATCATACTTATTTTGTTGAAATATATCTTTGTTTGTATAAACAAAACAATTAAAAATAATTATAAAAATCTACTGAAAATACATCTCCTGCTTTATAAATTTATTTATACTAAAATAAAAATTCTATAAAAAATAAGATATATATTTATAAAAAATAATTTTTATAAATATATATCTTATTGATATCAGTACCTATTCTATATAAAAACGCCATAAAAAATCTTTTGCTTCTTCTGCATAGTCTATATTTATACGTTTACTAGTTTTTATATCCAATTTATCTTCACTAAATACTTTTTTTCCTTCATTGTCATAATAAAAGTCACTTATATACAATTCTTCGCCCATTATACTCTTACTATTTAAGCTTCTATCTATTTTTAAAGCCTTACAAAGTTTTCCTGGTCCATTAGTAATATTTTTTATTTGATACTTACTCAAATTATCATACAGTTTATTATATCTATTTACAGATATCTCATTTAAAGAAGTTATTGGTTCGACACCTCTTATTAACACACACTCTGGTACATTTTCTATATTTGCTGATAGATTTAGACAATTGTACATACCATAAATTAAATAAACATATATATGTCCACCATCTAAATAGAGAGGCTTAGTTCTCTCAGTTCTTTTATCACCATATACATGTGCGCCTTTGTCATTTATACCCATGTATGCCTCTGTCTCTACTATCTTGGTAACAATTGTTTTATTTTCATATTTTCTTATTAAATATTTACCTAATATAGATTTAGCTAAATCAATTCCATTTTTCCTAAAAAAATCCTTTTCCAAAATTTCACCTCATAAAGTTTATTTATAGTCAGTTAAATACAGCTAAAATCATAAGTAAAATTAGTCTGCTTTTAATTGTATATTAATATATAAAATAATGGATTTCAATATTTACTACTTATATATATCAAAAAATTCTATCTCGAATTTTTCAATATTATCGTTGTAATTTGATTTATCATAGACTTCTTCAACTACTTCTTTAATTGGGAATATTATTTTTACCTTTGTTCCTTCTCCTAATTTACTATCTATATAAATTTCTCCATTTTGAATTTCAATTAACGATTTTGCAAGACATAATCCTATTCCACTTCCGAATTCATTTGATATACCACTATTTTCAATTTGTTTAAATCTATTAAATATGTCATTTAATTTTTCCTTTTCTATACCTATTCCAGTATCTTTTATAAGTATTTCTACATTTTCACCCTCTTTATATATTCCTACAAGTATTTCTCCACCTTCTAAAGTAAACTTTATAGCATTTGATAATATATTCAATATTATCCTCTCTATAGATTCTGGGTCAAGTCCTACTCTCATGGTTTCTTCATTTGTATCAAAAACTAAGTCTATTCCCTTAGATTTTGCATAACTGCTAATGGATGTAACTATTCTTTCTGTTATATCGATAATATCAAAGTTAACCGCTTTAATCTTATATATTTCTGATTTAACTTGAGAAATATTTATTATATTATCTATTAATCTTAATAATCTAAACATGTTTTGTTTAGTTATTTTTATGTGTTCTCTTAATATATCTTGACAGTCAATTATCTTTCCTTTTTTATAAAGATTCTCGATAAGCTGAACTGAACTATAGATATTATTTAAAGGGGTCTTAAGTTCATGAGATATATTAGCATAGAACTCCATCTTCATCTGGTCATACTGTCTTTGTTTTATTAATGCTTTTTTAAGTCTCTCAGACTCTCTTTGTACACTTAAATCTTTAATTATTCTCACTCTACTTCTCTTCTGCCCAAAGTATAAGGTTCTTGATATCATCTTTACTTCTTTAATATGATTGTTTTCATTTACTATATGAATACTTTTTTCTCTTTCACCTATATTTAAATTGTTTATGTATTTTTTTACTAAGATATTTCTATATTTTTGTGTTGTTACGCCCAGTACATCACTTGATATTCCAAATAATTCTCTAAAAGCTCTATTCGTATAGAGTACTCTTGATGTACTTAAATCTTCAAGAAAAATAGCCTCTGGTATAGCATCTAATAATTTTTCATATATTATTTTTTGTTCATTTACTGTTCTAAGTATATTTATTTCTTTAGTTATATCTCTAAATGTAAGTAACTTAAATAATTTATTATTTGACCAATAATCTCCAACTCTTACTTCTTCAACATGTTCTTCGCCCTCTGAATCAGACATTACAAAATTAATTATACAATTTGCTGTATCATTATAACTTACTATTTCAGCTTTCTTTTCTTTTGTTAGATTTAATCTTTTAAACTCTCTATTATCAAAAAAATCTACGTTAAAGGTTTCAAAATATTTTTCTAATGTCATATTAACTAGCTCTTTTGGTGTACATTTAAAACTCTTTTCATATTTTTTATTTATGCTTATTACTTTATTCTTCTTTATACCACCTTCTGCACTTCTTACAAGTATAGGAGATGGTATATTTAATATTATATTTTCATAATCTTTATTTATAGCCCTTATCTCTTTATCCATTTTTATTTCATTTGTAATATTATTTAAGCTTATTAAATAATTACTTTCTTCTTCATTATTACTTAAACTTAACAAATATATTTTATTATTCAACTCTACTTGTTTATCAATTATACTTATATCCGTATCAAATTTCTTTAGCTTTTCAGCTACATGCTCATCTTCCTTTATAAAATTTAATATGTGATAAAAGTTTTTCATGTCCTTTGAAAATTCATCTTTAAATGCATTATTTGTATAACTTATATTAAAATCATAATCTGTTATTATCCATACATTTGGTATAGTATCAAGTGCTTGTCTTAATAACTCTTTTCTTTCATCTATGTAATTTTTTAATGTTTTCTGTATAGTCATGTCCTTTTCTATTGCTAGATTTATCTTACTTAATTGTTCTGACTTTTTACTTAATTTCTTATTTATTGAATTTAATTCATAATATGGATATACCACTCTATTAATTAGACTGTATACATACACATAGTAAGTATAATTACATAACAATAAATACACTACTCCTATTAATCTATCTGTATCTACTATACTAATTTGACAAGTTGTTATAAAACCTATAATAGTTGCAAATAAAGCAAAGTATGATAAATTTTTTATTAAGCTATAATGTTCAGTTTCACTATTAGTTTTGTTTAATACAAACAATAAATTGAACAAAGACATGACAACATTAATTGCCATAATAATCATATTCAAATAAAAGTTATTAAAAATACTTCTTAGAAGATAATCTACTATTACAAAAGTACTGTTGAAAATCAACAAATGACTTATTCTCAGCTTTTTTATTTTAGAAATTGTTAAGTATATAAATGTAGATATATTAATTATACTTAAATTGAGTATCATAACTTGGAATTTTTGAATCTCTAATTCTGCTATGCCTAAAATCCCCACAAAAACTAATACAAGGCATCCTAATTTTAGTATGTTTATAAATTCATCTTTTTCAAAACTAGTTATATAAACTATAGAATATCCAAATATCCAAAGTAAAATTATTCTATACATATTTATGGAAACTGTATACAAATTTATATTCAAAAGTGCAATAATTAAAAATAACCCATTAGCCAATATATAGCCCTTATTCTTCCTTAAAGTTCCTTTAGATTCCATATTCTCCACCACTTCTTCATTTTTATATAGTTTTATCTATAAATATGTTACCACAATTCTCCCAAAAAATTTGTCACTTTCTAGTTATAAAAAAAAATGAGTAAAGTTTTTAAAATTTTACTCATTTTATAGATTTTGTATATTTAATTTAAAAAGCTGGAACTATACTTCCTTTATATTCATCTTGTATAAACTTTTTAACTTCTTTACTATTCATAGCCTCTGATAAAGCTTTAATCTTATCGCTATCTTTATTATCTTCTCTACAAGCAATTATATTTACATATGGAGAATCGCTTGATTCTATTACTATTGCATCTTTAGTAGGATTTAAATTCGCTGTTAAAGCATAGTTAGAATTTATTACTGCTCCATCAACATCTTTTAATACTGTTGGTAATTGTTCTGCATTCATTTCTTTTATTTGTATATTTTTAGGATTTTTAGTTATATCTTTTTTAGTTATAAGTTCGCCATCCTTTACTTCTATTAATTTATGCTTTGCTAATAATTTAAGTGCTCTAGCTCCATTAGTCGCATCATTTGGTACAGCTATAACTGCTCCATCTTTTACTTCATCTAATGATTTAACTTTTTCTGAATAGAATCCCATTGGCTCTATATGAACTTTAGATGTATAAGTAAGTTTATATTCCTTTTCCTTCACAGTCTCCTCTAAAAATGGAATATGTTGAAAGAAGTTAGCATCCAAAGAACCTTCATCTAAAGCTGTATTTGGAAGCACATAATCATCAAATATCTTTACTTCTAAATCATATCCTTTTTCTTTTAATAAAGGTTTTGCAACTTCCAATATTTTTGCATGTGGATTTGATGATGCCCCTACTAATATTTTTTTATCCTCTTTGTTTGAACATCCTACTGCTGATATTGCTATTGCTGACACTAATGCTACTGATAATAATTTTTTTAATTTCATTTTTTACTCCCCCTTTAAAAATGTTTTATTGATTAAATTATTTTAGTTTCTTATAAGCTAGATTTCCTAAACCTTGTATTATTTGAACTAGTATTACAAGTGCTATTACTGTATAAACCATTACTGCTGTGTCAAATCTTTGGTATCCGTAAATAAGAGCTATATTACCTAGTCCACCAGCTCCTACTGCACCTGCCATAGCTGTATAGCCAAGTATAGAAATTACTGATAATGTAATTCCAGATACTATTGAAGGCATTGCTTCTTTTATCATAACTTTAAATACTATTTGTTTTTTTGTAGCTCCAAAAGATTTGGCAGCCTCTATTAGTCCCTTATCAACTTCGTTTAATGAACTTTCTATAATCCTAGCGATAAATGGTGCTGCACCAATAGTTATTGGTACTATTGCAGCAGTTTCTCCTATACTTGTTCCAACAATTAATCTTGTTATTGGAATCATTGCAACTATAAGTATCATAAATGGGAAACTTCTAAATATGTTTACTATAAATCCTAGTGCACTATTAATCGTACTATTTGGTTTTAATCCATCTGGTTTTGTCACTACTAATATAATTGCTAGTATAAATCCTAATATTGTTGCCACTACAGTTGGTACTATGACCATATATAAAGTTTGTAGTAATGCATTTGGAAATAGTGTTGTTAAAAAATCAATTAGACTATTCATTTATCATTTCCTCCCATCTTATGTCCTTATCTGTAAGATACTGTTTTACTTTATCTCCACTTTTATCTGAAACATTTATAATAAGTGAACCTAAAATATCTTCTTTAAATTGTTCTAATTTCCCAAATATTATAGATACATCTATGTTTAACTCTCTTGCCATTGTTGTAATAATAGCTTCATTAGAAATGTCTTTAGGGAATAGTATTTTTATATTTGTTCCTTTTGGTAAAATTATACTTTCTTCACCTATTAATTTTCTAAGTCCTTTAGTATTTCTCAAGAAAATTTCTTCTGTATCTCCTATTTCTAATACCTCTCCATTTTCCATTATTGCCACTCTTCCACAAATTTGTTTTATAACTTCCATTTGATGAGTTACAACTATTATTGTTATTCCTAGGTTTTTGTTTATATCTTCAAGTAATGAAAGAATTGATTTTGTAGTATTTGGGTCTAGTGCTGAAGTTGCTTCATCACAAAGAAGTACTTGTGGGTTTAGTGCTAAAGCCCTAGCAATTGCAACTCTCTGTTTTTGACCACCACTTAAGTTTCTTGGTTTATCATTTTTCTTTTCAGATATACCAACCACTTCTAGTAACTCTAAAACTCTTTTTTTTATTTCTGCCTTTGTATATCCAAAGCACTCTAAAGGTAATGCTACATTATCAAACACTGTTTTTCTTTCAAGTAATGAAAAGTGTTGAAAAATCATACCTAACTCTTTTCTTAAATCCCTCATTTGCTTTTCATTTAATGACTTTACTTCCTTATTAGATACAAGCACACTACCTTCTTGATATTCTTCTAGCCCATTTATACATCTAAGTAGTGTTGATTTTCCAGCACCACTATGACCTATTATTCCAAAAATTTCTCCAGATTCTATCTCAATACTTACATCTTTAAGTACTTGAGTCTTTCCATAATACTTATTAACATTTTTTATGCTAATCATAAAATTTCCTCCCCACATATTCTGCTCAATTTGTATGTTTATTTTTATTTATGTATTTTAAATTTGTATCTAACAAAATAAAAGCCTGAGTATAAACTCAGGCTTAGAAAGCTATTTATACTCATCTATCAACTATATTAGTTGCAGGATTTAGCACCAATGTATATAAAATATACTGGTTGCCGGGTTTCAAAGGGCCAGTCCCTCCACCACTCTTGATAAGACGTTATTTAATTTAATTCGATTATCATTTCTTGCTATGTTATATATAATATATTTATTAATAATATTTGTCAATAAATTTATTTGAAATTTTTATTTTTTATTATTCTGAATTGAAAACAAAGTTCATAAAACCTCATATCAGTTTAGAAAATGGATATCAAGATACTACTCTTTCAATTATTTTGACAAAACTGATACTTGTTCTATCTAATTTCTATTTGGATGTGGATTTCTTCGAGTAGAATGTTAGTGATTTTCCAGCAAAAGTAGAAGCATATAAAGAACTTATTTGCAAAGAACTTGGAGTAAAAAATAAAAACGAACTATTTTAAAATGCGAAGTAAATATTTGTGAAAATATTAATCATGCTTCCTGGACTAGGCGATGGATTAACCACAGTCAAAAGAATGGCTATTACAATGGCTATCGCATATCGCATGTACGCCAAAGACTATAAAGTATATGTTTTTAGCAGAAAAAACCATTTAAAAGAAGGTTATTCTACACGAGATATGGCTAAAGACCAAGCGAAAGCCATGAAAATACTTGGTATCACTAAAGCTAAAGTTTTAGGTATTTCTCAAGGTGGAATGATAGCACAATACCTTGCTATTGATTATCCCGATTTAATTGAGAAACTCGTACTGGCAGTTACGCTATCAAAGCAGAATAAAAACATACAAGAAGTTGTTGGGAATTGGATTACATTGGCAGAGCAAGAAAAATATAAGTATCTAATGATTGACATATCAGAAAATTCTTATTCAGAGAATTATCTAAAAAAATATCGTTTTCTTTACCCTTTGCTTGGGAAAATCGGTAAACCTAAAGATTTTAGACGGTTTCTCATACAAGCATCCTCTTGTATTCAGCATGATGCATATATGGAGTTGAATAATATTATATGTCCCACTTTGATAATTGGGGGCGATAACGATAAGATAGTTGGTGTAACTTCTTCTGTTGAATTAACTGATAAAATTAAGGACAGCGAATTATTTATATATAAAGGTCTTGGACATGCTGCGTATGAGGAAGCAAAAGATTTTAATAATCGTGTTCTAAATTATTTATCGAAATAAAGTAAAGCATTATAAAAATAGAGTAGATACGCTATCCTGTATGTGGCAACAAAACAAGGCTAAAAATTCGATTAGATACTATACCTGAAAATTTCTCGTTTTATATTTTTTTACTGTTTTTATAAGCCATCATTGAATATTGAAATCAAATAGGCGTAAAACGGAATTTTTAAGCAACTAAAATAGAAACACATAAAGCCACACAAACATAGTGTTCGTGTGGCTTTACAGCGCTTTATAAAATAATTTTTATTGTTGATATTGGCAGGTTATTCTACTATTTTTTATTATTTCCTGTTATTCCTAATCTATCATTCATGTCTTTTATCATTTTTCTAAAACCACTACCTATATCATTTCCAACATTTTCTGTTCCATGAACTAGTTTCATAAAGTCATTTTGACCTTTTTTCATATCTTCATCAGATACTTTATCTAATTTCTCTAATCTAGCATCTATATCTTTTACTAATCTTTCACCTTCAGTTATTAATTCATCATTCATTTTCTTTAATTCAGCATCTTCTGTTTTACCATCTTTTTTAAGAGATGTTACAAATGATTGTATTTTGTCTCTACTGTCTTTGTATGCAGCCTTTACATCACTTAAATATTTTTCATTTCCTGGATATTCTTTATCTTTAAATTGATTATTTATACTTTCTGGAGTATCATAAATAGAATATCTATTTAAACCTGCTATATAATCATTATAGCTTGTTGAATAATAATTCATATAACCTTCATTGTTGTTTACTGATTCATTTGGATTTTTTCCTGCATTTTCATTTGGTTTTTCAGTTTTTTTAGTACAAGCAGTCATACCTATAGCTAATACTAACGCTAGTCCTACAAATAAAGTTCTTTTTAATTTCATTTTTATTATCCTCCTAGATGTTTTATATTACAAAAAGTTTTAATAAAGTTCTTTCTCAATTTAGTATTTCTATATTTTTATTTTTTATTTACTAAAATTAAACAATTTATAATTTATTTTTTGGGAAATTATAATAGATAAGTAATTAATAAAAAAAATATAATTTTATTATTGATATTGATTATCATTCATAGTATAATTTAATTAATTGATATTAATTTTCATTTGAAGGAGGTTATCTTTTATGCATTGTTGCAATTCACAATTTTGTTGTAAGAATAAAATTGAATCATCATATATAAAATGGCTTTTAGAAGTTTTAGGTCCAGTTTTTTTAGGCTCTAAACCTGCTGAAATAATAAATATTTCATTTACTGATGTAAATAGAGAGGAAAAAATTAATGATATTTACAAATATCTATATAATTGTAAAAGAATAGATTTTATAGTTATTGATAAAGAAAAAAAAGGATTAAAAATTTTATTTGTAAATAAAACAGCATTGTCAGAAAGATTAAAATGTAAAAAAACAGTAAATTTCTTGAAGTTTTTAGGATACAAACAAAATACTAATGTAAATGCTTATTTAGAGCATCTAGTTGAAAAGCTTAAAACTGATACTTTTCCTGATGAAATAGGTATTTTTTTAGGATATCCCCTTAAAGATGTAATTGGATTTATGGGATATAGTAACTATGAAGTTTCTATGATTAGGTATTGGAAAGTTTATGGTGATCCAAAACAATCAGAAGACACATATTCTAAGTTCTTGCTTCATCGTAAAAAAATGAGAAAATTACTTGACTACATAAGTGTAGATAAAATAGTAAGCTGTTTCTAATTAGATTTTATTCTATAAAATAATTAAAAATAAAAATACATCCTTTTTTATCATGTTATTATCACAATAACTTAAGGATGTATTTTCTATTTTAATATGCTAATTTCTTAATATACTAATTTTAGTTATATAACATATCTTTAATATTTATTTTCTTTTCTTGCATTCCATTAGACATCAAGAATTCTTGTGTGTCCTCTAACTCTTTTATGTCCTTATCTGTTATCTTAGAACTAAAATCATACCAAGAATACATTTCCTTTGTTTCATCTAAAGTTAAACCAACTTCTTTTGATACCTCTTCCATTACCTTACCTTTATTCTCATCCATATATTTTAAAGTCTCTTCATGAACTTTCATAAATCTTTTTACTAATTCAGGATATTTTTGAGCAAAATCATCACTTACTGCAGTAACTATTATTCCACTAACTAAACCTTCTCCATTTACTATCATTTTGCTACCTGCATTTATTGTTTTTAAAGCCACTGGCCCTGCAAGCATTGCAACATCTGCACTTTTACTTTCTAATGCAGAGGCAGCACTAGGAATATCCATGTTTACATATTCAACATCATCTATCGTATAACCTTCCTTAGCAAGTGCAGCAATCAATAATTGATGAAGTATAGTCCCTTTTGGACCTACAATTTTCTTACCTTTTAAATCTTTTATAGATTTGATATTTTCATTGTTAGTTATAAGCATATATCCTTTTGGTGATCTACTATAGATATTTGTAACTTTAAGTCCAACTCCATTAGATGCTGCTATTATAGCAGATGTTCCACCTAATGCATGTAAAAAGTCTAATTCTCCAGCAGCTAGTGCCTGAGTTTGTTCTGGGCCTGTTGTTAGTTCATGAAAATTAACTTTTATATTATCCTTTTTAAATTCCTTACCAAATGAATCATCTTTCTTTTCCAGTATACTTGGAACGTTAAGTGGAGACTTCACATAGGTTAAATTTATTTCCTTAGGTAAACTAGTCTCTTTTTTTGTAGGAACATCTTTATTACCCTCTTCTTTGGTTGAACATCCCACAGTCCCAACCAATACCATTACTAAAGATGTCATTACTGCTAAAATTTTTTTGTTTCTCTTAATCACTTAAAACTCCCCCAATTCCCTTAATATTTCTTTTTTTAAGCTTATATAATAGCTTTTAGTTAAATCTCTATTATATTCATCTTCGACACTAAATTGTTTAATCCCTTTATTTTTACTAAAAACAATTATTTTCTTTGCTATTTCCATAGCTTCTTCTATATTATGAGTTACAAATACTACCCCTTTTTTAGTATTTTTATGGATATTTACTACTTCTTTTTGCATTTTTCTTCTTGTAAAATAATCTAATGCTGCAAATGGCTCATCCATCAATAGAATATCTGGGTTAAAAGAAAGAGCTCTTGCAATACTTACCCTGTGAGCCATTCCTCCTGATAACTCATTTGGATATGAGTTCTTAAACTTTTCAAGTTTCATCATCTTTAAATATCTATCTAAATCAACTTTATTTCTATTATTTTTTTCAGTATGTAAAAGTATATTTTCACTTACATTTAGCCATGGCATTAGTCTACTTTCTTGAAAAACAACTCCTACTTTTGGGATACACTTTTTATCATTATTAAAAAAATATACATTTCCACTAGTAGTACTTTCAAGACCTGCTAAAATTCTAAGCAAGGTTGTCTTCCCACAGCCACTTTCCCCTAGTATAACCGTTATTTCTTCGCTAGATATACTTAATGATATATCATCAAGCACTAAATGTTCTTTATTATCAACTAAATACTTTTTATGTATATTCTCTAATAAAAATCCATTTCTAACCATTTAAATCAACCTGCTTCCCTTTACTAAATTTTGCTATTGCCATTGAAAATAGATAATCTGAAAGTATACCTAAAAAACCAATAACAAAAATTCCAACCAGTACAATATCAGTTCTTGACATATCCTTACCGTCAGAAATCAAGTATCCTAAACCTGAAGAAGCCGCAATAAGTTCTGCACCAATTATAGCTCTAAAGCTATACCCAAGACCTAAACTAAGTCCAACAACAATATCTAACATAGAATTAGGAATTATTATTTTGCAAAAAATTCTTTTCTTAGATAAATTAAAAGACTTGCCTACTTCAATTAATTTACTGTCACAATTTTTTATCCCTTTTAGTGTATTTAAAAATATTGGAAAAAACGATGCTAAAACTATAATTATAATTTTAGACTCTTCACCTATACCAAACCATAAAATCAGCATAGGTATTAAGGCTAGTGGAGGTGTACTTCTCATAAATTCAAATAATGGCTTGAAATATTCATACATTTTTTTATTTACACCAAACACGATTCCAAGTGGTATTGCTATCAATGAACTTATTAAAAAACCTATAAATATCCTCTTCACACTAGCATAAACATTTAAAAAAATAGAACCATCATTTATCATTTTTATAAAAGTTTCCAAAACTCTTTCAGGCGGAGGCAAAATATAGCTACTCCATATACCTAAAACACATACAATTTTCCATAAAATTAAGATTAGTAAGAAAATGTAATATCCTTTAAACTTTCTATGAATTCTCTCCAGCATCTAATACTCCTTTTTAATATACCTACCCCTGCTACCCTTTTTATTCTTTAAATATATTTTAAGCTACAATTAAAATTCACTATAAAAATTAATCTATGCCAATTCTTACTCCACCTGACCTCATTCTGTCAGAAGGTGTTGCATCTGTATTCAAGCTAGACAATCTTTCAGATGGTTGTATAATAACAATTTGACCATGCTCAACAAACTCCATATGATAAGATTCCCCTGAAGTCTGACCAACAAAAGTTTTCCATGATAGTTTTGCTACTTTAGGATATGGTTCCCTTCCAGTCCATGCTACTAACGCATCTGGGTCGACACAACAAGGCCCTTCAAGTATTAGAGGGTTCCCATCTGTTATTATGGCAATATCTTGATTTTGACTTGTTTTATTTATTAAATGTGTAGTAAAAAGTCCTTTTTGAGATATTACTCCTGAACCAATTAATTTTACACTATAATCTAGTTGTTCTGAAAATGCTAATAAGTTTTCACTCTCAACACAAATCGAGTCACCTGGGTCAATTGATATTACATCTACATGATAAGCATTTTGTGCTAGGTAAATTTCACCTTCACCTTCAACAACCATTATTGGCATTTGTTCTCCTGTCAATGACCTTTGAACATGTCCTAGCAATGCTCTACCTAAACCACCACCATTATTTGGGCCTAATATTAATTTTTCAAAGTTAAAATTTCCTTTAAATGCTACCATAGCACCTTTTTTAGCAAAAAATTTACCACTTCCTCTTGCTATACACATAAGTTCATTTGTTACATCAAATTTAAACATAATAAACATTTATATTGCTGTATTTAGCAATAATCCCTCCTAATCATATATTTGTCTATAATTATACAGTAAAAATATAATATAGTCTAATTGACTTCAAATATGAAATTTATTATTTATATAAAAAATAAGAGCCTGATAAAAAGTTTAACTTACTTTATTATCAGACTCTTATTTTATCTATCTTTTAGTATCATGGCAACTCTTACTACTTGAGCATCCAGAACAACCACATCCACAACTACTGCCATTCTTTTTCTTGTTATTAACCATATGCATCACAGCCAATGCCATTAATACTACCACAATAGCTGCTATAATAAATGTAGCCATAATCATCACTCCTTATTTATATGAACTAATTTTTCATATAGCTCAAATTACCAATTTTATCTTTTTTTATTGTTCGATTTGAATAAGTTAAAACCCCAAATACTACAGCTATTGCTATAACTATAGATATTATTGCCCCAGCAATACTTCCACCAGTTCCTAAAAGTACACTTCCAACTTGATTGATAAGAAGAGCAACTATATAAGCTGTTAAAGTTTGGAACCCTAATGTAATCCATGTCCATTTCCATGAACCCATTTCTCTTTTTATAGCACCAATAGCTGCAAAACAAGGTGCACAAAGCATGTTAAATGCCATAAATGAAAATGCACTGACTACTGTAAACATACTTGCAACTGAACCAAGAAGTGTTGGGTCTTGTTCTGTTGCATCTGATATACCAAATAAAACGCCAAATGTTCCAACTACATTCTCTTTTGCTACTAGACCTGTAACTGTTGCTACTGATGATTGCCAGTTTCCAAATCCAAGAGGTGCAAATATTGGTGCAACTATATTTCCTAGACTAGCCAATATACTATCTCCTGCATCTACCATTTGTAGTGACCAGTTAAATGATTGTAAGAACCATATTACTCCACAAGCAACAAAGATAATTGTACCTGCTTTGATTATAAATGCTTTTCCTCTATCCCACATATGAATTAAAACTCCTTTTGCACTAGGAACATGATATTGAGGTAGTTCCATAACAAATGGAGATGGTTCTCCAACAAATAAAGAAGTTCTTTTTAATATAATTCCACAAACAATTATCATTACAATTCCTAAGAAATACATTGATGGTGCTACCCATGAGGCCCCTCCAAACAGTGCTCCTGCAAATAAAGCTATTATTGGAATCTTAGCTCCACATGGAATAAATGTAGTTAACATGATAGTCATTTTTCTATCTCTGTCATTTTCTATAGTACGAGTTGACATAACACCAGGAACTCCACAACCTGAACTTATAAGCATCGGTATAAATGACTTTCCTGAAAGACCAAACTTACGGAATATTCTATCCATTATAAAAGCCACACGTGACATGTATCCACAATCTTCAAGTATTGATAATAGCAAAAATAAAAGCATGATTTGTGGTACAAATCCTAATACAGCTCCAACTCCACCAATTAAGCCATCAACTACAAGACCTTGTAACCAATCAGCTACATTTACGGAAGCTAAGAAATTACTTACATTACCTTGAATAATTTCTCCAAACAATACATCATTTGTCCAATCAGTTGCTATAGCACCCAATGAACTTACTGCTATGTAGTAAACTCCCCACATTATAAGTGCAAAAATAGGTAGTGCTAATATACGGTTTGTTACAAACTTATCTATTTTATCTGAAACAGTTTCTTTACCATTTCTATTTTTCTTTATTATGCTTGAAATTATTGAACTAATAAATTCATAACGATTTGCTGTGATTATACTTTCACTATCATCATCCAATTCATCTTCACAATTTCTAGTTATCTCTTCTATGTCATTTAATATTACTTTAGAAATATCAAGCTTTTGTATAACATTTTCATCTCTTTCAAATAACTTTATAGCTAACCAACGTGTTTCCATATCTATATATGGAGTTTTTTCCTCTATTATCTTTTCGATTTTTTCTATTGCTCCTTTGCTTTCATCAACAAAAGGTAACTTAAAATCTAATTTATTGTTACCACTTGCAATTTCAATTGCTTTTTGAGCAGCTTCCATAATTCCTTGCCCTTTAACAGCTGTTACTTCTACTACAGGGCAACCTATAACCTCTGATAATTTTTTAATATTTATCTTATCTCCATTTTTCTTAACAACGTCCATCATGTTAAGAGCTATAACAGTAGGTATACCTAATTCCAAAACCTGAGTTGTTAAATATAAATTTCTCTCTATATTTGATGCATCTACAATGTTTATTACTGCATCTGGTTTATCATCAAGCATAAAATTACGTGTAACAACTTCCTCTAATGTATATGGTGATAGAGAATAAATACCTGGTAAATCTACTATTTCTACATCTTTATTTCCTTTTAATTTTCCACCTTTTTTTTCAACTGTTACTCCTGGCCAGTTACCAACATATTGTGATGAACCTGTAAGTCCATTAAACATTGTTGTCTTGCCACAATTAGGATTTCCTATGAGACCTATTTTTATTGACATTTCCATTCCCTCCATTAATATTTAGATATATAAATTATTTTTGATACAGAAAATCATTCTCACTATATAATTGCATTAACTCTACTATAATTAACTTTATTATTCCACAATAATTTTTTCTGCATCTGATTTACGAATTGATAGTTCATAATCTCTAACTGTTATTTCAATTGGGTCTCCAAGAGGAGCTACTTTTCTCACAAATACATCAACACCTCTTGTAATTCCCATGTCCATTATACGTCTTCGTGTAGCTCCTTCTCCTTCTAATTTTTTAACTTTTACAGTTTCCCCACACTTAATATCCTTTAGCTTGTTCATATTACTACCTCCCTATATTATTATTCTACTTGCCATTTTTTTATCTAATGCAATTCTAGTATCCTTTACATCTATTATTAAATTACCATCTATCTTAGAAATTATTTTAACATTTGTTCCTACTACAAATCCTATGCTATTTAAAAATGTTCTTGTCTTATCACTTCCTGAAATCTTCTTTATAACTACTTCTTCTCCTATATTTGATAATACTAATGGCATACGATATTCCTCCTTATACTAATTTAAATTTATATGTAGACTTTTCCTTCTATTTAAATTCTAGTATCTTATTTTTAAATTGTGGTTCATTAAAATGATTGCCTATTTTTTCCTTCTTTTTACAATTCTTAATTTTGATTTAAGTCTATCATAATAGTATAGTTTTTGCAAGTGATTATTGTATTCTTTTGATTTTTTCTCTCAATTACTTTTATTCCTCATACAAATCTTATTTATCTTAACATAATTTTTATAAAATAAAGATGCTTTTAGATAGTATCTTTGACTATCTAAAAGCATCTTTATTTTTCATCTATTTTATATTTATTTATATACTTAATTCTTACTTGGAAACATTTTCATTATTACTTTCATCTTTTTCTGTAAAAATGTCTTTATCTAATTTTAAAATATCAACAAACAAATGTATTTTGACATACTCTCTTCTTCTATGTATGAGAGTGTGACAAACAAAGTTTAAATTCTATTATAAATAATTATATTCTCTATTAACTTGAATATTTAGATAGAAACTCTATTTGTTGAAGATTAAATGTTTGTGTATGAATATTGGAATAATTTTTTGAGTATGTATCAACAAAACCATGATTTGCATCTGCGATTTCAATTTGAATATTTTGTTTTTTGGCAAGAAGTTGAGAGGCAACAAACTCAACATCAAATGAATCGTATTTTGCAAATACTAATAAAACAGGACATTTTGGAATTATATCCATATAATCTCTAATTCGAGAACCATAACAGCAAATTATTCCATCACATAAGGAATTTTCACTGCATCTCCATGCAATTGTTGCACCTACACTATATCCAATAACGAATACATGCTTATATTTTAATTTTAAATCATTTATAAGTTTTTCTACTTTTTCATAGATATTAAATCCTATATTACTTATAAAAAAATTATATGCATCTTGAGCTTTTAAATAAGAAAAAACTTTCCCGCTACCCAAAAGTTCAGGGCAAAATACATCATATCCATCTTGATAGTATTTTTCACAAATATCCTTTATAAAATTGTTAACTCCATAAATTTCATGTAGCACTACAATAGCTATATTACTTTTATGTGTATACTTAATCAGTTTATCCACCACCTTTATTAAATAGTCAATATTTTTATACTTAGTTTAATGTATTCCTATATGTATGTCAATTTACTGTTTTAGAATCTAATTTACTCAAAAAGGAGTATTTCACTCATAATCTTTAAAAACCATGAATGAAATACTCCTAAAAGTTTACTTAATTTATATTAAATTTATTTTCCAAAATATCTATTTAATAATCCTAAGAATGCTTTACCATGTCTAGCTTCATCTTTACACATTTCATGTACTGTATCATGTATAGCATCTAATCCTAATTCTTTAGCTTTTTTAGCTAATTTTAATTTTCCATCAGTTGCACCATATTCAGCGTCAACTCTAACTCTTAAGTTTTCTTTTGTATCTGCAACTACAACTTCTCCAAGAAGTTCTGCAAATTTAGCAGCATGTTCTGCTTCTTCAAAAGCTATTCTCTTATAAGCTTCTCCAACTTCTGGATATCCTTCTCTATCAGCTTGTCTACTCATTGCTAAATACATTCCTACTTCTGTACACTCACCAACAAAGTTAGCTCTTAATCCTTCGATTACTTCCTCATCTACACCTTGAGCTACTCCTATTCTGTGCTCATCAGCCCAATTCTTTTCGCCTTTCATTTCTTCAAACTTATCAGCTCCAACTTTACATACTGGACATTGTGCTGGTGCAGCATCCCCTTCATGTATATATCCACATACTGTACAAACAAATTTTTTCATAATTAATTTCCTCCTAATATTTTATATATCAAATTTAATTTTTTATTTTCTAAGTTATTCTATATATACCCGTGTCATATACCTTCAAACAATTTTTTTTAAAATTTTTTATTAATTTTTAATTTCGATTTGTCAGCAGTATATTTCTGTAGTAATGACCTTTGAGTTTCATTAGTTCTTTATGATTTCCAGATTCTACAATTCGTCCATTTTCTAAAACTATTATATTGTTACAATTTGATATAGTACTTAGTCTATGAGCTATAATTATACTAGTCTTTCCATAAGTCACATTATTTATTGCATCTTGAATCTTAGCTTCAGTTGCTATATCTATATTACTCGTAGCTTCATCCAAAATAAGTATTGGTGCATTTTTTAATACCGCCCTAGCAATACTAATTAATTGTTTTTGCCCCTCACTTAAATCCTCACCCCTATCTGATAAAACAGTCTCATATCCTCCATGCATTTTAATTATAAACTTGTGTAAATTTGCTATTTTACTAGCAGATATAACCTGTTCATCAGTTGCTGTTAGGTTTCCATACCTTATATTTTCCATAACAGTGTCATTAAATATATAACTTTCTTGTGGAACTACTCCAAAATAATTTCTTAAACAATTCCTATCAACTGAATATATATCATTCCCATCTAAAAATATCTTCCCTTTTTCTACTTGATAGAAATTTGTAATCAGATTTATAATTGTCGTTTTTCCACTGCCAGTTTCTCCTATTATGGCATTTGATGTTCCAGCCTTGATTTTTAAGTTTATATCACTTAGAATATTCTTTTTTGAGTCATATGAAAAACTTACATCTTTAAATTCAATATCTCCATTTATAAAAGATTTTTTTAAATTATTATTTTTATTGTTGTAAATGTCACTTTTAGTGTTACTATTTATTTGTTCTTCTTCTTGCTCATCCATAACTTCAAAGATTCTTTCACATCCTGCTACAGCTGAAAGCAATGTATTGAATAAATTAGCTAATTCATTTAAAGGTCTTGTAAATTGTCTTACATAACTTAAAAAACTTGCTATAACGCCTATAGTTATAACGTCTTTAGACGCAAGTACTCCACCTATAATACATATAATTGCAAATCCTATATTACTAATTACGTTCATAATAGGCATTAAAAGAGATGTATAAATCTGTGATTTAAGTGAAATACTCAAAAGCCTATCATTGATTACTTTGAAATCACCTACAGATTTTTTTTCATAATTAAAAGCTTTTACTACATTTATATTTGATATCATTTCTTCAATATGAGAATTTAGTTTTCCTAATTCTACTTGTTGTTGCTTAAAAAAAACTCTAGTCCTCTTTGCAATGAAATTGCTTAGAAACATTACTATTGGTATTAATACGATACTGCAAAAAGTTAAAATAGGGCTTAATATAAACATCATAATGAAAGTTAGCAATATGTTCAAAATTCCTGTAATTAATTGTACTAATGAAGTTGAAATACCTGTACTAATATTATCAACATCATTTGTTACTCTACTCATAATATCTCCAGTAGCACTCTTATCAAAGAAAGTTATTGGTAAATTCCTGAATTTTAGAAATAAATTACTTCTCATATCTCTAACTATGCTTTGAGATAATCTAGCTGTAAATATCCCCTTGAACAACTTAACTAAAAATTCAATTATATAAAATAAAAGTAAAATAAGTATTCCTTTTAAGAAAATAGACTTTGAATATATATCAATATTTATTATGTCAACTACTTTTCCAAGAGTATATGGTATTATAGTTGATATAATTGAATCAATTATTACTAGTAAAAAAATTAATCTAGTAATTTTTTTATCTTTTTTAAAGTACATAAAAACTCTTTTAAATGTTTTTTTAAAATCTTTAGGCTTTGCTTTTTTCTTTAATCTACTCACCTTTTGATTTCCAGTACTCAAATTCAATACACTTCCTCCTTAATTTACATCTTCATTTACTAGATTTTGCAACTCAAAAATCTTTTTATAAGTTGGAGAACTAACCAGTAAATCTTCATGTGCAGCAAATCCAACCACCTCTCCCTCATCTAAGACTAAAATCTTATCACAGTCAATTATAGAACTAATTTTTTGTGAAATAGTTATAATAGTACATTTCTTGTTTTCATTTTCTCTTAAATTATTTATATAATCTTTTATATTTTTCCTTATAACTGTTTCTGTATTGATGTCCATCGCACTAAAACAATCGTCAAGAATTAATATTTGTGGTTTTTTTGCTATAGCTCTAGCTATTGTAACTCTTTGTCTTTGTCCTCCTGATAGGTTTTTACCCCTTTGAAACAAAACTTCATCATAAGAATTTTCAAGTTTTGTTATAAATTGATTTGCATTTGCTATTTCGCATGCTTTTACAACATCTTCTTTACTTATATCTTTACTTCCCATAATTATATTTTCTGATATACTCTTTCCAAACACACTGCTATTTTGAAAGACTACACCTATTTTTTCTCTTAAACTATCTTTAGATATACTGTATATGCTATGCTCTCCAATCTTAATATCTCCTTTATCAACTATATATAGTTTTTGGATTAAATTGACTAAAGAAGTCTTTCCTGAACCAGTTTGACCAATCACGCCAATATTTTGCCCTTCTTTTATATTAAAAGATATGTCTTTTAATATCTTCTCATCTATATTTTTATTATACGAAAAATCTACATTTTCAAAAATTATATCACCATTTATAAATTCTAACTCTCTTTCTTTAGCATCTAAATCAGTATTTTTGATAATTACTTCTTCATTCTCATCAATTAGGACTTCACTTATTCTTTCATAAGAAGCTTTTGCTCTCACAAAAACATTAAAAACGTGTGAAATCATTATAAGTGATGTTAATATTCTAGTCATGTAGTTTACATAGGCAACTATAATTCCAATTTTAATTTCTCCAGAATAAATTAAATATCTCCCAATTAGCAATATTATTATTATAGCAATGTTAATAATTATTGTAATTGTTGGTCTAAAAAATGACATCATTGTTGTGGCTTTTCTACTATTTTGAAAAAGTTCATTATTTAATTCTTCAAAACGTTTATTCTCATAATCATATCTACAGAATAATTTAACTACCTTTATTCCACCTAAAAACTGTCTCAATTTTGAGTTTATCTTATCTGTACTTTCTTGTACTTTTTTAAACAACTTATATCCAATCTTCATGTTAAGCAATATTATAATAAATATAATTGAAACTGCAATTAAAATAATTATTGACATTTTTAAATTTAATTTTATCGCTATAATTAAACTTCCTATACACATAATTGGTGATTTTATAAAAACTCTCATCATTCCATGAACAAATAATTGTATCTGATTAATATCATTAGTAATTCTTGTTATTAGTGAGGCTCTACCAAATTTATCTACTTGCTTCAATGAATATGTATTTATCTTTTCAAATACATCCTGTCTTAAATCATAAGAAAAACACTGAGAAACTCTTGCTGAGATTATACTTCTTATTATTGAAAATACTGCTCCTAAAAAAGTTATACCTATCATTAATGCTCCCGTTGATAATATGTAATCTAAGTCCTTATTTGAAACCCCTATATCAATTATTTTAGCCATTATAGTTGGTTGTGCCAAATCACAAAAAGCTTCCAATGTTAAGAAAAATATTGCTGTTAAAAACAACACTATATATTTTTTTATATATTTTTTAAAATACCTCATTCAACCATCCCTTCATAGCATTTTCTAACTATTAAAAGTATATCACAATCAATAATTTAATTGATTATATCAATTATAAATATTTGATTTATTCTTAATTTTTATACTATATATTTTATAAATTATTTGTTTTTATTTCCCATATTTATATATATTTATAGCATACTATTATATATAATATATATGTATTAAAATTAAGACAAAACTTTAACTTTACTATTTGTGTAAAAAGTAATATAATTTAAAATTGATTATAAATCTAACTTTTTTATCTATTAAAATATTCAGGAGGTGAGAGATTTGAAAAAAACAAATGGTTTAAAAGAAATTTTAAACTGGAATAATATGAAAAATTTAAGACCTTCAAAGGGTTTAAAAAATATATTAGAAATTTTTAAAAATGACCTAAAAGATATACGTGGAAATTATGCAGTACTTATAATAGTTGTAGGACTTGCTTTTTTACCATCTTTATATGCTTGGTTTAACATAAAAGCATCTTGGGACCCATATGGGAGTACTGCTAATATGCTTGTAGCAGTAACAAATGAAGATAAAGGTAATGAGATAGCAGGACAGAAAATTAATATCGGAGACCAGTTAATTGAACAACTTAAAGATAATAAAAGTTTAGGTTGGCAGTTTGTAGATGAGAAAACGGCTCTTGAAGGTGTTAAAAAAGGTACTTATTATGCATCACTTAAGATTCCAAAGAATTTCACAAAAGATTTAACTTCCCTAATTACAGATGATGTCAAAAAGGGTGAACTTATCTATACAGTAAATGAAAAGATAAATGCAGTTGCACCAAAGATTACTGACAAGGGAGCTTCTGCAATACAGTTACAAGTTAATCAAACAATAATAAAGACAGTGAGTGAAATAGTTCTTGGTGTATCAAATGGAGTTGGTGCAGGAATTGAACATGGTCTTCCAAAACTAACAAAAGTTGAAAACTCTCTTATGGACCTTCAAAAAAGATTTGACCATATAAATAAAACGGTCGATTTAGCTGCTGATGCTACTTCAAAATTATCAGGTACAGTTAGAGATATTAAGGCTGATTTACCTACAATTAAAAAGACTTTAAATGATACAAAATTATTATCAAGTGATGTAAAAAAATTCTTAGAGGATACAAATAACAATGTAGATGAACTTTCTCCTCTTATAAAGTCTGATTTAAATTTAATGGTTGACCTTTCATCTTCTGCTTCTTCTCTTACATTAAATTTAATTGATGCTGTAAACAGTGGAAGTGAAGATGTACCAAAATTGATAGACAATTTATCAGAAAAGCTTTCTAACTTACAATCTTTAAATGATACTTTAGAAGATTTTTTAACTAAATTGAATCAGCTTACATCCAACAATAGACTGGATGATGTAATAAATAGCCTTGAAGATTCCAGCAATAAAATAGATTCTTCTATATCAACATTAAATGATATTAAAGATAAGGTTATATCTGGGCAACAGCCATCTATAAGTGCCTTAAATAATGTTTTAAGTTTATCAAATGGTATAGGAAGAATTAATTTAAATATTTTGAATAATTTTGACTCAAAAATATCAAAACCTATAAACAGTATATTTGAAAAAAGCATAAATGTAGCAAATGATATAATTACTGTTTTAGATAAAGCAGAAGCAAAACTTCCAAAGGTTGAAGAAATTCTTACTACTTCTTTAAGTCTTTCAGGAAATGCACAAGAAAGTATATCATTAATAAGAGAAAAACTGCCTTTGGCAAAAGGAATGTTGGATGACTTAGTTGATACTTTAAGTAAAATTAGCAATGGCGAGGATATGAAAAAATTAGTTAACTTACTTGAAAGTGATATATTGACAAAATCAAACTTTTTAAAGGAACCTGTTGAAGTAAAGACAGAAAAATTATATCCAATTGCCAACTATGGTTCTGCAATGACACCATTTTATAGTGTTCTTTCTACATGGGTAGGTATATTACTGCTTTCAGCATTATTATCTACATCTGTACATGGAAACTATAAACCTTATGAGATTTATTTTGGAAGAGGACTTACTTTTTTAAGTATAGCCCTCGTTCAAGGATTTATAATTGGAACTGGAGATATATTATTATTAGGAGTAACAGCAGAACATCCAATTTTACTAATAATTCTACTCATGTTTACTAGTATGGTGTTTAATTTTATAGTTTACTCTTTAGTGTCTGTGTTTGGAAATATAGGAAAGGCAATTGCAATAGTACTACTAGTTGTACAGATTGGTTCTTCTGGTGGTACATTCCCTATACAAGTTACACCTACATTCTTCCAAAGAATAAACCCTATAATGCCATTTACTTACGCAATAGGTGCCACAAGGGAGGCTGTTGGTGGTATATATCCTCCAAATTTAATTAAGGATGTATTAGTATTACTATTATTTATGATTTTGTTCATCTGCTTAAATGTACTTTTAAAAGGGCCTATAAATAGAGTTATAAAACCATTTAACAAAAAATTTGGTGATAGTAATTTAACTGGACATTAAACACTTGATTATATCTTTAAAAATCCTATAAAAATAATCTATAGTTTAAGTTTATATTAAAGGTAGTAGCTTCTCAGTTACTACCTTTTTCTAGTTAATAGACTATCCCTCACAATTACTTATAAATGACTGATATTCATTCATTGACTTTCAAAATCCCATATGCTATTATGTACTTGAAATCAGAAGGAGGATGCTATATGCCACGTATTACTAAAGAACCTAATGAGCGTAGACAAGAAATTTTAGATACTGCAATGAAGTTATTTTATGAAAATGGATATGAAAAAACTTCTATTACTGATATTGCAAAATATATGAATGTTGCACAAGGTTTATGTTATCGTTATTTTCCATCAAAAGAAATCTTATTTGATAGTGCTATAGATCAGTATGCACAAACTTTAGTAGATAAAATGCTATCTATACTAAACGATAAAAATAAAACATTAAAACAAATAATTGAAGAAGTACCAACATTTATTGATATAGAAACTGATGATAATCTTTATTACAAAATATGTCATGGAGAACAAAACAAAAAAATTCATGACCAGTTATCTTTAAAAGTCTGTGAAAAGCTTTTGCCAATTGTAAAAAAACAAATTGAACTAGCTCATTCGCGAGGAGAAATTGATGTTCCTGATTCCGATACAACAGCATACTTTTGTGTATACGGTCAACAAGGTATATTACTACGTAATGACATTTCTAATGATGAAAAGATAGAAAGAATTCGTTCTTTTCTAACTTATCTTATGAATATTTAAATATATACCAGCTCAATAATCAGAGATACATATATTTTACAAATACAATTTAGCATTATACTCTATCTCTTACTTCTATATCTAAAGATACACAGATTGACACTTTTTATACCACTCTGCATATCTTTAGATAAACTTGTAGTTACATTAATCCTTTGTAATTCTCTTCCTCTAAAAAATAAATATAACTTTTACATATATTCTAGCTTTATTTTCTTTAAATAAAAATATGCCTTTATAATTTATAAAAGCATATCATAAAAATTTAATATTAAATTACTTCACCTAACATAACCTAAGTATTTAATTCATATAATCAGTTATTCCAGATTTTAAGTTATACAAATGCTTAAAACCTTCCTCGACTAATAAATTACATGCTGTAACACTTCTGTGACCACTTCTACAATAAACTATTACCTTTTTATCCTTATATTCATAAATTTCATCTATATTATTAATTAACTCTTGTAAAGATATATTTATCGCATTTTCTATTTTACTTTCATTAAATTCATCTTTAGTTCTTACATCTAACAATAAAACATCTTTTTCATTTTTCATCATTTCCTTAAGTTGATTTTTATTTATAGTTTTGTACATAATTTAAGATTCCTCCATTTTATTTATATATTACTTATACCCTTTATTTTTTATCAGATAACAAAATATTATATTTTTATTTTTCTCATATATATAAAATGTATACTTATTATAAATACACTTTTCTTAAAACAATAATCTGTTGATTAAAATAATTAAGAATGTTATGCTAATTATAATTATTAAAAGGGAAAAGAGGTAATTTAATATGTTTAAGCAAAGATTATGTAAGTTATTATCTAGCACATTAGTACTTAGTATGTTATTTACTGCTACTCCAAGTATTACTTTTGCTGATAATGACACAAACAATATCTCCGATAAGTATCAAAGCTCTGATATAGAGTTAAATGATTATAGTAAAGGTTCGGAGTCTTACACAAAAACTAGAGCTCTTGCTAAAGAGAAAATTCAAACTTTACTATCTAAATATGGTGCTGTAAGCGCTCAATATGCTCTAATTGATAATGGTAAAATTGAGATTTCTGGAAATGGTGGAGTATACAGCAAACAAGATAATAAAAATTTAACTAAGGATAATATGTATAATATTGCCTCTATCAGTAAAGTATTTACTACTACAGCTGTTATGAAGTTGGTTGAACAGGGAAAAGTAAATTTAGATACTCCTGTTGTAAAATATATACCTGAATTTAAGATGGCTGATGATAGATATAAAGAAATCACTCCAAGAATGTTATTAAATCACTCATCAGGGCTAATGGGAGGAAGTTTAAAAAATGCCCTTTTATTGGGAGACAATGATTCTTATAGTCATGATAATTTCTTAGAAGAATTA
Source organism: Clostridioides sp. ES-S-0001-03 (assembly GCF_020676075.1). Lineage (NCBI taxonomy): Bacteria > Bacillati > Bacillota > Clostridia > Peptostreptococcales > Peptostreptococcaceae > Clostridioides > Clostridioides sp. ES-S-0001-03. The sequence goes on along the minus strand of NZ_JACVWJ010000002.1, from coordinate 446,757 downwards.
AAGAAACAAAGATTAAAAGCTAAGCCAGGAGCTTTTTCCGTTTATTGTAATGATGGATTTACTTTAGCTGAAATTTTAGTAGAGAAAGTATCTGGTATGTCATTTACTAATTTTCTTGATAAGTACATAAATAATCCACTTAACTTACAAAACACAAAAACTCCAGAAAATAGCTTTGATAGTTCAAAACTTGCAAAAGCCTATGTACCTTATTGGGAAGATGCAGTTCCACAAGATAACTTTAATACTATAGGTATGGGTGGCTTATATTCAAGTGCAGAAAATCTATGTACATTTGCACAAACATTTATGAAAAAATCAAATGGAATTCTTTCTCCTGCTTCAGTAAAAGCTATGGAAAGTAAAGAATATTTAAATGGTCTATGGCCTGAGGGAGAAGACTCTATCCTTGGATATGGTTTAGGATGGGATTGTGTCAACACTTATCCATTTAATCAATATAATCTAAAAGCACTTACAAAAGGTGGAGATTCTTTATTATTCCATAGTAATCTTACAGTGCTTCCAGATGAAAATATGGCAGTTGCAGTTGTTTCTTCTGGTGGAAGTAGTCAACTTAACGAAGTAATCGGACAAGAAATTTTACTATCTGCACTAAAAGAAAAAGGTAAAATTAAAGAAATAAAACCTGATAAAACATTTAGTAAGCCACAACAAGTCAAAATGCCAAGTTACTTAAAAGAAAATAGTGGACTTTATGCTTCTTCAAATATGCTAAAAATCGATGTTAATGATAATGGTACTCTAACAGTATCTTCTCCATACATAGAAAATGGACCTGAAGATAAATATGTATACATAGGTCAAGATAGATTTGTATCTGAAAAAGGTAATAGTTGCCTAAAATTTGTAAAAGAAAAAAATAATATCACATATTTAAATATGAGCTCTTATGATGATGTTCCTGGATTAGGTCAGACAGCAAGTTTATACTACGTAGCTCAAAAGGTAGATGACAATGATATATCAGATAGTGTCAAAGAAGCATGGGAAAAAAGAGGTGAAAAAGGCTACTATATAGTGGATGAAAAATATAGTTCTCAACACTATATGCTTGGTTCTGTTAAAGCAATTCTTGGTGTTTCTGATAAAACTCCAGGTTTTTTAGCTAATACTAAAATAATAGATGAGAATAATTCAAATGCTTTTATAGAAATACCTGGTGTAATGGGTCGTGATTTGAGTGATATCAAACTGTATAAAGAAAATGGTACAGAATACCTAAAATTTGCAACACAAACATATGTAAGTGAAGATTCCCTAACTAATTTATCATCAGAAAAATCTTTTACATATCAAATAGATTCAAAGGGGTATGCAAAATGGTACAAAATTGGCGATGATATAGCAAATAAAAAAATAGAAGTTAATCTTCCTCAAAATTCATCTTTTGCAGTTTATGATGATAAAGGAACTCCTGTAAATTACTCTTTAGTGACAAAGAATAATAGAGTTAGATTGCCAAAAGGAGGCGTAATAGCTTTCTTAGGAAGTCCAAATGCCAAATTTGAAGTTACATACCAAGATGAAGTAAATACAAATGCATTAACAGGAACTGATAGATATGAAACTTCTATTAAGATAAGCCAAGCAGGTTGGGAAAATGCTGAAAATGCTGTTTTAATAAATGATTCTGCAATTGCAGATGCTTTGGCTGCAACACCATTTGCATATAAAAAAGATGCTCCTATATTGTTAACTGGAAGTTCTCAAATAAATGAAAAAACTTTAGCTGAATTAAAGAGATTAAAAGTTAAAAATGTATATGTAATCGGTGGTGAAGCTTCTGTAAACGAAAAATCTTTAGATACTATAAAGTCAGATAATATGTCTGTATCTAGAATTTCAGGAAATGATAGATATGAGACTTCTCTAAATCTTGCTAAAGAATTAAAAGGAATTAGTAATGTATCAAAAATATCAGTAGTTAATGGTGAAAAAGGATTAGCAGATGCAGTAAGTATTGGTGCAGCATCAGCTCAAAATGATATGCCTATAATACTTACTAATGAAAATAGTAATATAACTGAAATAAATGATTTATTCAAAGATAAAAAAATAGATAAATCTTATATAATAGGTGGAGAATACACAGTTTCTAAAAATATAGAAAGTAAACTTAAAAATCCACAAAGAATATCAGGTAGTACTAGAAATGAAACAAATGCAAAAGTAATAAAAGAGTTCTACAAGGATTCTACTATAAGCAACCTATATGTAGCTAAAAATGGAATCAATAAACAAGATGATTTAATAGATGGTTTATCTGTTGGGGTTTTAGCTGGAAAAACTAAATCTCCTGTAATACTAGTAGGAAATTTACTAGACTATAGTCAAAAAGAACTATTTAAAACTATGAGATTTAAATCAGTAACACAAATTGGTGGAAATGGAAATGAAAATTCATTTAAACAAATTAAAGAAATAGCTTAATATTTTAAAACGGGCTATATTCAAATAATTTTATTTGAATATAGCCCGTTTTTATTACAATTATAAAATTAATCTTTATTTATCATTCATACTTAGTAATTTATCTAAGTATACTGACTTTAGCTGCTTACTAGCCAAAGCTTTTTTAGCTGGTTCAAGTTTTAATATAGCTGATAGTATAGCTCCCATAGCTCTATGACTAGCTAAGGCATTATTATCAAAAATTAGATTTTGTAATTGCCCTTTCTCGATTGCCATGAGAACTGCTCTATGTACTGAATTTGCAGGAGTTATTATTTTTTCATCTCTCTTTAATAGCATAATACTATTTTTGTGACAATTTCTAACACAAACGCCACAGCCTAGACATCTATCCTCATCAACTTTTATATATTCTTTATCATTTTCTTTTACTTTACTTATTGCATCTATTGGACATGCAGATATACATTTACCACACTTTACACAACTTTCATGGTTTATATTTGGTATAAAACTAGTTGTTTGTACTGGGTGAAGATTTCCAAATCTTTTTGCTGCTACTAGCGCCTCACAACAGCAACCACAACAATTACATATAAATGTAACTCCTTTTCGAACATTTTCTCCACATTGAACTAAATTATGTTCATATGCTTGATGAAGTAATTCCTTACATTCTACTTTATCTACACGTCTTGCAAATTTATTGTTTATTAAAGAATTAGCTACATTGTCAAATGTCATACATATATCCATAGGAGCATCACAGGCTTTTCCAACGTGTTGCATTCTATGTCTACAATAACACATGCTTATACCTATATGAGTCGATTCATCAATTATATGAGTAGCTCTTTCATAATCTAAAATACTTACTTCATTATCATTAGTCAATACTTCTTCTTGAACGTAAACTCTTCCAAGTTTTGTTTCTGTTGAATAAAATAAATCTTTAATAAAATCTTCTTCTACATTCATATACTGATAGTAAAGTTCTGATAAAAGTTTTTGGTCTATATCGTGTCTTGTTCTCATCATGGCAAACTCAAAAAAACCAGCCATTGGAGGAGGCATTATATATTTTTTACCTTTTTTATCTTCTATATCTAGTATTAGTGCCCTGCTAGCTAGCTTATCTAGCACCCTATATGCTTCACTTTCACTTATACTCCAAATTTTAGCTGCTGTTTTTACTCTAAAAGGCTTTATTGGAAGTTGTGCCACTAATTTTGCCTCTTGTTCTGTAAAAAGTACATTTAGTATTTTATATAATGTATCAGAGGGTGGAGCACCCTGTGGAAATTTATTTATTCTTTCCTCTAAGCTTTTATACATGTTTTTAGCAGTTATATGAGAAATAGTAATCACCTTCTTTTTCTTTTGTTTTCCAATATAATCAAATATCTTTCTTTATTATCTAAACTCCTACTTTATATAATACCAATTCTTTCTAAATAGTTAAATACCTCTAGCAATTTATTTATTAGATTTCTTATATAAATAAAAACCGTTTAATCAGCATAATTATAGTTTATACCAATTAAACGATTTTAATAATATTTTACATATCTATAAATTATTTTTATAGTATTTTATATACTTTCCTTTCTTATATTATCTATTATATTCTCCTTATTTAATTTGTTCATAGGTATATATGCTGCTATAAAGGTTATTATAAAAACACTAACTATGCATATGCCAATTGCTGTCCATGGTATAACTGTAGAAAACTCAATTACACCTGAAACTAATTTATTCATAATTAATATCAACCCAATACCAATTGGTACGCCAAACAATAAAGATAAAATACCATAGATAAAACTTTCTAAGTATATCATTTTTCTAAAACCTACAGGAGTAACACCTATTGATTGTATCATTGCTAGTTCTCTTTTTCTTAGATTTATACTTGTACTTATTGTATTTAGTATATTTGTAACACTTACTAGAGATATCACTACTATAAACCCATATACAAAAACTTTAATAGCTTTTAAATTTTGCTTTTCACTTTTGTCACTTGTATTTTCATCATGAAAATTGACATTATTTTTCTTAGCCAAAGACTCTATACTCTTCCTAGTCTGAGCACTTCCCCCTGAGTCAATAAAGACAATACCTTTCTCTAACTTTAAATCCATATTTTCAGCAACCTCATCATAAGTTAAAAATTGCAATCCCATATTTTGATAACCCATTCCTAGACGTTTTTCATCTGTTATACCAAGAATTTTTATGTTTACTTTTTTCTTTGAATCATTTTCGCCAGTATATTCACAAGTTACAGTATCTCCAACTTTGTAATTAGTTAACTCTATTACGCCTTTCTTACCCTTTGATTCAAAGTAACTTTTTCTAACAAATATCACTCCATTTTCTTTAATCGCTCTTTCTTTATCAAAAGAGCCTTTTATTAAGTTTTTTGTTTTATTTTGTATTGCAGTTTCTCCAGGAAAAATTAGTTCGTTGTTGTTAAACTCATATACATAACTATCTCCAACCTTACGTTGTTGATAATAATCCTTAATTAGATTTTCTTTAGATTTATTTATTTTATCCTTATCTACTCCTATAGAAATATACTCTCCTACAGCTACTTCAAAGTTTTTTATTCCAGATATATTTTTTAGTTTATTTATAGTATCATCCATAGACTTAGATATTTGTCTTGAACTTAAATATAAATCGTAGTTTCTTTGAGAATTTCTGATTTCTTCACCTTTTAAGAAATTCGCCATAAATCCGCTAAAAGATATAAATATTACTATACTTACTATTAAAGAAAAAAGTGTCACAATAAATTTCTTTCTATTTCTTCTTACACTTTTATATGCAAGTACACCTTCTGTTCCAAAAACTAATTTAATAAGTTTCGAATTTTTAACCTTACCTACTTTGTAATCTCCACTACTCCTTATTACACTAAGAGGAGAAATATTAGAGGCTGTTATTGCAGGTAGGAGAATTGATATAAAAATTGTAAGTAAAACAATTATTATACTGATAATTATTATTAATGGATTATATACTATTTGTAAACCCATCTGTGATACAACTGATTCTGTAAGATATTTATTTATAGCTTTAAATACTAAATCTATAGCTACTGTTCCAGACAATAGTCCTATTGGTATTCCAATACAGCTAATTATAATACCTTCAATAAAAACTAATCTTTTAATTTGATTAGTAGTAGCTCCTATAGAATTTAATATTCCAAACTGCTTTTTTCGTTCAGTTATAGAAATACTAAAAGAATTATATACTGTAGCAATTGTACATATAATTACTAAAATAGTTACCATAGTAATTATAGCTTTTATAGAACTATTTATATTTGCATACTTACTAGCTCCTTGTAATCTCAATAAATGTTCATTGTATTTTATCATTTCAGAGTTTGATGCTTTATCTTTATTTGTATATATATTATTACTTATTTTTCTTGTTATTTCATATATATCTTTAGGATTTTTTGCTGTTATTGATATATTCACTGTCTCTTTATTATTATCTATAGGATTAAAGTAAGTTAAACCAGTAGCAACTTGGTCAGTGAGTTCAAACCCTGGCCTTTTGATTATACCTACAATTTTAAATGTCTTTTCTTTTTCATTGGCAATATAATCACCTTCATGAAATACACTCATATCATCAATTTTTTTGTTATTACTATCAAACATATCACCTACTTTTAAGGTTATCTTATCTCCTATTTTTAGCTTTTTCTCCATAAGATTAACTATGTTTTCACTTAAAATAATTTCTCCATCTTTATCTGGAAATCTACCTTCTTTTATAGAAACTCTATATCCTTCCATAGCATTTTTATCATATTGCTTAACGCTTAATATACCATTTACAGTATCTTCTATTCTAGAGTATCCAAGTTGATTAGTAAGTGCATAACTTTTTATTTCAGCCGATTTTGTTGCATAGTCTATATTTTTTTTGTTTACATTGTAGAATTTAGCATGAAAACTCCCATCATTTTTTATGGTTTCTCTTATTTGATAATCCATAAAACTTTCAAATATGTTACCTATACCACAAATTAGAGCAGTGGAAAGTATTATTCCAATTATAGTTACAATAGTTCGTCTTTTATTTTGTTTTAAATATCTAACAGTTAGAGATGTATATAGATTCATTTATATCACCTCATCACTTTTTATAATTCCATCTTCTATGCCTATAATTCTATCCGCCTGAAGTGCTATATTTTTGTCATGAGTTATCATTATTAATGTTTGATTATATTTTTTCACTGATAATTTTAATAACTCTAGTATTTCTTTTGAGTTTTTGCTATCTAGATTACCTGTTGGTTCATCTGCTAATACTATAGATGGTCTATTAATTAAGGCACGTCCTATAGATGTTCTTTGTTGTTGACCTCCTGATAATTGATTAGGAAGATGATTTTCTCTGTTGCTTAGACCCAATGTTTTCATCAAATCATTCAAGTATTCTTTATCAATCTTTCTATTATCAAGCTCTGCTGGAAGTAATATATTTTCTTTGACATTTAAAACTGGAATCAGATTATAGAATTGATATATAATACCTATATTTCTTCTTCTAAAGATTGCCAAATCCTTAGTTTTTAGATTATATATATCTACATCATTTATATAAACCTTACCACTAGTAGGTCTATCAACACCTCCTAATAAATGTAATAATGTACTCTTTCCACTTCCGCTTGGACCTGTTATTGCTATAAACTCACCTTTTTCTATAGACAAGCTTACATTTTTTATTGCATCGACTTTTGTTTCATTTTTACCATAACTTTTAGTCAGATTTTCTACTCTTAAAATTTCCATAACTACCTCCAATATTTATATTCTATACTTCATATATTAGACTCAAGCTATTACTATAAAGTGAATTAAATATTACAGATTAGTCACTATTATCATCATATATCTTATGAAATGCTATATGAAATTCAGTTCCTTTACCTTTTTCACTATTTACATAAATATCTCCATTTTGGCTTTCTATTATGGATTTTGCCATTGCAAGCCCTATACCTACACTATCCTCTTTTGAACTACTTTTCCCTCTATAGAAACGTTTAAAAATATGTGGTATATCTTTTTTATCTATACCTTCACCATCATCTTTTATTATTAACTCTGAAAATAATGGATTTTCTTTGTAAATTATACTTATATTTCCAAACTCAGGAGTATGTTCTATACAATTTTTTATTATATTTACTAAAGCCTCAACTGACCAATCAATATCACCAACATAAGATACATTACCATTGCCTTCTATACTTAACTTTTGGTTTTTAATCTCCATAGGTATTTTCATTGGTTGGATTGCTCTATGTATAAGTTCACTAAACTTTATTTTTTCTCTCTTAAACTTTATAACTTTAGCTTCTACTTTTGATAATTTAAGCATACTTTTAATCAACCAATCCATACGATTTAGTTGATTTTTTATCTTGTCTAAAAAATCTATTTTCACTTCATATGGTACATCATTATATAATAAATCACTTAGTATGATTAAGGAAGTCATGGGAGTTTTTAACTGATGTGATATATCTGAAATTGTATTATTTAAAAATATTTTTTCTGAATTTAAAAGTTCAACTTTTTCATTAAGAATTGTTGTCATCTTCAATAGCTCTGTTTTTAAAAGACCTATCTGCCCTTCTTGATTTCTATTTTTCATATCAAATTCTTTTCCTTCTGAACTATAGTAAACATACTTAGTCATATCTGATAAATCATTATATATAGTTCTAAAATATTTAAGTATCAACATAAATATCATCATAAAAATTATACAAACTAAGATTATATTTATTTTTATAGTGTTTGAAAGTAATTTGGAAGTAAGAGGCTCAGAATTTATTCTAATAGTTTTGTCATAGTTATACTTACTTAATATTTTCTCACCAAATTCTACATTTTGCATGGACTTTCCTTGTGTTATTATATCTACGATATCACTTTCTAGTTTTGGATACTTGTTAACTAAGGTTCCTATTATAGCTTGATTATTTTTTACAATCGTATTTTTAGTTGTATTTATATTGATTATACCAAATCCAATTGATATAAGAATTACCATCAACATTAAAATAATATATTTACTAAAAAAGTTCTTTACTTCAGGATTATATAGAAACATTATTTTCACTTCCTATCCATTTATAACCTAGTCCTCTTACAGTTTCTATGTAAATTGGTTTACATAAGTCATCTCCTATTTTTTCTCTAAGTCTTTTTATATAAACAGTTAAAGTATTATCACTAACAAAATCATAAGTTACATCCCAAAGCTTTTCTAGTATTTGACTTCTACTCAAAACTGTATTTTTATTCTGTATAAGAATTAAAAGAAGCTTATATTCAACAGATGTCAGAAATATTTCCTTGTCATTTTTATATACTCTAGCTTCTAATGTATATATATTTAAATCTCTATATTTAAGTATCTTCTTATTTTCTTCTGTAGCGTCACCTTTTCTTCTTAAAACAGCTTTTATTCTCGATATTAATTCTCTAATTCTAAAAGGTTTTGTTATATAGTCATCTCCACCTATATCAAGACCCAGTACAATGTTTACTTCTTCATCACAAGCAGTTAAAAATATTATGGGAATCTGAGAAAACTTTCTTACATACTCACAAAATTCATATCCTGTTCCATCTGGTAACATTACATCCAGTAGTACCATACTATATTCATTAGAAGATATCATTTCTTTTCCACTTGATAAATCCTTTGATATATCTACACTAAATCCCTCTTGCTCCAATGCATACTTTATTCCAAAAGAGATAGTACTGTCATCCTCAACTATCAATAACTTTAACATAACTATTTCCCTTCTTAACATTTTAATTTTAAACTATTTACATATACAACTTTTATTATACACAATTGTTTTAGATACTAAAATATATTTAGAATTACAAAATAGTCACAAACAATTACTAAAAAACATAAAAATAAAAATGCAAGTTGACACTTAACTATTTTGAAAATAGTATAGATTTTTCTCAAGTTAAGCTACAACTCACATTTTAGATATTTAATTTTATATAAACTGGTATTCTCATCTGTTTAACTATTTAAAGCTTACTTTATTCTTCCTCATATTTTTTATATTCTTCTTCTTTATAAATATTATTTTTTTTGTCATCTTCATGTAAATCAATGTCTTTTTTATCATTTTTAACACTATTTACATAATGCATCATTTCTTCTTGAGAAACATGTGGACAATTTTCACAATTTATTCTTCTTGAATTAAATTCTCTTACTTTTTTTTTTAATTCTTCATATTCATAATCTTGTTTTTTATCACTACAATCACATTCATAACCAAACTCATCATATTTATAGTCATTGTATTGATTATTTCCATAATACTCTGTATCAATCATTTGAGACATTTGAGATTTAGATTTAATGTTTTTTATCATCCTATAAGTTGCATATGCACCCACTCCTGTAATCACGGCTCCTGCAAACATCATTGGCTTACTCATTCCATCATCTTTTTTATTCATTTGTCTTTTAATTAAATATGTTAACATATTTTTTCTCCTTTCTGATTTCTATTTATAGATAGTATCTGTATTATTTTGATAAAAATTATGTTATTTTTAAATTACAATTTTTACAAATAATATAAATCATCTTGTAGAATATAAATTTATATTTTGTACTTGATAATGTTTTTTATGTTATACTATATATATAACAAGTATTTTTATTTATAACGATATTATGGAGGTTTTTTATGATTTTAAATTTAGATTTTAATAGTGATAAGTCTATTTATGTACAAATTAAAGAAGAGATAACTAAAGCTATAGCTTCAGGAGAATTAAAAATAAATGAATCACTTCCATCTGTAAGAAGTATGGCTGAAAATATTGGTGTAAATCTACATACTGTAAATAAGTCTTATAATGAACTAAAAGAAGAAGGATTTTTAAATATTGATAGGCGAAAAGGTGCAATTGTAGCTCAACTTCCAATGGAAACAGAAAATTCAACTCGCCAAAAAAATAGAATTGATTTAGAACTTTTAGTAGCAAAATCTTATTTATCAGGTATCAATAAAGAAGAGTTCTTGACGTTAAGTAAAAATCTATTTGATAAGTATGAGGTGAAATACTATGAATAAGATTGAATGTTTATTTACAATATTTTCAACCTTAATTTTGATGTATGCTACTTTTTATTTTATGCCACATCTTATTGGCAAAAATCACATTTATGGTGTTTCTATAAACCAAGAACATAGAAACTATCCTGATTTTATAATACTTGATAAAAAATTTAAAAAACTTTTATCTATAGGATTCATTGTGATTTTTATTTTAGTTTTAGCTCTAGTTTTTATGTTTGATAAAATAGAATTTTCTTATTCTATTAGTATTATAGGGTTTTTACTATATGAAAGTATATTATATATCTATATTCATAAAGAAGTTAAAATGACTAAATCCAAGTTTTTCACTGAATTAAGTCAGATAAGTGCAGACTCAAAATTGGTAATAGATATGGATTTTATAAATGAAAAAAATAAAATAATAAAAAAATTTAAGATATTGTATTTAATACCAGTATTACTTACTTTTGGAATAAGTATTTTTATATTGCTTAACTATAATCAATTACCAGATTTAATTACTACGCACTCTACTATAACAGGAAAACCTGATGGATTTATGAAAAAATCCTATCTTGGTGTGTTTAAATTAATAGGTCTTGAGTTTTGTATAATGATTTTATTATATATAACTTCTATTGGAGCTATAAAAGCGAGAATTAAAGTAGATACAAATAAAATTGAAGAAAGTAAAACTAAAAACATTAAATATCTAAATAAAATTGGTTATTTGTTTTTTATATTGATGATTATGATGATAGTACAATTCTTTATCGTTTTTTTATCATTAAAAACAAATCCAAATTTATTAACTGTTATAAATATAATAATGCTTTTAGTTATAATTTATTTAATGGTAACATATATTAATTCTCCAAATTTAAAATCCAATTCTTCTTATACTCCAGATAATGATGAAAAGTACTGGATAGGAGGTATTATATATAATAATCCAAACGACCCATCATTTATGGTTGATAAAAGATTTGGCATAGGATGGACTATAAATTTGGGAAATCCGATTGGAAAGATATTATATATTCTTATAGCTATATTTTTAATTTTTTCACTTTTTAGTGTTATAAAATCTCTTTTACTTTAAATACCATAAAAGGTATCTTACTTGTATTATTGGGTATTATATTTTGTAAGATAAGAAATATTTCATATTATCATTGAAATATAGTATTTATATATTACTAGGAATGGAGATTTGCATAATGTTGTCAAAAACTGAAATTAAATACTTTAATGATTGTGCTTCTGAGATACTTTCATCTGAAAAAGTACAACTTATGAGAACATTTCCTCATCATGGCAATGTTTCATGTCTTGAACATAGTTTATCAGTAGCATATTATAGTTATCTATTATGTAAAAAATTGCATTTAAATGTTGAAATTCAAAGCGTTATTAGAGGGGCTCTACTGCATGATTTTTTTCTTTATGACTGGCATTATAAAGGTGATAGAAAGGGATTACATGGTTTTACTCATCCTAAAGAAGCACTAAAAAACGCAAATTTATTCTTTCAAATAAATGAAAAAGAAACAGACATTATTTTAAAACATATGTGGCCACTTACTGTTAGACCTCCTAGATACAAAGAAGCATTAATTGTTTGCTTATTAGATAAATTTTGTTGTCTAGTTGAGACTCTAAGGATACACTCACTACTCTCTCCTTACCACATATAAAATAGGTCTTTGATATTGTTATAATTTAATTTAAAAAGAGGTATTAAGATTACATTTAACTTAATACCTCTTTATTAATTTATTATTTATTTTTGTCATATGCTTATAAAATATAATCTTATCCTTGATAACTTATTCTTCTTATAGAGATACTTACTACTTTAAATAATAACATACCAGCTATTAAGTTTATCAATATTGCTGGTACCACTGCTACCATAAATAACGCTGTGAATGAAGCTCCAGGAAGACCTACTATAGCTTGAGCAACTAGTAAAAATAGAGTTCCACTTATAACTGTCCCTACTGGGAATATTATTGTTGCAGCTATTAAATCTTGTTTTTTACTGTTCAATTTTTTCATAAATGGTAATTTATAAATTATATACATTATCATGAACATTATATTTATTGTAATAGTTTTATCAAGTATATTTGGAATCTGACCACCTGGGAATTTAGTTGTTAATGCTGCAAATATTCCTGTTACAATTCCTGCTACCAAACAAATCTTATAATCATCCTTATTTAGTATCATTATTATAAACATCATTGCTAGTGATATATCTGGTTGCATTGGAAGTCCTATAGCAGGTGTAAGTTGATGTATCAATAATCCCATAGCTAAAAGTATTGCATTTAAAGTTAATTTTTTTGTATTTGTTTTCATTGTAATATTTCCCCCTAATTTGTTTAATATTTATTTCATTTTCGTTCCAATTTTCCATATCATTCTCTTTAGCTTTAGAAGTTCATAACATCTCTCTCACCACCTTTTATTTTAAATTATATAATTTCTTTATTAATAGTTTTTGCAAAATAAAAAACTCCGTCCTAAATCAATAGGACGGAGATTATCCGCGTTGCCACCTAAATTATATAAAAAATAAGCTTAAAACTTAATTCTTATATATCTCATTATCAAGTACTTACATACCCTATTCGCTGTAACGTGCGACTGACGATAAAGTCTACTCTCATAAAAATATGATTTCAATTTATTCCTCTAAGGTCCATTCACTATATTCCTTCTTGCTAAGATTCCACCATCCTCAGCTCTCTATGTTGAAGCTAAACATAATTACTCTTCCTTGTCATAGGATTTTTAATTTGCTGTTGCTATTATAATATTCTAAATTTTTATAATTGTCAACTGTATTTTTTATTTTATTTAAAATTTACAAAAAGTGTAGAATAATTTTTATAAATGCTTTAAACTTTTATTTAAATATTGAATTAGGAAGGATGATATTATGTTTAGAGAAATGAGATTAAAAAAGAGAGAAATGACAAAAGAAGATACTATAGAAGTATTAAAAAATGGTGAATTTGGTACTTTTTCTACTATAAGTGAAAATGGCTATCCTTATGGAGTTGCTGTAAATTATGTATACTTTAATGATTCTGTATATTTTCATTGTGCAAGAAGTGGACATAAATTAGATAATATCTCAGCAAATAACAAGGTTTCTTTCTTAGTAGTGGCTAATGAAAGTGTTCTTCCAGATAAATTTAGTACTACATATGCTAGCGCTGTAGTATTTGGAAAAGCTTCAACAGTAGACAATGAGGAAAAGAAAAATGCTCTTGTAGAAATAATAAAAAAATATTCTAAGGGCTTTATTGAAGAAGGTATGAAGTACATAGAAAAAGATATAAATTTGACAACTGTAGTTAAAATAGAAATAGACCATATTTCTGGTAAAGCTTCTCGTTTATAATAATCTAATACGATATAATAAAGTGGCTATATGTATGGTCACTTTAAATATATTTATTTATCATTATTTTTATTAATTGAAAATGCTCAAAACACTTTAAGGAACTTCCTCAATACCTATGTAGATACAACACAAAGTTACTTGTATCCAAGCTGACATAAATTTTTCCACACCCATATAAAAACTTGAAAATAATACAGTCATATATGTCAAATATCAACATAAATTACAGAATTTTTTTGCCATTAAAACTATCAAAAAAAGTAAGTAATTATTAAAAGAGAGGTTGAAAATAATTATGAAATTCAAGAAAAAACCAAAGTTTTTACTACTCATTACATTTTTAATAATAACTATATTATCAACAGGAGCAACAGCTTTAGAAATCCATACATCATCACAAATACATGGCGATAGCGATATCAGCAATAGAGGAACTTTCAATACCTCTGCTAATTCCAAGGTAGGTGCAGACTCACAAAAAAGCAGTGATAGCTTACCTCACAATGCACAAAACCTTAATGTTTCTTTAGACATCTACAATGGAGGAGTAGAAATACTACCAACCTCATCCAACAAAATAATAGCAAATTACAACAACCAATACTACAATATTAAAATGATAGAACAAAACGGAAAATGGGTTGTATCTATATCAGGAAAAACAGCTAAAATGGGCAATTCTAGCTATGTTCAACTCCATATTCCAAATATAAAATGCAATATGGATGTAAATGTGCTTGATGGTAGCTTTAGTTATGATTTACCCGAAAATTGTATTGATGCAATAAATGTTACTTCCAAAGATTCAAGTATCGAATTTACTTCAAAAAATCAATACAAAAATAGCACTATTTCTCTATCCGCAACAGATAAAGAATTTCTTAAATATGGTCTAATTAATTATCCAGACTATTTTACTAAGATGAATAAAGGATTTGAATATAAGAATGGTACGAGAAAAAATCAAATTGACATTTCGCTAACAGGATTTACTAATGTTGATTTTAGAGATTAAAACATAAAAAATTGAGGGCTTTAGCCTTCTTTTTCTTTGCCTTCCTGTATTCATCTTTATATTTTATTGTTTATTTTTCCTTTTGGATATGAGTACATATATCATAGCACTAGGTAAAATTGAACATATTACTCATCCACAAATAATAATTATAAGAACATTATTCTTTTTATTATTGACGTTATTTATACATTGTGATATTCTTTAAGCAAAACACCATTCTGTTTAAGGGAGGATTAAATAAATGGCACGAAAACCTATTTTAGAAGGTGGTAAAAGAGAAGAAATACTTAAATGTGCTTTACAGTTGTTTCTAAAAAACGGTTATGAAAGCACCTCTATTCGCATGATATTAAATGAGGTTGGTGGAGAAGTTGGAATGTTCTATCATTACTTTTCTTCCAAACAAGAATTATTTGATGAAGCCTTAAGACTCTTCATGAAAATTCAAGGAGAGCGAACTTCTAAACTGATGAGTCAGAAATCCGATAAGATTTCCCCACGAATGAGATTGGAACAACTTATAGAATGCTATGACAGCGGAATGGATGAATTTTCGAAATTATCTGATGGAGCTATTCATTGGTCAGTTTTATCATCTATTCACAGCTTAACCTTAGAAGCAATTCTGCCCTCTTTTAGAACAATGATTATTGAAATACTCAGATTAGCAGATAAAAAAGACTTAAGTGAGTCTAAATGGCTTGCGCCATTTGTACTAAAAGGTATCAGTGGATTATTACATGATAAATCATTTGCTGAATTAAGCAAAGAAAAACAGATGCTTTTAATTATAAATTTACTATGCAGAACTTTACAAGTTCCATATAGCTTGTTTGAAGAATAAGAGAATATCGACAATGAACATCTATGTATTAAAATTGAACAATGACATCAAAAGTATATCTGAGAGAAAATGGCATTAAAAACTGATATAAGATTTGGCATTCGTTATTATGAGTAAGCAAAGAAAACTGAGTTAAAAATATAGAAAACACCAACAACTCACAAAAATGTAGTGTTTATACGAGTTTTGGTGTTTTCCTTATTCTTGACTTGCATGAAAATATGATTGGCAAGAATGGGCTGATATATACCACTCTTTTATGCTTGCCATTTTTAAAAACAGCAAAAATGATGTTTCGTAAAATATCTCAATAAGGCACATATAAATTATACCTACTCTGAATCATAACCCCATTACTGTTCTTCTTAAATACTGATTGAAATTACCATACTCAACTTTTGTCAATGTTTCTGGATAAGACATCAAAATTAACTGATGTCCATTGCATTCTTCATGGTATGGTGGGTGAATATGTTCAAAATCATTTACCTTATATCCAACCCTCTCATAAAAACCTTGTCGCTTGATGGAAATTTTATTAATGGGAGGGTCGATTTCTAGAATAACAGTTTTGCCTCGCTGGTTTAACAGCTCCAAAGCTCTTTTTCCATACTTTTTATTGCGCATTTCAGGATTGATACAGAAATGTTCCACATAAATAAAATTCTCTGTTTCCCAGCATAAAATGATACCAACCATGTCGTTTTCATCATAAATTAAGTTAAATTGATATTCTTCATGACCCATAATTTCTGCTTGTAAAGATGGGTTTCTCTGTTCATGAAAAGGAAAACTTACATTGTATAACTTTATTGCCTCTAAATACAATTTATCTTCATATGTTCTTAGCCTCTCAAAGCGCATTTTGCTATCCTCCTATTATATAAAACAACCTTCGCACCACATCTTTTTAGTCTAATGAAACTCTAATTAGCTCTTATTTAGATTATAATATCTGTCCAAGTATAAAATGAATTGTAAGGTTAAACCATTGCTGAAAATATATCTATTTTTTATATATACTAAGACTGTTTAGATAATCTCTTATACCAAACTTAACATCATCACTTGGTCTTATATCAGAGTTATCTCCTGCTATATGAAGTATTCCATATGCTGGATGACCTCCTCTTACTGTACATGGAACTGATAAAAGCGTCATCCCCATATGTTGAGCAAATATATTCATTGATTGTAAAGCTAGTTCTCCTCCTCCATGTTGTGAACCTGCAGTAGCAAAACAACCAAATATTTTTCCACTTAAAGGTGCTCCTACCCATACATCAGAAAAACTGTCCATAAACATCTTCATTTGACCAGATACATTTCCATAATATGTTGGTGAACCCATAAATATTGCATCATAATCTAGTAATTCTTTTCCAGATTTAATTACATTTATACTTTCAAATTCATCTTTATGTTCCTTTGAATTTATCAAATAGTACTGAGGAAGTGTTTTTGCAACCTCATCACTTACTTTAAATATATCTACCTCTATATTCATTTCTTCAAGTACCTTTTTATACTCCCTTGCTAATAAATATGTACTTCCACAAACGCTATGAAAAATCACTGCTACTTTCATTTTTATCCCCCTAATCAAAATCAAATTTATTTTTTATATAGTGCTTTTATTATCAAGTACCATTAAATGATACTAAATGGATTTAAATATACATTACTTTTTATTGTTTCAATCTCTTCAAATTCATCCAAAAATCTCTTCATAACATGTTTAAATATATCTTCTGTATCAAAATGTCCACAATCTACTATACATATTCCCATATCAAGTGCATCTTGTGCCTCATGATATTTTACATCACCAGTTATTAGAACATCTGCGCCTTGTCTCTTAGCCTTTTTCACAAACTCAGAACCAGCTCCTGTTACAACAGCAATTTTTGTTATCTCGGTATTAAGACTTCCAACTACCCTTATATGCTTCATATTTAATTTTTCTTTTATTTTATTAGAAAGATTTTCTAATGTTGTACTTTCATCAAGTTTACTTATTCTACCTAATCCAAATGTTTTTCCTTTGTTTTCTAGCTTGTACAAATCATAAGCAACTTCTTCATAAGGATGTGCATCTATCATAGAACTTATCACTCCACCTAAATGCTTCTGTGGTACTACAGTTTCAATTTTAACCTCATTTACACTTTCTATATCATTTATACTTCCAAGAAACGGATTTGAGCCTTCTAATGGCTTAAATTGACCTTCTCCTTCTATAGAAAATGTACAGTTACTATAATTTCCTATATGGCCTGCTCCTGAATTACTTAGTGCCTTTCTCAACACTTCTGAATAATTACATGGAGCATATACTGCAAGTTTGTATAAAGTCTCATTTTCAGTGACATCTAAAACTTTTGAGTTATTAAATCCCATAATCTCCATGAAATAATCATTTAGACCATCAAATGCTATGTCAAAATTGGTATGCATAGAATAAAGGGCTATATCATTTTTAATGAGTTTTTGTATAAGTCTACCTTTTAAGTCGGCGCTATTAATCTTATTAATTTTTCCAAATATAAAAGGATGATGTGTAACAATTAAATCAACATTTTGAGATATAGCTTCATTGATTACATTTTCATTGGCTTCTAAGGATACCAGAATCTTCTTTACATCCATATCAAAATCTCCAACTATAAGACCTACATTATCCCAATCTTCAGCTAAGCTTAGAGGATACTTTTTTTCAATTTTTCTAGTAAGACTCTTCAGTAACATATTTACCTCCTATTTATTTTATTAAATTTTCAAGTTTTCTTATTGCTATTTTACTTTCTTCTCTCTTCCTATCTATTTCTTCTCCATGTTTACCTTCTAGTTGATTAACTATAGCACTATATGTTTTTATTTTTTTTTCTACAAAGTCATAAAAAAGAGAATCTTTATTTTCTAAAAGTTTTATTCCAACTTCAAACTGTATCTCATCTTCTATTATAGTATTTTTACCTGTATATTTGGCAACTATTATTTCATATATCCTAAAATCTTCTCTCACTAAAGCCTCTGTTAAAATTTCATATCCATTATTCAGAAGATAGCGTCTAAGCTCTTCTTGTGCCTGCATAGGCTGTAATATCAATTTTTCTATACTATGTGCTACTTCTTTTTTAGCTTCTAGAAGCTCACTTATCAATATACCTCCCATACCAGCAATTATTACTTCTTCAACTTCACCTATTACTAGTACCTCTATACCAGAACCCAATCGTAAATCGACTTTCTCTAAAAGATTGTTCTGTATGACCTCTTTTCGTGCATTGTCAAGAGGTCCTTTATTAACATCTGCCAACACTGCAAATGGAACTCTTTCCTCCTTTAGCAAATAAACTGGTATGTATCCATGGTCCGTTCCTATATCAGCTATCTTTTTACCATCTGACACCAATGATGCTATTTTTAATAATCTATCTGTTAGTTTCAAAGATATATCTCCTTTCAATCTTTTTATTTGTTCTTGATTTTAAACTAAAACCAAGATAAAAAATAATATAAAATCTCTACCACAAAATAGCCATGAGATATCACTTATCCCATGGCCTTTATTGCAAAAACATTAATGATGTATCTTTTTAATCTAAATAATCTCTAAGTTTTTTTGATCTACTTGGATGTCTTAATTTTCTTAGTGCTTTTGCTTCTATTTGTCTTATTCTTTCTCTAGTTACATCAAACTCTTTTCCAACTTCTTCAAGAGTTCTAGCTCTTCCATCCTCAAGACCAAATCTAAGCTTTAATACCTTTTGCTCTCTATCATTTAATGAGCCAAGTACATCTTCTATTTGTTCTTTAAGTAAAGAATATGCTGCTGCCTCAGCTGGAGCTGGTGCATCATCATCTGGAATAAAATCTCCTAAATGACTGTCCTCTTCTTCGCCTATTGGAGTTTCTAAAGACACTGGGTCTTGAGCTATTTTCATTATCTCTCTTACTTTATCTTCTGTCATTTCCATTTCTTTTGCAATTTCTTCTGGTTTTGGGTCTCTTCCAAGTTCTTGAAGTAGTTGTCTTGATACTCTTATTAATTTATTTATAGTCTCTACCATATGCACTGGTATTCTTATAGTTCTCGCTTGGTCTGCTATAGCACGTGTTATAGCTTGTCTTATCCACCATGTTGCATAAGTACTAAACTTATAGCCCTTTGTATAGTCAAATTTTTCAACAGCTTTTATAAGACCTAAATTTCCTTCTTGTATTAAGTCTAAGAAAAGCATACCTCTACCTACATATCTTTTTGCTATACTTACAACTAGTCTTAAGTTCGCTTCAACTAATCTTTGCTTTGCTATCTCATCACCTTCATGCATTCTTCTAGCAAATTCTACCTCTTCATGTGGCTTAAGTAGAGGAATTTTTCCTATTTCTTTTAAGTACATTCTAACAGGGTCGTCTATACTTATCCCTTTTGGTAAAGATAAATCCACAGTTTCTATTTCTATTGCAGAAGAGTCCTCATGTGAAATTACTTCTGCATCTTCATCTATGTGGCTCATATTTAAATCGTCATCAGTAGCCGAAAAGTCTATATCAGCTTTATAGTTCTTTGTTTCTGTTATTTCTATTCCCAAATTACCTAAAGTTTCATAAAGATTTTCTACCTGATCCTTATCAAGTTCAGTTTCAGAAAAAGCTTCCATTATTTCTGCAAGCGTCAATGAACCTTGCTTTTTTCCTTTTTCTATTAGTGTCTTAGCGGTAACTTTTTTTAACTCTTTTTTATTCGACTTATTTTCCACACTCAAACCTCCTTTCTCTACAAGCTTTTTAAAATTTTATTTATCTCAACTATTTTTAAAGCAATTTCCATAACTTTACCATCTACCTCTTTCATATCATTATTATTTTCTAATTCCTGTTGTTCTTTCAACAAGTTATTAATTTGTTCTTCTAATGAGTTCTTTCTGATATTTGTTATTATTCCTTCTATTTCTTTTGTGTTCTCTAAGTTTATACTATTCAAAGAAATTGAATTTAATTCTTTTAAGTATTCTTCGGATATGTTTAAACTTTTCAATTTGTCAATAGTTATTTTGTCCAATTCTTGATTTTTAATCATGTAAATTAAAATTTCTTTACTTTCATTCAATAAAAAATCACTTTCTTCTACTTTAAGTAGAGCTATTTCTCTAATTTTTTTGTCTTCTAACATTATTTTTATTAGAGTTTCTTCAACTAATTGTTTTCCATCTTGTCTAACTTCGACTTTTTCAATTACTTTTTCTTCTATCTTTTTCTGGTTTTTATTATATGGCTTATTGTAGTTTTTACCATACACTTCCCTTTTTATAGACTCGACATTAATATCTATTTGATTACTTAAATATTTTGTATAAAAATCAATTTCTACAGGACTTGTCAATTGTTTTATAATCTTAGAAGCTTCTTTTGCAAACTTCACTCGTTCTTCATCTTTTTGAATATTGAATTCTTTTTTAAGATGATCTATTTTATATTTTATGTAGTGAGTAGAAACATCCATTGCCTTTTTATAATCACTAAGTCCGTACTTTCTTACAAATTCATCTGGGTCTTTAGAGTCTTTCAAATCCAAAACTTTTACAGTAATACCTAATTTAATAAGTATATCTATAGCTCTTAAAGTCGCTTTTATTCCAGCTTCATCAGAGTCATAAGATATAATAGCAGTATCCGCATATCTTTTTATTAAAATACCTTGTTGTTCAGTCAAGGCTGTTCCAAGGGTTGCTACTACATTTCTTATACCATACTGATAAAGTGAAATTAAATCCATATATCCTTCAACTAAGACTATAGTTTTATTATCTAAATTTTTTCTAGCAAAATTTAGTCCATATAAGTTTTGTTTTTTATTAAAAATTAATGTGTCTGGAGAATTTAAGTATTTTGGTAAAGAATCATCTAGTACTCTTCCTCCAAATCCAATTATATTTCCTCTATAATCAAATATAGGAAACATAACTCTATTTCTAAATTTATCATAGCAATTAGTTCCATCTCTATTTCTTGCAATTAGACCGCACTCCAATAAATCTTGTTTTGTATACCCTTTATTAATAAGAGCATTCATAAGAGAATTCCATGAATCCAAAGAAAATCCTAGACCAAATTTTTTAATTATTTTATCATCTAATCCTCTAATCCTTAAATATTCATACCCAAGATTTTTACTTCCCAATAAGTTTGAAAGATAAAATCTAGCAGCTTCTGTATGAATATCTTGAAACTTTTTAGATTTCTCTATTTTCATTCTAGTTTCTTCATTCATGTTGGTATTAATTTCTATACCACATTTATTTGCTAAAATTTTTACAGCATCCATAAAATCTAAATTTTCCATTTTCATGACAAAATTTATCACATCTCCACCTTCACCACAACCAAAACACTTATAAATTTGTTTTGATGTATTTATATAAAAAGATGGAGTTTTTTCTCCATGAAATGGACATAATCCTTTATAATTAGCTCCAGATTGTTTTATATTCATATATTCAGATATTATACTTGCTATATCACATCTAGCTTTTATTTCTTCGATAACGTCTTTTATATCATTCATATTATCACCTTCTGGTGTAATTTTTTGTGTTAACATTTCTATTCTACACTATATTCTAAATTTGTCAATCACTCAATATACAGAATTCGACTTTTTTTATTGATATCCTTCTTATTAATCAAAAAATTTTTATTTTTTATGTTAATTACATCAATATTAGATTTTTATTTATGTCAAATAATCTAACTATTAAATTATATATCTATTATCTTATAAATTTACATCAAAACTATCACGAATAAAAAAGAGGCTCTTGCCTCTTTTTAATAAACACTAATTGATTTCATCAAATCTTCAAATTCATCAAAGCAGAGAGATTGAATCCCATCTGATAGAGCATTTTCTGGGTCTGGATGAACTTCTACCATTATTCCATCTGCTCCACATGCAAGTGATGCCATTGACATAGGTTTTACTAAATATCTAACTCCAGTAGCATGACTTGGGTCTACTACAACAGGAAGTCCCGTTTCTTTTTGAATAATCGGTACAGCCGCTAAGTCTAATGTATTTCTAGTATAATCATTGTATGTTCTTATACCTCTCTCACACATTATAATGTTACTATTTCCTTCTATTGCTATATATTCTGCTGCACCTATCCATTCAGTAATTGTTGATGCGATTCCTCTTTTTAACATAACAGGCTTATTTTGTTTTCCGATTTCACTTAAAAGAGTAAAGTTTTGCATATTTCTTGAGCCAATTTGAATTATATCACTGATACTATATAATTCATCCATATCTCTTATATCCATAAGTTCTGTAATAACAGCTATCCCAACCTCTTCTTTAACTGCTTTTAATATTTCAAGACCTTCTTTTTTTAATCCCTGAAATGAGTTTGGTGATGTTCTTGGCTTATATGCTCCTCCTCTTAAAATATTTGCACCATGACTTTTTACAAATTTAGCAGTCTTTAAAAGTTGCTCATAACTTTCTATTGCACATGGCCCAGCTATTACAAGTTTATCTTCTTTTACAGTTATTTCTTTATCATTTGTATTTATCACTATCTTTGAATTATCATTAAATAGGTTTTTTCTCATAACCTACAAGCTCCTTTACTTCTTCTATTTCTTTAGCAGATAGGAGATTTAAATATTCTTTTATTGATTTTTTATTTATTAAAAGTTCCTCATTCAAATCCATAAGTGGTATCAAAACAAAAGCTCTATCTTGAATCCTTGGATGTGGTATTAGTAATCTTTCATCAGTTGAAACTACATCATTAAAAAATAGTATATCTACATCAATAGTTCTTGGACCCCAATGTACTATTCTCTCTCTATGCAATTCTTCTTCTATTTTTTGACAATATTCTAACAACTCATAAGGTTCAAACTCTGTTTCTATCTCTACACACATATTTAGAAAATCTGCTTGTTCTGTATATCCCCATGGCTTTGTTTCATATAATTTTGATTCTTTTACTTCATATATAGAATCACTATCTCTCAAAAGTTCGCATGCTTTTGATAAATTATCAAATCTATTGCCCATATTCGTCCCTATTCCCAAATAAGCCTTATTCATCTCTTGTTCTCCTTATCTCAACACCAAAGTAGTCATAAATTCCATTTACAGGAGCTTCTGGCTTTCTAACTCTAACCATAACTCCATTTACAAGGTTAAATTTATTTAAGACTTCTTCAGCAATGTTCTCTGCCAAAGCCTCCAAAAGATTAAATTGTTTATTTTCTGTAATATCCTTAACAACACTATAAACTTCAGCATAGTTTACAGATTTATTTATATCATCACTAAGTCCTGCTTCTCTTGAATCAACATAAAGTTCCATGTCGACAAAAAATTTCTGACCTAGAAAATTTTCTTCTTTAAGCACACCATGATATCCATAGAATCCTAGATTACTAAGTAATATTTTATCCATTATACTACACCTACTTTCTATATATTGCATCAGTCATTTTAGCTGCCATTAAATTTTCATAAACATCATGCACCCTAACTATATCTACACCATCTCTTATTCCAAGTACAGTAGTAGCTATTGTTCCTTCCAATCTCTTTTTAGGTTCAACTGGAAGTACTTTCCCTATTACTGATTTTCGAGATGTTCCAAGTAAAATAGGATAGTCTAATTCTTTCAATTCATTTAATCTTCTTAATACTTCTATATTTTGCTCAAATGTCTTCCCAAACCCTATCCCTGGATCAAGAACTATTTTTTCTTTTTTTACACCACAGTCTATTGCCATTTTTATGCTCTCTTTAAAGAAGTCCTTTATTGACTCCATTATATCTTTGTCATAGTTTGTCCCATCTTGATTATGCATTATACATACTTCTGCATCATATTTTCCTACTACAGAAGCCATATTCTTATCTCTTCTAAGCCCCCAAACATCATTTACCATAGTGACACCTAATTTTAGAGCTTCTTCTGCAACATCTGCCTTGTAAGTATCTATTGATATTGGTATATCTAATTCTTTTTTAAGTTTTTTTATCACAGGGATTACTCTTCTTAGTTCTTCCTCTGAATCTACATATCTATGACCTGGACGTGTAGATTCACCACCTAAGTCAATTATATCAGCACCTTGTTCAACCATTTCTTTTGCATGTTTTATTGCTATGTCTAAATTACTAAAGTCTCCTCCATCAGAAAAACTATCTGGAGTTACATTTAATATACCCATTATATAAGTTCTTTTACCATAATCAAACACAGTTAATGACACTCCCTTAAATTAAAATTTATATCTTATCAAACGATTTTTATCTACAATAATTTACTACTTCATAGTAATTAAACTCATAGCCTCAGCTCTTGATGCAATATCTTTTTCAAATATACCTCTAACTGCTGATGTAACAGTTTTTGAACCAGGCTTTTTTACACCTCTCATTGTCATACACATATGTTCAGCTTCCACTACTACTAAAACACCATATGGCTGTAGCTCTTCCATTATTATGTCTGCTGCATTTTTAGTAATTCTTTCTTGTAATTGAGGTCTTTTTGCTAATGTGTCTATTACTCTAGCAAGCTTAGAAAGCCCTGTAAGTCTTCCACCTTTTGGTAAATAAGCAATATGTGCCTTTCCAAAAAAAGGAACCAAATGATGCTCACAGCATGAATAAAATGGAATATCTTTTACTAGTACTAGTTCTTCATGCTTTTCATCTGCAAAAAGAACTTTTAAGTGGTCTCTTGGTTCTTCACTAAGACCAGAGAATATCTCTTCATACATTCTAGCAACTCTATTTGGAGTCTCTATTAGACCTTCTCTATCTGGGTCTTCACCAATTGCTTCTAATATTTCTCTTACTGCATGTTGTATTTTTTCTTTATCTACTTTATTCATTTAAACTCCCCCCATTGACTCGTGACTAGAAGATTAATTTTATAATCTTTTTTGTCTCAATTTCTTTAAAAATATAATTATAAACATCTAAAAGTTTTTGATAGTCATAACTTTCACTTACCTTTGATACTAGGTTAAAAAGTTCCTTATTTTCTTTTTTCAAAACTTTTAGCAATTTTTTATCTTTTGGTACCCATTTATCATTTATATTAAAGTACCCAATTATTATATCTTTTAAATATAAATTCGTCAAAAAATGATATTCAAAAACATCAAATTTTTCTTTATTTTTCAACTTTGATATTTTTGTTTCAATATCTTGTTTTAAAAAAGACTTTTCTTCTAAAGACAATTTGCTAGGACCTTTTAAGTAAATATCTCTGCTCATATCTTTTATAGTATTGGATATATTCTCCATATCAAATAGTACTTTAGCATCCTTCATCTCTTTCACAAAGAAGTACTCTCTATCTGACAATAATTTTTTTACACCATCTTTTGAAAAATAATTTATATCAAATTCTATTCCCTTTTGTTCAAACAGTACTCGCTCTTGTTTTTCCCCTTCTTTTACAAAAACGAATACATCAATATCATTAACTTCTACATTATAAAAACTAAAATCTACATCTTTACTAGAACCCACTAGAAATACTGCTAATGTATTTGGATTGTCTATTATTTTTTTAATATTTTCACTATATACTTTATAAGTATGACTTGCCATCTCTTATCTCCAATAAATTGTTAATATTTTAATTTATTACAAACACTCTATTATTTTATTAAAAATAATATTTTCTTTGCCAAATTCTGTCTTGTCAATTTCTGTAACTTTCATTGCTCCCATAAGACTATTTGTGACAAAAACAAAATCAAAACTACTAATTTCTGATATGTTAATTTCATTTTCCATCAACTCTATATGTAATTCGTCACAAATCTTTATAATCCTTTTTTTTATTGTTCCATTTAAAATTGGTAATTTACTACTGGGTGTATATACTTTACTTCCTCTTATAAAGAATATATTACTCATAGAACATTCTAAAATCACACCATCTGAATTTATAAATATACCATCATTGTATCCATTCTTATTTGCAATATTTTTAGTATATATATTTTCAAAATAATTAGTAGTCTTATGTCTATAAATTAGGCTATCTCCCCTAACTATAGGAGATATAGTCAATTTAAAACCTTTATTATATGCTTCTTTATTATATGGAATTTCTCTAATAGATATATTGTAACCTTCATCAAAAACGGTAATCCTAAGTGCTTTATTAATAATATTTTCTTTTTTTATGTATTTAATAATTTCATCTATTAGAAATCGCTTTTCATAATTTATATTCAAATCCAAACATGTTATCGAATTGAGCATCCTATCTATATGTGTATTTAAATCTATAGCTATACCATCTTTAACTTTAATAGTCTCAAATAACCCAATTCCAAATTTACTCAAGCTACTATTAAAGCTTAAATTATTCTTCATAATATCCCCTCAAGGCTTTCATTATAGATTTTGCTTTATCTAGTGTTTCTTGGTATTCTTCATCTGGGTCAGAATCCCAAGTCATGCCTCCTCCAACTTGGAAGTATACTTTTTTGTCTTTTTTTATTATAGTTCTAATTGCTATATTAAAATCCATATCACCATTAAAACCTATATATCCAATTGAACCAGTATATACATTTCTCTGTGTTGGTTCCAGTTCGTCTATGATTTCCATTGCTCTAATTTTAGGTGCTCCTGTTATAGAACCACCTGGAAAAGTTGCTTTTATTATATCAGTAGCATCCTTATCATCTTTTAGTTCACCTACAACTGTTGAAACCAGATGATTTACATTTGCATAAGGTTCAATTACAAACAACTCTGGAACTTTGACACTTCCAGTTTTGGATATTCTACCAATATCATTTCTTTCTAAATCCACTATCATAAGTAACTCTGCTCTATCTTTTTCGCTATTTTTAAGTTCCTCTTGAAGCTTTAAATCTTCTTCCTTATTTTTACCTCTTGGTCGAGTGCCTTTTATTGGTCTTGCCTCTA
The DNA here is from genome assembly GCF_020676075.1 of Clostridioides sp. ES-S-0001-03. Lineage (NCBI taxonomy): Bacteria > Bacillati > Bacillota > Clostridia > Peptostreptococcales > Peptostreptococcaceae > Clostridioides > Clostridioides sp. ES-S-0001-03. The sequence goes on along the minus strand of NZ_JACVWJ010000002.1, from coordinate 418,903 downwards.
TTTTTTTATCAATACATCTTATAAATCTCTCTGGAGAATTTGATAAGATATGTGCTTCTTCAAAATTTAAAAATGCTCCAAATGGTGCTGGACTAAATCTTCTTAAATCTCTATATAACTCAAAACTTGTCAATTCTGTTTCCCCACTAAACCTTTGTGTCAAATTAGCTTGATATATGTCACCTTGTCTTATGTACTCTCTAACATTTCCAACTGCATTTTTAAATTCTTCCTTTGTAAAGTTAGATTTAAGTTGAATAGGTTTTACATCTTTTTCCTGATAGCATATACTATCTATTCCTTTTTTCTCTCCTGTTAATATTTTTTCTTCTATATCAGCTATTATTTTTTCTTCTACTTTTATATCTATATCTGGAGTGGCTATGTAAGTTTTTCCCTTCAAATGGTCTATTACTATAACATGGTTATAAAATCCAAAATACATATCAGGCATCTCAATATCATCTATAGCAGTTCTAGGTAATTTTTCTATATAATTTCCCAAATCATAAGACAAATATCCTACAGCTCCACCTATAAACGGTAAGTCAGTTTTATTTACAACTTTATATTTATCTAATTCTTTTTTCAAATTTTCTAATGGATTTTCATCAGTATTTTTATATCTTAACACTTTAAATGGCTGGCTACTTATAAAAGAATATCTTCCTAACTTTTCTTTGTCCATAGCACTATCTAATATAAAACTATCATTTTCATTTCTAAAAATAGTAAATATCTCAAAAGAATTTAATTTAGTTTTTATTTCTCTTATCATTTTATCTATGTATCCTTTCCCTAGCTTCTTTTATAAAGTTTTTCAGCATTTCATGACCATACTCTGATAAAATAGCTTCTGGATGAAATTGTACTCCTTCTATTAAATACTTCTTATGTCTAATTCCCATTATTTCACCTTTACTTGTTGTTGCTGTAACTTCAAGTTCATCTGGAACTGTATCAGAATCAATTATAAGCGAATGATACCTAGTAACATTTAAAGGATTTTTAAGACTACTAAAAACTCCCTTATTACTATGGTTTATACTGTATACTTTTCCATGAACAGGTTGTTGTGCTTTTATTATGTTACCACCAAAAACATGTCCAATAGTTTGGTGACCTAAACAAATTCCTAGTATAGGCTTCTTATCTTTGAAATATTCAACAATATCTATACAAACCCCAGCTTCTTTTGGAGAACATGGACCTGGAGATAACACAATTATCTCTGGATTTAGTTCTTCAATATCTCTTAATGTTATTTCATTATTTCTTTTTACTATAACTGTTTCCCCCAATTCTTCTATGTATTGTACTAAGTTATACACAAAAGAATCATAATTGTCTATCATGAGAATCATACTATAAATCTCCCCCCCCAAAAAATTATTTAATTAATTCAGAAACTGTAACAAACTTAAAACCTTTTTCTATCATCTTTGGAATAAATATATCCAAAGCTTTGACTGTATCATCAGTTGCATAGTCATGTAAAAGTATTATATCTCCATTTTGTACTTTATTAATTATTTTATCTGCGATACTATTAGCTCCAGGATTTTTCCAATCCCTCACATCTACGCCTGTCCATAAAACTACTTTGTAATCATGCTTTTTTGCAATTTCTACTAAATCCTTTTCTCTGTAACTCCCAAATGGTGGTCTAAATAATGTAGGTTTCTTTCCAGTAACTTTCTTTAAAATTTCTTCACACTTAACAATCTCCTCTTCAATTTGACTAGAAGTTAAATTGCTTATATCAGGATGATTAAAAGTATGATTTCCTATTTCATGCCCTTCTTTACTTGCTCTTACCAGTGGTTCTTTATACCACTGTGCATGTTTTCCAGCTATAAAAAATGTAGCCTTTACATTATACTTCTTTAACACATCTAAAACTTGATCAGTTTCTTTAGGATGAGGTCCATCATCAAAGGTAATTGCTATTAGTTTCTTTTCCCTTGAACCATGTTTAATTAAAATATTTTCATTCGTTTCCATCATTAAAGCAGAAACTTTACTAAAATTGGCTATTAGTATTATTCCACAAAACAAGACTACTGCTATTAAACTCTTAAATATTGTCTTTTTTTTCCCTGGTGTCATTTTTAAACTTCCTTTCAAATATTTTAGTTATTTATAAAAATTTTGAGTGTAGTACGTTTTATAACTTCCTCCAAATATTACTCCAACTCCAATATTATTATAATTCCCCAAAATATTTTTTCTATGTCCTTCTGAATTCATCCAAGCTTCATGTGCATATATTGCATTAATCTGTCCTGCTGCTATGTTTTCTCCTGCTGAAGTATATATTATTCCTTCTCTTTTCATTCTATCAAAAGGAGTTTCATCTTTTTTGTTTATATGGTCAAAAAAATTATTATCTCTCATATCTTCACTGTGTTTTCTTGAACTTAAAGTGGCTTGCTCACTGTATCTTAGTGAATTCAATCCTCTTTGATTTCTAACACTATTTACAAGGTCTATAATTTCAAATTCAAAGCATTTTTTAAGTTCTTCTTTATCAGTTGGATATAATTCTTTGAACTCATCTTCTGTACTTTTATCAATTATTAAATATGAACAAACTCTATTTTTTTCATGAATATCGTAGAAAATTGTAATATATTTACCTTCCTTATTTATTATATCATATTGATTTTCTGAATTTATTATATATCTAGTATTTCCTTTTTTCTTATATTTTAATGGAGTAATCTTGTTTCTTACTGTTTGTCTATCTTGATTTATTTTTATATCTTGATTTTCACATGAGTTCATAGAGTTACTGTAAAGTGCAACTACCTCATCATTTTCAACACCAACCATTGCAAAATCTTTTCCATATTGATTATATACATACCAGTCAAATCCATATTCACTAGTATCAATTCTACCAGGCTTTCCAATATTAGCTAAAACTTGATTTAAGTTTTCTCCTAAATTTAGTTTTTCAAAATTTTTTATATTAGTCTCGTTTAAATTATTCTCTCCATTATTATTTAGTTGTGAGCTTTGATTTTTCTCATCTTCCTTTTTCTTTGAATTATCACTTAAGTTTATTTTATCTAAAAACTCATTCCATATTTCGCTTTGAAAAAATTTTTCCTTCAAATCATCTACTTCTCTCAATAATTCAGGACTATAAAATAAAACAATAAGTATTACTAATACTAAAGCAATTAATTTTTTCAATATATTCCTCCTTTAAAAAGCTTCACTAAAAATTTCTAATATATACATTATCATGTATTAATACTGATAATATATACTAATTAAATCCTATTAACATCTCTTTATATGTTTTTTATTTAATAAGTATTATAAAAAAGCTTTACCTATTAATAGATAAAGCTACAATCTTAATGAAAATATTTCATCTAAAGTTCTATCAAAGATAGATGGCTTATCAAATTTCCAAGTTCCTTCATAAACTAATTCATTATTTAGATAAAAAGTACCTTGACCATGTTTTTTACCATGCATAAACTCTCCTACATACTTCTTTCCTTTTGACCATATGTAAGTTCCTTTTCCATGAATCAAATTATTTTTCCATTCTCCTTCATAAAGTATTTCTCCTTCACTATTATAACAAATACCATATCCCTCCATCTTTCCACCTTTAAATTCTCCTGCATATATACATCCTTCATTCCATTTATAAATACCTTTTCCATCTTTTTTGCCATTCTTCCAAGTTCCAATATATTCATCTTTACTGTTATAGAGCATATTCCCAATGCCATTCATCATGTCTTCCTCAAAATAACCTATATACTCATTACCGTTTGAAAATACAAAATTTCCTTTTCCATTTTTTTTATCTTGTTTAAATTCTCCTATGTACTCCATATCAGTTCCTTCATCAACAAAAAAAGTATATGAACCTTGACCTTCCATCTTTCCTTCTAAAAACTTTCCTACATATACATCTCCATTAGAAAATTTATATATTTTGTTTTTTGGCTTTTTTGTATCGACATCATCTATATCACGAATTGTTTTTCCTTCTAATTCCAAGACTTCACTTTCTGATGCAAAATCACCCTTTTTTAAAACACGTTTTTTCATATTTTTTATGCTCTTAATCTCTTTATTTACTTCATTTATATATTTTAAATAATTATCATACAAATCAACATATTCTTTAGATAAATTCATAATGCCATTCCTCCAACGTTATTCATAGATATTTTATTAAATCTATTAAATTTATTATATCCTAATACTGGTCATGTTTTCTACACATTGAGTAATTTTTTCAATTTTAATTTTAAAATAACCTCTTTTAAAGTGATACACAAATAGTAAATAAACCATATTTATTATATTTTTAAATAAAAGAAGCTGAGGACTATAATATATAAATTTACATATTACAAACCCTCAGCTTATATTTTTATAGTTTATAAGTCTTTTGCTTTAAATCCTCTTCCTTTTACCTCTGTAACATCATTTACAGATATAAATGCTTTTTTATCATATTTTAAAGCTATATCCTTTATCTTTGGTATCTCACTTGATGCAACTATTGTATATATAATCTTCTTTTTTTGATGAGTGTATGCACCCTCTGCATCCAAGAAAGTTACACCTCTAACTAAACTTCTCATTATGTCTTCTGCTATCAAATCGACTTCAGTTGACATTACCATAACAGATTTTTGATAATTCATTGCATCTTTAATAAAAGTCATTGAATATGCATTTAGAAATAATCCTATGAGAGTATATAATGCTAAATCTAAACCAAATAAAAAGCTTCCTGTAAGTACTATCAAACCATTTATTGCTAAAGCAGTATCTTTCATTTCTATATTTTTCTTAATTTTTAGTATTGCAGCTATAATGTCTGTACCACCTTGAGAAGACCTAGTTCTAAATACAATACCAACTCCTAAACCAGATAATATACCTCCATACACACTTTGAAGCAATATATCATTGATAGGTATGATATTACTTACTTCCTGAGTTGCACCTAATAATAATGAAAATACAATCATATTTAATAAACTTGAAATACAAAATTCTTTTTCTAGGTATATAAAACCTAAAATAAATATTGGAATATTGATTAAAAATGTTAATAGACCCACATTGATATTTGTCAAATAGTTTATAGATGTTGCTATACCTGTAGCACCTCCACTTAATAGATGTGCTGGTCTTAAGAACCCATTTATTCCTATAGATGTCATCAACATCCCCAGTAGCATTGTTGAATATCTTAAAGCTGGATGTTTTTGTAGGGTATTCTTAACTTCACTCATTTCTTTCTCCCTTCAATTCTTATAAATCTTTAGAATTTTAAAAACTTACTTTTATATATATTATTACTGATGTAATAGATAATATTTCAAGCAAATTTTTTCATAGAGTTTCTTGAACTGTCATCTATTACATCATCTATTATAGTATCTTTTATATATATGTCTAGTGCATTTTTTTATATTCCAAAATTTCAAAGTACTTAAATTCTCTCATTTATGCTCCAAATTAAAATTCTTCTAGCACAATATGATACTATATATTATGCAACTTGCAATATAGTAAATTTATAGTATTTTTTCTTAAATATTTATTTTTATAGTATTTTAGTAAACTTAACCATATAATTCTTTATTCATAATTAAGTTTTAAATGAAATTTTTATTTTTATAATTTCAGTACATGATTTTTTTATTTCATTATTTGCAATTTTTTCATTCAGTTTTTACTTTAAAATTTTTTTATTTTATTTTGTTTTAAGTATTCAAAGACGCCTATTGTTACTTTATATTTTTACATAAAATTCATTATAATTGGGATTAATATTACTGTAATCGTACCAGAAACCCCAATAGAAACTCCACTCATTGCTCCTTCTACTTCTCCAAGTTCAAAAGCTTTAGTTGTTCCCAGAGCATGTGCTGATGTCCCAAGTGCAATTCCTTTAGCAACTGGATGATTTATATTTCCAAGTTTAAATACAGTTGAAGCAACCATCCCACCAAAAATACCTGTAAAAATTATAGCTACTACTGTTATTGACTCTACACCATTTAAAGAATTTGCTAAAGATATTCCCATTGGTGTTGTTATAGATTTTGGAATAAGTGAGTTTATTATACTTACATCTGAATTAGCTATTTTACCAATTATTAATACAGATGCAAAAGAAATTATTATACCACAACCTATTCCTATAACAATCTCAAGCATATGCTTTTTAAATAATTCAAACTGTTTATAAAGTGGAACTGCAAGCACTACTGTAACAGGTCCTAAAAAGAAATTTATGCTATCTGCTCCTATCTTGTAATTTTCATACGGAATTTTTATTATGCTTAGAAATAATATGATTCCTACAATAGCAATTAACATAGGGTTACATATAGGATTATTTGTTTTTCGCTGAATGTATCTCCCTAAATTAAAAAACACGATTGTTACTATTATACCAAATACTGGTGTTTGTAATACATTATACATTCTTTTGTCCTTCTTCCTTCTTTTTTATCATTTTTTCCACTATAATTCCAGTGGTGTACATTACTACTAATGTACTTAGACATATAACTAGTAAAAGTACTAATACATTTTCTTTTATTAGGTCTAGTGATTTTATAAGAGACACTCCCGCTGGTATAAAAAATACAGCCATATTATCAAGGAAAAATCCACTTATATTTTCTATACTGCTTAAATCCAACACTTTAAATTGTAGCAATAGGAATAATAATAGCATACCAACTATACTCCCAGGAATAAGTATAATACTTTGTATAAATGAACTTATATACTCTCCTATTACCCATATACATAAAATTATTACTAATTGATTGAAAACTTTCATTTTCCACCTCCAAAAACTAAAGAGATTGTTTCAAACCATATATTTGTAGTCTTATAAACAAGCAAATATCTTTCTTCAAATAGAAAGTTATGATTTAATACAATCTCTCTTTAAATTTATTTTTATTTTAATTTAATAAAATACATACTTGGTTGTTTCAAAAAACTTAATTATATAAATCTATTTTTTGCTTAAAATTTCTTTTATTTTTGAATTGTTATACATACTATCTGGAACTTCACTTCTTAAACTATAAAAAGTTTTTTTTGCATTTTCTAAATCTCCATTATCATAATATAGCATGCCTAACTCATAGTATGAATCATCATAGTACTGGTCATTTTTAGTATACGTATTTATATACTTCTTATAATACTTTATAGCTTCATCCTTATTTTTCAATGCTTTATTTGTTATTGCTAATTGATATATTGATTCAGAAATGTATTTTTTAGTTTTTCCTGAGGAAACTATACTTTTGAAACTATCTATCGCTTTTTCATACTCTTTATTTTTCTTTAAATCTAAAGCCTTATAGTATAAGTCTTCCTCATTAGCTACAGTGATTTCTTTTTCTGGTTCTTTATTTTTAGCTTCATCTAACTCTTTATTTGTTTTTTCTAATTCTTTATTTGTTTCACCCAGTTTTTTATCAGTTTCAGTTAACTTCTCATCTTTCTTACTTATCTGATTATTCAAGGTTTCTATTCTCTTTTTACTTTGAATAAAATATACACCCATTGCAATTACAATACAAGCAAATATAATATATGGTAAGCTATTTTTCTTCTTCTTTTTAACTCGTTTTTCCTCTTCTTTTTTACTTGTATCTTCTGGTTTCTCTTCTTCTTTTTCAAATACTGGATTATCTTTATCTATCTCTTTGAGTCTGTCCAAATATCCTTCTCTCTTTTTTACATTACCTAGTTTATCATACAATAAAGATAAGATTACATATGGTTCTATTAGTTGTGGTTCTTCCTCTACTATATTCTCCAAAATATGTATTGACTCATAATTCATTTCTTCATTTATAAACCTTATAGAATGATTGTATCTGCCTAAAAATGTTTTGAAATCTTCAGATGAAATTAAATTAACATATTTTCTTGATATATGATTATTTTCATAACATAGAGCAGTATAAAAACTTTCAAATGATTTAGCAAAATCGCATTTTAATAACTTTAGAAGCCCTCTAAGATTTAATATATCAATATCTTTAGGATTTATTTCTAAAGCTTTATTTACCATATTAACAGCACTAGTTATATAGTCTTTATACGCTAAGTCCAATGCATTATTGTACCTTTTATATGATTCTAATTTTAACTCCTTTGATGTTGTATCTGACTTTGACTTCAAAGCTCCTTGTAAATTTAAAAGAGTCTCTTCTTTATAATTAGTAGTCACATAGCTTTGTTTTAATGCTTTTAGTGTCTCATCACCATCTTCTTCTTCTATGTTAAAAAAAGTTAAATCGCTTTTATTTTCTTCTATCAAAGATATATCTAAAATTTTTCTAGGCATGTTTTCTATATCTTGTTTTATATCTTTTACTAAAATAATAATCACCTCCACTTCAAAATATATATTTAAGATAACATATTTAATATGTCAAGTCAAAACTATACATTTTTTGCCATTATTCTCACAATAAAAAAGGTAATCCAATTCTTTTTATGAAAAGGTTACCTTTTTTACAATATTACTAACTTTTAATGTTGAATTTTTTTACTTTTCTATAAAGAGTAGCTATACCTATATTCAATGCTTCTGCTACTTTTTTCATTCCTTCTGTATTACTGCCATATTTTTTGATAGCATTTTCTATAGCTTCTCTTTCAAGGTCATCCATAGTCTTAACCTCTTGTTTGTATAGTTCATCCAATTTAAAAGATATTAAATCAGACATACTCCTTACAAAAGCAGTTAATTCCTTATCTTTTGAAAGTATCTTTTCTTTTTGCTCTTCATTAAATGCAGCTATACCCAATATTCCAAGTATATGTTCTCCCATTTTAACAGGAGTACAGATATCTGCTAACTCTTTACAGTTTTCTCTATTTGCACACTTATTACAGTTCTCTTCTATTTCCTTATTTATAACATAGGATTTTCCATCTTTTAAAACAAGAGAATACACAGATTTCTCTGATATTGTTTCTCCTATTTTACCTCTGAATATTCCTGTTCCTGCTATCCTAGTCAAATCTTTTGTAACTAAAGTAACATCTACATCTAACACATTAGAAATATTCTCGCAAATACTTTGAACGTAATTAGTTATATTATTTAAATTCAAAGTAATCCCTCCTATTTAGATTTATATTTTTTAATACTCTACATAAATCCTATTCTTGAGAACTTTAAGCTTGTGGTTGTGGTTGTGTCTCACTAGGTTTATTATCAGTTGGTGGTGTTTCTGGTTTTGGTTTATTATCTGTATTTTGATTATTTGTATTTTGATTATCTTTATTTTCATCTGTCTTTGGCTTTTCTTCTGGTTTTGGTTCCATAGTTCCAACTAATATAATACCTTCCTTCTTAGGATAATATGAATTAGCTATTTTTTCAGTTTTAATTTTCTTGCCATTTGCATCATTAAATGTTCTATATGTTGATACAGAGTATGCATTTCTTCCACTCTTATCTACTTTTTCTTTTCCTTTAGGCATTGAAGAATCATTGACCCTCTTCATTGTAGTTTGTGAAACTCCATCTAATTTTGTTGATATTGTTATATTTTGTTTATCCTCTGCACTTCCATATATATTGCAAACAATTTGATTTCCTGAAACATAATTTTTTATGTAAATTGGATGCTTAAGATTGTTTTTAAATAAGAAATCTATTCCGCTGTCTGCAACAGTGGCATCCCTTCCTTTTGGAACATAACTTGATGGTATAGTATGATTTTTTACATTAGTAATTTCTAAGCCTGCATATAAAACAGAATTATATAGAGTTGATGAAACTTGACAAACTCCTCCACCATAATCCTCTTCCATTTCTCCCTCTACTATAACAGGAGCACTTTTGTAGCCATTCGCTTTGCTTCTTTTTCCTGTATGTTCATTAAACGAAAAAGTTTCTCCTGGCATAAGTAAAATATTACTTATACTATCTGTTGCTAATTTTATATTTATACTTCTATTTACCTGAGAAGTTTTAAATGTTGTTGCATATTTACCTAAATTTGTGTCTATATTAGCAAGTTGCTCTTTTTTTATTTTTGCTGAAGTAGCTTTTACCACTAACTTATTTGTATACTTTCCTTTTTTAACCTGACTGTCAAAACTATTCATACTCTTAGAAATATCCATTTTAAGGCCATCAGAATCTGGTACAACCTTTACCTTATCACTACTTATATCAATTGTTGCATCTTTTACCTCTACATCTATTTCTTTAGCTATTTTTTCCATTTCTGTTTTTAACTTATTTTTATCATAATTTGTTACTACTACTAAATCACTCTTTTTACCAAAATTTGCTGAAATAGTTTTTGATAGGTTGCTAAAGAAACCATTCTTTCTATTTAAATTATATGCATTTTCTACAGTTTTATCCAAATCAGCAGATAAATTTAGGTCTTGACTTTTAACTTTCCAATTTCTATCGTTGTAATTAAATTCAACATTATCTAAATTGTATTTTTTAGCTAATTCCTGCTTAGCCTGAGATTTAGTTAATCCTCCAACACTTATGCCATTAACATATGTGTTTTTTGCTATTTTCTCCCCTTTAAACTGTATACACATTATACCTACAAATATTACTAATAATAATGCTACAGCTCCAATAGCTATAACTAGCTTTTTGTTCACATTAATCATCCCTTACTTCTCCTTACAATAAAATTATTTATATACACCTACTATTATATTACTACATAATGTGCCTTAAAAACCTAAAAATTTTTTAATTATATAATAATTTAACATTATCAATATAAATAACTAATATTCACTCAATCCTTTTTCTGATATAGAATATATTTTTTCATTGTATATGTTGATAGCATAAACTTCTTTTCCTCTAAATAAACCTTTGTTTACTACAGCATAATAATAAATATTTTTTTGTTTTCCAAATAATTCTTCTAAACTTTTTTTACTTTTTACATATTTATCAGCTTTTTCTATATCCAATATATCAATCTTTTTATATTTATTTTCTTTTTCATCAAGAGTATTAGTCAACACAAATTTAGCTTTATCTTTAGTAATACCAAATTGATAGCTTCCATCTTCTAGTATTCTAAAATATCCTTCTCCATAGTCCACCTTATAATCTTTTTTACCATCTTTATATGAATATAAATCTTTAGTTTTTGCACTTATTAAAACTTCATTTATTAATTTATCATACTCATATACCTCAGCATAATAGTATTTATCGTTTTTTACCATTTGTGGAAGTGAGTTTATAGATAGATTTGCCTTTTCTTTCCCACTTTTTTTAGAGATTATATTTATAATGTCATCAGATGTTAAAGTATACAATGATAAATTCTTTTTATATTTCTTCTCTAAACTTTGTACCTTTTCATCGTCTGAATAGTCTTCTTTTAGATAGTCTATATACTGTAATGCTTTCTCATAATCACCAGAAGTGTTTGCTTCTTCTGCTTTACTTATATAGTAATCATACATTTCTTCAACACATTGTTTTTTAGCATTTTGAGCTAGGTTATAATATTTTTCGTCTTCTTTTAATACTTTATTATATTTTTCAATAGCATCATAATATTTATATACTTTTTGGTCTTTTACTGCAGAGTCATAAACATCTCTAGATTCTTTAATTGTTTCTACATTTTGCTTGTATACATCTAAGTTGCCACCTATACCATTTAAAATTGAAATAGTATTTATGTAAGAAATTGCCACATTGTAAGTAATATTTTCTTCTTTATACATTTCTCCAACTCTATTAGCTTGAGTTATTAAATCATCTACATTTATATTTATTTTATCTAATGATTTTACTGTATTTATTAATCCAATAAAACTTTCTTGACTTATATCTCCATCTAAATATTTGTCACCACTATTTAATAATAATTTATTTATTTTTTTAGAAATGGATTTATTAAACCTTTCCATTTTTGAATCAGAAAACTTTTTATCTACACTTGCATAGTAATCCACAGCAATAGAGTATTGTCTTTTCTCTACAATTTTTAACAACTCATTTGCTTCATTTCCTACACTAAATTCATTACTACTTAAGAAAAATACTATGAGTAAAACAAGTATGCCTAATGCTGATAATGAAACTGCTACTATAGATTTTCTTTTTTCATCAATAAAATCTACAGTTTTTTCAAATAAATCTCTAAAATTCATTATAGTTCCCTCTCTATTTAGCAATATTTATATTTATGATAAACTAAATTTCTTATTGGTTATTATATCATAATTCCTGAAAAAAAATAAAAACACAAGTTAAATCGTGTTTTTATTTTACCTACCAATCATTATTTTATACATAAATATTTCCTTTACATAAATTATGATATCTTTCTTTTTATATCCCTAGAATGACTTTTTTGTTTTTTATTAGCACTGACATTTTTCATTCTTGTTGTATGTATAGTTTTGTTAGCAAATATTTTTCTAGCATTGCATAAAACAACTCCTGTAGTCAAGCATACTGTAAGCACACTCGCCATTAAAAAGTAATAATCCAATCCTACATGTACTCCCATAACTGAATTTATTAATACTAATGCAAAAGTCATTGCAAAACATATCATCATGGAGATAACTAAAATTCTTAGAATTTTTTTCAATCCAATCACCTCGTATAATCACTAATATTGACACTACCCCTTATCCATTACTATACCAAATTAGTAAAAAAATAGCAATTATTATTGTCATTTATATTACGAAAATATTAAATATTTTTAATAAATATCTTTTTTTGACATTAGTATTCCTTCATTTTTATAAAATAGTAACACTAATCTGTGCTAATTAATAGAATGAAATAAATGATAATTTATTGAGGGGTGATTTACATGCCAAATTTGCCAAGTTTAGGATCCAAGGCTCCTGATTTTAAAGCCAATACAACAGATGGCCCTATTAGACTGTCTGATTACAAAGGTAATTGGGTTGTTTTATTTTCACATCCTGGTGATTTTACACCAGTTTGTACTACTGAATTTTTATGCTTTGCTAAATATTATGATGAATTTAAGAAAAGAAATACAGAATTAATCGGCCTAAGTGTTGATAGCAATAGCTCTCATTTAGCTTGGATGTACAATATGTTTTTACTTACAGGTGTAGAAATCCCATTCCCTATCATAGAAGATAGAGATATGAGAATTGCCAAATTATATGGCATGATATCAAAACCAATGAGTGATACATCTACTATCCGTTCTGTATTTATTATAGATAATAATCAAATATTAAGAACTATTCTTTATTATCCATTGACTACAGGAAGAAATATACCAGAAATACTTAGAATAGTAGATGCTCTTCAAACTAGTGATAGAGATAATGTAGTTACTCCTGCAAACTGGTTCCCTGGAATGCCTGTTATCTTGCCATATCCTAAAAACTATAAAGAGTTAAAAAATAGAGTAAATAGTTGTAATAAAAAGTATTCATGTATGGATTGGTACTTATGTTTTGTGCCAGATAATTACACAGATGAAGAATATACTAAAAATATTGATGATACTTACAGTTGTAAAAAAGAACATACTAAAAATATTGAAAATGATTACGAACAAGAAAATATTAAGTGTATAAACAAATCTCATGACCATAAACAAGAATACAATAAGGATGTTAAAGATAGTTGTGATTGTGAACAAAAACATACTAAAAATACTAACAAAATTCATAACTCCAAACAGGATAAACTTAAAGATAAATCCTGTGATGAAATAAAATACAAATACGATAAATGTAGTAAAGAGGATAATAGCTATGATAAATGCGATAAAGAAGATAATAGCTATGAGGATTTCTATAAACAAAATTATAAAAACTATGATTATACAAGTGAAAAAAATTCTAAAAAAATAGCTATGAAAACATTAAAAGACTCAAAGAAGTTAGTTAGACCACAAATAAATGACCCATATAATCCAATAGTTGAAAATATAAATTGTCCAGATATAAATCCTATTGTAATGGAATATGTTCTTGGTAATCCAACTAATGTAGATGCTCAGTTATTAGATGCAGTTATTTTTGCATTTGCTGAAATAGACCAATATGGTAATTTATTTATTCCTTATCCTAGATTCCTAAACCAATTGCTTGCGCTTAAAGCTGAAAAGCCTAGCTTAAAAGTAATTGTAGCCATTGGTGGTTGGGGAGCTGAAGGATTCTCCGATGCAGCTTTAACGCCTACATCCAGATATAACTTTGCAAGACAAGTCAATCAAATGATAAATGAATATGCTTTAGATGGAGTTGATATTGACTGGGAATATCCTGGAAGTAGTGCAGCTGGTATAAAATCGAGACCTCAAGATAGAGAAAATTTCACACTTTTACTAACAGCTATAAGAGACGTTATAGGAGATGAGAAATGGCTTAGTGTAGCTGGAACAGGGGATATGGGATATATAAACTCAAGTGCTGAAATAGATAAAATAGCTCCAATAATAGATTATTTTAATCTTATGAGTTATGATTTCACAGCAGGTGAAACAGGGCCAAATGGCAGAAAACATCAGGCAAACCTTTTTGACTCAGACTTATCCTTACCAGGATATAGTGTTGATGCAATGGTTAGAAACCTTGAAAATGCTGGAATGCCTTCTGAAAAAATCCTTCTTGGCCTTCCATTTTATGGAAGATTAGGTGCCACTATAACAAGAACTTATGATGAACTTAGAAAAGATTATATAAATAAAAATGGATATGAATATAGATTTGATAGAGTTGCTCAGGTTCCATATTTAGTTAAAGATGGAGAATTTGCAATGTCATATGATGATTCATTATCTATATTCTTAAAAACTCAATATGTGCTTAGAAACTGTTTAGGTGGTGTATTCTCTTGGACATCAACTTATGACCAGGCAAATATATTAGCTAGAACTATGTCTATTGGTATAAATGACCCTGAATTGTTAAAAGAAGAACTTGAAGGTCTTTATGGTCAATTCTAATTAGACATAATATAAAATTTTATACTTTTGACATATAAAAAAGCAGATTGCATTATATTAAATGAGTTTTACTTAATTGATAATAATATCAATTATTTTGAAATCAGAAACTTATCTTATTATAATACAATCCTGCTTTTTTGGTTATAAGTCAATGTTTTTTTAATAGCATGCTAATTCCTAATTATATACCAATAGCTTTTTTGGCTAACTTATCAGCTTCTTCATTATATTTATTTCCAGAATGCGCTTTAACTTTCATAAATCTGACATTTAACTCAGTTTTGATACTATCATAAAAGTTTTTATATGCTATAGTTCCTTCTTTATTTGTTTTCCAAACTCCAGTGCACCACTTTTCAATACCTTCATAGTCAAAATATAAAATCAGGTTTTGAATATTATTATCAATACAGTACTGCATTGCAATTTTAGAAGCTTCTATCTCACCCGCCACATTTCTCATACCTACTAAAGTTTGCTCTTTTCCATTTTTACTATAAGTTTTTATAACTTCATTCTTCTTTAGAATTACAACACCTGAACCATACATCTTTATTGAATGCTCATAACTACCATCAACATATGCTTCTATAAATTCTTCATCTTCTTTAAATGTTGGTTTTGTTGCTCCATAAACATACTCTTTTGCTTCCTGTGATGTAGTAAAACTCTTGTATTCAGCTCTTGAAAATCCATTTACTTGTTTTTTACACTCATCCCATGTCTCATATATTCCAATTTTTTTGCCCTTTTTTACAGCATAAAACTTTTGTTTTGCCAAATATATCACTCCCACCATTAGTTTTTATGTTTCTCTCATAAATATATCTAGATTTATTAGATAATTTTTATCGAAATACTTTACTCTCATATCTTTGTTTTCAATATCTATATGATATACTTCTCCTTTTACAGCTCTTTGCCTTATATTTTCATTGATATCTTTTTTTATAGTATTTTTATCAACTTCATCATTTTCTATTTTAGTATTGACCTGTAATGCTTTTATAGTATCAAATATAACAGATTTTAGTATTAGGCTTCTAGATTTATTTAAGTGTTTTTTTGCATAAGTATAAAAATCGTTACTATTCATCTTTAAAATTTTACAACCATGCAAATCTTGCTCTAGTCTTTTTAATGTGCTTATATTAGTGCCAACATCAAAAATCACAAAGCATCCATAATCATATTTACTTCTTAAAAGTCTTCCCATAGCTTGCTTTACTTTTATAGTCATCTGGGGATAATTTATACTGTAATAATCTATATTATACTTCTTCATTATAGTATAATACAAAGGGTCTTTAGGGTTTAAATTAGGAAGCTTGTCCAAAGTTACACATACCAAACCATCGCCTGGAATGTCTACACCTTCAAAACATCCTTTTGAGCCAAGTACTACACACTTTCTATTTAAATCATTAAGATGTCTAACACCTTTTTTATTAGCATAAATTTCTAAATTTAAACCATGCAAATATTTTTTTAATATATCATAAGTTTTT
Source organism: Clostridioides sp. ES-S-0001-03 (assembly GCF_020676075.1). Taxonomy (NCBI): domain Bacteria; kingdom Bacillati; phylum Bacillota; class Clostridia; order Peptostreptococcales; family Peptostreptococcaceae; genus Clostridioides; species Clostridioides sp. ES-S-0001-03. The sequence continues at coordinate 402,390 of NZ_JACVWJ010000002.1, read as the reverse complement.
TCTTGTCTATTTTTACTATTAAAAAGAGCTAACATATGCCCTTCTGTAATGCATGATATATTCGATATAATTTTACTTATTTCATTTGGAAATTCAGCATTTTTATACTCACAAATATCAGAAAGCGCTACTACAGAAACCATATTCTTATAATCAAAAATTGGTTCTATAATTTTTTCTATATTCTTAACCCTATCTATTCCCAATGTAGTTTTAAAATAAGACATATTTTGAGATAAACTTAAGGTTGCTGATAAAAATATTCCTTTCTCTAGCTGAGATAAAATATTTTCTTCAAATAAATCTGCTATTTTTAATGGAACTACTCTAAATTCAAAATCATTATAATTCTTTTCAATTTCAACTATTCTTGCATAATCATCATTCTCATCATACTCTAAGAAAATTTCAAAAACAATTTTTATATCCTCTAAATCTCTTGTCTTTGCTTTTCCAAACTTATATATATCTGTTTCTTTATCTATACTATCATCATCAATATTCCTATAAATTACAATTATTATTGAAACTAAATTTTTTATTATTTTTTCACAACTTAGTTTTATCTTTTCACTATACAATCTATAGCTAACTTCAGTATCTATATCATCTTTTTTTATTTTTCCTGCAATTTCATCTATTTGTAAATTTAATTCCCATCTTAGGTTATAATTGCTTACATTACCATATTCACTACAATTGCCAAATGCTAATATTGAATCTATTTCTTCAATAATAAGATTTATACTCCTAGCAATCTTTTGTTTATCTTTTCTTTCAATTTTTAATATATGATAGAATTTATCAAAAGCCTTTATTTTCTTCATGTTTGTATTAGTTTTTTTATACATAAAACTACTATCTTGTATAAATTCATAAGGATAAATTTCTTGCAATAAGTATCTTAAAGACTTTGAATTTATGATACTTGAAAAAAAATCATATCCTTTTTCAGTTAAATTGTGAGCCTCATCTACTATTATATTTTCTAAAGGCTTTTCATCTTTATATGGCCATTTAGCCAGTAAAGAGTGGTTTATTACTGTTATATGTTCATCTTTTAACTCTTCTGTCCTATTTTTATATAGACAATCTTTTTTACATTTTTTAGGTTTACACATGTTTGGGTCACAACTTATATTTCTTAAGTGAGTATTTATTTCCTTGAAGTTATCCAACACCCAATAATTTATTTCTTCTATATCTCCATATTTACCACCTTCAACTAATCTTTCTAAAAATATTAAAGATAATATTTCTTCTTTAGTAGGTTCTTGAGACTCATAATCTGCTATATATGCTTCTAATCTATCTATACATATATAGTTGTTTTTTCCCTTTATATATCCATAACTTACTTTACCATTTAACCCTAAAGAATTTAACACATTTGGAATATCTTTATTTATCAATTGTATCTGCAATTCTTTTGTATCAGTAGAAATTAGCAATCTTTTTTTATTAATTCTAGCTTCTAATATAGCTGGCAATAAGTATCCAACACTTTTTCCTATCCCTGTTGGCGCCTCTATGCACGCAATTTTTTCGTCATCTTCATTATTTCTAAACAATTCTCGTATTGCCTTAGTAAGCTCATACTGACCTGGTCTATATTCATATGTAAATCCCTCTTTACTCTCCCATATATGCTTATATTTTAATAATTCTTCATATTTCTTTTCTTGCTCACGTAAAATTTTTAAAGTTTCTTTTTCTTTTATATTTTCTTCTTTTGGATTAAACTCCTCATCTTCTTTTATAATACTTACATCATGAGATAAATCATAGTTTGCTTCTTCTAAAAATTTACTCCATTCCCATTTTCCAAGATTAAACTTATTTAGATATGAATTTATTTTAAAACTTAATGGCTCTAAATTAGTTTTCTCATGGTTATTAAATCTTATTAAAAGAGAATTTACAATATTTATAGTATCAATAGCATCTGATAAAGCTCTATTCTTGGTCTCAGATTTATCGCTAGTTAAAATACTTTTTAAATACACCAAACTATAATCCTTATGATATGGCTCTAAAATAATTGCCAACTCAATTGAATCAATAAATTTATTTTTTAGCTTTGGCATATAGTACTCAAAAAACTTTATTTTAAAACTTAAATCATGACATATAATCAGACTATCTCCTACAAAATTTCTTAACTCCTCTTCTACCATTTTTAGATTAAAAGCATCTTCTAAATCAATTTTTTTAAGATTATCACATAGAGAGAATACTTCTATAGGTACTTCAGCTTTATTTTTTATTAACGATTGATATGTCTCAGCTTTCCAATCTTTAATTTTAACAGCTCCAACTTCTAAAATTTCTGAATTTAAATAGTCTATTCCACTAACTTCTATATCTAAAAAAACAACATCATTCAATATACTTATTATATTATTCATTTTTTTATCCCTTCAAGTTAAACCAATTTCACTTCTACACAATAATTGCTCCTTATATTTTATCATTTATAATGTATTTTGTTTAAGATAATTAATGTTATTTTATATATCTTAAAAGAAACTTCTTTAATTTATTATTTGTATATATGAATATTTTTAACTATAAATATTCAAACTATATTATAAGAAAGATTTACTTGAAATTTTAAATAAGAGGTGACATTGTGAAAAAAGATAGCCTGAAAAAATACATTATGATAGGAGCATTCGCTTTAATACTTTTTGGAATTGCTAGTATGAACTTTAAATCCCTAGATAAAACAAAAACTCAAATTTCTAGTCCAACACTTGATACACATGAATATGATTGGTATTTTAATCCTAGAGAGGATGGTAAACAACCATCACCTATAAAAGAAGCCAATTTTTTTAAGAAATATGATTCATATTATGTAGGAAACCCTAATGAAAAAGTTATATACTTATCATTTGATGCTGGATATGAAAGTGGGAACACTCCAAAGTTGCTAGATACACTAAAAAAACACAATGCAAAGGCACAATTTTTCGTAGTTGAGAGTTATATAAAAAGTAATCCAGATTTAATAAAACGTATGGAAAAAGAAGGTCATTTGGTTTGTAATCACTCAAAAAGTCATCCATCAATGGCTGGAATTACAGATTTTGAAAAATTCAAAGAAGAAATTACAAGTGTAGAAAAAGCATATAAAGATGTTACTGGAAAAGAAATGCCTAAATATTTTAGACCACCAATGGGTAAATTTAGTGAACAATCTTTAAAATATACACAAGACTTGGGTTATAAATCTATATTTTGGAGTTTTGCTTATGTAGATTGGTATGAAAAGAAACAACCTACTCATGAGTTTGCTAAAAACAAAATTTACTCTAGAACACATCCTGGTGCAATAGTTTTATTACATCCAAATTCTTCAACTAATACTGAGATATTGGATGAAGTACTTACACATTGGGAAAAAGAAGGTTACAAACTTAAAACACTTGACTATTTAAGCAGTAAAAAATAACATTTTAATTAAAATAAAACTCCTCATGAATTATAGTAAAAATAAATCTATTTATAAATACTTTAATTCTTGATGGAGTTTTGTGTTTTAGAATTATTTAAAAAGCATTGTCCATTCATTTATCTCTTCATATCCTATATTTTGATATATTTTTACTGCTATTTCATTATTATAAAAAAGACATGGTATTTTCCCTTCTGACAATAGTTCTTTACTTAAATTGTACACCATATAACTAGCAAGCCCTTTTTTTCTATGCTGTTTGTCTGTACTTACAGAAACTATCATTGCCAAAAAACTAGTTTCCATACCAGTTGATACAGTACTAATCATAGAATTATTATCTTTTATGAAATATGCTCTTACGTTACCTTCTTTTAAGTACTCTTTTCTTGCTTCTATGTAATTTGGACTTACCTTATATCCTGATTCATTTAAAAGTTTTCCTATTTCATCAATGTCTTTTTCATATGCCTTTTCTATCCTATATTCATTCATAGTAGAAAAATCTAGCTCTTTTATTTTCTTTAATATACAAAATTTATTATCCAATTTTTCATAAAAATCTTTGTATATACTCACTAGTCTATCTATTACACACTTTTTTCCACTTATACTTTCTATATCTAATCCTTTTATATGGCTTTTCATTTCTTCTACATCAAAATTATTTTCTAAACTATAGATTATAAGTGTTGACTTATTTTTTAATATTATAGAAGTTATACTTCCTTCTTTTGTCTGAGACCATACTTCTTGAGAATCAGAACTAAATCCATAGTTTTCAACATATCCAATTATAAATAAGTTTAAACTTTCTTCATGTGATACATATTGCCAGAATTTTTTTTCTAAAGTATTATCTATTTTTACAATCAAGTGTACATCCTCCTTTTGTGTTAATAATGATATACCTTATAATTTATAGTATCATTTAAAGTTATTAACTTCTACTAAATATTCTAAATTTTTGTAAATAATTTAAATTTGTAAATTTATAATTTTTTCAGAAAAATCAATCAGTGATTATATTATATTTTCTACTTTACAAAATTGAACTATATTTTTAAATTTCTATGCAATATGTTGGTATTTCTGTTTATATTCTTTTAATGCCTCATCCCAGGCTTCTTCTACTGAGATACCTCTCTTGGTTGCAATCCTTTGTGCTAATTCTATTATTCTCATAGCTTTTCTTGATATATTCATATATTTTCCTCCTCTAAATTATCATAAATTATTTTAAAATTATTTAATTTGTATCAAATATATTACTTACTTATATATTACTAACTATTTGTGTACTAAGTGTGAACTATATTAGAAGAAATTTAGAACTTAATAAAACACAAATTTTATATATACTTCATATAGATTTGTCATATTATAAAAACAGTGATATAATTTATTATCATTTTATGGAGGTGATATATTATAAAAATAAGAGATGAATATACATGCCCTCTTGAAATTGTACATGATATCATTAAAGGGAAATGGAAGACTATAATTGTATTCAAGTTGAGACAATGTAATAAAACATTCTCTAACTTAGAGCATAGTATAGATGGAATAAGTCAAAAAATGTTAATCCAACAATTAAAAGAACTTAGAGAATTTGGTATTGTTGATAAAATCAGTTCAACTGGATATCCATTACATACTGAATATTTTCTTACCAATCGTGGCAAAAAAATGCTACAAGCTGTAGAGATAATGCAAGAAATAGGTATAGAATATATGCTTGAACATGGACAACAAGAATTTTTAGACAATAAAGGAATCTGTTATAATAAATAATTCTATACATACCAAAAAGTAAGTAATTTACATTTCATTTAGCAGTATTATAATTAAAATATATAAGGAGGTATAAATATGTCTATAGCTTTAATTTTAATTGATATTCAAAATGATTATTTTAAAAATGGGAAATGTGAATTATTTAATACAGAAAAAACTGCTGAAAATGCTAAAAAAATACTGACACTCTTTAGAAAAAATAACTTACCAATTATTCATATACAGCATATATCAATGAGTTCAACTTCATCATTCTTTCTCCCCGACACTTATGGTGCAAAAATAAATAAAAATGTTTTTCCACTTGAGAATGAAGAAATTATCATTAAAAATACACCAGATAGTTTTTTTAAAACACGTTTACAAAGTTGTCTTGAAGAAAAAAACATAGATAAATTAGTGATTTGTGGAATGATGAGTCATATGTGTATTGATACAAGTGTAAGAACAGCAAAGAAACTTGGATACGATATTACGCTTATAAGCGATGCTTGCACAACAAAAAATTTATTTTGGGATGACAAAGAGATTAATGCTGAAATTGTACATCAAGTATTTATGGCATCCTTACAATCTAGTTTTGCAGATATAAAAAATACAGACATTTTTTTGTCTAATTATTGTAAATAAAAATATTTACCATTATAAAGAGCAAACTTAATTAATTTAAGTTTGCTCTTTAATCATATAATCTTATATATCCCTTCTAGTATTTTTATATATATAAAATACTTTTTCTGATTTTAGATTTAGGTGCAACAATCATATAATTTTCAAATGTTACTATATCCACATAAAAAATGTAGTGTTATAGTATATATAATATTACATAAAAGGGGGTGCTAAATAGATGAATAATCATATACTTATTCAATTTGAATATATAGCAAGAATCATTATTGCTGGTTTATGTGGAGCTTTGATTGGATATGAAAGAAAGAATAGGCTAAAAGAAGCTGGAATCCGAACTCATTTTATAGTAGCACTAGGATCAGCACTTATAATCATTGTTTCTAAATATGGGTTTGATGATGTAGTAGGTACTCCAGGTATTGGTTTAGACCCTGCCCGTGTTGCAGCACAGGTTGTCAGTGGGATAGGTTTTTTAGGAGCTGGATTGATATTTATCAGAAATCAATCAGTGAGTGGACTTACTACAGCTGCTGGTATATGGGCGACAGCAGGTACAGGGCTTGCAATTGGTTGTGGATTATACTTACTTGGTATTGTTTCAAGCATTATTATCGTTATCACGCAAATACTACTTCATAGAGATAGGAAATGGATGAAACTCCCTACAGCAGAGCAGGTCTCTCTCAAAATTTCTAACAGCACTGATTCAATCTCATATATTGAAGAAAAATTTAAGCAGTCTAAAATTGAAATTATAAATATGAATATTAAACGCATTGATGGAGATTGGCTAGAAGTAATTATCTATACTAAATTACCCAAAGGATATAAAAAGACAAATCTGTTAAAGTTGTTTAGTGATAATCCTCTTATAGAATCTTTAGAGATATAATATAAAAAATAGACTAGCTAAACACTAGTCTATTTCTTTGTTACTAATAACATATTTTACAAGCTACATATCCATTTGCTTCTGCTTCTTCTCTACTCATTGAAATTGCACCTTCCATATTATGTGCAGTAGGAGAAGAATGATATTTATTTGATTTAGATTTTCCTCCATTTGCATATACAGTTTCAGATGTTTTTTGGTTGTTTGGATTTGATTCTTCAGTTTTAGGATTTTGAACTTGAACGTTTTCAGTTGACTTATCGACACTTTCTTTATCAAGTTTTTCTGCTTTTTCCTTTTCTTCTTTTTCTTTCTGAGCTAACTCTAACTCCTCTTGTTTTTTCTTTTCTTCTAACTCTTTTTTCTTTTGTTTCTCTAAGTTATCTTTTTCTTCTTTTGCTTTTAATTCTTGTTTTTCTTTTACTTCCTTGTCTTTTGTATCCTGTTCTTCTTTTCTTTTTATTTCTTGTTGCTCATTTAAGTTAGGTTCTGTTGCTACTTTGAACGTTGCTCCCCACCATACCCAATTGAACATTAAGAGTATAAACACTACAAATAGGCTTATAACAACTTTTAATGTTTTTACTATTTTATTACTATTTTTATTTACACTTTTTACTAAAAATAGAATAGACAATAATAATAATGTTAATGGTAATAATAAAATTCCTATAATAACAATTAATATCTTTTGCCAACTTTTTAATACTTTAAACTTCTCAAACATAAATTCCCCTCCAAAACATTAAGTTAACTACTTTATCATCCATGACTATCAATCTAATAAGATTTAAGTCTGATAAATATTGATGTTAATTTTTAATAATCCCTTAATTTTCATCCTATATCCCCCTGTTTATACATTATTAATTAAATTATATAGTAAACAAATAATAAATGTTGTCGAAAATCAAAATTATATATTGTTAATTGGGTATAAAGATAATTATTACTAATTTTCAATCTAAACACTATCTACTTATACTTTAACCAATATAAAACATAATTAAGACTTATTCTTATGTCACACATAGAATGGAAATGAAACAGTAAATATTTTAGAAGTTCTTAAAATACAATTTGCCACCGATTTTATAATAAAGTGGCAAATTGGTGGCAAATTTACATTTTTTTATGTTATTTATTGTCTAGTTTATTAAAATTTAGCTATTTATTTACAGGAACTTGAATTTCAGTTACAAATTCATCTACAATTCCAGTTTCATGTATATCTATTTTATATATCTCTATTGGCGCAGCATTTATTTTATAATTATTTTCTTCTATAAATCTAAATACTTTTTCCATATATATTTTATTATTAGAGTTACTTCCAGTATAATTTAATGTTACATAGTACCCCTCATCAAAAACTATATTATATATCTCCTCATTATCTTCCAAAAAACAAAATACAGACTTAAACTCATTAAAGATACCATTATTGATTGCTTCAATAGAAAAAGCAGAACCAATATTATTATTTCCAAGTATATTAAATCTGTCTTCATATTCTTTTTGAAGCTTTTGAATTAAGAAATCAAAATCCTCATCTCTTTCTATATCAGCATTTAATTCTAAGGCTTTTCTTTTTTCTATATATACAACTTCTATCTCATCTATTTTAGTATTTTGAATCACACTTTCAATTGAACTTAATCTTGTTATGATATTTTCCTTGTGACTTACAAGTTCAAGCATCTTTTTGTCAATTAAATCAAGTTCTTCATTTAATATAGTTTTTGTAGATTCTATACTTCTATCGTCTAAATATTCTTTTATCTTTTTCATTGGAAAATTCAAACTTCTAAATTCTTTTATCAAATTCAATTTCCATATATCAGATATATTATACATTCTATATCCATTGGTATCTCTAAATGGTTTTAGAATTCCTATTTCTTCATAGTACATTAAAGAATCTCTTCCTATACCATATATTTTAGATATTTCTCCTATTTTATAATAATCTTTCATTTATATATAAAGACCTCCATAATTATATTTTTTCTTAAAAATAAATAACTCGTCTATTTCCCTAATTCTATTTTAGAATATACTAAAAAATCGTCTAAAACAAGTTTTCAAAAATAAATTGTATTTTGTTAACTATCTAAATATATCTATATTTTGTTCATTATTCTATTATAATATTGATTATGATGTTTCTGACTCTACGCTTTTCAAAAGATATATTTGACTTTGTATTTACATCTATGCCATTATGTTTTTATATGATATTTTTTATTTCCAAAATATACCTTTATAAATTTAATAATATTGATATATTATTTCAGTATATTGTTCAAATATTAATTAACATTTAAATATTTTTAATATAAACACAGTTAGTATCAAAAAATCAAAGTATCTTATGGAGGAATGCTATGCCAAATTATGATTATATAAAAATGTTAAATAAAAAAGTAGAACTATTGTCTAAAGATTTAGAGAAAAGAAATTGTAAATTAAAAGTCTCAAACGAAATAGATTTTTTTACTAAAATGCCAAATAGAAAATGTATATATCAATATATTGATAATTGTATTTCAAAAAATACTTCTATTGGAATTATGTTATTAAATATTGATAATTTTAAATTATTCAATGATATATACGGATACCTAGTTGGAGAAAATTTATTAATTAATCTCATTCAAAAACTATTGTATTATGTTCCAGAATCTAAAGGAATAGTTGGCCATTTAAAAGGAGAAGGATTTTTGATTGCTATCCCAAATATATCAAAGGAAAAATTAGATGATATGGGAACATCTATTATAAAATCTGCTAGGGAATTAAAAATACAACTTCCTAATGAAAAAGAAGTCTATTCTAATGTTACATTTAGTATTGGTAGTACAGTTTGGAATGGTAAATCAGATGTAACTACTTTAATACTTTTAAATCAAGTATATAGTGCTTTAAAAAAAGCTAAAAGTGAAGGTAAAAATAGATACATTTCATTTGATTTTAATGATAATAATTTTTATAATAAATTAGAAAGTGATAAAGAATTTTTATCAGAAATATCATATGCTTTATTGGATAAACAAATTGAGGTATTTTACCAACCACTTTATAACATAAAAAGTAATACTATAGTTGGATGTGAAGCACTTGCACGCTGGAGACATCCTCTTAAAGGGCTTCTCACTCCAGATAAATTTATATCTTTATTTGAACACTCTGGACTTATAATAGAATTAGATTTATATTTATTTGAAGAAAACTGTAGAAATATAAGAAGATGGATTGATAACAATGATGTGTTTGTATCAATTTGTTGTAATTTTTCTCGTCTTCACTTTTTTAACCCTAATTTTCCAAGTACTTTAAAAAATATTACTGAGAAATACAGTATATCTACATCAAATTTTAGCATTGAAATTACAGAAAATATATTAATAGAAGATACAAATACAATTATTCAACAACTAAACGAATTACGTTCTTTTGGTTTTTCTGTATCAATAGATGATTTTGGCTCTGGATATTCATCCTTTGGTATGTTGCAAAATCTCCCTTTGGATATAATAAAAATTGATAAAATATTTTTATCCCATGACTTAAATGATTTTAAAAATACAACAATTTTGTATTCTATAATAAATATTGCAAGAGCTCTTGGTATGCTTACAGTATGTGAAGGTGTTGAAACAAAACAACAAGTAGAGTTTATCAAAAGCATAAACTGTGACATTGCTCAAGGTTTTTATTATGCAAAACCTATGGAATGTAAGCAATTTGAAAAGTTACTATCTAAAAAAAATACTTCAGATAAAATGTTTATCAAATATTCTGATATAGGAAAATCTTTAATAGAAAAAATCTTTGATGCATTTTTTATTATGCAAGATATGCAAAAACTAAGAGCAAATGTTATTGAAAATATTAAATGGTTTGATTTTTATAACAAAAAAGAACTTATATCTTTTTCTGAGGTGATAGAACACTTTGAAAAACATATCAAAGGTAAAAAATTTTCTATTCTTTATAAAAGTATAACTCCACATGATGTTGGTTCAGATTCATTACTAATTAGTGGAGAAGCTGTTTTATCTGATGAAACTACTGATTATCAAAAATATAGTAATTTCTATTTTAGTGCAAATTGTATTATTTCAGAAAATAAATTAATCTTAACAAAAATACATTTAGATTTAATTAAAACTGCTGGTTATATAAATGAATTTGAATCATATTCAATACCTAAAATGACAAACACTCATCTCGATGAAAGTAGTACTTTATCACAATTTTATTCAATGCTACCTGTAGGTATCATTCGCTATGATTTACTTGGTGATATGATTATTACATATATGAATGAGGAAATGTTTGATATTATAGGTTATACAAAAGAACAATTTTTTGGTGAAATGAGTGGCAACTTAAGAGCAATTGTTCATCCAGATGATTTAGATTTTGTTTATAAAAAAAGTTTAGAAATGATTGACACAAATAATATTAATCCTTTTTTATACAGATTTATAAAACGTAATGGTCAGATTGTTACAGTTATGTATAAACAATGTAATCTTTCTGCAATTGATGGAAGATCTATTGCACAAGGTATGTATATCGATGTTGATAAAATAAAAAATTTAATAGATATTTAATTTTAACTGTCTCAACTATAAATAAATTACAAATACTGTTATAGATTTATTAAATTAAAATTCCAATTTATGTATAATTAATAACAATCGTTCGACAAATTGATGATAAAATTCCCACTATGTGCTATAAGTTAATATATAATGCAATAAAATTAATTTAAATTTAAGGCACTAGGCTATTTAGAGTAACTATTTTTGATTTATTTGTGTTTTTATAATAAAATCATTTGATGCTATAAATCAGAGTTAACATAGATAAAATAAGTTTTTATATAAAAAACCTACTTTTACTTAAAATATTGCATAAATTTTTCTTATTTCATAGAAATGTCATAGTTCAACAAAGTTTTCTAATTTAAAAGCATTAATGTATAATATAATTAATTTATATAATATTAAGAAAGGGGAATATCATGAGCACACTCTCAAAAAAAGCACCTGAATTGGTAAGACATATTTTAATGAGTTTTTATGTAAATCGAGATATTAATGAGGTATTAAGATATCTGTCAAAAGATATTACTTGGATTGGTCCAGGGGAACAAGAGTTTCTCACTTCTTTTAATGAAATAAAAGACTATTTTTATGCTGGTCAAAATGAAGTCCCTTCTTGTGATATGAATAATGAAACATTTGAAGTTGTAAGTGAAGATAAATATAGATGTATTGTAGTAGGAAAATATACTATTCGTACTAAAGAAAATGACCAAATGATTTTAGAGGTGTGTCAGCGTTGTACATTTGAAATAATTGAAAATAATGGACAGTTATTGGTGAGACATATGCACATATCAAATCCATATAGTGAAATGCAAGTTGATGAATTCTTCCCTAATAAAATAGGAACACAAAGTTATGATTATTTGCAAAGATTACTAAAGGAAAAAACAGAAGTAATTGAAATGATTACCAATAATATCAATGGTGGATTAAAAGGAAGTAATGATGATGATACATATTCATTCTTCTATGTCAATGAAGGATTACCCAAAATATTAGGATATACATACGATGAGTTTATTGAAATGAGTGGTGGCTCTGCAGTAGGTGCTGTATACCCACCAGATTTACCTAAAGCACTAGAAGATTGCCAACGTTGTTTTGCAAAAGGCACTACCTATTCATCTGAATATAGAATACGTAAAAAAGATGGAACATTAATGTGGGTATTAGACTCTGGAATGAAATCCTTAAATAGTGATGGTATCGTAAAAATTAATAGCATTATTACAGATATCACTCAACTAAAAAATATAGAGTCTGAATTAAAGTTAGAGAGAGAACGCTATCGCATTGCTTTACAAAACATTACAGATATTATGTTTGAATATGACATTGAAAACGATAACTTTATGATATATCAACGAGTTGAAATAGACCGAAAAATTGAACTAGAAAATTTTGAAACGAAAAATTATTCTAACATATTGAAAGATGGAAAAAGCATTCATCTTGATGATATTGGTAAATTATTAGAAGTACTTCGCGGAAATCTTCGTGAAACAATTGAAATACGACAGTTAGAATCATTAACTAAAGATGAATGGAGATGGATTCGTGTTCAATGTTCAGTTATTTATGATGGTGATTATAATCCAATCAAAACAATTGGTGTTTTGAAAGATATAACTGAAGACAAATCTAAATTAGAAAAATTAATTGCTCAAACTCAACGAGATCCATTAACACAGCTTTATAATCAAAAAGCATCAGAAAATTTTATAGATGAGTATCTTAACAATACTAAACAAAAAAATAGTGAAGCTTTAATGGTCATTGACATTGATGACTTTAAAACTGTAAATGATTCTTTTGGACATTTGGAAGGAAATGAAGTTTTAGTTGCTGTTTCAAAAATATTAATGCAAAATGCAGATGATAAGGATATAGTTGCTCGTATTGGCGGAGATGAGTTTATGATATTTATGAAATCGTTGACAAAGGATTTTGTAATAAAAAGTATTAATGATATTTTAACTGATGTAAGCAAAATAAAAGTAAAAAACAATCATCAAATAACATTAAGTATTGGTATTGCTTTTGCTACAGATTCAAGTAAATCATATAAAAACTTATTTTCTAAAGCAGATGAAGCTTTGTATTTAGCAAAAGCAAGTGGTAAAAATTGTTACAGAATATGTGAATAATATATTTATTTAACATATTCCATATTAATATAAATATAATTTATAAGACATATACTTTTATAAATGCTATAATGAAGCACTGTAAACAGTAAATTCTTCCCAAGTTAAATTATTACAATCAATATAATTTTTAATAATTCAACTTCTTTACTATATGCTCCAATCCTCTAACTACTACTTATATATTAAACTTTCTGAGGTTAACATATAGACCTCTTTACTGATTTTTATACTATCTTTTAATCTTATACATATTTTATATATAACGAAATATTTTTGTATAAAAACATTTCGTTATATATAAGTTTCTAATTTTATAATCAATAGTATAAGTTAAAATATTTGTCAATTTAATAAGATGTATTTTTAATTTGTGTTATTGTTTATAAGTCATCTCGATGATATACTGAAATTATTTAAAACATCTTTCATATGCTTAAAGAATAAAAATACTATGAAAACAAAAAATTTAAAGAATATCCCCCTTTTACTGACAGTTTTTTCTTGGCATCAAAAGATGGAAATGCGATTTTTCCAAATGTCAAAAAACTTGATATTTCAGGAAGTCGCTACTTTAAATCAATTAATAAACTTAAAATACCTCTAAATCTAGAATCTTAATCAACATTTATAGTATATTCAAGTTGTAGTGCTAAGTTTACCCATTTACTCAAGTATCTAAATCTATTGTTAACTCTTTTTCATACTTTTTATAATTTTTTAATTTTTCTACTTCCACTTCAAGTAAATTGGATAAAATATTTTCATTTATGCTATCTTCATTGATTAATTTATTAAGTAAATGTTCTATATAATTACTATCTATCTTTTTTATTTCCATAAAAATTAGCCCTTCTAAATAAAATTTTATTAATTTATTTTTATTATATTATATTTGAAATTAAATCAATTTGTATTTGTAATTTTTTAGACACTCTTTATACTTATACTACTGCTATACTTTGATTAGGAAAATTAAATCTAATATAATTTTGTGATTATTTAAAAAAAGTCATATCTTAAAGGAGGTTTTTCTATTGAAGTTAAAAGAAAAATGGATTGATTTATTAAACCCAAAATATATTGAAAACGAGGAAAAAAGAAATAAAATACAGATTATAATATTTTTTTCTATAACTTTTGGTTTAACTTATTTATTAGGTTTTCTATTATATTTCAATAAGTTTATTGACCCAGAAAATTTTGGATTATTTATGATGATATTGCCCTTATCCTCAGTTGCAATCGCAAAATTTTATACAGAAGGAATGACTAATGATAAATATAAATTTTATTCATTAATAATATTATTTTTTCTAATTTACTTATTTTTACTTATTATTGAATTATTAAACTTAATAAATAATCAGCAATTTCAATCATTAAATACTATATTGGTTATTATAAGTAGTTTATCTATTATTCTTTATTCTGACAGTATAAAAGATTTGTCTCCCATAAAAAATATTAAAGTAGGTTGTTTATTAATTTTTTATTTCATGTTTTCCAAAATTATTCCAGAATCACTTAGCCTAATAATACAAGGAAATCAACCTAACTATGAAGGTATTTTTAATTATATATTCTCTTCTATGATGTTATTCTTATATATATACCCTTTTTTTGGTGAAGAATATGGTTGGAGAGGATTTTTGCAAGATATATTTTTTGATAGATTTGGTAAAAAAATTGGTATTCTAGCACTAAGTATGTGTTGGAGTTTGTGGCATTTACCTCTAATATTTACATTATATACACCCGAAACACCAGTATTAGGCTTAATAACTCGCTCAATATATATATTTGGAATTTCAATATTTTTAGGATATGTATACATGAAGACTAAAAATGTATGGTTTTGTGCTATAATCCACGCTTTAAATAATACATCTTTTCTTATATCAGGTTCTAGTATTACCTATTGTTCAACTATTACTTATTCTGATATATTAGAAATATCCATACTTATTTTAATTTTTTATGTTCCATTTCTATTTACAAAAGAATATAAGCAAAACATATAAAAATTATTATGTAAAGGAGATATACTATATGAACTTTTGGAATACCTATCTTATATTTATTGGAATAGGAATTATAATATTAACTACAATAATATACTTAATTAAATATAAAATTATTTTTTGTAGTGAAAAATATTTTAATAAATTAGAATCAATGTATGGAAATATAGATAAAAAAAGAATTGTTAAGTTGGAAGTACTTTATCGTTATGTAATAGGACTTGAGTACATAGTTATAGGTTTATTCATAAGAAAATTAGATGTTGCAATAATAGCATTAATATTAGTATCTATTATAACAATAGTATCCTATTATCTAGTCAGAAAGAAATATATAACTGTATAAATTATTTATAATAAAATGCTAATATAAGTGATAATCAAAAGAAGGTGATATGATTACTCTATCACCTTTTGCTTAGTCTAATATTGTATGATTTCATCCTGTTTTTGTTAACTAACTCTATTTTTATATAAAATCGTTCAACAAATTGCTGATATAAACTCTTAAATATGCTATAAATTAAAGTATATTATTTACAGAATGTAGATGGACTAAGGAAGGATTTTTAATATGCCTAAATCTAATAATGAGATATATAATATGGATGAATTGAAAAAATTCATAAAGAGGAAATAATTGATATAGAAAATATTATGATTATAGTTTTAAATTTTATAATAATATGAAAGAAATGAACTCTATTGAAAATATAAGAAAAGGCTAGAATTAAGTCATCCTTGAAATCTAAAAATAACCCTGTAACCTCATTTTATATTACTTTGTATGTAGCATTTTTAACAACCTTCTTTGTAATTATAATTAGTAAATTAAAAATATACTTTATTATCATTGAAAGTTTTATCTTGATTTTCTTTATTCTTATTCTAGGTAAAGCAAATAAAAAATCAATAGAGTTTAAAGAATACCAGATATATTGCATGACTTCATTACAAATGTTGGATGACATGGAAAATAAAAAATTTATAGAAAGAAAATATATAAAAAGAAGGTAACAAATAACTCTAGTTGCTACCTTCTAACCATCAATTCTTAAGTTTTGATATACTAAAATTTTCAACTTGAGACTTAAATAACTGCTCAATCTCGTCAATTATACTTTGTATCTTATTTTCATGTTCTAAATCATAATATATATTTATCTCACCGATGCTATTTATACTTATAGAATATTCTTTTCTTTCTATTATACATATGCTTCCACAATCTGATAAATCATTCTTGTATATTGATTTTAATTGTCTTTTTATCTTGAGAAAGTCTATCGCTGGATAAATATTATTTGGATAAAAACTCTTATCATTTATTAACATCTTATCCACCCCTTATCATTCTATTTATTAAATTTATACCTTAATCAAAATCATATTAAACATATTTTCCATATTTTTCATAATTATTTATAATAAAATATTAAATCTATAATTTAGCTTTTACAAACTCTCTAGCCTTATCCATTGTAGACCACACATCATTGTCATATATCTGAGTGAATTTTTTTCCTATAATCTTACTCATTTCTTTTATTTTATTGCAAGTTACTCCACCAATTACATACAGATTTTGTGTTTAATGTGGCTTATAGGCTTCTATATCTGTAACTAGATAACTTTCTTTTACTCTCTTGTAATATAGTCCTAAAATGTCTGCTGATACTTTATCATCACCACTATAAACAATTGTTTATACATTTGCTTCACATCATTATTTACAATACTCTTATTTAATATACCTTCTACAATTAACTTGGCCATACTTTCATATCCAAGTTTTTTAGTTCTCTAATAATCTTCTTTATTGTCACAGAAAAAACTTTCAATTAACATTGCTGTAGGCTTTGAATCATTTAAAATATATCCGATAATATTGGTGCAACTCCAAGCAAAATAAATAATTCAAATTCTAAGTTTTATACAAAACAAGAAGCACAATTGTTATTAGAAAAATAGAAAAATATCCTTATAGGTATACCAATTTTTCTGATGCTAACTCTTGGATTGCATTTTGGTAAAGCTGTATCACTTAGATGGTCAGTTAAAATACTTTTTTTCTATTTGTCAGTTAAATGTCAGTAATATAGATAATACAATTTACTTATAAAACATTTAAAATCACTATTGTTTAATAAAATTTATAATTATTTACTATTTGCTGTTGACATTGGTACTATACTATAGTTTATCATCTATATTAGTAATAAATAAAATTATTAATTAATAGTTTCATAATTTTTATAATAGCTTTACAAGGAGTGATAATAAATGGATACAAAAATATCTATAGACGAAAACATAAGTTTGGGCAAAAGGTTTTTTAAATACTTAGCTCCATCTGTAGTTGCAATGTGGGTTTTCTCATTATATACAATGGTTGATGGAATATTTGTAAGTAAAGGAGTTGGAGAATTAGCCTTAGCTGCTGTTAATATATCTATGCCTTTTATTAATTTTATATTTGCGGTTTCTTTGTTATTTTCAACTGGTGCATCTACTATAATCGCAATTTATCTAGGAAAAAAAGATATCAAATCTGCAAATGAAGTTTTTTCATTTAATTTAGTATCAATAATTATACTATCATTAATTATATTGGCAGTAACCTTTTTTAACTTAGATAGATTGGCATTATTTTTAGGTGCCACAGAATCTACAATTGGTATGGTTAAAGACTACCTAGGAATAATAATATTTTTTAATGGTTTCTTTATAGTTTCCTATTCTTTAGAAGTTATAATAAAAACTGATGGATTCCCAATATTGGCTACTGTTGGTGTTATAATATCAGCCCTTACAAACATCATACTAGATTATTTATTTGTAATAGAGTTTGGATGGGGTGTAAAGGGTGCTGGTATTGCGACTGGTTTGTCTCAAGTTTTTTCTACTGTTTTTTTCTTAATACACTTTTTTAGAAAAAACTCAACTTTGAATTTTTCTAAATTTAAGGTTAATTTTAAGACACTTAGAAAAATTCTCTTTATAGGTTTCCCTGATTCAACTACTGAATTAAGCTGCGGTATAGTTGTTTTACTTTTTAACTTGAGTCTTACTAAATATATAGGAGAAAATGCGCTTATTTATTATAGTGTTATAAACTATATAAACACATTGGTTCTTATGACTATGATGGGTATCACTCAGGGTATGCAACCACTTACTAGTTTTTATTATGGTGCAGGAAACATAGATAATGTAAAGAAATTATTGAAGATGGGTGTAAAAGCTACAATAATAGCTTCAATAGCTGTATTTGCAATCTGTATGACTTTTTCAGAACCAATAGTTTCTCTGTTTATTCACCCAGAAGAGACTATATTATTCAATGAAGGAGTTCGTGTATTTAAAATATTCTCTATATCATTCTTATTAGTTGGATTTAATGTAATAATTTCAGGATTCTTTGTTTCAGTAGAAAAACCATCAATTTCTACAGTTATATCTCTTGGTAGAGGTCTTATAATCGTCTCTCTAAGTTTAATTGTAATGATACTAATGTTTGGTGGTCAAGGAATATGGATGACTACTATTGTTTCTGAATTTATATGCCTTATTGCATCAATAATTTTCTTAAAGAAGAATTTTTCTACATTAGATTCTAGTCTAAAAAAAATAGCTTAAACAAAAGTAGCAATAATAATATATAAAATACAGAATACCTATTATACAATCTTGCAAACATCAATACTTTGCATACATTAAGATTGTATAATAGGTATTTTATTTATGTACTTATTTTATTTCTAAATAACCATAACCATCTTTTATTACATTTCCTTTTACTTCATATTCTACAGGAGTTCTAAATACTGGCCCATCTACTACAAATGTATGATATTCTCCATGCTCTCCACATGGGTCTGAGCCTGTTTCTTTTATCTTTTTCACAAGTTCTCTGGTTAATTTTTTTCCTAGAAATTCCTCTCCTAAATGCTTTAAGTTTACTTTTGTTATGACACTACAAAATCCACTATCTATAAATTCATATACCAATTCCTCTCTACTTTCTTGCCACAATGGTAGTTCTACCTTCATACCAACTGCATCACATCTGTCAGAGTCCCACTTTTTGTGACTTTCTATATCTATATCTCCATATGCACATATTGTTGCTCCCATGTTTTTAGCTTTTATTAAAGCTCTCTCAAAACTCTCTTCATACCCTTCTACTCCACATTCAGCAACTAACAAAGGTAGTCCAATACTATCACTTACTTGTTTAAGCATCTTATGCTCTAAGTTATGAGTCCATGATTTTCCATGTTCTTCACTTATAGTTGTCAAGAGTGCCACAGGCTTATATCCTTTTTCCAACATTCTATTTAATGCTAATATACTATCTTTACCACCACTAAATGACATTACAAATTTTTCATCAGCCATTCCTAACACCTCTTTCTTTTAACTTTACTTACTATCCTAATTATACCAAATTTTTAAGTTATATAGCAAATTATATAGTATTTTAAATCATTAGTTTACTATAAAGAATGTACCTAAAATTAAAAGTATAACCCCTATGTATTTGTATAAATGCATTGTTTCTTGTCCCAAAATCACACTATCAATAAAAAAACCGATTAGAACTTGAGATACAAGTGTTAATATAAGTGTATTTGATACCCCTAAGTTTGGAATTGCTTTTACTGTAAAATATATTATTAGCCCTCCAAATACTCCTCCTAGCAATAACTTATAATTAAAACCATTTAAAGATACTAAACATTTTAAATCTCCAGCAACTATTATACTTGCAAGAAAAAATATTGCTCCTACAGTCAAACTTATAAAGGTGGCAACCAATGCTGTTGTACTCTTACCTAATTCTCCATTTATAAAAGCTTCAAGAGCAGTAGACCCACCCGCCAATAATGCAAATATTATTGCCCATAATTTTGTCATGGACAAACCTCCTCCTATATAATTCTATTAATAAGAGTTTATGATACAACCTATTAATTAATTACTAACTAGAGTTTTATTTTTATACTATGTGGCTTTATTTGAGTATAAATTTCTGTTATAATTGTTCTATTGATTTTGGAGGTGATTTTATGTATACAAATTTTAATATCAATTTTGATAACTTTAATAAAAAGGAAAATGCTACTAAATTTATGATAATGGGAGTGTTACTTGTTATATTAGGATTCTTGTGCCTTACGTTTAAGACTCTAGGTATAAAATTAATTTCTTGGACTTTTGGAGTTGCACTTTTATTCTTTGCATATTTAAATCTTAAAAACATTAATGAGTTAAAAAGATATGCTACTAAAGAAGAAATTAAACCATCTACCAATGTTCAATGGATTCTAATAATTACATGTATACTACTTTTTATATTTCCTCAAAAAATACAGAGTATTTTCTCATTACTTTTGGGCTTTTATTTAATTTTTAATCAACTCGTAGTGTTTGTAAATAGTAAAAATAATCCATATTCTAAGTTTACAACTTGGAATATAGTTAAAACTTTATTTGGTATATGCCTTATATTGTCACCACTATTTTTATCTAGATTTATAGTCTCAATAATGTCATTTTTTATAATATTATTTGGACTTGCTCTATTTTTTTCTGGAAACAAATCTAGAAAGTATTAATTATTTTGTTGCTTTATTCTTCATTACTTAAAATAGAATTTGTTTAAGTCACCTATTTGTGGTAATATGTTTTTTGTACAAATTTAATGTACAATTTTATTAGAAATAGGTGATTACTTTGGATAAATTTAAATATGCTTTTGATAATAAAAGATATCATACTTGGAATTACTACCTTAGAAATACATTTGGAGAAAAAGTCTTTAAAGTATCAATAAATGCAGGATTTACTTGCCCAAATATTGACGGAAGTATTGGCTATGGTGGTTGTACTTATTGCAGTAAAGAAGGTTCAGGCGACTTTGCTGGAAATCCTAAGGATAATCTTATTAATCAATTTTATAATATAAGAGAAATGATGTTAAAAAAATGGCCTCATGCTAAATATATTGGCTACTTTCAAGCTTATACAAATACTTATGCACCTCTTGAGGTTTTAAAAGATAAATATGAAACTATACTATCTCTTGATGATGTTATAGGCCTTTCAATCTCAACAAGACCTGACTGTTTACCAGATGATGTAGTTGATTATCTATCTGAACTTAATAAAAGAACTAATCTATGGGTTGAACTTGGACTTCAGACAATTCATGATTCTACATCTAAAATTATAAATAGAGGACATGATTATAAAACATTTGTTGAAGGTGTTGAAAAATTAAAGGCTAAAAATATAAAAGTAGTTGTACACATTATAAATGGTCTACCTGGTGAAGATTATAATATGATGATGGAAACTGCTAAGGCAGTCGGCAAAATGAATGTGGATGGTATAAAAATACATCTATTACATGTTATAAAAGATACTCCTATGGAGAAAATGCTTCAAAATGGGATGTTAACTCTTATGAGCCAAGATGAATACATTAATCTTGTTTGTGACCAACTAGAAATATTACCTGAAACTATGATAATTCATAGACTTACTGGTGATGGTAAAAGAGATGAACTGGTTGGACCTTTATGGAGTTTAAAAAAATGGGAGATTTTAAATCAAATTGATGATACATTAAAATCTCGAAACTCCTATCAGGGGTGTAAATTTATTCAAGGTTAAATAAATGATTAAAGATAACATAATAGCTATAGATAGCTTTATATAAACATAAATCTATCTATAGTTATTTTATTGTTTCCAAAGCAAATTTCATATTAAAAATTACAATGAAAAATACCCCTATATAAATATATAAGGACAAAATACATACTCTTAAATACTTTCTGTTTTCTCAGTTTGTTTTAATTTATTAGACTTATAGAACATTTTTATTCCATCATAAGAAAGATTAAGTGCTATTACAGCTGATATCAACATTAACATCACTCCAAACAGCTTTCCTATAGAAAAACTTTCTCCTAGCATAGTGCATCCAATTATAACAGAGCCAACTAATTCTACTGATGCTACAACACCTGCAACAGATAACTCTACACCTTTAGATATACCTGCTGCATAAAAAATATATGCAAGTGCCGCTGGAACAACCCCCAACATCAACATACAAGATAAAATATTTAAATCTTTAGCATAGGTTAATATTTCCCATGGTCTAGCAGAAGGAATCATAAATATCGCTCCAAATAAAAAGCTGTAAACTAATATTGTTGAACTTGAAAATTCTTTTAAGGCATTCTTACTAATAGTTGGCATAAGTGCATACGCTATTGCAGATAATATTCCAAGCAATAATCCCATAGTACTTAAGTTTTGAAAATTTAAACTTCCACCAGTTACTGCCATAATAGCTCCAATAAAGCAAAAAATCAGCGAAAATATTTTACTTCTAGTAATACTCTCTTTATAAAAAAATTTTGAAAATACAGCTAAAAACAATGGCGATGTATACAATAAAACTGCTGCTACAGATACACCTACAGTATCAATAGCTTTAAAGTAACATAAATTAAACATAGCTTGACATATAATTCCTATTATTACTGAATAAATAATTCCTCTTTTGTTTATTTTCAAAATATGTGGTGTTCTTATAGCTGAATAAACACCTAAAACTATAAATCCAAAAAATAATCTTGTAAATGCTACTTGTTCTGATGTCAATCCACTTCCCATCAGAAACTTTCCAAACAACCCAAGTGTAGCCCATAAGATTCCTGCTGTTGCTATAAATACATACCCTTTACTTTTTTCTCCCATCTTAAATACCCCTCTACTATTATTTAGTCAATACACATCATTTTTATCAAGCAAAAACCATGCCACTTTTATTTTATTTATATCGACACTAAAAACTTAGAATTTGCAACAATATTACTAGTTTTTCAACTTTTCTATAGTTATTTCAAGTATATTTTAAGTTGATTTAGACTCGCTTTAATTGTAAAATAAGTTATATATAACTTATTCAAAGTTAAAATAGACTGAAGTTTATGTATTATATAAAGATTATACTTTTAATTATATTTAATAAATTAAATATATTTTAATATATCATTAAAAATTTAGGGGGACAATAGGGAAAATGGATTTAGATTTAGAGTTTTATAAAAAAATATTAGAGGCTTCTCATGACGAAATATGTGCATCTGATGATAAAGGTATAATAATATATTGTAATAAGGCATTTGAAGAAAATTATGGTCTAAAAAAAGAAGATATTTTAGGAAAAAATGTTTCTTTCTTAGAAGAATCTGGATATTCAACAAAAAGCCCCATACCAGTAGTATTGAGAACAAAGTCTAAATTTTCACTTGAACAAGATACTCAAACAGGAAAAAAACTTATTATAACTGCAAGTCCTGTATTTGATGAAAATGGTGAGCTAGAATTCACTGTTGAAAATTGTAGAGATATAACCGAACTTAATAATATAAAAAATAAACTTGAAGATACAAAAAAACAAGTAAAAAAATACAAATCTGAAGTGGAAACACTATATAGAACCGCTCTTAGGATTGAAGATACAGTAATTATGGATGGCATAGTTATGAGACCTATTATGAATACAGTCAACCATGTTTCTAAAACTGATGTAAGTGTACTATTATTAGGAGAATCTGGAACAGGAAAGAGTTCACTTGCTAGATATATACATCACAATAGCAACAGGTCAAGTGGTCCATTTATAACTATAAACTGTGCAACCATATCTCCACAACTACTTGAATCTGAACTTTTTGGATATACTTCAGGTGCTTTTACAGGTGCAAGTACCAAAGGTAAAGTTGGTCTTGTAGAATTGGCTAACGGAGGAACTCTTTTTTTAGATGAAATAGGTGATATACCACAAAATCTACAAGCAAAATTTTTACAATTGATACAAGATAGGACTTTTACTCCAGTCGGAAGTTTAAAAAATAAAAAAGTTGACATAAGAATTATATCCGCTACAAATGCTGACTTAATTTCTAAAGTAAAAGAAAAAAAATTTAGAGAAGATTTATATTATAGATTAAATGTTATAGAAATAAAACTCCCTCCACTTAGAGAAAGAAAGGATAATTTAGTAGAGATTATAAAATATTATTTTAATAGATATTCAAGTGACTTTAATCTAAACAAGACAATTTCAAAAGAAGCTATAAGTATTATTGCAAACTACAGATTTCCAGGTAATATAAGAGAGTTACAGAATATAATTCAAAAAATCTTACTTACTTGTAGAGATAATCATATAACAACAGACGATTTACCAAGTATACTCACTAAAAATGTAAATATTGTAAGTTATGGAAATAACCCTCCAACATACACAACCAATGTAGATAATTCTCTACATATTGATTATAAAAACAAAAACTTTGACACCTTGATTATGGAGTATGAAAAAAATGTAATTTTGGATGCTTATGAGAAATTTGGTAGTTCTTATAAAGTAGCTAGACAACTTGAAATTTCTCAATCCAAGGCTAATAGGCTAATTAGAAAGTATACTAATACTTAATTTTAAATTTGATAAATAAAAACTTAACATTATTTACATATTGTAAATTTCGCCAATTACTGGTATTATGAATATGGTTGAAATTATTTAAATAAATGTTATTGACTTAATTTCATATATTTACCATTAAACTTTTATCATAAATATCATATCATAATAATATATTTAATAAGTCTAATAAACTATACGAGGTGTAAATATGTTAATGAATACCCATTTTATTATGGCAAAATCGATACTTAATAATATAGATGAAAATAAAACATTCTTTATAAGCGAAAAAAATTTTATATATGGTAATATAAAGCCAGATGCTTTTTCTAAATATAAATTAAAAAAACATTATATGGATGAATCATTTAATATGATTGCTTCTAAAATAAAATATCTGTGCAGTCTTACTATAGACAGTGTTTCTAAATATTTTTCAGTAAGTAGACTTAGTCAAGAGCTTGGTGTTATCTGCCACTTTTTATGCGATTTTTTCTGCTTAGCTCATAGTGAACGCTGGGAATTTAAGCATAGTTTGAATAAACATGTTACTTATGAAAGAGAACTTGGAGCATTTGCAAAGGATGTTGATTTATCTAAAATTAAAGGTAATACTATAAATAGTGGATTTGAAAAATTTTTTGTTAAACTTTACAATGAATACAAAAAGAAAAGCGACTATATGAATGATTTAAAATTTTCAGCGTATACTTGCAATAGTGTTATAAATTATATATTAGATTCTATTTTAGCTAATACAATAAAATCATACCATATAGCAAATTGTGGTTAACTTAAGAATTTTAAACTGACAATTAATATAATCAAAATGACTGCTCTACAGAATATAAAATCTAGTTTTATAATTCTACTGAACAGTCATTTTTTTATACTGAATAGGTAATACCTTATAAAATTGATTAATTAGTAAATCAACAAACAAAAATAATTTACTAATTTTTTATTACTTCTCATCAATCTTATATCTAACTATTTATTTTTATGATAGCATCTATAGCACTTTTTACACTATCTACTACATAATTTGCACTTTGTTTTACTTCTTCTCTTGCCTTTGACATTACAAAACTATATTTAAATCCCTCTAACATACAAATATCATTTGGAGAATCTCCAATAGTAGCAACTTCATCTGGACTTACATTTAGAGTTTTTATTACATGTTCTATGCTACCTCTTTTTGATACACTTTTAGGAACTATGTTTAAAGTATAAGTACTAGAAAAATATATTTCCAACACTTCACTAAACTCACTTTTTAAATATAATTCTATTCTAGACAACTCTTCTAAATTTTCAGAGCATATACCAATATTGCCTATAAGATTATCAAAACTATCTCTTTTCTCAAAATCGGGGTCCACTATAAAATCGCTAGAATAATGTCTAAAAGCTGTTGTGTCACTATCTACAATTACATCTCCTTTATATTTAAAATACAATTGTGCATCAGTTGATTCAAATCTATCAATAACTTTTTTTACTAATTTATCATCTATAGTTTGCTTAAAAATCACATTATAATCTTTATCATGTATAAATGCACCATTTTCACATATATAATAGCCATTCATATCTAAGCTCCCTTCGATAATATCACGAGCCTGTTTGAAAACTCTACCTGTAGCAACATTAAACTGTACTCCTCTTTTTTCTATTTCCTCAATTGCTACTATATCTTCTTTTGTTATAGCTCCATTTTCATATAAAGTTCCATCTAAATCACAAAATATATGTTTTATCATAAATTAAAAGCCTCCAAAAATGATTTTATATTATACCAATACTTTAAATATAATCAATATCACAATAGTTTAAAGTTTTTCTAATTGTATTCTCAACTCATTAAGTAAATCTCTAGTAGCTCTCAATCTTATTTTTCTTCTATCTCCATTAAATATATTTTTTTTCACTATTATTTTTCCATTTATATATATTGCAGTATAAACCAACCCTACAGGCTCTTCCTCAGTTCCTCCACCAGGTCCAGCTACTCCAGTTGTAGATATACCTATATTAGCTCCAAGCCCTTTAGCAACGCCCTCAGCCATTTCTATTGCTGTTTGTTCACTTACTGCTCCAAAGTCTTCTAAAGTTTCTTTTTTTACTCCCAATCTTTTCATTTTGGCTTCATTAGAATATGTTACACATCCTTCAAGAAATACAGAAGATATTCCTGGGTAGTTTATAAGAGATGAAGATACCAAACCTCCAGTACAAGATTCAGCCACTGCTATTGTTAAGTTTTTTTCTACAAGAAGCTTAGAAACAGCATCTTCTAATGCAGACTCTCCTTCAGATACTGAAATATCTCCTTCAGTATATACATATTTACCTACTCTGTCCTTTATCTTTTCTTCTACTGGTCTTATAAATTCAAAAGCTTGTTCTTCATTTTCAGCTTTTGCAGTTATTCTTATTGTAACTTCTAATTCCTTTGCATACAAAGCAACTGTTGGATTAGTTTGTTCATCAATTATATCTAAAATTTCCAATTCTAGGTTTGACTCCCCTATTCCATACAATCTTAAAGTTTTTGATACTAGCATTTCCTTTGTAAATTGTTGTAGGTAAGGTTTGACACTTTCATTAAACATTGCCTTCATTTCTCTTGGAGGTCCAGGTAGTACTATTATACTTTTATCATCTTTCTTTAAAATAGCTCCTGGTGCTGTTCCATTATTATTTTTTAATACTATAGCATCCTTTGGAAAATATACTTGTTTCATATTATTTTCGGCCATTTTTTTTCCTGTTTTAACAAAGAATGATTCTAAGACTTCTAATGATGGTTTATGTAATTCTAATTCCTGTCCAAAATACTCTGCTGCAGTTTCTTTTGTCATATCATCACCAGTTGGTCCAAGACCTCCTGTAGTAATTACTAAATCACTTCTTTTTAAGCTTTCATCAAAACATTCTAAGAGTCTTTGCTTATTATCTCCAACTGTACTTTGATGGTATACTTCTATTCCCAATGCTGCAAGTTCTTTAGCTAAAAATTGAGAGTTTGTATTTACTATATCTCCCAACAGTATCTCTGTTCCTACACTTATTATTTCTGCTTTCAAATTTTATCACTCCTTGATTTATAGCCACTAAGACTAGTCTTAAGTTCATACCACTAATTTTAGCAAAAATAATGATATAAATAAAGTTAAAAAATCATTCAAATCTATCTGTAAGTTAGATTATCACTCTAAAACCACACATAATATAAACTTCACATGTAGTGGTACTTTCATCATCAACCATTAATTCATATAATTAAGTAAGTAAATTAAAAAATTTAATTTAAAAATAATAAAATTTAAAATAGGAGTGTATAATATGAAAATAGCAGTTATAATGGGTGGAATATCATCAGAGAGAGAAGTTTCTTTAAATTCAGGAAAAGAAATATATAATAATCTTGATAAAAGTAAATACGATGTTGTAAAGGTGATAATAGATGATAAAAAAGATATATTTACAAAAATACCAGAAGATACAGATTTTGCAGTACTAGCACTACATGGGAAATTTGGTGAAGATGGATGCATTCAGTCAGTACTTGAGACTATGGATATACCATATTCTGGATGTGGACCTCTTTGTAGTGGAATGTGTATGGACAAAAACATCACTAAAAAAATGCTTAGAGATTCAGACCTTCCTACTGCTCCATGGGCTTTAGTAAAATCAATTGATGAAATAAATTATGATGAGATAGACAAAATAGGCTATCCAGTATTTATAAAACCAAATTCAGGAGGTTCAAGTGTTGCTACATTCTTCATCCATTCCAAAGATGAAGTTGAAGAAGCAGTTCGTAAAGGTTTAGAAGTTGATGAGTTTGTAATGATTGAAAAATATATACCAGGTGGAGAATATACTTCATTCATATTAAATGGCGAAGTATTTCCTACTATATCTATAAAATCAGACTCAGGATTCTTTGATTATGAAGCTAAATACTCACTTGAAAAAGGAGCAAAAGAAGAAGTTATTTATTTAGATGATGAACTTCAAAAAAGAGTAAATGAGATTTCTGAGACTTGTTGGAAAATTTTTAATTGCAAAGCATATGTAAGAGTTGATATGATTATAAGTGAAGGTATTCCTTATGTTCTTGAGCTAAATACTCTTCCTGGCATGACTAAAACTAGTTTAATACCTAGAAGTGCCGCTGCTAAAGGTCTTGAGTATAGCCAATTATTAGATAAACTTATAGAATACTCTTTAAATTAGATAATACAATTTGAGGTGGTAATTTGATATTTTCAAATCTAAGATTAAATGATAGTGAACCAATTTATATACAAATTAAAAATTATATAAGTGATATGATATCAAAAGGATTAATTCCAGACAATAGTAAGCTCCCTTCTACAAGGGAGCTTAGTCAGCTTTTACAAGTTAGTAGAAATTCCATAGTCTTAACTTATGAAGAACTAAAATCAGAGGGCTTAATCTACTCTGTTTCAGGAAAAGGTACATTTGTTAATTCAAAAAATAAATCTTCAAACACTACATGGTCTTTAAATTGGGATTGTTTAGAGAATACATACTCTAAAAAAGCTAATGAATTAGATATTATAAAAAGCGAAATACCTTGGAGCTCTAACCTAATATCATTTAAAAGTATATCTCCTGATGGAGATTTATTTGATATGGAGGAATTAAAAAAATCTTTTTTAAATAGAATCTCATTAGAAGGTCACAAACTACTTAACTATGGATATGCACAAGGTTATAAACCTCTTATTGACTATTTGCTTGAATATATGACAAATAAGGGCGTTGATATTAATAACAAAGATATATTAATTACAAATGGATTTACAGAAGGCTTTGATATTATTATGTCCTCTTTCACTCAAGAAGGAGACTATATAATTTGTGAAAATCCTACTCACAACACAGCTATAAAAATTATGAAGTCACACAATCTCAATATTTTAGGTGTGGATATATCTGAAAATGGTTTAGATTTCAATATGCTCGAAAATCGTTTAATTGAGTACAAAAATAAAATAAAATTTGCATATATTACACCTTCTTATCACAACCCAACAGGGATTGTAATGACCCCTGAAAATAGATATAGATTCTATAATCTTATGAAAAAATACAATATAGCAATTATAGAAGATGGATTTAATGAAGAATTACTCTACAATAGTTCTCATATATTTCCCATCTGCTCTCTTGATAATATGAATAATGGTGTTGTATATATTGGTAGCTTTTCAAAAATTTTATTTCCTGGAATAAGAATTGGATGGATTTTTGCAGATAAAAAAGTTATAGATAAGTTAGAAAGTGTAAAAAGGTGCAGAAATATACATGTATCTTTTTTAGACCAAGGTATTTTATTTGATTATTTAAGTAATGGAGGATTTGAAAAATACGTAAAAAAAATACGTAAATTCTATGGGGATAAATTTAACTTTGCCTATGAATGTGTAAAAAAATATATGCAAACGGAATATATCTTAGGTGATGGTGGTTTGCATATATTTATCAAGCTTAAGAATATAGATACTAGAAAGCTATTAGAAAAATGTTACAAAAAAAATGTTATCTTCATGCCTGGAGATTTATTTTTTACAAATGGCTTTGGTTCTGACACTTTAAGACTTGGATTTTCGAGACTCTCTTTTGAAGATATTGAAACTGGTATAAAAATAATAGGAGAAACTATAGATGAAATGTCCTAGGTTAACTAAATATTGTTAGCCTAGTTTATTTTTATGAGGTATAATATATATAGTTTATATGAATCTAACATGGGGGATAATATGAGTAAAAAGTCAAAACGAAAGAAGATTAATAAATTAAAGCTAACAATTGTAATAACTGTATTATTTCTTGCCTTACTATCTATATATGAGATATTTTTCTCTAAATCCAACAAAGAAGATAATATAAAAAGTCAAGAAACTATACAAGATAAAAACAATACAACAGAGGATTCTAAAAATAATCAAAACTCTACTAAAAAACAGGAAGATAACAACATTAAGCCCACTTTTTCATATTCTTCAATACCAGATAACATAAAAAACAAAATGATTGGTAAATCTATGCCTTCTGATGAACATATAGGATTTGATAGTTTATCTTACTTGCAACTTACCTACTACGGATTTGATGAAAAAACTCATCAAGGTGAGATGATAGTAAATAGTGAACTAGCTTCAGAAGTTGTCGATATTTTTAAAGAGTTATATGAAAAAAAATATCCAATTGAAAAAATTAAATTAATAGATGATTATGATGCTGTAGATGAAAAATCTATGTCTGATAATAATACATCTGCATTTTGTTATAGAACTGTAGCTGGTACAAATACTGTCTCAAATCATGGTAAAGGACGTGCTATAGATATAAATCCATTACAAAACCCACATGTTTCTGGAGACAATGTTAGCCCTAAGGTAAGCACTGTTTATGCAGATAGGTCTGCTTTAAAATTTGGAATGATAAAAAAGGGTGATGATTGTTATAATGCTTTTGTAAGCAGAGGTTGGAGTTGGGGTGGATATTGGAAAAACCCAGACTACCAACATTTTGAAAAATAATAGATTAGAAATAAAGGTGAATTATATGAATTTAATGACATTGGAAAATATAAGTAAAAGCTATTCTGAAAAAAAATTACTTGAAAATATATCTCTTGGTATCAATGATGGAGAAAAAATAGGACTTATTGGTGTAAATGGTACTGGTAAATCTACTTTACTTAAAATTATTGCAGGAACTGAAGAAAGTGAAACTGGCAATATAACAAAGGCTAATGGTATTAGAGTAGAATATCTTCCTCAAAACCCAACTTATGATGAAAATTCAACTGTTCTAGAACAAGTATTTAATGGAACTTCAGAAGAATTAAAACTCCTTGGTAAATACCAAGAAACTTTAGAAAAACTTAATTCTAACTTTACAGATGAACTAAATAAAAAATTATTATCCATGCATGAGAAGATAGATGCTTTAAACCTTTGGGATTTAGAAAGCGAAGCCAAATCTGTACTTACAAAGCTTGGTATAAATGATTTCAATCAAAAAATAATAGAACTTTCTGGTGGTCAAAGAAAAAGAGTTTCTCTAGCCTCAGCTCTTATTACTCCTTGTGAGCTTTTAATACTAGATGAACCAACAAACCATCTAGATAATGATACCATCGATTGGCTTGAAGAATACCTAAATTCAAGAAAAGGTTCATTGCTTATGATAACTCATGATAGATATTTTTTAGACCGTGTTACAAATAGAATAATTGAATTAGATAAAGGTAGATTATTTAGCTATGATGGTAATTATTCAATATTTTTAGAAAAGAAAATGGAAAGACTTGCATTAGAATCAAGTATTGAGGATAAACGACAAAATTTAATTAGAACAGAACTTGCATGGGTTAGACGTGGAGCTCAAGCTCGTAGCACAAAACAAAAAGCTCGTCTACAAAGATTTGATGAACTTGTAAATAGAGACTCTTTCAAACCTGATGAAAATATTGATATATCGGTTGCCTCAAGTAGGCTTGGAAATAAAATAATAGAAATACACAATATATCTAAATCTTTTGAAGAAGTTACAGTTATAGATAATTTAGAATATACTTTAGCACGTACAGATAGAATTGGCATAATAGGTAAAAATGGTATGGGTAAATCAACTCTAATAAACATAATAAATGGGAAATTAGCCCCTGATAGTGGATATATCTCAATTGGAGAAACTGTAAAAATAGGTTGCTTTTCTCAAGATGATTCTCATATGAACATTGGCATAAGGGCTATAGACTATGTAAAAGAAGCTAGTGATTATATAGAAACTTCTGATGGTACTAGGATTACAGCTTCTCAAATGTGTGAAAGATTCCTTTTTAATGGTACCATGCAGTATACTTTGATAGGCAAACTATCTGGTGGTGAGAGAAGAAGACTACACCTTCTTAGAATTCTTATGACAGCTCCTAATGTACTTCTTTTGGATGAGCCTACAAACGACTTAGATATAGAAACACTAAAAATATTAGAAGAATATCTTGATGAATTTAAAGGTGTAGTAATTACAGTATCACATGATAGATATTTCCTAGATAGAATCTGTAATAAAATATTTGCATATGAAGGAAATGGAAAAATTCATATTTATACAGGTAATTATAGTGACTATCTTATTTATAGAGAGATTCAAGGAATTGAATTTGAAGAATCTAAAAAAGAATCACTTAAAAATGATGATTCAACTGCTCCAAAAAAAGAAAAACCTAAAAATGATAAAAAACTTAAATTCTCATACAATGAGCAAAGAGAGTTTGAAAATATTGATTCTGACATAGAAAAACTTGAATCTAAAATTGCAAAACTTGATGAAAGTACTTCAAAATTTGCAACTGATTTTACTAAACTTCAAGAAATTTTAGATGAAAAATCAAAATTGGAAAAAGAACTTGAGTACAAATATGAAAGATGGGAATATCTAAATAATTTAGCTGACGAAATAGCTAATAATAAATAATATTAAAACATCTAAGTTTAATAACCTTTACTTTAAGTTTATAAGTTATAAATATTTAAAAGAGCTATATGTCTTTAAAAACATATAGCTCTTTTTTAACTATCTTCTAATTTTTATATTCTGATATATCCTATAATAATTCTTTATTATAAGTCTATATCCATTCTTTCAACATAGTGACAATTGACATCAATATGATTTAAAAAAACCAATAACCTTTCATAAAGTGGATGAGATTCTTCTCCATATTTGGATTCTAAGTTTTCACCTATTTCCCTAACAGTCTTTTGACCATCAATTTGTAAAAATACAAAACTAGAATATTCATCTAGCTCTATTTTTTTATATTTAGGTATTCTAGCTTTTAACTTTCTAAAAAACTTTTGAATCTTATGGTCCTGTTTTTCAAGTATAGTTACAATACCATTTTCATCTACTTCATATTCAAGTCCATCAGTAATTTTAAATACAATATCTAAAACATCATTACTCTTGCTCATTATTTTTTACTTTAGATAAAATGATAGGTAATGTTGTAAGTACAACTAAAACTATTAATAAAGCAATTGCCATTGAATTTGTAGCAGCAAAACCACTTGGTACTTTTGGAGTTATAACTCCAGTTACTTGTAATATTATACCTATTAAACCAATGATAGATCCACCTGCAACAAGACCAGAAGATAAACTTATACCATTAGAAACTTTAGCTTCTTTTTCTTTTTCAGATTTAGATACTAGTTCAACAAATAAACGAATTAATGCTCCAACTAATATTATAGAAGTTGTTGCTATTGGTAAATAGAATCCTATAGCTATAGTCATTATTGGTAAGTTTAATGCATATAACACAATTGCCATAAATACTCCAACAATAATCATAACCCAAGGTAAACTACCTGACATAATACCAGAAGTTAATGTTGACATTAAGTTTGCTTGTGGTAATGCAAATTGTACATTATCACCAGTAGCTTTAAGTTGGTCAGAAAGTAATAAGATTACTCCTACAACAACTATAACACCAACTATACTTGCAACTGTGAAGTAACGTTGCATTTCATTTTTGCTACCACCAATGATGTAAGTTACTTTTTGAGATTGAGTATATCCTCCAGCTATAGCAATAGCAACAACTATAAATGACCCAAATAAAAGTAATGATTTATTAGCTTCTAAATCAGTCCATCCCATTATAACAAATACTAATGTTACAATAACTAAAGAAGCTATAGTCATACCAGAAACTGGAAGATTTGATGTTCCTATTGTTCCTGTTAAACGTCCAGCTACTATGACGAATAATAAAGATAATAAAAGAGATATGATAGCTCCAATAATTGCCATAGCAATATTACCAGAAATCAAGAACGCTGCTAAGAACCCAACTACTACTCCACCTAATAAAAGTATCATTTGTATAGATGAACCTTCTTCTGCATCTCCAGTACTTGATTTAGCTTTAAGTGTTTCTTTTATAGAAGCGATTATAGTTGGGATAAGTTTTATTGCACCAATAATACCTCCACAAAGCATCATACCAGCACCTATATATTTTACATAACTACTAGATATAGCTCCAACATCCATTTGGTTAAGAGGCATTGCAGGATTATTCCATACCATAGCTCCATCTTTAGCCATATCAGTAAAGTAACCTATTAAAGGTGCAATACCAAAGTTTGATAAGATACTTCCTGCAAACATTGTTAAAGAAACTTCAAGCCCTACTATAAACCCAATTCCTAAAAGTAGAGGGTTTACTTCAATATCAAATTTCCATTTGTAGAATTTACTTCCTACAAGACTCATTACATTGTTTGCTACATTTAAGAATGAACCAGTTAATACAGTGATAAATCCACTTATTACAAATCCAATTCCCATGTATTTAATTGAGTCTCCACCAGCCTCTGAAGCAACAAGTGTTTCAGATATAGCCATTGATTCTGGGTACATAAGTTTACCATGTTCTTCAATTATTAAATAATTGTGAACTATTGCTGCAACTCCTATACCAAATAAAACACCACCAACTCCAACAGCTAAGCCTTCTAAAAATGTGATTTGGCTTCCAATTAAGATAACTGCTGGTAATACGAAAATGAATCCACTTGCAACAGATTCCCCACCACTTGACATACCTTGGATTAAGTTCTTACCAAGAATACCCTTTTGGCGAGCAAATGCTCCAACAAAAGCAGAACCTATTATAGCTCCTGGAATACCTGCTGCAACTGTAAGACCAGCTTTCATTCCAGAATAAGTTGTAGATGCGGCAAAAATGGCAGCTAAAATGATACCGATAATCAATACAGCTACATTTCCACCGGTTCTGGACTTATCTGTGATGTATGGAACGTAATCTTTTCCACTAACCTCACCATAAGCTCCCTTAGGTAATTTTTTGTTCATAAAATTTTCACCCCTTTTCAGTTTGTATATATTATAACATATATACATATAAAACTTAACTTTTTATTATTTTACAAATAGCGAGTAAAAACTACTAAAATTTAATCCCATATTATTAATTTCTATTTTTAGATATTTTTATGCTAATTTTCTTTTTATTTTTCGATTATACTAAAAAGGATTAAGATAAAAAATAAAAATTTTTTTTATATTAAAATTAAATTTGTTATAAAAACACTTTAAAACACGGAAAAGTATAAAAAATACAATAATCATCCTTATAAACAGATTTTCACCACAGTAAAAATGTACAGAAAATTCTTTCTTTTATGTCAATTGATTCATTCTTGAAAATAGGTGTCATAAAGAAACTTCTATAGTTCCTTTATAACACCTGTCATAATACAAAATCACTCTGGCAATGCCCTTTTATTTACTTTTCCAATTGGTGTAACTGGTATTTTATCTATCCTCATTATTATTGTTGGAATCATGTATGGAGGTAAATACTCATTTAAATATTCTCTAACTGTTATGTCATTTATTTTTTCACTATCCTCATCATCAATCACATAATATGCACATATATACATATCTCCATCCTCATTTGTTCTTGAGATACAAACAACACTTTTAATTTCTGTAATATTGTTTATTATGTTTTCAATCTCATACAGCTCTATTCTAAATTCATCAATTTTTACTTGATTATCCATCCTACCAATATAATCCAAATTTCCATCATCTAGCCATCTTACCAAATCACCAGTTCTATACATTAATTTATTATGTTCACAAGTTTTGTAAGGATTTTCTACAAATACTTGCTCTGTTAAACCTTTTTTATTTAAATAGCCTCTTGATATTTGGATTCCTGATAGACAGAGTTCTCCTGGAACTCCAATTGGGCATAGTTTATTTTTTTTATCTAATACATATGCATAAGTATTAAAGATTGGCTTACCTATTGGTATTTTCCCATACTCTTTATCCACATGAAAAGAAGTTGATACAACAGTAAATTCTGTTGGTCCATACTCATTATATAACTCATAGTTACGTTTTCTATATCCTTTTAATCTTTCTCCTCCTGTCTGCACAATCCTAAGTGAACTGTTGTTACAGTTTTGTATAAATAATCTTGCAAACGCTGTTGGTAATGCTAATATGGTTATATCATTTTCCTCACAATACTCATTTACTGTATATTCATCAAATTTTGCTTCTTCTGGCATAATGTTTATTGAAGCACCCATCAATAGATATGGAAATAGTTGTTTCATTACAGCATCAAAACTAAAACTTAAATATATCCCACATATATCATTTTCTGTAGCACTTATAGCTTCTATACTATAATAACACATATTTACTAAACTCTTATGCTCTATAGCTATAGTCTTTGGTCTACCAGTTGACCCTGATGTAGATATTGTATATGCACAGTTTGATGGTGTTATTTTTTCAGTTAAGTCATATCTAATTTTAAATATATCTTCATCATTTATATCAATTACTATTGTGTTTTCATTTATAACCTTACATCTAAGTTCGTCTGTAGTTATTACTACTTTTGCATTACTATCTTCAAGAAGGTAATTTAATCTTTCTTCTGGATTACTTGTGTCTATCGGGAAGAATGCTCCTCCTGATTTCATAATTCCTATGGCTGTAACAATTATATTAATGTCTCTTGGCAACATTACAGCTACTATATCTTCACTTTTTACCCCTATATGATTTAAATAGCCTGCAAATCTATCAGTTAACTCATCAAGTTCTCTATATGTCAAATTTCTATTTTCGTCTCTAGCAGCTACATTATTAGGTGTTCTCTCAACTTGTTCCCTAAATAAATTAATATAACTTCTGTTATATGGTATCTCACATTGATTATCATTAAAATCTTTCAATAATATTTTTTCTTCTTTCTTACATACAAATTCTAAATCTTCTATTAAAATATTGTTATTCCTTATTATCTGCTCTATTATATAATCAAATTGATTTAATATCCTTCTAATAGTTTCTCTTTTGTATATAGATGGCTTATATTTTATTTTTATTTTTAATGCCCTTTTAGTATAAACTATTACAGATAAATCATATCCTTTTTTTTCTATGTCATAGTCATATGATAAATCAAAACTTTTAGCTACAAATATTGTATTTATAAGTTTAGTATTCAGATGATTTTTATTCTCTATATCTGATAATAAATAGTATCCATATTCTAAAGACCTACTCCATTGCCTTTTTAAATTTTTTACAACATCTATAAACTTTTCGCTTTGTCGAACCTTAACTCTTATAGGAATTATATTTATTGTTTTTCCAAAAACTACATCATCTTCATATGTATACTTTTGTAATATAAGTCCATAGATAGTTTCTATAATAGAACTTATGCTTATATTATTCATTTTAGAATATTGAATTAGTTTCTCATGTTTTTCAATATCAATCTTAAAAATTTCATCTACAACTTCGTCAGAACAATCTTTATAAAAAAAATCATTTGGAATTTTTGCTAGATTGGTATAATCATCTAACAAATCCATCCAATAATTCATAGCTCGTTCTAAATTAACTTCATACATATCAAAATTCCCCCTTACTACTAAATCTATAGAAAAAATTCTTTTGGAATTTCATTTTTTTAAATACAGAAATATATTAATAATATATATGCAAGCTCTAAACACATGAGCTTGCATAAACTTATACTTATATATTATGACTATTAAATTCGTAATATTTATAATGTTTAAAATATATTATAACACAGATATGATTTTATTTTCTTACATTTATATAATATATAAATTATAAATTGTTATTTAATTAATGTATAATTATATTGTTTAGAATATGATATATTATATTAATTAAAATTTTATAAGAATAAGTTATATTTATTGAAAGGAGCTTTACAAATGAACATTTATGCTCACAGAGGTTTTAGTGGAAAATATCCAGAAAACACTATTCTCGCTTTTAAAAAATGCTTAGATATGGATATATACGGAATAGAACTTGATGTTCACAAGACTAAAGATGGAAAAATTGTAGTTATTCATGATGAAACGGTTGATAGAACTTTTAATGGACATGGTTTTGTAAAAGACCTTACTTTAAGAAAACTAAAAACATTGAACTCATCCTTTGAGGGTTACCAAAACAATAAAGAATGTAAAATTCCAACTTTAGAAGAAGTCTTAATCTTAATTTCGCCTACAGACCTTATCTTAAATATAGAACTAAAAACTGACAAAGTAAATTACACTAATATAGAAAAAGATGTTTTGAAACTTATTTTAAAGTAT
Organism: Clostridioides sp. ES-S-0001-03; assembly: GCF_020676075.1. NCBI lineage: Bacteria > Bacillati > Bacillota > Clostridia > Peptostreptococcales > Peptostreptococcaceae > Clostridioides > Clostridioides sp. ES-S-0001-03. Next base: position 363,022 of record NZ_JACVWJ010000002.1, on the reverse strand, counting down.
AATATGAAAAACAGAGTTCTTATATCTAGTTTTAATAGTAATAGCTTAAAAAATTTTCATAAGTTAGAACCCAGTATAAAAACAGCTTTATTATGCTACTTACCTATAAATAATGTAGTTGAATTTGCTAAACTTCTAGGAAATAGCTATCTTCACCCTCCTTTAATTTTAGTAAATGAATCTCTAGTTGAACTTTGTCACAAAAATTTACTAGGTGTCAATGTGTATACTGTAAATGAAGAAGAAGATATGCTACATTGCCTATCTCTTAATGTAGATGGTATTTTTACTAACTATCCAGATATAGCTTTAAACCTTTTACAATCAAAGCAATATAGCTAGTTATATAGTAGTTTATACTCCTTGACTTTTATATGATTAATATGTACAATTTTATTAAATTTAGCTTGGAGGTATACTTATGGATAACTTATTAAATGAACTTGAAGCTTTAAAAAGTAATTTGGATAATTTACCAATAGAAAAAATAGAAAATTACGATTTGAGTAAAACAGTTTTGTTTATAATTGATGTCAATAATGGTTTTGCAAAACAAGGTGCCTTATACTCTCCCAGAGTAGAATCTTTGATAAAACCAATTGAAATTTTCGCAAAAAAAATATCAAATAAACTAAATAAAGTAATTGCATTTACTGATTGTCATACACCTAAATCTATAGAACTTTTAAGTTATCCTGTTCACTGTTTAGAAAGTGATGTGGAAAGTGAACTAGTTGACGAACTTAAGTCTATAAAAAATCTACAAGTTTTCCCTAAAAACTCTACTAATGGATTTTTCGCACTAGAAAATTTAGACTTTGATGGGATAGACAATATAATTATAGTTGGTGATTGCACAGATATATGTATATATCAATTTGCAATAACTCTAAAATCTTATTTTAATCAATATAATATCGAAAAAAATATAGTTGTTCCTATGAATTTAGTAGACACTTATGACATTCCTAATGTTCATCCTGCAGAGATTTTAAACCTAGTATTTTTTAATAGTATGCTTCAAAATGGAATTAAGGTATTAAAGGAAATTAGCTTATAATAAATACTTTATAGATTTATATAGGGATACAACTTTGATAATAAGATTGTTCTATACAAATATTACTTAATACAATTAATTTAACATAACTAAAGTATATAAATATAGAAATCGCAATTTAAATATTCTTCTATACATCTTCTGTAGGAGAAATTAAATTGCGATTTCTATTTTTTACATAATACTAATCAACCATACCGCTTCAATAGTTAAATTTACTTTTTAATAATCGTATTTATTTGTAGTTTCACACATAACTACTTTTATCTTTTTATTAAACATATTCTTATATTCTAATAAAAACTCATTTAATTCTGAGTCCATAAGATTTATTTTTTTGTCACTACAAAGCATTATTTTTTCTTTATCTATTATTACATTAATATCATTTAAATCATTTTTTATGAATGTTGTTATACAACTCTTAGGTTGAATTTTTTCACCATATTTCTCATAAAATCCTGCACTCTTTTTAAACGATTCTAAATCTTCTGTAGATACTTTGCTGGAAGTATTATTACTCATAAAACCTGCTGTAGAAGGGTCGATTCCAAAGTTTCTAAGTTGTTTTTCTACTTCTTCAGTGTCCATACCATATCTTTCCATGAACTGTTTTTGTATTTTCATAAACTTTTCTTGAGATATGTCATTATCTTTCATATAATCAAATATTTTTCTTGAAAATTCAGCCATCGACATCTTTCCATCCATAACAGAAAAATATAAGTTATATATGTATTGCTCAAATTTATCTACATCAGAATCTTTAACTTTGTTTTTTAATTCGTTAAAGTCAATTATTCTATCATCAGACATTTTTTATCCTCCTAGCTAAATTTTTACTTGTATAAGATTATACCATACTTCTAATATATTTATATATACACTATTTTTTTAATTTAACCATTTTTTCTGTTGCATCTAATTCACACATTCTTCCTAAAGGAATAGTTATCATTGGTATACAGTGCCCAGATTGTAGATTATATATAGCTGGCTTATTAACCTTCTGCGCAAATTCCTCCAATAGTTCTATTAAATCTTCTTCTTTGATACAGTCTTTAAAATCTCCAAAAATTATACCATTACATTCATCCAGTTTTCCTGAAGAATACAATTGAGTTAACATCCTGTCTAATTTATATTGACATTCTCCAATTTCTTCAATGAATAAAATTTTATCCTTTGCATCTATTTCATATTTAGTTCCTATTGTAGAAATTATTAGAGATAAGTTTCCTCCCATTATTATTCCCTCTGCTTTGCCTTCACATACAGTATAAATCTTTTCTTCTTTTGGATTTTCTAAGTATAACTCATCTTTAAATTCTAAAGCATCTACTAGAGATTTATAAGTAAATTCATCCCATTTAGCTACATTCGCTGCCATTATTCCATGATATGGTAAAAGACCACAATTTTTATAAAAAGCTAGATTTAAACCTGTTATATCAGAAAAACCTATAAATGGTTTAGGATTTTGTTTTATTATTTCGTAATTTATTTTATCTAGTATTCTTGTTGTTCCATAACCTCCTCTTAAACACATAATTATATCTACTTCTTCATCTAAGAACATCTCTTCTATATCTCTTACTCTAATATCATCATTCCCAGCTAAATAACCTTTATAATTTAGTCCACAACTTTCAGAAAATTTAACTTTATAACCATACTTCTCCAAATTAAATTTTATTTCTCCTAGACTTATATTTCTCAATGGTCCAGAAGGCGCAATTACTCCTAACATCTAAACACCTCTTCTTCTAAAATGATATATTCTAATTTATGCTAAACATCTCTACTATAATTATAAGACATTTTATTTATACTTGATACAGAATAATGTTTTATATAGAATAATATAATTATAATAATGAAGAAAAATAAATTTTTAATTTTAATATAGTTAGGATGTGTTTTATGATTAATATTAAAGCTCTTTGCCATGATATAAATGATTGGGTTATAGATATTAGAAGAGATTTACACAAAACTCCAGAACTTGGCTTAGAAGAATTTCAAACTAAGAAAAAAATTATTAAATATTTAGATGAAATAGGTATAAGTTATATTGAATATGAAAATCACACAGGAGTAACTGCATATATAAATGTAAATCCAAACTTTGAGACAATTGCTATAAGAGCTGATATAGATGCTTTACCTATAACAGAAAAACTCAATCTTCCTTATAAATCCATTAATTTAGGTAAAATGCATGCATGTGGCCATGATGCACATACTGCTATTTTACTTGGCACTTGTAATATACTATTTAAATTAAAGGATTATTTAAATGTAAATGTAAAGTTTTTTTTCCAACCTGCTGAAGAAACCATTGGTGGCGCTAAACTTATGATAGAAGATGGATGTATGAAAAATCCAGATGTAAATTATATATTTGGTCTTCATGTAAATCCCAATATTGATAAAAGTTTAATTGAACTAAAATACAATACTTTAAATGCATCAACAGATACACTTTGTATAACTGTATATGGCTCAAAATGCCATGGAGCTTATCCTCATCAAGGTGTTGATGCTATAGTTATCTCTGCTCATATCATAACTGCTTTGCAGACAATTGTCAGTCGAAATACAAACCCCACTGATTCTGTAGTTATTTCTTTAGGAAAAATTGAAGGTGGAATTAAAGAAAATATAGTTTGCGATAAAGTTGTTATAAAAGGAACCTTAAGGACTTTAACGCAGGAAACCAGAGATTTTTCAAAAAAACGAATTAGAGAAGTTTGTGATTTTACTTGCAAAACATTTGGTGGAAATATTGATGTTGAAATTGAAGAAGGTTATCCTTCCCTTATAAATTCAAATTCTCTTGTAGATTATGTTAAACAAAATGCAGTAGAATTATTTGGAAAAGAAAATATTTTGATTAAAGATACACCTACTCTTGGTGCTGAAGATTTTTCATATTTTTTGGAATATTGTGAAGGTGTTTTTTATCACCTTGGTTGTGCAAATCAGGGAAAAAATATTAATTCTCCTCTTCATACAGATACCTTTGATATTGATGAAGATTGTCTTATTACTGGTGTTATGCTTCATTCAAAAAATGTATTATCCTTTTAATTATATGCTTCTATCTCCTTTTTATATTGACTCTCACATGGTGTTAGGGTTTACTCTAAAATTACAAATAACAAACCAAATAATTGGAGGTAATATTATGAAACAAATTTTAGTAAACCCTATAGGAAAAATACGTGTTCAAGGTGAAGAAATTTCTATCAAATTGGATAAAAAGTATATACCTGCATTAAAAGCACTTGATGAATTTAGTCATTTAAATGTAATCTGGTGGTTTGATGGATTTGATGATGTTGAAGCAAGAAGTATCTTAGAAACTCCAAAGCCTTATAAAAAAGCACCTGATGTTATGGGAATATTTGCGACAAGGTCACCTATTAGACCTAACCCAATAGCATTAACTACTGTACAAATTATTAGCATCGACCATGAGCATGGTATAATAAGAATTCCATATATCGATGCTAATGATAATAGCCCTGTTATCGACTTAAAACCATATACTCCAAGTATTGATAGAGTTGAAAATCCCTCAGTCCCTGAATGGTGTAGTCATTGGCCTAAATGTGTAGAAAAATCAGGGGAATTTGATTGGGAAAATGAATTTGAATTTTAATTTATTTTAGATAGAGTATTAAATTAAAGGTAGAGTATTAAATTAAAAAATTCTAATTTAATACTCTACCTTATTATATTTTAATTCTATAAAGTATTCGTTGTATTTCATTTTCTTGAATTATATAATTGATTTTATCCACTTTCATATTGGCAAATTATCTTGTATACTTAATATAAATAATTATAAAGGAGAATACTCATGACAATATTTAGTCTACAAGCAGCAAATTTATTTGGATGGATAGCTATTTATAGCCCCTTAAACATCTTCTTTTTTACTAATTCTATAGAATAATTCTATAATTCCACTCTTTCTCCTAATCTTAAAACACTACAACCATTGAACAAACTTAAAAATAATATCTATCAATGTTTTAAGTATGTTAAACTAGTAAATGTAGCTACTTCTGTGTTACAATTTTATATAAATATTGTATATAGCAATAATAGGATAATAGATACTAGTTAGTGTTATATTTCTAATATCAGTTATTTTTCAGTTACAGATTTAATAATAATTAATAATGAGAAATAATATTTTTCTACCTCTTATTAATTGTATGTTTACTGTTATCTGTTATTATCATTAATAATAAATTTAAGGGGGCTTATATTATGAAGTTATATTTAAGTGCCGATATAGAAGGTACTTGTGGCATTGTAAATTGGGATGAAACAAAGCTTGAATGTGAATTTTCACAACACTATAGAACACAAATGAGCAAAGAAATAGCAGCTGCATGTAATGGAGCTACTCAGTCTGGTATGCATGAAATACTTGTTAAAGATGCACATGATAGTGGTAGAAATATTAATCCAGATATTTTACCTGAAAATGTCAAAATCCTTAGAGGATGGACTAAAGACCCACTAGTTATGATGGCTGGTATTGATAAAAGTTTTGATGCATGTGTATTTACTGGCTATCATTCTGGAGCTACTTGTAATGGGAATCCACTTTCTCATACTATGGATATTGACTATGACTATTTTAAAATAAATGATGAAATAGCATCTGAATTTACTATAAATGCTTATGCTGCTGCATACTATAATGTTCCTGTAGCATTTTTAAGTGGAGATGAAATGCTTTGTGAAAGTGCAAAAAAACTAAACCCAAATATAATCACTGTTCCTGTTTCAAAGGGAATTGGAAATGGCTCAATTTCAATCCACCCAAATCTTGCACTAAAAAAAATAGAAGAAGGTGTTCAAGAATCTTTATCTGGAAATTTATCTAGACACTTAATAAAATTACCAAACAAATTTAAAATTGAAATAAAGTTTAGAGAACATTACAAGGCTTTTAAAGCTTCTTTTTACCCAAGTATGAAAAAAATAGATTCTCAAACAATACTATTTGAAACAGAAGATTATTATGAATTTTTAAGAATGTTGTTATTTATATAAATTTCATGTTATACATAAGGAGTTGATTAAGATAAGTAATAAAAGAAGGATTCCTTTAGGCGAATTTATTTCTGTATTTTTATTTTTTGCTGTTTTTTTTGGTATAACTTTTTGTATTTTCACTGTTATAGGAATTGGCTTCTTATCATTCTTAGGTTTTGAATATAAATCTCTTGGGTCTGTACTAATTTTCTTTTTAATATATTTTTGTATAACTACCCCAATTGATTTTCTATGCACTACCATTTTAGATATATTTAGATATGTAAACAAATTGCCGTATTCAATTTATAAATTTTGCGAATTTATAATTGATTTTATACTGACTTTTTTAGCTATGAACATAATTGATACATTTATGGATTCAATAATGATTCCTTTAAGTACAGAAATTTTATTTGCCTTACTTTCTTATCTCTTATCTGAATGCATGGATTTTTTTGATAAAGATAAGAAAAAATCTTAATAAAAAGATAGATTACTTAATAGACGATTTATATATCCCTATTATCTAATCTATCTTTATTTGTGTAATCTTTTATATTTAAAATATAGTTTCTTCTATTTCTTTAGTCATCTTTATAGCATCATCAAAAAATTTATCTATATGCACCACTTCATCACTCAATCTTGAATACTCTGCTGCAAACGCCATTACATGACTTTCTATAGCATCTTTTGCTGCTGCTCTTCCTTTTTCTAAGTCTTTATTTAAAACTAATTTAATAAATTCAGTTATGAGATTTCTATCATATTCTTCTACCATATCTTTCTTATTTGATGGATTTATAACTACTTCTTCATTTTTTCCAAATTCTTTAATTCTTATCTCATTTTTATTTAAATCTCCACCAACTTCTCCATGACTAAACATCATCTTTATAGTTCTTCCATTTTCTTTAGTAAATGCACATAAATTAAAAGTAGCAGTTACTCCATTTTCAAATTGTAATATATTTACCATGTTATCTACAACATTATTATCACATCTGTAAACACATCTTCCATATGGACTTGTCTCAAGTATCTTTAAAAGATTCTCTTTTGTAGGATTTATATGCACAGCTCTATTTATATTTCTGTCATTTTCTAAGTAAATTTGTTTTGCAGAATATGGACATTTCTTTTCTACCAAACATTGAAGGCAATTCTGTGCCATTTCTCCCCCAGCATTTTCATTATTAAGATGCTTTAAACTTCCAAATGCAGAGATTTTTTTACATCTACTACCTACCAAATATAATAGAATATCCATATCATGACAACTCTTCGCCAAAATCAAAGGGCTTGTCTCATTACTATTTCTCCAATTCCCTCTAGTAAAACTATGAGCAAAATGCCAATAGCCTATATTCTCATTATATTGTATACTAACTAATTCTCCTAATTTTTTACTTTCTACAATTTCTCTTAATTTATTGTAAAATGGAGAATATCTAAGTACATGACAAATCATAAAAATCTTATCTTTATACTTCTCACATAGGTCATTTATATGTACTAATCCATCTAAACTATTAGACATTGGTTTTTCCAATAATATATGATAACCTTTTTGAAGAGCTAAACTTGCTACATCATAATGTCTATCATCATTTGTAGCTATTATGACTGCATCTGCCATTTTATCCTGTTTAAAGAATTCTTCTAGACTTTCAAATACATTTTTGCTATTTAAGTTATACTTCTGTGCAAATAATTCACGTCTTCCTTTTTTTGGCTCTGCTACAGCAACTATCTCACATGTATCAGAATTTTCATAAATATATGGAGCATATGCATATGTACCTCTATTGCCTGCTCCAACCACAGCAACTTTTACTTTTTCCATACTTTAAATTATCCCCTTTATATTATTCTACTACTTTATTATATTCTATTTTTAAATATATTTGGATATTTTTGATAAAAGAAACAGCAGTTATAGTTTTTTACTTGTAACTGCTGTTTTAATTTAATATTCTATTCTTTTTTAACATAATATTATTTATTTTTAATGTAAACTTTAATACTATTTTTATTTATTTTGCTTATCAATTTCTTTTTCTAGCTTGTCTAATTTTTTATTGTATAAAAACATATAAAATGCTGCTGAAAAGACTATCACATATCCTACAACACTTAGCATATCTGGATAAACATTAAACAAGAATATACTCAAGATTGCTGAAAATATTATATTACTATAGTCAAATATAGAAATTTCTTTGGCTGGCGCATACTTATATGCTAAAGTTATACCAAATTGACCTAAACTTGCAAATACTCCACCTAGTAATAAATATACAAGTTGCATAAGAGTCATTGGTTCATACACTGCAAAAGCTATTGGTCCTACAGTAACTAATGAAAAAACTGAAAAGAAAAACACAATTGTATAATAATCTTCTCTATCTCCAAGAATTCTTAAACAAGTATATGCCATTGCTGCAAATACAGCTCCTGCAACTCCTCCTAGATATGGAATTACTTCAACACTAAATGTTGGTTTTATTATAAATAAAGCTCCTATAAATGCAATTATAATTGCCCCTATCTGCTTTATGTTTATTTTTTCTTTTAGAATAATTGCACAAAATATAACTACGAGAAAAGGACTCATTTTATTTAGCATATTAGCATCTGAAAGCATCAACTTATCAATTGCATAATAGTTAAATATAACCCCTAAAGTTCCAAAAATTGACCTATATAAAAGAACTTTCATATTTTCTTTTTTACCTGTTAAACTTCCTTTATGTTTTATGATTAGCCAAAACGCTATTATAGCCGATACCAAGTTTCTAAAAAATACTTTTTGAAAACTTGGTAAATCGCCTGCCAGTTTTACAAATGCAGACATCATTGCAAAACCAAGAGCTGATGCTATTATAAACATTATACCTTTTATTCGATTTGATTTGATTGTACTACTCATATTTACCTCTTTTCTATACAAATACATAAACCTATATTTAAAAACTACTTAAAAAACTAAAATTTCTAAATTAAATAATAATTATCTAAATATTCCAATTTATACTATAATTAAAAGTATAAATTATGTCAAGTAACTAATAAATCTTTTCAATTAATAACAATAATAATTATAAGTAAAAAGTTATATCTTTTTATAGATTATTCGCCAAATATATACTATAATTTTATATAGTATAGACTTTTTTTAATTTATTATTTAGATTTTTAGTGGATTTTTTAATTATGGAGGTATTTAAAATATGGAAATAAAAAGATATGAAGGAACTGGAAGAATGAGTAGAGCTGTAGTTCACAACAATACAGTTTATTTATGTGGACAAACTCATGCTGAAGGAGGAGTAGTTGAGCAAACTACTGAAGTTTTAAATAAAATAGAAGATTTATTAAACAAATATGGTTCAGACAAACAACATTTACTATCTGTTACCATTTATTTAAGAGATATGAAGGACTTTGAAGCTATGAACTCTGTATGGGATGCTTGGGTTGAAAAAGGATTTGAACCTGCTAGAGCTTGTGTTGAAGCTAGACTTGCTAGAGAACACTTATTAGTTGAAATGAGCGTTGTTGCTGCTACAAAATAATTGTTTTAAATTTAATAAGCAAATATAATTACTTTAACCTATAAGGAGATATAGTATTGATTAATACTACATCTCCTTATTATTTAATTCATCAATTTAATTGTTTTCTATTGGCAATATCAACCTAGATGGATATTTTCCTCCATGATAAATTGCATTTTTTGCTTTTATATACTCAATACTATTATAACTATCTTCAGTGTTACTATTTTGGAATATAAAGTTTTTCGCACTAGATGTTATATCTAACCTAATTCTATGCCCAGTTTTAAATGTATTTGATATTTTTGAAGTTGTTATTGTAAACTTATAAATTTCTCCTTCTTCCATAAATTCTGACTTGTAAAAACTATTTCTGAATCTAGCACTTAGTATACCATCAGCTAATTTAATTGAGTTTCCATCTAAATCCACATCCATAATTTTTATAACCCAATCAGTATCTTTTGCCGAACTTGATGCAAAAAATTCCAACTTTATATCACCTGTTATAGTAAATTCTTCACTAAAAGCATCTGATGTGTAGCACAACATATCACTTCTTTTCTCCAAATCTTTATAATTATTTGGAACTCCCACTTCATTTTCTGACATATCAATCAACTGTATTGAAGGGTCTTTTGGATTATATATGTAACTATCATAATTTTCTTTTGAACATTCTTCAAAAGATAGTTTTCCATCTCCTAAAGATGTATTAGCATTTCCACCACTTATTAAATAGATACTTTTATCTATTTTATTTGCTATTGGCCAATTATCTGCCATCTTCCATTCATTCGAACCTACTGAATAATACTCTATTGGAGCAGTCTTATCTATATCATTTTCTACTCCTTTTAAGTATTTATCAAACCATAATAGATAGTTATAGTCTACATCATACCTCAATGAATTATCTCCAAAAGGAATATCATTTATATCCCTTATCGTGTTTGAATTATGCATCCATGGACCTAATATAGCCTTTCTCTTTCCTCTTTCATAATTTTTTATTACATCCAAAGCTTCTGTAGTACCCATACCATTATCATCATACCATCCAGATATGACTAATGCAGGCACATTTATTTTATCTTTTTTTAGATGCCAATCCATCCTATCCCAATATTCATCCTTTTCTACTCTTTTTATCCACTCTTCTAAAAATTCTATTCTATATCCAAGTGCTTCAATAGGTATATTTTGTATCGGTCTTATATTTAAAACATCATCCCAGTCATCTCTTAGCATTTTACTTCTATCAACTTTATTTCTTGATACCATAAATGCCCATGCAAGCATTCCAGATACAAAAGCTCCACCTTTTCTTGGTATGTCAATAAAAGGACTACCTGCTGTAACTATACTAATTAAAGCTTTTAGATGTTTGTTTCCTGAAGATGCAGCTGCCCATTGAACATAACCAAGATATGAGGCTCCCATCATTCCAACAACTTCATTTGACCAGTCTTGTGCTACTATCCAATTTATAGTACTATCTCCATCTTCTCTTTCATAAATCATAGGCTCCCACTTACCTTCTGATTCATTTCTTCCCCTGACATCTTGTATTACAACAGCATATCCCCTTTGTACATACTTATAATATATTTCTTTGTCATTTTCTTTTCCATATGGAGTTCTCATAAGAATTGTAGGTACTTTTTTAGTAGAGTCTTCAAACTTAGGAAGATATACATCTGTAGAAAGTTTTATTCCATCTTTCATATCAATCATATAATTTCCATCAAATTTTATAGGATATATCGCTTCATTTTTATGTGTTTTATTCCACTCTTTTAATATCGTATAATCCTCATATTCATCCATAATTAGTATAGTACAAGTTTCCCTGGACAAGCATATAAAACCAACTATTTTATTATCCAAAACAATTACATCTAAAGGAAATTTTTTATTTCTTTGAACCCAGATATAGTCATTAAACTTAGAATATGTTTCTCCTAACTCATTTACAACCATACTTTTATCTGTGTTTATTAAGCTATTACTATAAACATTAAAGTTTTCAAATAAGAAGTTTAAATCTATTTTTGTAAGATTTAAATAATATATTCCTTCATCTTTATTCATAGGTTTTATTTCTTCTATTTCATTTGTAAAAGGATTTAATTTTTCAATAAGTAATGTTTCATCAAATACTACATTACCACTATACAAACCAGATATATATAACTTAAACTTTTTCAATAAAATTCACCTCCTAGAGACCAAGAACCATTTTTATTGCATATGCCACCGATATACCTGCATAATTTCCTAATACTCCACCAATTACCCCCATCACTACAGCTACACTTACAAGCGAATTCCATTTTGCTGAAGCGGCTACTAAAGCTGACGTTGGACCATCAGCAATTGCTCCAACTATAGAAAGTATTACATATTGATACTTTATCTTTAACATTCTAGTTACAAATAGATGGAAGACAAATGAAGCAAAGATTATGCTAAAGCAATAAAATGTTATAGTAAAAGTTGAACCTAAAAATTCTTTTATATCTACTGAAAATCCTATTGTACATAAAAAGAATAATGCAACAAACAATCCTAAATCTAAATTCCCCTTTAATTTTTTTACTGGTTTTAATTGAGCAATTATAATTGAAATTGTTGTAACTAAAAGAATTCTTGCTGCACTGCTAAAGCTTGAACTAAAATATCCTGAAAGAATTGTTGCAACCTCTGTAACAACAAAGCCTATAGCCAGCATCCAAGCGATATCTTTTATGCTCCACTCTTTTGATTCCATAAATTCTTCATTCTGGCAATCTTCTAACTCTGATTCTTCTAAATGATATGGCCAAAACTTTTGAAACTTCTTAGAATTTTTTAATATTGCTGGAAGTGCAAACATAAATATTAATGTTGGAACTCCAATTACATAATCAGCTGCATTCGCTGCTGCTAGAGTTTGTCTACTTACATTAAGACCTGTTCCAATAGCTGTAAGATTAGCACTTCCTCCAGTATATGTACCTACAAACATCCCTGCAACTTTCCATCCTTCTGATATTTCACCTGCAAATACCAATCCAAATAAAAACGCCATTATACTTACTGTCAATACTGCCACAAAAATTGCTATTAAAGGCTCTCTTGATAGCTTTGTCATTTCTTTTAAATCAACACTCATCAACATTATAGTCATAGAAACTGGTATAGCATATGTAGAAATAGTTCCATACAATTCTGTACTTACTGGAACTACCTTTAAATTTGAAAGTATTATTCCCATTATGATTATTGTAAGTGCTGGTCCTAGACTCTTAGTTACTTTATATTTTTGTAAGTAAAATCCAAATGCAACCATAGCTGTCATTATTGCAAGTATACTACCTGTACTTGAAAAAAGTGTATTCATATTTAACCCCCTAATTTCATCATAAGTTTACTTCTATTCCTAAACCTGGTTTGTCGATAAGATTCATAATATCTCCATCCATTTCAAATCCTCCAGATATACTTTCTAACTCTTCACAAAACATAAAACTATCAAGGTCAGCTTCTGTTATATTCTTCTTAGATGCTATTAAATTTGCGGCTGCTGTTATACCAATCCTTGTCTCAAGCATACATCCTAACATACAATTAACCCCACTTGCTTCAGCTATATTATTGATTTTTATTGCAGGGTAAATTCCACCAGATTTCATTAACTTGATATTAAATGTATCAACTGCATTTTTCTTTATAGCTTTAATTGCATCTATTGGTGAATGTAATGACTCATCTATCATAATCTTAGTATTACTCTTATTTCTTATGTAAGCAGTTCCATCTAAATCCCAATGTGGAAGTGCTTGTTCAATCGCATCAACGCCAAATTCTTCTAGTTTTTTGATAGTATTTATGCTACTATTTACATTCCAGCCTTGATTTGCATCTATTCTAATTCTTATATTATCTCCAACAGCTTCTCTAATTAATTTTACAGCTTCAATATCTTCTTCAGGTCTTATTCCAGCTTTAAGTTTCAATATTCTAAAACCTTCTCTAACTCTTCCCAGTGCTTCTTCTGCCATTTTCTCTGGTTTATCTATACCTATAGTTATATCTGTTTGAATTTTGTTATCATATCCTCCAAGAACTTTATAAAGAGGTACATTCATAATTTTACCTTTAAGGTCATACAAAGCTATATCAATTGCTGCTTTGGCAGAAGTATTACCTATTATGATTCCATCCATAATTGTATGTATAGTTTCAATATCTAATGGGTCTTTACCTATAAGTTCCTTTTTAAACATGATTAATATAGAAATTACAGTATCTAAAACTTCACCTGTAACTGCTGCAAGAGGAGCAGCTTCTCCAAATCCACAGTAACCTTCATCAGTCTCAATTTTTAAGATTATGCTCTCTCCATATTCAATTGTTCCAAACGAAACTACAACAGGCTTTCTTAATTTGATTCTTAATTTTTCAAATTTAATATCTGTTATTTTCATGTTAACCTCCTCATTTTTGAAGTAATAATTTAATTTTTTTATTTTTATACTTCAAATTATATTATTACTTCAATACATCTGTCAATATAATTTACTGAAAATTTAATTTTTTCTAAAATATCCTACAATAATACCTTTAAAATTAATAATCCTATATTAAATTTTTCTGCATTATATTGATTCATCAACAAATTATTTTTATAAGATTTTATTTGCACCTCACTAATTGCTAATTCTTAAAATCTTCCATTCATCTTTCTTGCTACTACTTCTATGTTATGCTATAATTACTTTGTTTTAATCGAATATTTTGTATAAATTTTATTATTTGGAGGTTCTTATGCTAGGGGAAAAGATGAGAAATATAAGAAAAAACAAGAAAAAAACACTAAGTGATGTTTCCAAATTGACAGACTTATCTATAAGTTATATATCTCAAATCGAAAGAGATGCTATTGAACCATCCCTGTCTTCATTAAGAAAAATCGCTGAAGTTTTAGATACTCCTTTATATATGTTTATGGATGATAATAACACGGATGATTTAGTCATCAGAAAAGAAGATAGAGTTATGATGAAGTTTCCAAAAAGTGAAATGTTTTATGAGATAGTATCTCCAATGCCAACAGCTGATTTTGCACCTTCAATCTTATTTTTAGAATTTGAACTTAAACCAGAAAGTGAAGATACTAAAGACTATATCTCTCATGCATCAGAAGAAGTGGTTGTATTGACAAGTGGTATAGTTGATATTTGTATAGGTGAAAATATAGTAAGATTAAATCCTGGGGATTCAACATTTATAAAAGCTAATACTCCTCATAAAATTATCAATCCAAGTAAAGATAAACCAGCTCGTGGATATGGTGTTATATCACCTCCCATTTGGCCAATAAAGTCCAAGTAAATATCTACAATACAATTGTTTAATATGTAAAATGTTTTAATACATAAAACCAAAACGTAAGCTCTTTTAAAATTAATGTATTTACTCAAATAAAAATAGCTATTTGACTAATTCAAACCATTTTAATAATGGCAAATAGTAAATAGCTATTTCTAAATTGTACTTTAAATTGTAACAAAAATTAATATTAATTAAATTTAAATTAAACCGCTATATCGTTTAATACTTTGGCTTTAACAACTCTTATATTTTTCATACTTTTATATATATCTTGAATCTTATCTTCTTGTTCTTTCAATAATCTATGAGCTTCATATATATCTACAAACTCAAACTTTACTACATCATTTGGCTTTGATTGTGCTAACTTACACAAATCTACACTTATAACATTTCCTATTTTAGTATAACCACCACTAGTTTGTCTATCTGATAACATTATGATAGGTTTCCCGTGTCCAGGTACTTGTATAGCTCCATAAGAAATACCATCAGATATAATATCTGCTCCATTAATATGCTTTATACTATCTCCTTCTAATCTACAACCCATTCTATCTATTTCATTTGTAACTTTATATTCATTTAATAGAAATTTTTCTACTTCCTCTTTAGAAAAAGCATCAAATTGAGGTCCTTTTACAATTCTTAGTACTATTTCTGAACTATAATTTGGAATGTATTTTGAATTTAATTTTTTGTTTATTGTAAAATCTTTTTCTTGAGCAAAAGTATTTATATAATCACCTTTTTTAAGTGCTCTACCTTCAAATCCACCAATCTTAGCTCTTGTATAAGTTGATTTACTTCCCATTGCAAGTGGAACATCTATTCCACCAGCTATTGATACATATGCCCTAGCCCCTGAGTTTACACCTCTAAATGATAATATGTCACCAGGATTTATTTGATATGACCTCCAATTTTGAATCTCTTTTCCATTTATTCTAGCTCCTAAATCTCCACCAGTTACTGCTATTTGTGTATATTCATCAAAGGTAATTGTAGGACCTAACATTAGAACCTCCAAAGAAGCTTCATCTTCAGAGTTTCCAACTAATATATTTCCCACTCTATGTGCATATTCGTCCATTGCTCCACACCCAGATACACCATATTGTCCATATCCAACTCTACCTCTGTCTTGTATTAATGTTTGGAAACCTCCTAATTCTACTTTAAATCCCATATATACCACTCCCTGTATTATCACTATTTTTAAACACTTAAATTATTTTTTTCAATTTCTATAAATTCATCTAAAGTTATTGGAACAAACTTTATAAAATCTCCAGCTCGAAGTAAAATTTGTTCTTCTCTATTTTCGTCATATAGTTTTAAAGGTGTTCTACCAATTATTTGCCATCCACCAGGGCTATCTATAGGATATACACCTGTCTGAGAACCAGCTATTCCCACACTTCCACCATAAATTTTAGTTCTTGGTACTTCTAATCTAGGTGTAGCTATTCTTTCATCCATTCCACCTAAATATGGAAATCCAGGAGTAAATCCCAACATATATATTAAATACTCTCTGTCTGTGTGTATATTTATGACTTCATCTACAGTCAGATTATTGTAACTTGCAACAGTTTCAATATCTATACCAAATACCTTATCGTAACATACTGGAATTTCATGTATTTTAGGTTTTGGCAGCTCTATACTTTCTAAATTATTTTCTATTTTTTTTAAGCTTTCAATTAAACTATCAAAATCTATTTTCAAGGGATTGTAGCTTATCATAAGTGACCTATATGTTGGCACCATTTCTGTAACAATACCTTTAAGATTTGATATTTCTATCGCTCTCATAAACGAAATTACTTTTTTATTTATATCTTCCGATATTTCATTTCCAAATTCAGCAACTACTGCTTTGTCTCCTGATAGCAAGTATCTAGTTTCCATAAATGTCACCTCTTTTAAATTAAGCAAATAAAGTACTCAGGCTACTAAGAGAAGTTATCCCTGCATAAGCAGATATTAAAACTACTATTAATCCAAATATCAAAAGCCATGTAGGATGTTTATAATCACCAACAATATCTTTTCTCTTAGATGCTATAAGCATTATTCCTAAAGTTATTGGAAGTATTAAACCATTTAAAGCTCCTGCTAAAATTAATAAAGTTGCTGGCTTTCCTATAAACGCCATTATAAGTGTTGATATAGCTATAAATGCTATTATAAAATACTTTTCATTTTTTGCTATGAAAGGATTTAGCGTCTTTAAGAAAGAAACTGATGTATAAGCAGCTCCTATAACTGATGTAATTGCAGCAGACCATAATACAAGCCCAAAGAATTTATATCCTATCGCTCCTGCACTAAATTTAAAAGCTGAAGCTGCTGGATTTTCTGGGTCAAGTTGAATCCCTTTTGAAACCACTGCTAATATTGCTAAAAATAAAAGTACCCTCATCATAGTTGCAACTAATATCCCTAAAAGAGATGATTTAGTTATTTCTTTTATATTTTCTTCACCTGTTATTCCACCATCTATTAATCTATGTCCTCCAGCGAATGTTATATATCCTCCAACACTTCCTCCAAGTAGAGTTATTATCGGAAATATCAGTGTCTTTGGATTTTCTGGTTTTACCATTCTATAAACTGCTTCTCCAACAGGAGGATGATTTGATATTGCTACATATCCAACTATAATTATCATACCTAATGCTAAAAACTTAGTTATCTTATCTACTAAAGAATTTGAATTTTTTGACATAAATACAAATATTGCTATTAATCCACTTAATACAGTTCCTAATGTCATATTCATATTAAACATTACATTCATACCAAGTGCAGCTCCACCAACATTTCCTATATTAAAAGCTAATCCACCAAGGCCTACTAAAAAAGCTACAAGGTAACCTAAGCCAGGTACTATTTTATTTGCTATATCTTGACCTCTAAGACCTGATACACCAATTACTCTCCATACATTCACTTGAGCTCCTATAAAAAGGATAGTTGTAATTAGTACTACAAATGAAAAACTTGGCCCAAAATCTTGAGTAAACTGCGCTGTCTGAGTTAAAAATCCTGGCCCAATTGCTGATGTTGCCATTATAAATGCGGCCCCTATAAGTGCCCCAACGTCTTTTTTACCTTTTTCGTTATCTGTAATATTTTTTGTACTCATATTTTATTTCCCCCTCATATTATCAGTCTTACAATGTGTCCTCTGATGAACAAACTTCCATATTTTCTAATGGACAAACCTCTATACTTTCTAATTCAAAACGTTTTCTTATTTCTTTAACAAACTCTATTGCTTTTGGATTGTCTCCATGCACACATATAGAGTCCGCTTTAATATGTATAATTTCGCCAGTTATAGTTTCCACTGTTCCTTCTTTTACCATCTTAACAACTCTATCTATTGCAGTTTTTGTATCATGTATAACGGCTCCCTCTACATTTCTTGGAACCAAAAATCCGTTGCTATCATAGGCTCTATCTGCAAATACTTCATTTGCAAACTTAAGTCCAACCTCTTTAGCTGAATTTATCATTTCACTATTATATAACCCTAACAATGTAATATCTTTATTAACTTCATATATAGCTTCACAAATCGCCATAGCTAAATTTTTATCTTTTGCAGCCATATTATATAAAGCTCCATGTGGCTTTACATGCTGTATATTACATTCATTTGAAGTTGCAAATGCCATTAATGCTCCTAATTGATACTTTGTATAATCTTTAGCTTCTTGTTTTGTTATTTTCATCTCACGTCTTCCAAATCCTATTAAATCTAAAAACCCTGGATGTGCTCCTATTTTAACTCCATTTTCTTTAGCGAGTTTTACTGTTTTATCCATATGGCTAGGATCTCCTGCATGAAATCCACAGGCTATATTAGCTGATGAAATATATTTTAAGACTTCTTCATCTAAACCAATCTTATATGTTCCAAAACTTTCTCCTAAATCGCTATTTAAATCTACTTTATACAATTTATGACCCCCCTTGCTAACATTTTGATAGAATAAGTAGTTTTAATTTTTAAATTTTGTTTATTATATATATTGCATGAAATATTTTATTACTTGTATGCAATCTATTTTTTCAACTATTTTAATACATTTAATTAATATAATTTTACCATTTAAGGAATTTTTTTGCAATTAATTTAAATCGACATTCATTTGTACTTCTTTTTCAAAAACATTTTTCCCATTTTTTAGTTAATAATTAATTATTTATAGATGAATTATAGCTTTTAACTTTCATTTTTAAAGCATTTTTCAATTTTAATAACTTTGTATGCAAGACAGAAGTGTTTTTTTTCATTCATTTGTTTATTTCATCTATATAATTATCTATTTTTGTCCATAGAATGTCTCTACATTCCCTTAAATACTTCATTTCATACTTTGAATGGAAAAATTTAAATATGTATACTAAATGCATGTTAAAATATTATTTTAAAAAGACGACAATATTTGTACATAATGTAGACATATAAATTTATAAATTATACAATAGTATTATTAAGATTATATATTTTTTAACATAAATTTTATATTGGAGGAAAAACAATGGAAAAAAACTATACTATGCCGATATACCAAAAGATAGCTTTGGATATTGCAAATAAAATATATACAGGTGAAATACAGGAAGATTCAGTATTGTTTGGACGCTCTGTTTTGGCTGGTAAATACAATGTATCACCAGAAACTATAAGAAGAGCTGTTAAAATTTTAGAAGATATTGGCGTTGTTAAAAGCATAAAAGGTAAAGGTGTTATTGTACTATCACCAGACAAAGCTTCTTCTTTTATAAAAAAATATAGAGACATTACAAATATATCATCATATAAATCAACACTTTACAATTTAATAGATACTAAATCAAATCTAGAAAATGAAATCTTAGATACTATAAATAAAATTATAGATTATTCTAATAGACTAGAAATAATAAACCCCTTAGTGCCCGTTCAGTTCACAATAAATTCTAATTGTAAGTACATTGGCCAAACAGCTGCACAAACTAAGTTTTGGCAAAATACAGGAGCTACAATTGTTGCAATCAAAAGAGGTGAGGAACTTATAATCTCTCCTGGTCCATATATTGAATTTTTAGAGGGAGATATTCTTTTGGTTGTTGGAGACCAGCATATTTATAATTCTATACCAATGTTTTTATACGAAAATGAAAAATAGACTATACTATTTGGTTACAACTATGCAGAAATATAAATTTGAGAATAAAAAAGTAAAAATAAAAAAGTAGAGCTTTACAAAGCCCTACTTTTAAGTTTAAACACATCTAACCTTTAAATTTCTGACTCATCTTCTTTTTCCCAACTTAAAGCTCTTGATACAGCTTTCTTCCAACCTTTATATAATCGACGTCTCTTCTCTTCACCCATATTTGGATTAAACTCTTTTTCGACTGACCATTTTGATGTAATTTCATTTCTTCCAATATAGAATCCTACACACAATCCTGCTAAATAAGCAGCCCCCAAAGCTGTAGTTTCTACTATTTTAGGCCTATCTATATCTACATTTAGTATATCTGACTGGAATTGCATTAAGAAATTATTATTACTGGCTCCTCCATCAACCTTTAATGACTTTAATTTTAATTTTGAATCATGTTGCATTGCTTCTAATACATCCTTTGTTTGGTATGCAATTGATTCCAATGTCGCTCTAATTATATGCTCTTTTTTTGCACCTCTTGTAAGACCCAATATTGAACCTCTAGCATACATATCCCAATATGGAGCACCAAGACCTGTAAATGCAGGTACTACATACACACCATTAGTATCTTCTACTCTATTTGCATAAAATTCACTGTCGCTTGCAGATTCAATCATTTTAAGTTCATCTCTAAGCCATTGGATAGATGCTCCACCAATAAATATACTTCCTTCTAATGCATAAGTTACTTTTCCATCAACACCCCAAGCAATCGTTGTAAGCAAACCATGTTTAGATTTAACTATATTGCTACCCGTGTTCATAAGTAAGAAGCAACCTGTTCCATAAGTATTCTTTGCAGTACCTTCTTCAATACAATGTTGACCAAATAAGGCTGCTTGCTGGTCTCCTGCACATCCAGCAATAGGTATTTTAGCCCCTGATAACATACGCTCATCTGTATGCCCATAGACATAGCTAGAAGGTTTTACTACTGGCAACATACTTATTGGTATATCTAATTCTCGTAATATATCTTTATCCCATTCTAAGTTATTTATATTGTACATCATTGTTCTAGATGCATTTGAATAATCTGTTATATGTACTTTCCCACGTGTTAAGTTCCATATTAACCATGTATCTATAGTACCAAATAACAATTCGCCTTGTTCTGCTTTTTCTTTAGCACCTTCTACATTATCTAGTATCCACTTTATCTTTGTTGCTGAAAAATATGCATCTATCAAAAGACCAGTTTTTTCCTTTATTGATTCCTCTAATCCTTTACTTTTGAGTACATCACAGATTTCTGATGTTCTTCTACATTGCCATACTATCGCGTTATAAATCGGTTTCCCAGTATACCTACTCCAAACAATGGTCGTCTCTCTTTGATTAGTTATACCTATTGAAGCAATTTCTTCTGGTCTTATACCTGCTGTTTCTATTACCTCTCTCATTACCCCACTTTGTGAACCCCATATTTCCATAGGGTCATGTTCTACCCAGCCAGCTTTTGGATAAATCTGTTTAAATTCCTTTTGCGCAATTTTTACTATTTCGCCTTTTTTATTAAATAATATAGCTCTTGAACTAGTTGTCCCTTGGTCTAGTGCCATTACATATTTCTTTTCCATTATTTTATTCTCCTTATCATATAATAATATTATTAACTTATTAAAAAGAAAAATCTAATATTACATAATTTTAGTACATATTACTGCTTAAATATAAAAAATATAAATCTAATTAGATTAAATACTTATATAATAAGGCATCTATTTTACGCCATATCTATATATTAATATTATACATTATAGCTTGCATATTGATTAATAAATTTTAAAGGTTTATAATAAACAGTATTCATAATAATTTTAATGAAAGAGGTGGTCATATGCCTAAGATTTTAGAAAATGTAAAGGAAGATATACTAAAAGTGTCTCGAGATATGATTTTGGAAGAAGATTACTCAAATATTAGCATAAGAAAAATAGCCCAAAGGTGTGGTATAAGTGCAGGTACAGTGTATAATTACTTCAAATCAAAACAAGAAATAATAGAATATATTATAAAATCAGAATGGGATTTATTGATAAGGCGAATTGAATACTCTAATAAAAATAGTAATAATTACATTGAAAAACTAAATATTATCTTTACAGAAATAAGAAATTTTATAAACAAAGTTCATAATATTCAATATGACGATTTTTTAGATACTTTTGAAATGAAAAGATTTATCGAAATGAAAAAACAAAAAAATGATTTTCATGAGCAACTTTCAAATAAAGTATATGAAGCTTTACAACAAGAAGATTTCTTTAATAATGATAAATTAGTATGTAATATCATAATCAAAATGTTTTTTTCATACTCAACCTATCTTCATATAGAATTTGAAGATTTAAATCCGTATATTGAAAAATTAATACATTAAGGTGGTGTTTACCTTGAATTCTAATACTAGTGTTCAAAGCAAAGATAATAATCCAAAGTTATTTTTAGTACTCACTCTTTATCTTTTAGGTATATTTATGGGAGCTATTGATACTGGAATAGTATCACCAGCAAGAACAATTATACAAAATAGCCTAGGTGTAAATGAAAAAACAGGAATTTGGATGATTACTATATATACACTAACATATGCATCTGTAATCCCTATTTCTGGTAAATTAGCAGACAAAATAGGAAGAAAATATGTATATTTAGTTAGTATATTTCTATTTGGTAGTGGCTCATTAATCTGTGGATTATCATCATTATTTTCCAACTTTTACATTTTACTAATTGGCCGTGTTATACAAGCTATTGGTGGAGGCGGAATTATGCCAATTGCTACAGCAGAATTTGGAACCACTTTCCCAGAAAACAAAAGAGGTATGGCTTTAGGTTTAGTTGGAGCAACTTATGGTATAGCAAATATTTTAGGTTCAAGTATAGGTAGTACAATACTAAGTATATTTGGAACTCAAAATTGGAAGTGGTTGTTTTTTGTTAACCTTCCAATATGCTTGGTTATAATTATTGGAGGAATACTATGTATTAAAAATAATAAGTCTACATCTACAGAGAAAATTGATAAATTAGGAACATTAATGTTGATATGTATAATAGTATCTTTGTTATATGGTCTTATGAATATAGACTTTTTTAATTTTAAAAATTCTCTACAAGATACATCAGTTTATCCTTATTTATTGACATTTATAATACTTATACCTATTTTTATATTTGTTGAAAATAAAGCTAAAGACCCTATTTTGAATTTCGAATATTTTTTAAATCCAAGAATACTAATAGTACTCATTTTATCTTTAATTGTTGGTATTGGAATGATGGGTATGGTATTTGTTCCACAATATGCTGAAAATGCATTAAAAATAAATGCTGGTTCTGGTGGATATTTTGTTGCTATATTAGGATTATTTGCAGGTATTGCTGCTCCTTTGAGCGGAAAACTTATTGATAAGTTTGGCGCAAAAAAGATACTGTTACTTGGATTTTCAGTATCTATGATAGGCTCTCTTTATCTGATTTTAATTGCACTAAAAACCAATACAGTATTTAGTGTATGTGTAAGTCTTATATTTATGGGATTAGGAATGGGATTTACTATGGGAACACCTTTAAATTACATGATGCTTTCAAATACAAAAATAGAAGAATCTAATTCTGCACTTGCAACACTGTCTCTGATACGTTCAATTGGAACTTCAATTTCACCTGCAATAATGATTGGATTTATAGCACATGCAGGATTATCTGTACAGGATAATATTATGGATATAGTTGGTAAACCATCAACACCTAAAATAGTTCAACTTGAAGAACTTGAAACTATGATAGATGATTTAAAGTCAGACCCAGAAATGGCTAAGAATTTGAAAAATATTTCTATACCAAACATGAACGATTCATCAAGTATTAATATGGATATGACAGATGGCAAACTCCCAAAATACTTACTAGACAAAGTTCAATCAGCAGATACAACCAATATTACCAACATCACAAAAGAAATATCAACAACAATGTTTGATGAAAAAGTTCCTTCTGTAATTACGAAAATAGAATTAAATGTCCAAAAAGGAATAGATGGTACTCAAAGTGGAATAAATGGCATTGAAGAAGGTGAAAACAAACTAAACAGTGGCATCAAAGGAATTCAAACTGGTATTGACAATATGATAAAAGCTAGAACTGGTATTAATCAAGGAATAGCTGGAATAAAAAAAGGTATCGCTGGCACTGATAAAGGCATAAAAGGTATGGAACAAGGTATAAAAAAACAAGATAAAGCTATAAATGAAATGACACTTGCTTATAATAAAATACCTACAATACCACAAGGTACTACTCCTTCTGATAATGAAAATTCATCAAATAATCAAGAGCAAAATGACACTAGTAATTCTGACTCAAACAGTAATAAAAATGATTCTACAGAAAATAAAAATAACAATTCTAGTGAGAATAAACCAAATTTAAATGAAAAAAAAGAAGCTCTAAATTCTCAAATACAACAACTAAAAAAAGCAAGAGCTGAGTTAAACACCAAATTGCAAAAAACTAAATCTCAAAGAAAAGAATTAAGTAAAAAACTTAAAAACATGGAATCTCAAAAGAAAGAACTTCAGAGAAAATTAAATGATTCCATAAATAAAAAACAAGACATGGAAAAAGGTTTTGACACAATGGAACAACAGAAAAAATCGCTTCAATTAGTTCTAGCAAAAACACAGGAATTAAAAGATGAAATACCAAAAGCTTTTAATAAGTCAAAACTAGATTATATAAATTCTATAGAAAACAATAAAACAAAAATAGAAAATACACTACAATCTACTCTAAATTTAGGATTTAGACAGATGTATATAACAGTTTTTTGCGTAAATTTACTTGCATTCATAGTATTGTTATTCTATAAAGAAAACAAAACTAGATAAACAAATCCAATAGTATTATATTGTAAGCCTATATTATATTTTAAACATTTGAAATTCTTTATCTTTAACTAATATAAACTACAGTATAATACTATTCTCTTTCTAATATCTATCCTTAATATAATTTTTATATATTCTTCATTATTAGAAAATTATATTTTCATACCCAAGTATACTTTAAAAGTAATCTATAAAATATATTATTGAAACTATTTTATTTTCAATATCTACTTTTGTCTATTCAAAGATATCTATAAATCAAAATAAACCATATATTTTCAATTATAATATGTTAAAATCATAGTATGAGTATATTAATTTAAGCAAAATGTCATTCAGACTTTATTTTAGTAATTTTGTAGAAGAAAAGGAATATACCTCGATTTTTAATGTCATTTGGACTTTATTTATAAAAAGAAAGGAGTGTGTTTCATGGATACTTTAGGAAAAAGAATTGCTTATTTGAGAAACTCCAGAAAACTTACCCAGCGTAAACTTATGGATATTTTAAAATTTGAAAACTTAGGTAAGTTTGAAACTGGAGGTAGAAAGCCTAATTGCGATATATTAATGTCAATAGCTGATTATTTTGATGTTAGCACTGACTGGCTTCTATATGGAAAAGAAAAAGTAAACTCCAATAATAGTGTTAAAGAAAATAAGGAAGATTATTTGTATAATCTACATGTAACTGATGATGAAATGATGGTATTAAACCTCTATAGGCAATTGAATGAACGTGATAAAATAAAAATAGAAGGAATGCTAGAGTTTAAGATATCTGAATATAAAGAATTAGAAAAACATTCTCCTACTGAGGATAACGATAAACCAGTTTAAACATACATAATTTGATACGAATTTACATCATTTGTAGAGATTCTTTTTTTGTGATAAATTGGCAACTAAAATATGGATATTAAATTGCTCAAATAAACTATGATTTAATTACAAATACATTTATTGTAGTTGAATTAACATATCCATATTTTAGTTTATATGTTTTTTATATGTTTTTAAAAATATTCTATATCACTATGTAATTCTTTCTATCTCTAATTAATATATTACTTACGTCTTTAATTCTTCCAACATCTTTTTATATACAATTGTACATCCTTCGTAATTTTCCTCTTTAAGAAGGATTGAGCATGAAGTAGAATATTTAGTTAAAATATCCAATTTTTCCATGTTTAAACTTCGTACACCATTGAGAGCTGTAATAAAATCATCAATTGCTCTACAGCACTCTATTACTCCATCTGAATCTAATTTACACATAAGAATATGTCCCTTCTTCATATATTAGTTATTAATATTAATCTTCTTCTGAGTATTCTATATTAAGCAATTGATAAATTGATGATTTATATTTTTTTCCTGTCCTTCTGCCATTTAAAATAGCTGACAAATAGTTTTCATTAACACCGACTTTTTTTGCTAATTCCCTTTGAGTCATGTTTAATTCAATAAGCCTTTGCTTGACCTGTATTCCCAAAAAAGGTATCCATTTTTTTCGAGTATCCATTTAATCAAGTTCCCTTTCTAAATAATTTATATTTATTTTTATTATTAAACTTATACACCTCCCTCTGTTTAGTATATTTTTTAAATATGTACAAATATTAAGTACATGAATTTATTTAATACTAAATAAGATTTTTTGATTACTTTGTGCTAAAATTAGGATGTAATTTCGTATCATTAAATTAATTATAAAGTCATTTTGACCTTAAGTCAATATTTTTTATGTCATTTTGACCTTAAATTTGCAACTATCTATATTTTAAAAAGTCTTTCTGACATTAATTGAATGGAGAGTGTTTATGGATACTTTAGGAGAAAGAATTGTTTATTTAAGAAAAACAAAGAACCTTAAGCAATATGAATTAGAAGAAATGTTAAACTGTGATAATTTGAGTAAATTTGAAAGAAATATTAGAAAACCAAATTATGAGATATTAAAATCCATAGCTGATATATTTAATGTTTCTGTAGACTGGCTATTAAATGGAGATAATATATCACAAGAATCAAATTTAATTTGCGATTCCTCACCAAACTATCCATTTAATAGCATCAGTTCTAATGAAATAAAACTTTTAAAAAATTTTAGAAAACTAAGTGATTATGATAGAGCAAAAATAGAAGGTATGATTGAATTAAAACTTCATGAATATGAAAAAGAGAAAGATTTTGAAAAAACTGAGTATGATAAAAATAAAGATAAAAAATAGATAAATAATTTTTATGTTGCTTTTGATACGATTTTACATCATTTCTTTGCTCTAATATTTTTATTTCATTTATTTTCTTTTTTATAGTTTTATGATAAAATAATTAGTATATTTTGCTTTACTTGAATGTAATTATTTATACAAAAGTCAAACATAATATAAATGTAGTAAATTTTTAGTTTCAAGTAATCTCTCATTATTATAACTAAATATTTATTAAAATTAGGAGGATAAAATGGGCTTAAAAGACAAATTCGCGCAATCATTTGCTAGATCAAAAACTATGAGTGGCCCTGAGAAAAAGGCTAATGAAATAATGGGTAAATTACTTCTTAAGAAGGCTATATTACCTATCGTTTTAATGTTCGTGATAATAATCGCTGGAGCTATGCTGAAAATCAATTCTTGGGTTACACTTGGCATAAATTTAGTTATTGCTGTTGGTGCTTTCTTCTACATAAGAAATTCTAGTAAAAAGTATCAAAACTTTAAACCTTATGTTGGCAATTTGATTAGTTTAGAGAAAAAAGGTAAAAAAGAGTATGTTGCTATTATAAAACAAGGTAAACTACCAGTTAAATTACAAATTGCTTATGGTGGTGAAGACCTTGAACATATTAAGAAAAATCAAATGGTTCAAATAAGTTATAATCCAGATGCTAAGATAGTTATTTTAGTTAACAGACAATAATTTTATAGTTTAATTATAAAAAGAGGTAGCATTAAATGCTACCTCTTTTATATTTATATATTTTTTTAATTTTACTAGCATATGTTGTTGCTTCTACTAACCATTGTTACCAATTTAAAGTTATAACCTTTAAATTGGTAACATATCTTTTATATCATTTATTAAACTCACTCTAGCAGTGTTTACACTAACACATAACTCATCTATTGCCCCTTGGACATTAGTAGAATTAAGTTTGCTTACTGTATTATCATAACTTGTTTTCTCTGCTGTTGTTTCTATACTATCAAGACCTTGTTTTACCTCATTCACTGCATTTACAAGACTTGTTTTATCTGTCGTATTGAGTAAAGTTGTATCCCCTACTTTGTTATTAATCTCTATCTTATTGTCATCAATTTTAGTATTTAACTCTGTTTTAGCAGCTTCTATATCATTTTTCAAAAATGTTTTAGTTATATCTATTTTCTTATCTAGTTCTTGCATATCTTTCAAAGTTGCTAAAATAACAGTTGGGTCAACCTTTAAATTTACACTTGATGTATTAGAAACTACCAAAATAATTCTTATAATTAAATCTTTTACACTTCCAGAATCAACAGTTGGTTTATAAGTCTCTGGATATTTAGATACAGCTATAAGCTTATTATCTGAATCAAATATACCAACTTCCCTTATCATAAATCCACCAATACTACCTGGTATTACAGTTTCTATAACTATCCAATTAGAATTTTCATCGTCTATTTTTACATTACTTATATCACCTTCCCAAACAACCTTTTTAAGAGATGTTTGTTCCTCTGTTGGATTGTATTCATTTCCTCCACCATCTCCAAGTTGTAACTTCACTAAGTCTACTTTCTTGCCAAGAGCAGTAGCATTTGCAATAGATGCTTTACCTGCTTTAGTCAAAATTGTATAATATTTTTGTTCTGCCAATTTATATCGCCTCCTGTTTAGGATATAATATTACTTTTTCCATACTTCTATCATTTCCTGTAGTAATACTTATTTCTCCAAATATATCTATATTTGATGGTGTCCATGGATATACAGTAACTGTTTCTCCTGTATTTACAGCAGTTCCACAAAACAATTCATTTTTATTCAACAAAATCATTTTAAACCTATGTTCTAAATGACATGGCTTTACACTTTCTAATACTTTATCTAACTCTACAATTGAATTATAACTACAATTATTAACTACAAATTCTAGTATAAATATAAATTCATTGCTAAGAACTTCTACTTCAACATTAGTCTTTGTATAGGCCTCACATATGTTTTTTATAACCTTTATTTTAGTTGTTCCTAAACTTCGTATTTTGGCTTTTATGTTACTTCTTCTAGTTTCATAATTTAAATCTTCATTATTTTGAATGCAAAGTATTTGTTCCCACATATCAAGACCCCATGTGGATGTATCAACAAACATTTGATTTATAGTATCATCAATATTTTCCTTCAATAAAGATAATTCAGTATCATAAGAGTTTTGTATTGCTTCAACTATATAATTCTTATAAAATGATGGAAGTTTATCAATTAATTTCATAAAACTTCCACCTCACTAAAATTTAAAGTTGTAACACTAGGTATTTTATCATCCTCAATTTTTATGTTATCTGTTGAATTATTTACAAGTAAATTACTTAAATCATGAACTCCAGAAGTACTTATTAAAATACCCAAAATTTTTGTATAAACAATTTCTCCAGTTATGGTTCTAAAGTATTGATTTATATTTTCCAAAAATCTATTTTTTACCATATCCAAAGTGTATTCCCCTTCTAATTCCATAGAAGCACTTATACTTATATTTATAGGTACTGGAGTAGTTACTGTTAAGGTTGGCCCTATTGGCATTTCTTCTTCAATATGTTCTCTGCATTTATTTATTATTTCTTCTTCAACAGACTGATTATTTTGACCAAATAGAAGAACTTTAACTGTTCCAGCGCCATTCCACCTTGGATATATCTTTGCATTATATACACCATCAACCTCTAAAGCCCATTCTTCATAATGAGCTTTATTTCCACTTGTTGCCTGATTCTTTTGTATTTTGAAAAATCTTTCTCTCAATTCTTCATCAGTTTCAATTTCTGTACCACCTGAAAATTTATTTATATTTGTTATCTTTTCAACCCCAAATATAGTGTCATTTAATTTAAATTCACAGTCAGATGGTAGATTGTATTTAGTTCCAATTTCTAATGCTTGAACTGGACTTATATTTCCTTCTTCATCACCAATTACAACATCCTTTATTACTACAAATAATAAATCTTTATAAGAGATAATTGTTCCATTTGCTATTTCTACACCATTATCCCCTATAAACTCTACTTCCCCAGTAGCTTCACTACCAAGTTTTCTATATACACCAAACTCATTTACTCTTTTATCTAATAACTGGTCATAAGTATCTTCAATAAAAGCCATTTTATGTATATTAGAGAGTTCAACATACATTTTAGCAAGTTCAAAGTTATTTCCAGAAACCATATCATTTAAAAAAGAGCCTTCTCCTTTATAAACATCTAGATTTATATTTTTAAGAGTTCTATTTTTTATTACTTCATAGGTTTGTTCACTATACATTTATTTCCACCTCCCCATAGATAGTGGATATTTTTATATCTGCACTTAATACATCTTTTTTAAAGTTAGTATTTAATACATTTACTTGTAGAATGTATGGATTCATCAATAAAGCTTCTTTTATATATCTAGATGCTTCACTTTCTGTAAGACCTTTGCTGTACTTTTGCCCTATTAAATCAGTTAATTCAGTTCCATAATCATCTGAGTAAATTTCATGTTCATATTTATTTGTTTTTATACACTTATAAACCCAAACTCTTATGGCTTCATTTTTTTCAACAGTCTTAAAATCCCCATTTTCTAATATTGGCTCGTCTTTTTCAAAGTCCCATGCTACTTCATGGAATAATCCTAATTCTTCTTTTTTAGGAATTCTGTAATCCTCTGGAACACCTATAAATGGAAATATTATGTTAGACATTATAAACTCACCAACTTACTTACTACTGCAAATTTTTCTCCAACTTTAAACATTATTACTGTATCTCCTTTATTGAGTTGACTAGTAAGTGGTTCATTCAATTCATGAGTATGATTATCAGACTGTTTTGTTATAAAATCCCTTGTCGCTCTATCAAACAACCAACAGTCTATAAGTAAATTATCTTTATCTAAAACTATATTGTTCATTGATACTTTTAAATCAGGCAATTTATTTACTATTATTCCAACAAAAAAAGAAGGTTCATTATGAAATTTACCTTCTTCTCTCATTATTCCAATAAATTCATTGATTGGATTAGCCACTATATCACCACCTTTTATAGAACTCTTTTTGCATTATGAAAATCTTTTCTCTTACTTAATTTACTTATTTTTACCACATCTCCAGTACCTGGAGCATGTATAAATTCTCCATTACCTATATACATCCCAACATGATGAACTTCTTTTCCAAAAAACACTAAATCTGAGGGTTGTAAATTATTTTTACCTACATCTTTTCCATATCTAGATTGTTCTTTAGATGTTCTTGGTAATTTTACCCCTACTTTATTGAAACAATATACCATGAGACCAGAACAATCAAACCTATTTGGACCAGTGGCACCCCACTTATAAGCTTTTCCTCTATGCTTCATAACTTCATCTATAACTGTCTTAGCTTTTCCTGATGAATTAATAGAGTAAGTGCCATCTCCTATAACTGCTTTTCCATTCTTTTTACCCCAAGCATTACATTCTTTATTACTAGCCATCAATATATCAAAATGATACACTCCATTTTTTATATTTATTGCTCCTCCTCTATCAGTAACAGTATAAACTTTTCCATCTCTAGATGTACCAGTTCCCTTTACTTGTATCTTTGTTCCAAATTTTATACTCTTTGGTGCTGCGCAAGTATTCTTTTTAGGGTCTAGTCTATTTCCTTGTGCATCATAAAGTCCACCTTCCATAGAATTATTTGCAGGATAATATGCAGTAAATAAAGCTTTAACCTCATTCCCATTCATAATACCATCACCACTATCAACAATTTCCTTTTGCTCATCTTGCCCTACAGACTTTTCATCCATAATATTTTGAAAATTAAGTTCTAGTTCAATTTGATAATCTCCATTTTGCCATGTATGTTTATCTGTATCTATATAAAATAACCCTACTAACTTAGTATATGAATCTTTTACTTTTACACCTCTACCAGTTACACAGCTTATGTCTCCATATCCTTTTAGAGAACAAGTCCTTTCAATTCCTTTAAACTCACTTTCTACATCTGTTGTACTATTTTCTTGTTGTTGTATAACTTTTTGCATTATTACATTTACTTCTTTAAATATCGAATCATTAACCTTCTCACTAATCTTATTACCATATTGGTCAACTACCAATACCTTATTTTTTACATTTTCCATACTTTCTGAAAAAGTTGTATTGATAAGATTAAATCCTTCTTCAAAAGTAACATTTAATGTAACAGTTCCTTTCTCAATAACATTAAATTTATCAAGATTAGCCTCTATCATATATTTTTTCTTTGTAGTCTTACTTGCTTCTGTATAAGCACTCATTATGGTATCATATCCATTTACAGATATAAACATTTTAGTATATTTTACATTAGTCTTTGGTATATTACCAATTGCAAGCTTATTATCTGCAAATACTTGCTTTGCAATATCCTCTACTAACTTGTCCTTAAAATTATATGACACTTCACTTTGTAAAAGTAAAAATCCCATATCTTTAGCTGTAAAATTGATGTTAACACTACTTGAGTCTTTAGACCTATTAATTATCATTCCTCTAAAAAGTTCTTTTTCATCTACATAAAAACAAATCGTACTAGCTATTGGAATATCAATCTGCTGAAAATTAATATCTGAAGCTGACTGTACTATTGAAAACTCTAATGTTCGTGATGGAGACTTATAGTCTCCAGACCAAGAAACTGTATCTACAATATTGCTTATATCATATATATTTCCGTTTTTTATGTGTACCCAAATCTTTATAATAAAAAATCACCTACCTTTTTGTTTAAACTTTGAGTAATTTTTTATAACAATTACGCTACTTTTTAGGATTTGCTCTAGGTATCTGTAGTCTTTTATATTCTCTTAAATCCAATGAAAAGTACACATCTCTTGTACCATCTTTTTCTTCATAGCTAAAACCTTCTATTATCACTTCCATATTTATATTTGTCTCTGTAACTGTAAATCTCAATATGAAACCTTCATTCATCCACCTTTGAATTTTATTTACACAATCATATGGTGATGGAAATCCTTTATAATTACAAAAAGAGTATTCCTTATTTGGAAAAAAACTAGATATATTTATACTTCTAAGGGCTACTCCTCCAAAGGTCGCTATTTCTCCAACTTTAAGTATATTTGATGAGTTTATAGTTGCTTTTCCATTTATACTTATTGAGGATGGTATTACTGGAAATCTGAATCTATCTTCAGCTTGTCTAAGCCACATTTCCATTATAAAACACCTCCTAGTTGTGCCATTTGTATGCTTGCAACTAATTTTGATGTTACTTTTTCAATATCAG
Organism: Clostridioides sp. ES-S-0001-03; assembly: GCF_020676075.1. Classification (NCBI taxonomy): domain Bacteria; kingdom Bacillati; phylum Bacillota; class Clostridia; order Peptostreptococcales; family Peptostreptococcaceae; genus Clostridioides; species Clostridioides sp. ES-S-0001-03. The sequence continues at coordinate 329,276 of NZ_JACVWJ010000002.1, read as the reverse complement.
CTTCTTCTCTAATAACTATTGTATCAGCTAATTTAGCTATACTTATATTTCCACCATTTTTTCCACTTCTATATTGATTTGCTTCTTGTTTAGTTAAAACCATTTCACCTTCATGAAGTCTTGTTGAAAAATCATTGTATGGTACATAATTTAAACCAAATGCATTATTTTTACCAGAATCACCAGCCTTTGTTCCAGCATATGGATCCTCTTTATAATTTTTTTTACTTTTTTCCACTAACTTTAAAACAGTTCCTGTAATACTTCCATTCTTTATCTTATTAACCATAGTTTGCCACCACTTACATATATCTTTAACTATTTTACACACTTTATCTAATATGTTAAAGAAAGCTCCTAATATTGGCTCTACAATTTTCCATCCTGTTTCTAACAAAGGCCCTAATGTCTCCCATACTGTTTTCCATATAACTCCTAATGTTTCTATAAAATTATTTATTTGAGGAGCATATTCTCCTAAAAAAGTAAAAATTCTTGTAATAATTGGGCTGACGGCTTCTACAACAGGTCCAATCAATTGAAATGCAGTTGTTACTACAGTACCAAATATACTTATTATACCTTGTGCAACTGGTGATTTATTGTTTATACTGTCTAATAATCCGTTAACAAGATTTACTATAGGAAGTAATGAATTTGTTAATGCTGTAAAATCAATATTTTGAGCAAGCATCTGACCTGTATTACCTATTGCCCCTGGAATATGCCCTAGTGCTGTAGCTGTCTGAGTTTCAATTGGATTTTGTTTATTTTCAGCAATCTTTTTTCCATTCATTACATCTGCTACTTTTTGAGAAAATCCACCCAAACTTTGTGGTACTTTTTCTAAAAATGAATTTATCTTTTCTAATCCACCTTGTAATATAGTATCAAATGGTTCAATCATGTTATTCAATCCCATATCAATGTAAGTTGATGCACTAGATAATAAACCAGGAATTGTAGAAGCCATTTCATTAGCTAATCCATTTTGCTTCTCCTTTATACCTTTAAGTGCATCATCAAATGTTTTATAATTTTCTCCAACCAAAGTATTTAGTGCATCCATATTACCCTTTGATGCACTTACAAAAGCTGCTGACACATCTTGTTCACTACTGGTATCCATATTTAATGCTCTGACATCTACCATAGCCTGAGTTATCTTCTTTGATTTACCAGCATCTCCTCCACCAATCATCATTGCCTTAGTACTCATTGAAATAACTTCACTAGGATCAAAGGGTGTTTTTAATGCAACATCTTTTACTATATCATCGTAATAATCATTAGCTTCAGACTTAGCTTTAGCCTTATTTTTAATTCCTGTAGTTCTTTGAACAACATTAGTTAAAACAGCTTTTTGATTTTGCCCTTTACCTACTAAATCTACACCTTTTTTTACAGCTTCACCTACTGAAAATCCATTAGTAATATCAGATATTTTGTCTTTTATTCCTCCTAATACACTACTTGCTTTATCTTTTATTGAAATAGCTCCACTCCACACTCTCCCAGCAAATTGCTTTAATTTTGATAAGGTACCTATTAAAACATTTTTAGCTAAGTCTTTAACTGAAATGGCACTAATCCATTTACTATTTTTAATTTTACTTAATATATTTAGTATATTTTGAACACTGTTACTTCCTTTTACATCCATCACTACTCTGCTATTAAAAATTTTATTCTTAAGTCCAGGTAATTTATCAGTAACCATTTTTTTGGGAACATCTATTGTTCTAGTTTTAACTCGCTGAACAATCTCTTGTACAGTTTTTATTTTTGTAGGTTTATTACGCTCGTCTTTATTAACCTCAGAATTATTATTTTGGGACCTTGCATTTGGATGTGTATCCCTTCCTTTTTTACTATTTGCAATTTGTGATAATCTAACTAACTTACTTCTAGCCTTTTCTGCCTCTCTTCCAATTGTCCCTAAATCTTCACTAAAATTTTTACTTGATGAATTTGAATTATTCATACTTGCATTCATTTTTTTTATAGAAGAATTTACACTACTTATACTACTACTTGCGCTAGCCATAGAACTCTTAATATTATTTGCCATTGCATTTGTTGAAGGAGAAACAGATACAGTAACTCTTCTAAAAGTCTCAGTAACTGATATGATTTGCTTCATTTTTGGAGTGTAATTATCTGTAAGATACATATTTATACCTTCTTCTCTTACATTACCCACTATATACCACCTCCTGTCAAAGGACAAACTCCGTATCCATGCTTCATTTTTTCAACTTCCTCTTCAATTTCTAAGGCGAAAAAAGCTTCAATAAGCTTTAATTCGCCTTTATCCATTGCATAAAAAAGGGACGGTCTAATACCTTTTGTCTTCCAATAATAATACATTATTGTGGTCTTGGTATCCGTCCCTATTAGTTTTTTACCTCTTCTATGACTGCATTTTTACCATAACCCATTACATCTTGAAGGATTCTGTATAGATTAGTAATTTCACCTGGTAACAATAGCTTTCTTGCTAATTCCTTTGGAGTTGGAGCCTTAAATTTACTCATTAATTCCTTGTTTTTAAATAAAAGCTTTCCATCTAAATCACAAACACCTTCTATAATTGTAAGCATCTGCATCTCTGGTAAGTCTATATCCGTTTTCATATTTTCATCAATTTTAAGACAAGTATTTTGTATCTCCTCATCTTTACTTATTGTCAATGCTCTACACATTACTTTAAACTCTTGGCCAAATATATTAGATAATCTTTTTAGTTCAACTATAGTACTTGGTCTTTCTAAATTTTCTGTATCTACATTTAAAAGTAAGTCTACTATATTTATATTTTTTGATAATCCATTTTCACTCATTATTATCTACTCCTTTATCAATCAATTTCTATTAACTAACAGCATTTATTAACTATATATTTACTAACTATCCAGATAAAACTAAATTATATCAAGGAAGTCATACTCAGTAAATGTGAAAGGAGCTTCTATTTCTCCTTTTACTCCAACTTCCCAATCAGCTAAAGTTAAGTCATCAAAAGCTATATTTTTTACTGCTATTCTCTCCGCTCCATAAGAATCTGGGTCATTTAGCTTAGATATAGCTACAAATCTAGGTTCAGAACCTCTTTTTATCTTTTCTCCTATTAATTTATGCATTCTTGAGCTGACATGATATAAAGTTATTGAACCTTTTCCTTTATATCCCATATACTTCGTATCAGTTCCCATTTGACCTGCTATTATAATATCTTCCTTTGTAAATTCCATCTTTGCTTGAAATTTCTTTACTTCTGCTACTTTATCTCCATCAAGCCAAAGTTCTCCCCAAGTACCACTCATTACATTTCTAGCTTCCATATTTGCCATATTAATAATCCTCCTATATTTCTATTGATAAATCTATATCTTCCATAGCATCTAACATCTTTATTTTTGATGTTAAGAATACTTTTGAACCTGTATTAGCTTCTCTTAGTTCTTGCTCTTTCATATTAGATATATCTATATTTTTAGATTTTAAATACTGTTTTTGTGATTCTATATCTATATCTATAATTGAACCAGCTTCTATTAATTCTTCTTTTTCTAATTCTTCTAGATATTCTTTTATAGCTACTATTAATATACATTTATTATCATAACTATTAGGAATCTTGCCTATATAATCGTCTATTATTACTTTCTTTATATCATTATTTATAATATCCAAAGTGTCAACTATCTTGATTTTTTGGAACATCTCTCCTTTTTCTTCAGTTAAATCAGTTAAAGAATTTATTCCTCTAGCTATTCTTATAGCTCCAGCTTCTTTAATAAGGATAAGCTCTCCATTATTAACTTTTGACTCTGCATCAGCTTTAGTGCTTTTAGGTATATCAATAACATCACCAAACTTAGTATAAGTTATTGATTGACTTAAAGGTGTTCCTGCTATAATACCAGCTATTCTACTCGTAAACTCCTCAGCACTATACTTCTTTGTTCCAACTAATGTATCTTCTGTAGTAAAATTAATTATTCCCTCATGATTTCCTGCAACTTTGCCCAATATCGCTTTAACTTTAACCTTATCTGTATCTCTAAGTTTAATTATCCAGCTTTTGATGACATTCTTATCAGCTTCTATTGCTTTAGGCATACATAAATAATTAAATTCTTTAGTTTCTAAAAAGTCTAAGGAACTTTGAACCTCTTCCTCTTCTCCTAACACATAAACTAATACTTTATTTGGTGCATTGACATTTCCCATCAAAGCCATATTTATATAGTCTTTATTTTCAGCAGATAAATCAGCTGGTATATCTTCTTTTTCATGTATTTCATTAAATCCTAGTGCTTTGGTATCTTTAAGCACCATTGCAATTATTCCTCTAGCTGAACGCTCTTTAACAGTTGTAGCTAGCTCCTTAAATGATATATTGATACTTGGTAATCCTATAGCCATACTATCACTCTCCTAAGTTTAAATTTATTTCTTCCATATTTTCATATACTTCTTCTTCTTCATATACACTATCAAGAAAGTTTAATGTAATTGAAAAGTTCAATGTATAAATTGACTCCTCTTTTTTAATGCTTTGTTCAATTTTAGCTATATTTAATTTTCTATCTCTTACATTTACAGTTCTATTAAATAGCTTATCAAGTTCATCTGAAACTTCATACATTCTTATATTATTTGATTGTGGTCTTGGTAAATACTTTATAGACATAACAACATCTTTGTTGTTTGTCTTTAACATTATGGGTGTACAAAGAACTGATACCATACTTACAAAAAAACAAGACCCTTCTGAACCTTGCATACTTTCATCATCAATAAAAATACTTTCATCAAAACTTTTTTTAAGTATATCAATAATTGTTTCTAATATTTCTTTGTTTTTAAGCAAATAATCACCACGCTATCACTAAATATTTTTTTACTTAATGTGGCAAACTTCTTATGAGTAGCATAAGTAATTTTTAAAGATACATCTAATTTCTCTATTGTTATGTTCCCTCTATATTTTTAGGTAATATCATGTTTCTCAATTCCTCACCTCCCTCACTATAGATTTCTTTCACAATAACATTATCTCATGTATTTCAGTGGGTGTTGTTGCTATAGTGTGTATAAAGTGTTGTAAAAGTGTTATGTTTTTTATAATATTTCACTTAATTTACAAATCATCTTTTTCTTTAAGTTGTAGCAAGAAGTTCTATCTAAATGCAATTTCATAGAAATATAGGTCATATTATTTTTAGTCTTACTATTATAAAAGAGATTAAAAAATTCCATCTCCATATCATTTAGACAAGTTAGAGCATTTTCTATTTTTTCCTTTTCTATTTCTATATCATCTTTTTCCATTTTTAATTTTCTTAATCTCTCCTCTTTTTTTATAACTTCATTTTCAACAGAAGAACTTATATTATATGTAGTACTAGTTTTTTCAGTATAAACTACAGCTCCACATCCAAAGTATTCATTTTCACATCTTTTTATATCTAGGTTAATATTCTTTATCTTTACATCCAAATACTTGTAATTATGTAATCTTTCATCTACTTCCTTAAGTAATATATCTTTTTTATTATCCATTGTATTTCTCCTTTTTATATTTTATTGTCTTTATCCTTAACTTTATAATGATAGTTTCTAATCAATAGCCTTATTGCAAGTTCCACAAACTTTAAAGAACATTTTGTTCTATATATATTCAAAAAATTTTATTCATATTTTGTTCTGAAATAACAGAATTTTTTATGCAAAATGAATCATAACTTTTTATGTCTATTTCTACTCTTGATATATAATTATTTGTAATTCCCGCTTTCTCCAAATTTAGTTTGCGACAACCTTATAGATTCTCTGTAACCTTTTAAATTATTTTTAAACATACTTTTCTCCTCCTAGTATAATTAAGAATATTTTGTTCTTATCTATATTCATTATATAGAATTATTTGTTCTTTATCAATATTTTTTAGAAAAAATCATTCTTTTTTCTTTTATTAGTTTTAATTTTTAGAACAATTTGTTATAATTTATACATAAGGTGGTGTTATAATGTTTGCCAAAAGATTAAGAGAACTTAGAAAGGAATTTGGATTTACTCAAAGAGAACTTGGTGAAAAAGTAGGAGTTTCTCAAAGAGTTTTAGGATACTATGAAACAGAAAACAGATTTCCTGATGAACATATTTTAAATAAATTGGCTGATGTATTTAATGTATCAGTTGATTACCTTCTTGGAAGAACCTTGGTTAAGGAAAATATTGACACTGTTGCGGCACATAGAAAAAATCCACATGAAGACTTACCTGAAGAAGCTCAAGAACAACTTAATGATTATATAGAATTTTTACTAAATAAATATAAAAAAAAATAAACTATATAATGAGCAGATTTATTTCTCTGCTCTTTTAATATAACTTTTCATCAAACATACATTCTATATTAGGGGGATTTTTATGAATAATTTGGATAAACTTTTTGAATTAGCTTCTCAGGAAGAGATAATAATTCATTATACCACTCATATTGCAGGTGACTTAGAAGGATTATATATAAACAGGCATGGTATAAAAGTTATATCATTACTCAGTAACTTAAAACAAAATACCAATAAACTTACATCCATATTAGCAGAGGAACTTGGACATCATTTCACTAGTTTTGGATACTATATATCCTCTTATAATGATTATTACACAAAAATCATTATAGATAAATGTGAAAATAAAGCTTTAAAATGGGCTTGTGAATTTTTAATTACAGAAGAAGATATAATAAATATAATTAATTCTGGTATTACTTGTGTTTATGAAATGGCTGATATGCTTAATGTAGATATCAAATTTTTTCAAAAAAGATTGGAATTCTTATCATTAAAAAAACAAACTTTACCACTTGGTAATAATAAATATCTTGTATTAACTAATTTGCCATATTTCTACATATTTGATCCAATTTCATAATAAAATGGTAGTAATTTTAATTGACTTAATAGCAAAAATCTATATATTTATTTTAGCAAATTTTGGTTTCTATAAACTCAATATTAATATATAATAATGATAGCACATTATTTAAAATTCTAAAAACAAATACATGCTTTTTTAAGAAAGGTTGTTTGATGAATGTATAAAGAAAAGTTTTTTGATAATTATTTTAAGTTCTTAGCACTATTTTTTTGGCCAATTATGTGGTATAAGTGGATAGTAATTTCAAATGGTACTCTTGAAAATACATTATTTACTGCTTATACAATTGTTGCAATTATTTACATCATTTTATACTCAATATTTATAATAAAATATAAAGACATTACACAAATAGATTTCTTTTACAGGATAAGCACTTTACTTGCATTTATATTTACTCTTTTTAGTTTCTTGATATATCCAAAGAGTTTATTTTTCTTGTATCTAAAGATAGTTTTTACTGGAATATATTTTTATTATTCAATAGTAAAAACACTTAAATTTAAACATGAAGAAGGAATAGTGGGAATTATGGCCTCAATTCTATTGATTGTAATCACCTTGTTCTATTAAATCTAAGTCTATTTGACTTAATATGACTTTAAATGTTAGACATATACATCGTTTTCTGATATTATTTAAGTTGGTAGCTTTATATTAATAATGAAATACACTATAAAAGGAGTTAACTATTATGGAAAATATGGAAAAAAAAGTTTTAGTAACAGTTGGAGAAAAAGAGATAACTAATATTGATATTGAAAATGCATTAAAATCATTAGATCCTTATCAAGCAATGCAATTTAAAACTGAAGAAGGAAAAAAACATTTATTAAATGATTTAGTAAACCAAGAACTATTCTTCTTAGATGCTAAGGATGAAAAATTAGATGAAGAAGAAGTGTTTAAGTTAGAAATGAAAAAAATAGAAGCAAATGTATTAAAGCAATTTGCTATAAATAAAGTTTTATCTAGTGTTGATGTAACAGAAGATGAAAAAGTAAAATTCTTTGAAGCTAATAAGAGTTCTTTTTCTAAACCAGAAAGTGCAACTGCTAAACATATACTAGTAGATAGTGATGAAAAAGCTAAAGAAATACTTGCTCAAATAAAATCAGAAGAAATATCTTTTGAAGATGCTGCTGTTAAACATTCTTCTTGCCCATCTAAAGATATGGGTGGTGATTTAGGAACATTCGGTAGAGGACAAATGGTTCCTGAGTTTGAAGAAGCTGTATTCTCTATGGCTAAAGGTGAAGTAAGTGAACCAGTTAAAACTCAATTTGGATACCATATAATAAAGTTAGAAGACCTTCAAGAAAGTACAGAATCTACATTTGATGAAGTTAAAGATGAAGTTGAAAAAAGTTTATTATACCAAAAACAAAATGAAGTTTATGGAAATAAAATAAATTCTCTTAATGCTAAATATGGAAATCTTGTAAAATACAACGACTAATAATAAAACAAAAGATAAAAAAGGCTGTCTTATCTATAATTTTTAGAAAAGACAGCCTTTATATTAAAGTTTAAGAATTTAATTTCATATTATTATTCTTTTATTACAAAGAATAGAAGTAGAAACTTGAAAAGTTTCAAAAAATTTTCTAATTATCATCTGCTAAATTTTTATATCCACGTATTATCTCATAACAATAACCTATTACATCTCTTCTTTTTATTATCCCAATAAATGTATCTTGGTCATCTATAACAGGAATAAAATTTTGATTTAAAGATTTTATTACTAAATCTTCAATATCTGCATTGATGGAAACAGGAGAATTATCCATTTTTCTATTTATATCTGTTACTGGAACATCTTCCAATCCTTTTAGGTCCAGATTTAAGTCGTTTTTTAATGTCCATAAAAAATCACCTTCTGTTATAGTTCCAATATATTTACCCTCTTTGCTTATTATTGGAATTGCAGAGTATTTGTGATATTCCATTTTTTCTAGGGCTTGCCTTATAGTGTAGTCTTCATATATATATGCTACTTCACTTTTTGGTGTTAGAAAGAATAATATGTTCATTACACTACCCACCGTTACCGAAAACTTATAAATATTATCCAATATTTATAATGTTACTTTTTTGCAGTAACTTTCTCCTTTCTCATTTTCTAAGTATTTTTTAGATACTATACGCTGTAACAAGCGTTTTTCTTTTAATAGATTTAAATGTCTATACTTTATTAATATTTTTATATGGTCTATCAGCGTCACTTATTCTTTTTATAGAAAATTAACTAGAGGTTAATTGACTTAAACTTAGCCATAATAGTTTTACTCTACACTATTAATTTTAACATATTTATCTTATTATTAATGCCTTTATTTTAATAATTTTAATTTATTTTGCAATTAATTTAGTTTACAAAAAACTGAAAAAACCGCTAAACGATTAGCGGCTTATCTGTCATATTACTAGAATACTAATATATATGAATTTTTAATTATAATCTAACTACGTTAGCAGCTTGAGGACCTTTAGCTCCATCCACTACTTCGAATTCAACACTTTGTCCTTCTTCTAATGATTTGTATCCATCTCCTGTTATAGCTGAGAAATGTACGAAAACATCTCCTTCACCTTCTACAGATATAAATCCAAATCCTTTTTCATTGTTAAACCATTTAACTACACCAGTTTTCATTAATAAATCCTCCTAAAAAAACACAATTATTTAGCTACTCTTTTCTGTAACCTTATTACTACTTTATCATATATAGCTATGTTTGTCAATTATTATTATTTTTATACATTAACAATCATTTTTTTTAATTTATAATATTAAATCATTGTTATCTTTTATACTTTATTTTTCTTTATAAATTTTTAATAGTTTATTTTTATTATATGGAATCTTATAGATTTATCACTCCAACCTAAATCCCATGGCACAAGCATTCTATCAGTATTATGACAGGTTACCAAAGGATATCCTCTTGAATCCAATCCCGTTACAGTCGAAACATGTGTTATTCTACCTTTTTTTTCATATCCTACAAAATCTCCAGGACGTAGATTATAAGCTTCTTTGTAAACATCTTCGTAAGAACCTTTAGCTATTAATGAACCTCTTCCGCTATAGAGAGCATAATTTTTAAAAGCTTGCGCATTTACCCATGCTTTTGTTCCTGCTCTTTCACTATAATTCCAGATTGAATTTTTCTTAAACTTTCCACTTTCAAACATTATCTGTGATGCAAAGTTGGCACAATCTCCACCTTCTGGATTATAATCTCTATAATTTGGATTAAACTTCATACCATGTTCTTCATCTGCTGCTGCTCCACAGTATTTATGTGCATAATCTATAGCCTTCTTTTGCTCTTCTGTAAGCTGTAACTCTACAGCATTTTGTTGACCAATATAGCTTCTTATATCATCAGATTTTATATTTTCTAAATTTAAAGAATCTGCAAAAGGGTCTGTATACCACTCTTTAGTTATTACATATTGATTATCTATGATTTTTACATTTAGATAGTGATATGTACCTATTCTAAATACATTTTCTTTGTCCTTTTGATTTTCATATGAGTACTTATACTCAGTTGATACAGAACATATTATGCCATATAAGTCTTTTTCTTTTTCTTTTATTTTTTTAACTTTGACTCTTGTCTTTATGTCTTTAAACTTTACACCTTGTTTACTAGACCAATTTTCTAAATACTTCATCTTTTTTACTTCATTTTCATAAGCCCAAAGACCAAACTTTTTTTCTGTTTCATAAAGACCTTTTAAAATATTTTCATTTTTCTCTAATATTGCCTTATTTCTGTAGTCAAATAAATTTTCAAGCAATAACTTATACTGGTCTTTTACATCATCACCTTCAACAGTAGCAGATTCTATAACTTTTTCTTTCATATTTTTCATACTTAAATCATTAATTAAAAATACACCTGCTGTAGTAGCTAAAGATAAAAATACAAATGCCATTATACCTTTGATGTACTTATTTTTATTTTTCAGTATTTTCAAAGCTACACCTCCCAAATAGTACACCTTACGAATAAATTCACAAAAAAGCTATTATTATATACAATAATTTTCATATTTAATAATTCTCTATCTTATTATGTCCAATATTAAAAATTAATTGTATTGATACACTGTTTTTTTTACAAATTTTTATTTTATAATCTACTTTTTTCTTTTTTTTATAGTAATATATATGTATATAAATATTTTGATATCATTATGATTAATACATACTAATGGAGGGTTTTTTATGCAAAAAAAAGTCGCAGCAATTAATGACTTATCTGGAATAGGAAAATGTTCATTATCAGTTGCTATACCTATACTTTCAGCATTAAAGGTTCAATGTTGTCCATTTCCAACAGCTATACTTTCAAGTCAAACTGGTTATCCTGAGTTTACATTTTTAGATTGCACTGATGAGATGGTAAAATATTCAACTGTTTGGAAAAATTTAAAAGTCAACTTTGATAGTATATATAGTGGTTTTTTAGGTTCAAAACATCAAATTGAAATAGTGGCAAACTTTATAAATGATTATCCAAATGCTTTTATCGTAGTTGACCCTGTAATGGGCGATAATGGAATTATGTATCCAATCTTTACAGAAGAAATGAGACATGAAATTAAAGAATTAGTTAGACATTCAGATTTAACTACTCCTAATTTAACAGAAGCTTGTTTCTTAACTGGAAATGACTATACAAAAAAGGATTATAATAGAGATGAACTTATAAATATTGCAAAGTCTGTATCTTCTTTAGGACCTAGTAAAGTTGTAATCACAGGTATATTAGAAGATGATAATATATTAAATTTAGCTTATGATAGAGATACTGACCATATATTCTTTACTTCTGTTAAATACAATAACTGTTCTTATAGTGGAACTGGAGATATATTTACATCTATACTTTGTGGTATGCTAGTGAATAACCATGACTTAGGAATAGCTGTTAATACTGCAACAGATTTTATATATAAAACGATAAATTATACGTCTCAATTTGACACTGATAGAAATGATGGAGTGATGTTCGAAAACTTTTTATCAGATTTAATTAATATATAAAATTAACCACAAAAATTATCCATTTTACAAATACCTACCAAGTATATAAAATTTAGGTATTTATAAAATGGATATAATTATTAAATTATTGGTATTTCAATTGTTATCATTGCTCCACTAGTTTTTATAGAATTTTCAACATTTAAATTACCATTATGTTTTTGTATAATAGTATTTGCAATGTATAGACCCATACCATAATGAGATTTAGAGTTCCTACTCGAATCGCCTGTATAAAACTGTTCTGTAGCTTTTGATAAATCTTCCTTAGAAAAACCTCTTCCACAATCTGTAATTACAAATTTTAAATATCTTTGATTTACTAATACATCAAAATATAACTTACTTTGATTTGTTGAATAATCAATAGCATTTGAAATTATATTCATAATAGCTCTAAATAATAATTCTCTATCTATTGTTATATTCTTAGGTAAATCATCTTGCTTATAAAATTCCACATCTAAACTTTTTGTACTGGCCAGTGCTTCTATTTGCACCAAAACATCCTCTATAAATTTATCAATATTAATACTTTCTTTATTAATTGTATAACCTTTATCTGCTTTAGATATGTATATTAGAGTGTTAATATATTTTTCTATCTGAGTAACACCATTTGCTATATATTCCATATATTCTGATAGCTCAGGATTGTCATTTATTTCAATCAATAAGTCCGCATTTCCATGTATAATGGTTAATGGGGTCTTTATATCATGTGCTAATGCAGATATCTGTTCTTTTCGAGTTTCTTCCAGTCTCCACTGCTTTTCTAGAGAATCTTTTAATGCTAGCTTCATTTTTTCTATAGAAAAGAGAACATTATCAATTTCATAAATATCACTAGATTCTATTGTAAAATCTAAATCTTGCTGTTGTATTTTTTCTGTAGCATTTTTCAAAAGGTCCATTTTTGCATTAATTTTTTTACCAAAAGATTTTGATAGTATAACCATTTCAATAAAAAATGCTACAACAAAAATAATTATCCCTAATACTTCTGGCTTTGGCAAATATTTTCTTAAAGCTGGAGAATTGAATTCTGATACTATATCATATCTTATTATACATACTTCATTTTGTCTAAAAAGTTTTATATAATTGTCTGACGAATGTCCACTTTTTACTTCAATACCTTTCATTAAATTCCAGGTTTTTTTTGCTTCTTTATTATTAAAAGTTCCCGAAGTCAATTTACCATCTAAAGTGTAGATTCCATAGTCACAAAAATCTGGTATTATATCTTTAGTTACTTTTTCACTTGAAATAATTTCATCTTTATATTTGTAGATTTGCTTTTCTGTATAATTGGATGGCAACACTACTCCTAATGATAATAACACAGAAAACAAAAATACTAAAAGAACTCCCAAAGTAATTGTTGTAACAAAGAATACAGACAAATATCTTACAAAAATAGTTCTTAACTTTACAACTTTTTTATTATTAGAATTTTTTTTCCGAAACATTCGTATCATATCCTCCAAACAGTTTAATTAACACCTAAGCAACTGTATATCTGATTATTTTTATCTCTTTTCTGTTATCAAATTATACTATAATATAATAATACAAATAATCTAAATAAACAATTAATTATTTTATTCTTCAGATTTCTTACCTTCCCATTTAGAAAACCAAATACATAAAATTACAAATGCAAAAATAGTTGCAAAGCCACAAATTAAACCTATTGACTGGAACTCTTGAATTGATTCAATTTCTTTAGAACTTGAAAAAGATGCCCAAACACTTACAAATCTAACACCCCATGCACAAGGAATATACTGCCATATACCATCTCCTAGTCCAGTTAGTAATAGTGCTGAAAGTAAAGTCTCCACTATACCTACCCCAATTGATGCTCCTTTTCCAAATCTCAAACTTAAGAATAAATGTAATATATATTCAAATAGATTACTTCCTGCTAAAATTAAAATTGAAATCATATAAAAACTTAGTGTAAAATGATTATTATTAAAAATAGTATCTATACCAAATTCAAAACCTAACACAGAAACTAATGTTGCTCCAAAACCAAGGCATATTAAAATTACATATTTACTTATAATTGTAAGGTATTTTGGATTAGATGATGTTAGTATATGCTTATAATTTCCTGAGTAATATTCTTGTTCAACGCACATTGAACACATAATACTTGATAATAAAGGAAAAGCTATAGCTATAACTTGTAAATATGCTACTATCTTTGATATACTATCATAACCTGAAATATTGTAATATCCTAAAAATAAGCCTATTCCTACTAATGCAATACAAAAGTGTATTAGTACTATGTAAGTTCTTTTTAGTTTTATCAAGTCAGAATTAAATAGTCTTATTAGTTGTGCCATATTATTTCACCTCTCTATTTTTAAACCAAGCACTTGTAGCTAAAGTAAATAATATAAATAAAGCAATAGATATTAATATACCTGGTAAAATGACATTAGGGCTTAAAAGTTCATTTCCTTCTGGTACAGGAAGTCCATTTGGTAAAATATGCAATATTGCAGCCATTAATCTTGATGGAATTGAATATGGAAATAAGCACCATGAACTTGTAGTTGAAAAAACAGCTACTCCAAATACAGTGAAAAACATATTTATTAAAACTGTAATAAACAAACCAAATTTTGAGGCTAAAAACATACAAAGTGGAATTTGCCACATAAATAGTAAGATAAGTACTATAGTTCCAATAATATTTTGATTTATTAAAATAGTTTTCTTATAAACTACTCCAATAAAAACTATCCCTATCATGAAAATAATTGAAGATATACAAAGTATAATGGTACAATAAAGTATTTTTCCAGTCCAGATATTTTTTTTGTCAACTGGCAATGACAATACACCTCGATACTTCTTTTTTTCATCTTTTTGTACTACTAAAGAACAAATCAAAGTTATTGCTCCTGGAAGAAACATAGTATACCACCAATTGTAAGCACCATTTTGTCCTCCACCTAGTCCAAAGCAGATAAGTATAGAAAATATTGGGGCTATCCAAGACAATCTCATTCCAAAAGTTCCTTTCATCTTTAGGAATTCTGCTCTAACAAATCTTTCCATGTTACTTACCTCTCTTTCTATTTTCAGCTACAACTTTCATAAAAAGTTCTTCTAAATTTTGTTCCCTTGATACTTCTCCTTGATACCCTATTACTCCATTAGAAATTATTCCAATTTCATCTACAACTTGCTCAACCTCAGATAAAATATGACTTGATAAAATAACTGTAATTCCTTGTTTTGGAAAAGAACGAATCAGTTCTCTAAGTTCCTCAATTCCAATAGGGTCAAGTCCATTTGTAGGCTCATCTAAGATTAAAAGTTTTGGGTGATTTAATAATGCAATAGCAATACCAAGACGTTGCTTCATACCCAGAGAAAACTGACCTGAACGCTTTTTAAAAGTATCTCTTAAATCAACAATCCCTAAAACTTCTTCAATGCGAGAGTCGTGAAGACCAAGTAATGTAGTATGAACTTTTAAATTTTCTCTTGCTGTTAAATTCTCATATATAGCAGGTGATTCAATAAGAGACCCAATGTTTGCTAAATCTTTTCTAGTCCATCTATGACCTTCAAATAATATCTTCCCAGAAGTGGGGTTTAAGATTCCTGTTATCATTTTTAATAAAGTGGATTTCCCAGCTCCATTCGGTCCTAATAATCCATAAATAGAATTATGTTTAATTGCAATTGAAATATTATCAACTGCAACCTGCTCCTTAAACTTTTTAGAAACTCCTTTTACTTCCAAAATATAATTACTCATAATTTTCATCCTTTCTTTTGTCAAACTTATTTACAAGAATCATTCTAAATCATAAATATAAGGATTTTATAAGAATTAAAAAATTATAAAAAAAATGATGTGCTTTTAAATAAAACACATCATTTCTTATGTTAACTCTATTAATTCTCCATTGTAGTATATCTCTACTTCTTCAATCCAAATACTATTATCATCTTCTTGAATGACATTTTTGATAATATTATTTATAGTATATATTATATTTTGTTCATTTAAATAATCATCTTTCCAAGAAACTCTCCCCTTTTCATCAGGTTCAACTAAGTTTATCTTAACTAGACTATCTTTTTCCTGAACTTCTACTTCCATATCTAAACCATTAAAATACTCATGTGATAAAGTATCTAAGATTAACTGTAGTTTTTCTTTTAATGTACTTTCTTCATCTATTTGTAAGTATTTTACTATCTTTTCATCCTTTGAAACTATCTCTATAGGTATTTTAGCTGTTCTTCTAGGATTAATTGTATCAGTTTCTTCTTTGATATCTTCACCTTTATTTACAACTGCAGAATCTCTAGAATCAACCAATTCTACTTTGTCAACTTTATAATCCATACATGCTGTACTCAATAAAGTAGTAGCAATTATTAAAAAACTTACTGCTATTTTATTCATAAGTATCCCTCTCCCAATTCTATTTCGATACTTATTATACCATAGTATAGACTATATTTTTATACTTTTAGGTCAATTTATTAATTATAGTAATGAATTATTTACATTTCTAATTTATTTGAATTTATT
This sequence comes from Clostridioides sp. ES-S-0001-03, assembly GCF_020676075.1. NCBI lineage: Bacteria > Bacillati > Bacillota > Clostridia > Peptostreptococcales > Peptostreptococcaceae > Clostridioides > Clostridioides sp. ES-S-0001-03. The sequence goes on along the minus strand of NZ_JACVWJ010000002.1, from coordinate 312,678 downwards.
TTTATAGTATACTCTTGTTCTAAATTCGACAAGTTTTCATTTAAAAGCCCTTTTATTTCTCTTATATTTTTATATGCGTTATGATTTTCTTCACTGTGTTCATATTCAATTGAACTATCATTGTATTCTTCTGACTCATCATTAATTTCTTCTATTCTTTCTTTAGATTTTATATCGCAATTAAACTTATACTTATTTACTGGTAGACTAAGACTTACTTTAGAATTTGGAACCTCTATATCTAAATTTTTAGCAATTGGAAAATCACAATATATGCTAAAGTTGTTATCGTAATGTGAATTTCTACCTATTTTTTCTTTTATATTTATATTTTCAGGTATATATTGTTCTACATTATTGACAAATATGTCTTCATATTCTGAAGATATATCTAATGATTCTGTTTCTATATTTACGTTTTTAACACCTAAGACTGATTTTGTAGATAATTCAAGATTATTGCTAGATATTAAGTTTAATGTATCTAGCTTATTTATATTATTTTCAGTTATAACTCTCTCAAATCTTCCATAAGAAGTCTTATATGTTATATTGCTTGAAGCTACATTATCATATACTAATAAAGATGAATCTACACTTGATACATTTATATCTACATTATTTGGTACATAGATTACTATTTCCCTATAATCTCCTGAAAACATATTATTTATAGATGTATTGAATAATTGGTCAAAATTTTTAATTTTTTTAACACGATTTTCATATTTTCTTTCACCTTTTACAACTAATGTCTTATCCTTTAAAGTTACATTATATTTGTAAAATTCATTGTTTCCTCTTGTTGTCACACGTACATCTTCACTTGAATGTCTATTTATCGTAACATTTATATTGCCAACAGATACATCTAACTTGTCAATATTTACTTTTTCTTGATAAAGTTTATTTTCCTTTTTGAATTCAGCTTCTTTTTCGAGTCCAAAGTTTATTAAGCTTGGCATAACTAAAATCCCTGACCATGTTGTTCCAATTATACCTATTACCAATAAAACCGCAGCAAATATGGCAAGTTTCTTATTCATGTTTATCTTCTCCTTTCTTATCATCTATTTCTTCAAAATCTTTATACATTGCCTCAAAATTTATACTATCATCGTTGTAATTATCAGATTCCTTTATATTCTCTTCTTTTTCTATATTACAATAATCATCATATAAATCTTCATTACTATCTTTATTTAAATCTTTCTCACTTAAAGTATCCTTATTTCTTTTTTCCATCTTTTTATTTGCATTTATATAAATGTTTTTTCTCTTTATCCAATTTATATAACTGCCTAACAATTGTTTACCTAACTTTATAACAAACAGTAAAATTTGCCATGCAAGTATCTCTAAACCTATAAATGCTATAGTCGCAAATATACAAAACATTGTAACATCTGGAACCATTGAAATAAATTTAATCACAAATGGAATTGATATGACAAAAGCAATCAATGTACATACTAACCCAATAGCAACTGAAATAATAGCACATACAAATGCAAATGCTGGAATAATCAATAATAAGGATAAAAATACTAATAAAATCTTTATAGCTTCTCTAGATACTCCTCCGACACCTTCTTCTATACTTGGAGTAAGCTTATCATTTACTCTTTCTTTCGATTTATTGTACTTTTCTTTAGCTTCATCTTTTAAAATAGAATAACCCTTTTTCATATCTAACTTGAATTTACTAAACTTATCATTTAAAATATCTGTGTTTATTATTTTTTCATCTTCAATGTTTTTTTCTTTTGTCTGTAGAATAAGTTCTCTTGCTATAGATTTTGGTGAACCAAGCGATGCTATTATTTCCATATCACTCTTTCCTTCTATAATCCCATCTACAAAATATTCTTCATAATCTCTCAATATATCATTAACTTCGCTCTCAGAAAAATCTTTTTTTAGATAATCCTTTAAAATTTCCAGAAACTCAGTTTTATTCAAGTTCATTACCTCCCTCATCTTCACTTATTAAAATCTCAACAGCTTTTACAAATTCTCTCCACTCTTCCATCAGATTGGATAAGTTTTCTTTTCCTAGTGAAGTTATTCTATAGTATTTTCTAGCAGGACCCTCATTAGATTCTAGTATATACGTTTCAAAATACAAATCTTTTGTCAGTCTTCTTAGAATAGGATATATCGTTCCTTCATTTACATCTATTACTTTGGAAATATTATGTACTATTTCATATCCATACATATCTTTTTTAGATATTAGAGCAAGTACACAAATTTCTAAGACACCCTTTCTAAATTGTGTGTTCATATACTCCATCCTTTCTTTAAATACACAGTATTGTGTTTTACAAGGTACTATGTTAAAACTTCTTATGTTTTTATAATAACACAGTACTATGTTTTACACAATAGTTATTTTTTAATATTATTATTGATTAAATTCTTATGTAAATGTATAATACTCTAATCAGATATATTTTATGAAAGTGGTGATAAATTGTCTAAAACAAAAGAAGATAAAACTATATTAATCTTAACAGCTCAATTTGGTGCTGGTCATATAAGTGCTGCAAAAGCAGTTAAAGAATGTATCATGGAAAAATATAGTAATTACAATGTTGTTATACAAAACTTTATAAATGCAAGTATACCTATGATGAATAAGCCTATGGTGAAGCTTTATGAAAACAATACAAAATATACTCCTGGATTATATAATTATTATTATTATTTTAAGAAATCGTTTGACTCAAGACATGATTTCTCTCATAAATTATATACACCTAAACTTTCTGAGTATATTTCTGATATAAATCCAGATTTGATTATCTCTACATTTCCACTAGCTGCTGCTTGTGTAAATAATTTCAAGATAAAAAACCCTGATATAAATATACCAACATTGACAGTTATCACAGATGTTGTAGACAGTATGGAATGGGTTTTTGAAAATACAGATTTATATTTTGTTCCATCTCCAGAGATAAAAAATAGATTTTTTCAAAAAGGAATAAATCCAGATTCCATAAAGGTTACTGGTGTTCCTGTAGATAAGAGATTCCAGATTGAAAGTAAAGAACCTTGTTGTGGAAAATATAGGCTATTGCTTTTGGGTGGAGGAAGAGGTCTATTTGATATAGATGAGGATTTTATGCATTGGATAGATGACTTCATTGAAGAACAAATTAATTCCATAGAGATTACAATAGTTACAGGTAAAAATAAAAAACTATATGATAATTTAACTCATAAAAAACCTCTAAAAAATATAAAAGTACTTGGATTTGTAAATGATATGTACAATCTGATAAAAGAATGTGACTTAATGTTGACTAAACCTGGAGGAGCAACTATATTTGAAGCAATCCAGTCTCAAACTCCAGTACTTGTTAAAATGCCAAAAGTTGGTCAAGAAATTGAAAATGCTAAATTTATAATAGATAAAGGACTTGGAATGATTTATAGTGATGACTTAGACCTAAAAAATATATTTTATAAGTTAGTATCAAATGAGTTTGATTCTATAATAAATTTTATGAAAAAGAATCTAGAAGAATTTAAAACAGTCATTCATCCAGATGAAATTGCTGATTATATATCAGAATTAATAGATAATCAATATAATTAATTTTATATTAATTTTATTGTAAAACTTAAAATCCAAAATTAAAGGCAATTGAGTATGGTTTTTACATTTGAGATTTAACTCAAAATGATTTAATCATACTTAATTGCCTTTATAACATCAAAATCAAATTATTACTACTTTATCTTAATATATATTTTTCTTGTATTGCATATATAATTGTTGTATTTCTTCCATGCTTCTCTTTAGTTCTATTTGTAAATCCGAAGCAGTTTGATAATCTTTATTTTCTACAGCCTCTCTTACTCTAGTAAATAGTGATTCCCTAGTTAAAGTATCTTTCATAATATTAAACTTTAAGTCTGATATTGAATTCCAAACTACTTCATCAAGTGCATCCATATTTTCTTTTGTGTGTACTTTTACAATACTTCTTATCTTTTGAATTCCAGCTTCTATTATTCTAGTTTTTAATTTTTTTTGCCACTTATCTATTGCCCCAACTTTAAATGATTCTATTATACTATCAGTAAATACATCACCTTGTTTTAAAGATTTTAATTTAGAAGCATATATTTCTAGGTTTTTCATATTTTCATAAACTGTTGCTGGAGGTGTTCCAAATCTTGCATTTCTTTCTTCTAAATTATAATGTTCAAATACATCATTTTCATCTCTATATGCTCTGTCTTTTTCTAAATAGAAACTTTCTTCTCCCACATTTTTAGATAATTCTTTTTCTAGTTCTTTAGTACTAAGTCCACTCTTAGCTGCTGCTTTTATACCATCTAACATTGTTTGATAACATCCTGCTATTACTAGGTAAGTATTAGATAGAGGACTTGGTGATCTTAATTCAAATCTTACAGTTTTTGGATTCTTTATATCTCTTATTAACCCAACAAGTACCGACCTATTTCTAGATGGCATTTCATAACTATGACCTAAAGATGTAACTATACATACAGGTGCTTCAAATCCAGGAACCAGTCTATTAAATCCATCATTAGAAGCTGTTACAATCGGATTTAATACTTCATAATTATAAAGAAGTCCCATAAGAGCTCCATACCCTAATTCACTTAGATAGTCTTCTTTTAAATCTTTTGGAGCAAATAAGTTTTTGATACTTCCATCTTTTAATTTTGCACTTACTCCTACATGTGTATGACCACCACTTCCTGCAACTCCATGAATTGGCTTTGCTTTAAATGTAACTTCTAATCCATGCGATGTAAATACATCTTCTATAACATCTCTTACTAATAATTCATTATCTGCCGCTTGTAGTGGTGTAGAAAACTTCCAAGAAACCTCTAATTGCTCCATAGCATGGTTTGTTTTTCCATCTATACTTATAGAACTTTGAATTCCCCCAACCTCTTTATGAGCCATTTCAGGGCTTACACCTAGCTTTTGAAGTATTATTAAACTTTGTTCCAGACAAGTTCTTATAATACCATGAGTTCTTTTCCAGTATTGTTCTTTTAAGCTTTGTGATACATATAATTTTTCTAAGTCAGCTTTATCTTCAGGAGTATTAACCCAAAATTCGAGTTCTGTAGCTGCTGTTAACATTATTTCTTCTATATCATCTACTGAGTTTATTCCTATATTGTTTATTACATGTGGATATTCTCTAAATATTTCAAACATAGATTTCTTAAAATATTTATCTGCTTTTTGAAGAATTCCCCTAGAACATACTTTTTTATTATCGTGTATTAGAAATGCAGGTATCTTTAATGTTCCTACAGGCAACCCTACTTCTTCATCTATGTATTCCATATTGTAATCTACATACCAATGACAACTTTTATCTGGCATTAAGTCTACTTTTGCATTATTCAATGTTGCTATATTGTAAAGTTCAACACTTGAACCATCAGTTTGTATAGCTGATTCTAAGAATTTATCTATATCCTCTAAAAATAATTCTACAGGAATTTTTTCATCTGTTGCATTTCCTCCTAAGTCAACTCCCATTAAAGAAACGAACCTTATGTTTTTATTGCTCTCTAGGATTTCTCTTATTTCTTCATTGGTATGCTTATCTTTCTCTATTACATATAATAAACTCTCCATCTTTTCACTCTCCTATGATTTTTGTGTAAATTTTATTTTATTAAATATACAAGATAAAATTCATTTTTCCTTATATTTATGAATTTTTCTTGCAAAATATTCGTGTTTTATTCGTGTTTTTATTTATATTATTATATATCAAGTACAAAAAGTTCGCAATATTTTTTCTTGGAAAAATATTATACATACAATAGTTTAACATTTTTATAAATATGGGGTATACTAAAATAAAAGTATTTTTGTTTAAAAATTTAATTTAGCTTATAATATAATCTATACTAGTAATAATACAAAAATTTAGGAGATAAACTTTATGGAATACATAATTTTCGATTTGGAATTCAACCAAGGATTTGACAAAAAACTCAATAAAACTGTGTCCAATGAAAAATGTCCTTTTGAAATTATACAAATAGGAGCAATTAAACTGGATTCTAAATTTAATATAGTAGATACATTTAATAGCTATATTAAACCTACACTATACAAGGCAATGCACCCTTTTATTAGTCGTATGACCAATATTAAAGACTCTGATTTTAACGATTCACCTACTTTTCCTGAGGTTTACAACAATTTCATAAAATTCATAGCATCACACGACCCTATACTATGTGTTTGGGGGGTTGGAGATTTAAAGGAGTTATACAGAAATATCAATTATCATAAGCTAGCATCAGATATTTTACCTAAGTCTTATATTAATATTCAACAACATGCATCTAAATATTTTAATAATCCAGCAGGAAAAAGTATTGGCTTGAAAAATGCTATTTCTATATTGGAACTTGATGAAAAAATGTCTTATCACAACGCTTTAAATGATGCATATTATACAGCGAAGGTTTTTATTAAGATATATAATCCAAGCATAGTACCTGATATATATGTGTATACAAATATTAAATCTAAATCTATAAAGTATTCTAATAAAAAAAGAGTTGACTATGATAAATTATTTGATGAGTTTAAGAAAATTCTAAATCGTGATTTGACTAAAGATGAGAAAAAAATTATTAATTTAGCTTACAACATGGGAAAAACAAATCAATTTGAGTTAGAAAACTCTAAGCAAAGAAAAAATAAGTGAAATTTATTTAGGTTAAAAAAAGGCATGTAGATTAAAAGAATAATTAACTTTAAATTTACATCTACAGCCCAATTTTTATCCTGATTAAACTTCTATCTTATCTCTAATTCTACTGGACAATGGTCTGACCCCAATACCTCAGTATGTATATTTGCACTTGTCAATCTATCTTCTAATTTTTTAGATGCACAAAAATAATCGATTCTCCATCCAGCGTTATTTTTTCTTGCATTAAATCTATATGACCACCAACTATACACTCCTTCTTTATCAGGATTAAAGTATCTATATGTGTCTATAAATCCACTATCTAATAATTTAGAGAACTTTTCTCTTTCTTCTTTTGTAAAACCTGCGTTCTTTGTATTGTTTTTAGGATTTTTTAAGTCTATTTCTTTATGTGCAACATTCATATCTCCACACACTATTACAGGCTTATGATTATCTAATTTAACTAAATAATCTATAAAGTCATCTTCCCATCTAGTTCTATATTCTAATCTCTTTAATTCAGATTGAGAATTTGGCGTATATACAGTAATAAAATAAAAATCTTCAAATTCTAAAGTTATAACTCTACCTTCCTTATCATGTTCTTCTATATTTATTCCATACATTACTTTTAAAGGCTCTTTTTTTGTAAATATAGCAGTACCTGAATAGCCTTTTCGCTCTGCATAATTCCAGTACTGAAAATAACCTGGCAAATCTAACTCTATTTGCCCTTCCTGTAATTTAGTCTCTTGTAAGCAAAATATATCTGCATCAATATCTCTAAAAAAGTCTAAAAATCCTTTCCCAACACACGCTCTTATCCCATTGACATTCCACGATATAAATTTCATATTCCACTCCTCATCTAAATAGTAATTTTCTATTAGTTTTTTTATTTATTTTTCTATTTGTTTTTATTTTAACATTAATATACTATAAATTTATTTTAAAATCATTATTTCTTTAATACCTAAAAGATACATACTTTAATCAAATTTTAATTTTTTTGTTAATTCTTCAGGATTCATTGAAGAAACATACATATTTGTTCCAAGTTCAAATCCTCCAAGGTTATACTTTCTTGGTATTATGTGCATATGGACATTAAAGTATGATTTTGTTTCAATTTTTGTTGGATGAGTATGGATACATAAGTTAAATGGCATATACCCATTTATATTATATAATTTTTTAAATAACTTTTCGAATATCATAGAAATCTCTTTTACATTATTATCTGTTAATTCATCAAACTTTATGTTGTCTTTAAATATTACTCTTACTTCTCCACTGTACTTAGTTGCATATGGTATAATCACTAAAAAAGCGTCTCCATTATAAACCACTCTTTTATTTAAACTTATTTCATTTTCTACCAAGTCATTATACAAAGAGCTTTTATTACTATCATAATACTCTTTTGAAACCAACAATTCATTTGTAATTTCAGGTGGAATAAAAGACATAGATAGTATTTGAGCATGTGGATGCATCAAAGATGCTCCAGCCTTTCTCAAGAAATTTTTAAAAATACTCACATATTCTACTTTGTCATCTTTCGACAAATCTTTAAATCTATTTCTATACATAAAAAAAACATCTTCAAATTCTTTTTGATTCATATTGTAAAAACTGCTGTTATGTTTATTGCTTTCTATCATTACCTCATGAATACCATATATATCTCTTGCCAAATCATCAATTATAGGAAATTTATTATATATAGATTTTACAAGCCAACCTTCATCACCTTTTATTTCAAATAGTGTATCTGTTGCATAAGCTTCATTTCCCTTACAAAATGGGCATCCTTCATCGTATTCATTCGTTTCTTCTTCATCATTTGGTACATCAATTGTATCTAATGGTCTTTTCAGCCTATCAGTAGCAAATATAACAACATCATTAGTAATTGGATCTATTCTTAATTCTCTCATAATTAACACCTCTTAGTTAATAGCCTTTAATATAATTATATGATATTTATTGTATCTGTTAAATAAATTTATAATATTTTTTATAATTTTACATATTTAGTATTAGGTATTTTAATTTTCTAATACAAAAAAATTATAACTAATATATCCATATATTATCATACTATAAATAAGTTTATGTACATATAATTTATTAGTATAAATACGAGTGTTTCACTGTAATTTGTTAAAAGTTTATTTTAAAGCTATATTAATTTTTTTTGATGATTTTTACCTATAAGTATGTTATTATTATCTTGTAAAGATGTCTTGTATTCCAATATACAATTTACATAATACAATATACGTATTTAAATTAAATAGGGGGTATTAAAATGAATTATTCAAACAGAGTTAGTGCAATGCAAGCCTCTCCAATCAGAAAACTTGTTCCATTTGCACAAGCAGCAAAAGATAAAGGAATCAAAGTATATCACTTAAATATAGGTCAACCAGACATAAAAACTCCTCAAGGGTTTTTTGATGCTGTTAAAAACTTTGATAGCGAAGTTTTAGAATATGCTACTTCTGAAGGTATTCCAGAATTATTAGAAGCACTTCAAAATTACTACAAAACTTACAACATGGATTTTGAAAAAGATGAATTATTAGTGACTAATGGTGGTAGTGAAGCTTTACTTTTCACTATGATGGCTGTTTGTGACCCAGGAGATAATTTATTAGTTCCAGAACCATTCTATACTAACTACAATGGATTTGGTCAATGTGTAAACGTGGAAGTTAATGCTGTTACAACAAAAGCAGAAAACGGTTTCCACCTTCCATCAAAAGAAGAAATAGCTTCTAAGGTAGATGATAGAACTAAAGCTATAATTCTTTCTAACCCAGGAAATCCAACTGGTGCAATTTATACAAAAGAAGAACTTAATATCCTAGCTGAAATAGCTAAAGAAAAAAATCTATGGATAATAGCAGACGAAGTTTATAGAGAATTTGTTTATGATGGACTTGAGTATACTAGCTGTGGTAACTTAGAAGGTGTACAAGACAGAGTTATAATAATAGACAGTGTTTCTAAGAGATACAGTGCTTGTGGTGCTAGAATTGGTTCTATCGCTTGTAAAAATAAAGGTCTTATAGCTCAAATACTTAAATTGTGTCAAGGAAGACTTTGTGTTCCTACATTAGAACAAATAGGAGCTGTTGAATTATACAAAACTCCAGCTTCTTACTTCAAAGAAGTTAATGAAGAATACAAAAAAAGAAGAGACGTATTATACAATGAATTAATGAAAGTTGAAGGTGTTATATGTAAAAAACCAACTGGTGCATTCTATATAGTTGCTAAATTACCAGTTGAAAATGCAGAAGATTTCACAATCTGGATGTTAAAAGAGTTCAGTAAAAATAATGAAACTGTTATGGTTTGCCCTGCTGAAGGATTCTATGCTACTCCAGGTTTAGGACGTGACGAAATAAGATTAGCTTACATCCTAAATGAAACTGACCTTCATAGAGCTGCTACATTATTAAAAGAAGGTTTAGAGCAATATGTAGCTTTACACAAATAAATTTTAAAAGTTTACTTTATGTAAATTTTATCAGATAAAAAGTCCCCTTTTCAACCAATATTTGAAAAGGGGATTTTTCATAGTTTTCTATCTAAATTCGTCTTTATTTAATATATATTGAAGAGTATTTATTGCTCCTAGATAGTTCTTTCTATCTTCTTCAGTTAGTCTAGAAAGCTTCTCTTCTAATCCATCACTCAATTTATCCATAAAATCAGAAGCTATCTTATCTCCTTCTTCTGTAATATCAATTAAATACTTTCTTCTATCAACTAAATCTCTTTTTCTTGTTACATATTTCTTTTCTGTTAAATCATCTACCATACTAGTTAGACTGCCTTTTTCTATATTTAATTTAGAGCATAAATCAGTCATGCTTATTACTCCATAATTTCTTATAAATACTAATGCTCTTAATTGTGTTTTATTTACATTATAGTCTGGTGCGAATTTTTTTAGGTCTTCTAAATATAAGCTAGAATAAATCTTCGGAAATGTTTTTACCAAAAAACTTATAGTATCTTTTACTACGTATTTCATACAATCACCTCAGTTGTTTTAAAATTTATTAAATTATCTAACTAACTTATTTCAGTTTACATTAAAAATATTGCAAGTACAATAGTTTTTAAATAATGATTAAATTTAATTAGTAATCTTATTGTTTTTCTTATTTTTAATAATATTTCTCTGATTAAATATTATTTATATAGCTATTTTATTAAATTCATGATATAGTAAATAAGGAAGAACTCTTCACAGCGGTGAAGAGCAGACGCTAGCCCATTAAAATGGCTATCTTATTTATAAATAAGATAGCCATTTTTAATTATATTTTATCTATAAAACTTACACTCTTAAATCCACATCTACTTTTCCTAAATCTTCTTTATAATCTTTTATAGCTGGTTCTACAACTTCATTTACAAATTCTACAACTTGTTCTGGAGCTCTACCTATAAAGTTTTTTGGGTCCATTATAGATAATATTTCTTCCTTACTCATTTTAAATGAATCATCATTCATTATAAGCTCAATTAAATTATTATCTTTACCTTCATGTTTAACTCTATAAGCAGCTTTCATAGAATATTCTCTTATTATCTCATGTAATTCCTGTCTATCTCCACCTCTTTTTACAGCTTCCATAAGTATTGTTTCTGTAGCCATAAAGGGAAGTTCTTCATTTACACGTTTATTTATCATATTTTCATATACTACTAACCCATCAGTTACATTTATACCTATTTCAAGTATAGCATCTGCTGCCATAAAAGCTTGAGGTATAGCTAATCTTTTATTGGCTGAGTCATCTAATGTTCTCTCTAACCATTGAGTAGCCTGTACCATTGCAGGGCTTATAGATTCAGATATTATATATTTAGATAAAGAAGCTATTCTTTCACTTCTCATTGGATTTCTTTTATAAGCCATTGCTGATGAACCTATTTGATTTTTTTCAAATGGCTCTTCTAATTCTTTTAGACTTTGTAAAAGTCTTATGTCATTAGTCATTTTATGCATACTTTGAGCTATTCCTGATAATACACTTATTACTTGATAGTCCAGCTTTCTAGTGTATGTTTGTCCACTTACTGCATAAGAAGAACTATATCCCATTTTGTTACAGATTTTCTTATCTAACTCTTTTACTTTTTCATGGTCTCCTTCAAATAAACTTAAAAAACTTGCTTGAGTCCCAGTAGTCCCTTTAACTCCTCTTAATTTCATATTGTCTATTCTATAATTTAAGTCTTCTAAATCAAGAATTAAATCTTGAGCCCACAAACAAGCTCTTTTCCCTACTGTTGTAAGTTGTGCTGCTTGAAAGTGCGTAAAACCAAGAGCTGGCATATCCTTATACTTAAGTGCAAATTCTTTTAAGTTGTTTATCAAATTTACAAGCTTTACTCTTAAAAGTTTTAGAGCTTCATTCATTTGTACAACATCTGTATTATCTCCAACATAAGCAGATGTTGCTCCTAAATGAATGATTCCTTTAGCTTTTTCACATTGTAAACCATACGCTTTTACATGAGACATTACATCATGTCTTACTTCTTTTTCTATTTTTCTAGCTTCATCAAAATTTATATTATCTATATTAGCTCTTAACTCATCTAATTGTTCTTCAGTTATATTGATTCCTAACTCATGCTCACCTTCAGCAAGAGCAACCCATAATCTTCTCCATGTAGAAAATTTAAATTGTGGAGAAAATATATAACTCATATCTTTACTACAGTATCTATCTGTAAGCGGATTTGAGTACGTAGTATATTTGTTATCTATCATTATATTAGCACCTTCCTTAAATCTTTTGTTGTATAGTTATTATGTACATATTAGTACATAAATAATTATATATAATTTTACGAACTATAACAAGGCTTTTTTATTTTTTGTTCATATTTATATAGATTATTTTTTATGTGCTAATATTTTTTATTTATATCTAGATTATCTTTTTCAATTAAATAATCCACAATCTCGCTATCAACAAAATTCAATACATATTTATACCTAATTGCATAGTATTTATCACTCCAGCCAAGTTGATTTTTTACGTCACTCTCATCTGCCCCAAGTCTTAAACTTATTGCTGCAAATGAATGTCTAAAGTCTCTTGCTGAATATTGAGAAAGTCCTGCTAAATCTAATGCTTTTTTTACTATCAATCTGACATTTCTATCTGTTATAGAATTGCTTTTTTGAGTTGTAAAAATAAAATCATCATTAGGTATTATTACTTCTGGAAGTCCAGAATAGTTTCTGTAGTCTTCTAAAAGCCTAAAAAAGTATGGATGTAACTTTACTACTCTCTCTTTTCTTCCCTTTCCTAGTCTAACATACGAGTTATCGTTTTCATCTACCATAAGGTCTTTCCACTTTAAGCTAACTAATTCATTTAATAAACACCCAGTAGTAACTAGACAGACTATTATCACTCTATCTCTTATATTCAGTTTTGGCAAAATACCTATAAGCTTATTTATTTCCTGTATGCTTAAAACATCATCCTTTGTCTTTATTCTAGTTACTGTTGGTTTTTCTACATGTCTAAATGGATTTATATCTATATATCCTTCTTTTTTTAAGAAGTTGTAAAAACTATGTAAATAACTATATATCTTTTCACAAGTTGATTTTGCATATTTGGTTTGTATATAGTCCACAAAATTTTTACAATCTTCTTTTGTTACATAAATTAATTCCTTTCCTTTTAGAAACTCTTTAAATAACATAACCTTTGATAAATAATCGTGTTTTGTATTTGGGTTTAATTTTGTAGAAAAAACATTAAAAGTTTCATACTCATAATCATCCAATATTTTCGTACTATACATAATAACTCCTTTCCTTTTCATAAAATAAAATAGTTATACTTTTACTATACCATATATTTCCCCCTCATATATACCCCTTATTCAATAGACAAGTTTCAAGTTTATGATTTTAAATTATGAAGGTTTTATGAAAATATCAATCTTCCATTGTGCACTACACAGTACTATGGTATTATAAGTTAGTAAAAGATGGCATATTTTATTAATCTTTGAATAAAATATGCTACTATAAATTTGTATTGGAGGTATTTAAATTTGGAAACATTTAGTTTGCTTGAAGTTTTTAAAGCAGTCATTTTGGGAATAGTTCAAGGAATTACAGAATGGCTACCAGTAAGTAGTACAGGGCATATGATATTAGTTGATGAATTTATAAAATTGAATTTTTCATCTACATTTATAAATACATTTTTAGTTGTAATTCAATTTGGTTCAATATTGGCTGTACTTGTTATATTTTTTAGGAAGTTAAATCCTTTTGATAGTGCAAAAAATACTAAACAAAAAAAAGAAACAGTTCGCTTATGGCTTAAGGTTATAATTGCAGTTATACCATCTGGAGTTATTGGTATACTGTTTGAGGATGATATAGACAGATTATTCTTCAATTCAACAGTAGTTGCAATTGCTCTTATTGTATATGGTATAATAATGATAGGACTTGAAAATAGAAATAAAAGACCAAAATATAAAGATTTTTCTCAAGTTACATATAAACTAGCTCTTTGTATAGGTTTATTCCAATGTCTAGCTCTTATTCCAGGTACATCTAGATCTGGTTCAACTATAATCGGTGCAGTATTACTTGGTACTTCTAGATACGTAGCAGCAGAATTTTCATTCTTCTTAGCTATTCCTACAATGCTTGGAGCTAGTGCATTAAAACTTTTAAAAGCTGGGTTTGGATTTACTGGATTTGAATGGCTTATTTTAGGTGTTGGCTCTGTAGTAGCTTTTATAGTTTCAATCGTAGTTATTAAGTTTTTTATGGATTATATCAAAAAACACGATTTCAAAGTCTTTGGCTATTATAGAATAATTTTGGGTATAGTTGTTCTTGGTTATTTCTTTTTATTCTAGAGTATTTTAATTTAATGACAAATGATAAGGAGAAAAATTATGAGTGTTAAAAAGGAAATATTTGATTGGATTAAGTCAATAGCCATGGCTATTGTACTTGCATTTGTAATATTACAATTTATAAGACCTTCTATTGTTAGTGGAGAATCAATGTATCCTACTTTAGATGATAAAGACTATCTAATTTTAAATAGAATATCATATAAAGTTGGTAAACCTGAAAAAGGTGATATTGTAGTTTTTAAAACTAATTTAGTTGATGGAGATACTGGAAAGAAAAAAGATTTAATAAAGAGAGTTATAGCTACTGAAGGTGACAGTATAAAAATATCAAATTCTAAAGTATATGTAAATGGCAAATTACTAACCGAACCATATATACATAATAATTATACTTCTGGAGATATAGACACAGTTGTTCCAGAAGGAAAGTTATTTGCAATGGGTGATAACAGAGAAAATAGTAATGATAGTAGATTCCCAGATGTAGGTATGGTTGATGAAGACGAAATTCTTGGTAAGGTTATGGTAAGGTTATTACCTTTTGATAATATTGGAAAAGTAAGTTAAAAAAATAAGAGACTGAGTTGGTAATATTTATTCTACACAATTCAGTCTCTTTTAATTTTTTGAATTCAAAATATATTTTATTCCCTATCTTCTTTTGATTCTGTAATAATTCTTATTATATCACTTGCATCTTCATTAAAGGTTGTTACTATACTTAGATAGTCAGTGGCCCTGCTCATAGCCAAATAAACCTTATTTAAATCACCTACAAAGTCATTTACTTGATAATCTTGCTCTGTATCATTTATTGTTTGATTATACAACATTTCTAACTCACATATTATTATCGCTTTATATTCTAAATTCTTTATTGTATATATATTTGCTATTGTCGTTCCTATCTTCTTACTTATGTTTGTTAAGTTATCTTCTGCACATATATAAGGAATTTGTGCTTCTTCTAATGCCTTTTTTAACATGTATTGAAAATAAATAGTTTTTCCACTTTTTAATTTCTTCTTATTATAAGGATATACAATAGCAACTTCAGAATAATCAAGACCTTTTTTGCTTATTAAATATTCGATTTCCCATATTACAGAACTTATTTGGTCATCTAAATCACTTACTTTTATTATATCAACCGACTTATTACCACCTCTAAGTGCTTTTGTATTAAAAAAAGTATTAAACTTTGTATTAGGTCTTAATTCATTAATATAAGCGTTAGAATTATTGGAAAAATTATTTGTAAAATCAACAATTTCTTTAGCTTGCCTATAATTTTTATTTAATATTATTTTATCATCAAACTCTATATTGCTGTATAGTTTCCTAAATATATTTAGTCTATTAAAGATATTTAAAGAGTTACAAGAATACACATTAAATATGAATTTTGTTTTATATAAAAACTCTCTTATAAAATCTATTTCATAATCTAAAAAACTTTCTGCTTCATCAATAAAAATCGCCTTAAACATATTTTTATTCTTTATAATGTTTTGTGCTTGCTTTACAAGATTATTAAATGTTTTTTCATAATCATTTTTTAACATATTATAGTCAATAATTAGATTATATTTTTTAGCTAATTTAAATATAAAGGAACTAAATGTATGAACTTCTAAATTGTTATTGTCTTTATATAATAATTCTATTCTTTCTCGAAGTTCATTACATAGTTGTTTTGTATGTGTAAATATTAGTAACTTATGATGTGGATATACTTTTGCCAGTTTTATAGCTCTAGAAAGCATATTTGCCGTTTTTCCTATACCAGAACCGCCTTCAATAAGTGTATTTCCATATTTAATAGAAATAGCATCTTTAATTTGAATTTCTTCCATCATAGTTGCTGTATACTTATAGTCATCATTATAGAAGGAAATTTTTTTAAATTTTTCGTTTAGGTGAAGTGTGTCATTTATTATATAGTATTCTGAACATATATCTAATAAAAATAAATTTAAATTTATTTCATCATTTTTTTCCTTAAGATATTCATCCAGTGAAGCACTAGCCATTATATCTTGAAGCTTATTTTTATCTATTATATTATTATTCACAAATTCTTCAAACTCATAAGCTTCGTCTACTTCAACATATGGCATAATGTAAACATAGTTATAGCTTATATTTCTATTCTTTTGTCCCATTTTTAGTTTCAAAAGCTCATATTCCTCATGCATAACTTCAAGTAACTCTTCTTCCAAAATAAAATATATGTCTTCTGTTGTATCCATAAATTTTATAAATAAAATTTTTCCATCTTTTACATACAACAAGTCAGTATTTATTCCTTTAAAAGGAGTAACTTTTGGCACTACTTTAACGTCCTTATTGATATTTTCGTAAAATACTTTCTCGAATTCTTTCAATTTCAGGGCGTCTAACTGAGAGTTTATATTTATGTATTGGCTCACTTATATTACCTCCTTCTGTTATAACTAATTATACCATTTTAAACTATATTTTTATATATACTTTTTATAGGCAAATTTCGTAAACAAATTCAAAATAAGTACAAATAAATACAAAACTATTAAAGAAAAATTGCAATAAGTATAGATATATATAAATATAAAATTCTTTATGATAAGCACTGACAAAATAAACTTCAGAATTATTTTTTTAAATAATAAATAAAATCTACTCTAAAAAGGTAAAATTTCTTTAACTAGTGACTTATATTACTTAATTATATAAAAATTAACGAACAAAAAATTTTAAAACCTGCTAAAAAATAATTCATTCATATTAGCAGGTTTTATTTAAATTATCTTCCTAAAAAAACATTAAAGTTTGATATATCTGTGTAAACTGCATAAAAAACAGGGTAACGATTTTGGTATAGTTCATTTACAAACTTACCTTGCATTCTCACAGGGAAATAGTGTCCATCTATATGACGGAAGTTAAAAATCACTTCAAAAGTTTCTCTCTTAGGTATTGCTTTATTCAGTGTATCAAGTACAACCTGTAAATCCTCTGGTAATATAGGTGAAAGTACATCAAAATCTTTGGATGAAACATTTCTAGCTGAATAACCAGTAAACTCAAGCATTTTTTGATTAAAGTAAAGTAGTTTCAAATTTTCCATACAAGCAAATTTTGCAATACCATCAGTAGACATCTCCAACAATAACTTTACATCTCTAGTGTCTATATTAAATGCTATACCATCAATAGAATCATCCCCAAAAATATGGAAAGAATTTTTTCCATGACCCTTTGTATAGTAAAGTGCTTGGTCTGCTTTTTCATAGAGTTCAGAATACTTACAGCCATGCTCAGGATATACTGCCACACCAATGCTACATGAAATAGAAAATTCTTCATGTTCAGCAAAACGTTTCTGGTTAATCTTAGAACAAAAACGCTCTAATTTATCCATAATTACATAATTACTGCTATTGAAATCTTTTATCAACACAACAAATTCATCTCCACCAATACGCCCAACAATATCATCTTCACGAAATTGAGACTTTAATTCTAATGCAAATTCACTTATAATAAAATCTCCAAATGCATGACCATATCTATCATTTACATTTTTGAAATCATCAATATCAAAAATCAGAAAAATATGTTCTGAATTTTGATTTTTATCACTTTTTAAAAATGTACTAATAAAGTCCTCTGTTACTCCCTTATTATAAAGACCAGTAAGAGAATCACGTTGTGAACGCTCAAGAAGCAGCAATTCTCTATTTTTTTCTTCATCTATATTTTCACGATAAGAAATCATACGAACAGATTCATCTGATGTCCAAAAGAAAATTCTAGCAGTAATCCTCATCCAATGATAATTTTCTTCATCTCTTTTAATTAAAAAGTCATAACTTATGTTATTGATTCCACTATTATAACACTTAAGAACATTTTCAGGTAAAAATATATCTAAATAACCTTGTGCATACTCTTCTTTAATTTGCCCTTTAGCAATTATATAGAGTGCTTCATCATATGGTGTGCTAAGACTTAAGCCAAACTCTTTAAAATATCGATTTGCATCTTCACAACCAGCTTTGTTATTAGTAACATCAATCTCAAAAATATTTTCATAGAGATCTTCAGTAGATTTACTCAATAACTTTTGATATTCTAATTTCTGAGAAGAGCTGAGATTAATTATTTGTTGCTTGTATTTCTTAAGCACACGTGTAATTGTAAAAAGTACAAACATTATAATTAAAATTATAATTGCAATCCCTTTTAAAAACTGTATTTGAAGTTGTCTACTCATTGTAGTCAAATCATTTTCCAAAACAAGATGCCATTTTAAACTTGGGATATACTGATATACAACATAACTTTTTAATTTTTCTGATGAATTCCAAAAACTATTCTGTTCTTTTTTATTGCTCAAGATTAAATCTTTTGAAGCAGATAAATTACTACTTTCGTCTTCAAATAAATTAACATGTTCATAGCCTGTTTCCTCAGATGATAATTGAACAAATCCTTTATCATCAATTAGACGTGCTACAACATCAAACTTTTCATCATATTCTTTAAGTAACATTTGTAATGAGTCAACTTTTAATCCAACCCCAATAATTCCCATAGTTGATCCATTATCATCTTTTATCTTACAATTTACAAATACAGTAATACTATTATTACTTGCCTCATCATTATCAACATTTAATGAATATTCTTCATCCTGTTTTAAAAAATCATAATACCACTGATTCTCTGAGTTGTCAGCACTAAGTGTCCTATCAAGTCCATTAAAATGATAATAATTATTTGTCTTGGTTGAAACTAAAAAAACAGAATCATAGGAATATTTATTTCTGTATGTATTTAAGTAATCCTGTAATTTATAAACAAAGTTCCTATCATTTATATATTCTTTCTCACTAGTTAAAAAATTTTTTAATAGACTATCATTGGCCATGGTAAGTGATACATTTATAGGTTGTGAAAGAAGTTTATCTATCTGATAATAAATACCTTCAGCAGCCAATGTAGATACGTGTTCAATATCATTTTTAAAAATATTAGTATTAGATTGGTACCCAATCACAGATGTAGCTATAAAACCAATAGTAATAATAACGCAAACAATAACATTTGTATGTAAAAGTGTATTTTTTTTCATCATGTATCCTCTCTTTCATCATCACTTTGGCTCATTGTATTCTCAACTTTTTAGTGCTTACAATATAATTAATTTTAATCAGCAAACTATCTCAAAAACTTAATTTTATTTCAAATATTAAATTTCATAAATCAACATTAATGCATAGATATTACATGTAAAAACATATAAATTGCTCATCTAAATCATTTTTAATAATATAAATCTATTATATAATTTTTATTTATTATTATATATTTTTAATATTCCTATAATATATTAATATAATCGATAATGCACATCCAAAGCACATCAACAAAACAAAAAACTTAAGAACTTCTGCTGTATAAAAACATATTATCTATCTTTAACAATTATAATTAAAAGTTTTTTGATACAGCATACCTGTAGTTAATTCTGCCCAACTGTAATTTGTCATGTATTCTCCAGCATATGTGTTAATTGCCATCATATCCCACCTTAACATATTATAATAATCACAATCAAATTTTGTAATATCTACTGCAAGGCTATTCCATTTTTTAATAACTACATATTCAATTTTTGCATCCTTTATGGTTTTCATCAGATGTGATATAACAGTTTGCGTTTGATTTTGCAAAGAACGATTGTATTCTTTGTCTTCCCAAAGTACTGCTGCAATTTCAGCAATAGTCACACTTGCTCCTTTCCTATCTACTAAATAAGCAAGTAATTCTTTTGATTTTGCTCTACTAAAAGTTAATGGCTTTTCATCTACAAATACCTCAAAGTTACCAAATGTATGAATAAATATATGGCTCTTATGGTTCAAAACAACAGGAGAACGTAAATTTTCTATTTCTTTCTGAATTCCTTCTATTGTAACAGGCTTTAGAAGATATCCACTGGCATGCATTGAAAATGCATCTAACGCATATTCTGAATAACCAGTTACAAAAATAATATTTATGTTTGGTAAAATTTCTTTTGCTAGACATGCAAACTCTAGTCCATTCATACCGTACATCTCAATGTCAAGAAATGCAATATCTACAAAATTTCTTTTTAAATACTCTAGCGCCAACTTAGGTTCATCAAAAGAGTAACTTTTTCAATACCAGAAATATATGTTAATTTTTCATTCAAATTTTTAAGAGCAATTTGCTCATCATCTACGACAATTATATTCATAATTTTACCCCTTTCTAATAGGAATGATTATT
Source organism: Clostridioides sp. ES-S-0001-03 (assembly GCF_020676075.1). Taxonomy (NCBI): domain Bacteria; kingdom Bacillati; phylum Bacillota; class Clostridia; order Peptostreptococcales; family Peptostreptococcaceae; genus Clostridioides; species Clostridioides sp. ES-S-0001-03. Next base: position 291,703 of record NZ_JACVWJ010000002.1, on the reverse strand, counting down.
GTTGCTATTGTACCTTTTCCTATACCACTTTCTATATTTAGAATTCCATTACATTGTGTCTCTAATCGTCTTTTTACATTTTGAATACCAACATGGCTTTTTCCATCATTAACTCTTTCAAAGGGTTGGAAACCTACTCCATCATCTTTTATAACAATATAAATGTTATTTTCATCCTTGAATGTTGATACTATAATTGTTCCCCCTTCTTTTTGTTTTGTAACACCATGTCGTATCGCATTTTCAACAATTGGTTGTATAGTGAGAACAGGAATAAAAAAATCAGTAATTGTAAGCTCATAATGTATTTTTATACGCTCTCCAAAGCGTAATAACTCTATGTACAAATAATTTTTTAAATGAGCTAATTCTTTTTCAAATGGAATTAGCTTTTTTTGTGTAAGAGAATCCATATTTCCACGAAGATAAGAAGAAAATTTTTCTACTGCATGAACTGCCATGTTAGAATCATGTTTACACAAATATTGGATAGTGTTAAGTGCATTATATAAAAAATGAGGCTGTATTTGACTAAGCATTATAGAAATACGATTTTCCATCAATTCTCCCTCTAATCTCTGTTGAAACTTTTCCTTTCTCTTGATAGATAGCATCATATGCCCAATCTGTAATACAATAGTGGTTAGAAAACCTGTACAAAAAAATGGTAGACTTCTAATGTATATAGTATAATAATTTGCTATTTCTGCAATACCACCTATAGTTGCTGGTAGATAAGCAAACAAAGCAATCTTAGCATCAGATTCTCTGTATATAATAATTTCAATAACCAAGAACCCCATACCAAGTAATACAATTAGAATACAGATGCTATTTTGTAAAATCAGAAACTCATGCAAATCATAAATATGAAGTATTTGGAGAATAACACAAAGTAGTATGATAGTCATAATTAAATACACACATAAATTTATAACGTTCAATCTCCACTCAGTTAAGTAAGTAGACAAATAAAGTATACAAAAAGTTGGAAGTAAAAACTGCGACAGTAATTCCAAAATACTGACAAGAGTTGGAGATTGGATAATAAGAGTAAGTATATTAAAATCTGCTAAACACCAAATTCCTCCAAATATAGCAAAACATGATAACAAAAAAATCTGACGTGTTAGCTCACTTTTCAAAAAAAACAAAATGATACTTGCAATTAGACCAAATAAGCCAAAAGATATTGTTAACATAGTAAATATAAGACCAATCCTGTTTTCGTGGAGTATACTAACAATTAAATCGCCCTTGGAGCCAATCTGCATTTCATCAAAAAAACATACTAATTGTAATGCTCGCCCACTAGGGTACACTCGTTGTATATTTATCTCAACTAAATCGTCAACCGATATTCCATCAGATTTAAAACCTGTCCAAAGATGACCTGTAGACTTTGTTAGTGCATTTTCTCTACCTTCTTGTATGGAAAATACCTCTTTATTAGATACACGAATATCAACTTTTAGATGGCTGATATGTAGCAAAAGTGTCTCTCCAGCTGGAATATTTCTGCTAAAATGTCCACGCAAATAAATAGACTCTTTTCTTATATCATTCAATGAGTCAACATTGATAAACGGCTGAAGATTTTCAGAATTAGATGTTCTAAATTCTCCAATAAATGAAACTGGAATAAGATTGCTTCGAGGATTTGAATGTTTATCTGATTTAAAAGCACAAACAAACAACAGTATTACTGATAAAGTTAGTAATACTGGTAAATAATACATATACCATCTAGATGTTTTCTTTTCCACAATAGTTTCCTCCATAAAATATATGTATATCTTTTATATATTTGAATATATAAAAAAATTATATAACCTAAAAATATTTATTTAGATATAATAGATTATTTTATCACTTCATTATATCAAACAAACTTAAATAATTATACAAACAATGTGTATATAAGGATTAATTTTATTAATTCTTTATAATTAATATTTATCAGCCTTATAATTATTTCAAATTATATCATTTTATACCTTGAAAATTAAAAAGCCACAGGATAAATTATTAAATCCTGTGGCAAATCTAAATTTTTAAAAATATTTTTATTATCATTTAGATATTTATATTTTATTTTGCATATTCTATAGCTCTTGTTTCTCTTATTATACTTACTTTTATTTGTCCAGGATATTCAAGTTCATCCTCTATTTTCTTAGTCATATCTCTAGCTAATAAGTGTATTTCTTCATCATTTATAGCTTCTGGTTTTACCATTATTCTAATTTCTCTACCAGCTTGTATAGCAAATGATTTTTCTACACCTTCGTATGAATTAGCTATTTCTTCTAGTTTTTCAAGTCTCTTAATATAAGCTTCTAAAGTCTCTCTTCTAGCACCAGGTCTAGCAGCTGATATTGCATCTGCTGCTGTAACTAATACAGCTTCTACTGTTTGAGGTTCATAATCTCCATGATGTGTACTCATAGCATGTATAACTTCTTTAGATTCCTTATAACGTCTAAGTAAATCCATACCTATTTCAACATGTGTACCTTCCATTTCATGGTCTACAGCCTTACCTATATCATGTAACAAACCAGCTCTCTTAGCTAATCTAATATCTGCACCTATCTCAGCAGCCATTATACCAGCTATATGAGCAACTTCTATAGAATGTTTAAGAACATTTTGTCCATAACTAGTTCTATAATTAAGTCTACCTAATAATCTTATTAATTCTGGATGAATTCCATGTACACTAGTTTCAAATGCAGCTTGTTCACCATATTCTTTTATAATATTGTCAACTTCTTTTCTCGCTTTTTCAACCATTTCTTCAATTCTAGCTGGATGTATTCTTCCATCTGCTATTAACTTCTCTAGAGCAATTCTTGCAATTTCTCTTCTTATTGGATCAAATCCTGATAAAATTACTGCTTCTGGAGTGTCATCTATTATAAGGTCTATCCCTGTTAAAGTTTCTAGAGTCCTTATATTTCTACCTTCTCTACCTATTATTCTACCCTTCATTTCATCATTAGGTAAGCTTACTACTGTAACAGTAGTTTCAGCTACGTGATCTGCTGCACATTTTTGAATTGCATATCCTATAATTTCTCTTGATTTCTTATCAGCTTCTTCTTTAGCTTGACCTTCTATCTCTTTTATCATTATAGACATTTCACGTCTTACATCTCTCTCAGCATTTGTTAAAATAATTTCTTTAGCCTTATCAGATGTAATTCCTGATATGCTTTCTAATTTTTCCAATTGTTGAGTTTTTATTACTTCAACTTCTTCTTCTTTCTTTTCAACTGTCTTTAATTTTTCACTTAAATTTACTTCTTTAGATTCTAAATTTTGTAATTTTCTATCTAAGACTTCTTCTTTTTGTACTACTCTTTTTTCATACTTTTGTACTTCTGTTCTTCTTTCTTTGTTTTCTCTTTCAGCTTCTGTTCTCCATTTATGGATCTCTTCTTTAGCTTCTAATAACTTTTCTTTCTGTACTGTTTCTGAGTCGTGGTGTGCTTTATCTATTATTTCTTTGGCCAAGTTTTCAGCTTGTCCAATTTTTGCTTCAGATATATTTTTTCTAACAAAATATCCAGCTATAATACCAACAGCTGCACCTATTACAATCATTACTACACTATCTATGACATCCACCTCCTTCGTTAATAATCCCAAAATGTCATCACTATGATTAAAAAATATTCCTAATAATTAAAATTAAATTTAGATATTTTATCCTCACTTAATTTTATAATTTTTTCAACATTGTGTCAAGCTAATAGGGAGCGTGGTATGTCCTTATTTAATAGTTATTTTTTTATATTTTCACTTATTTTTCAACAACTTCTTCTGATACCAAAGTACCGGCTTCTTCACTAACCTCATTTAAATTGTAAAATGTTCTAACTTTTTCATCTATTTCATTAGTTAAATCCATATTATCCTCTAGGAATTTTTTTACATTTTCTCTTCCTTGTCCAAGTTTAGTGTCATTGTAACTATACCATGAGCCTGATTTTTTAACTATATCTATGTCAGCAGCTATATCTAAAAGATCTCCAATTTTTGATATACCTTCTCCATACATTATATCAAATTCAGATTGTTTAAATGGTGGTGCTACTTTGTTTTTAACAACCTTAACTCTTGTTCTGCTTCCTATAACCTTGTCACCTTGTTTTATTGTGTCTATTTTTCTAACATCCAATCTAACAGATGAATAGAACTTTAATGCACGTCCTCCAGTAGTCGTTTCTGGATTTCCAAACATTATTCCTACTTTCTCTCTTAATTGGTTTATAAATATAGCAACACAATTTGATTTTTTAATCGAACCAGTTAATTTTCTAAGTGCTTGAGACATAAGTCTAGCTTGTAAACCTACATGAGAATCACCCATATCTCCGTCTATTTCTGCTTTTGGAACCAATGCTGCAACTGAATCTATTACTATTATATCAATTGCACCACTTCTTATTAATGCCTCTGCTATTTCTAAGGCTTGCTCTCCTGTATCTGGTTGAGATATGATTAGATTATCAACATCCACACCCAATGCTTTTGCATATACTGGGTCAAGCGCATGTTCAGCATCTATAAATGCAGCTATTCCTCCATTTTTTTGAGCTGATGCTACACAACTAAGTGCAACAGTCGTCTTACCAGAAGATTCAGGACCATATATTTCAACTATTCTCCCTCTAGGTAGACCTCCTATACCAATAGCTATATCTAAACCAATTGCTCCTGTTGATATAACATCTATAGACATAGACGTTGCTTCTCCCAATTTCATTACTGAACCTTTACCAAAATCTTTTTCAATTTTACCTAAAGCTTCATTCAACGCTTTTAATTTTTCTTGATCTACACTCATCTCTATACCATCCCTTCATTTATCTACAAACATTTGTTCTCTTGTTATATATTAATTATATAACATAAATCAAACCTAGTCAATTTAAAAACGCTCCTAATGATTATATTTTTATTTGCTACATTTTATTTATAAACCATTATCAATAATTATATACACAAAAGAAAATATTCCTAAAAAAGAAAAGAGGTATACTATTATAGTATACCCTTTTTTACATTTTTAAAATTTTAAGTTGCTATTTTTTATTTATTAATCAATCAATTTATGATTATTAAATGATAATATTCTATTTAGAAGACATGAAAAGTTCTTTATTTTTATATAGGTATTCCCATCCAGAATATAAAGTAAGCAGTGTTGCTATAAGTATAAGAATTCCACCTATATTTAGTATTAATTCATTTTCAAACTGAGCCCCTAACAATAAAATTACTACTGATATCATTTGAGTTATCGTTTTAAGCTTTCCACTGCCACCAGCTGCTATTACTTTTCCATCAGCAGCTGCTATAGCCCTCAATATGCTAACTGTAAGTTCTCTAGCTACTATTATAATTACCATCCAACTACTTACAAGACCATCTTCTATCATACATGTAAGTGCTGAGATTACTAATAACTTATCTGCTAATGGGTCCATAAACTTCCCAAAATCAGTAACTAAGTTATACTTTCTAGCTATCTTTCCATCTAGTGCATCAGTAATTGAAGCTACTATAAAAATAATACAAGCTAATAAAAACTTGTTCGGTACATTAAATAACATTATTAAAACAAATACTGGAATTAAAAATATTCTAAACAAAGTTAATTTGTTAGGCAAGTTCATATACAACATCTCCCATTAAATCGTATTCCATTGCATCATTTATTTGAACACTTACGAATTCTCCTACTTCAAGATTATCTACACTTTTTACATATACTATACTATCAATTTCTTCTGCATCACCCTGTGTTCTTCCTGTATATACATTATTTTCTATTTGCTCTTCTATAAGGACTTCATATGTTTTTCCTATTTTTTTATCATTAAGTTCTTCAGATATTTTTTGTTGAATCATCATTAAAGTATCTCTTCTTTGTATTTTTACTTCTTCATCTATGTGATTTGGTAATTTATCTGCTGGTGTATCTTCTTCTCTTGAATATGCAAATGCACCTAGCCTATCAAATTTAACTTCTTTGACAAAATCTACAAGCTGTTTAAAATCTTCTTCTGTTTCACCAGGAAAACCTACTATTATCGTAGTTCTAAGTATAGCATCTGGTATATTCTTTCTTATAAGTTTAATTTTATTTAATATATCCTCTTTACTAGTTTTTCTATTCATTAACTTTAAAATACTGTTACTTGCATGTTGTATTGGCATATCAAAATAGCTACATATATTATCATGTTCTTTTATAACTTTAATCAGTTCTTCTGTTATCGATTCTGGATATGAGTACATGACTCTTATCCATTTAAACCCATTTATCTTTGCAAGCTCTTCTAAAAGTTCTGGTAATCTTTCTTTACCATATAAATCAAAACCATACTTTGTAGTATCTTGAGCTATAACTACGAGTTCTTTTACTCCAGATTCAGCCAATTTATTCGCTTCTTTAATTATATCTTCAAATTTTCTACTTCTATATTTACCTCTAAGCTTAGGTATTATACAATAAGTACAATTATTGGAACATCCCTCTCCAATTTTTAAGTATGCCATATAGCTAGGTGTAGATAGATATCTTGGTAAGTCCTCATTAAATACAAACTCTATATCATCAAGGCTTACAATTTGATGTTTCTCACTCAAATCTTTAAGTATGTCATCTATATTTTGGTAGCTTCCTGTACCAACTATTGCATCTATTTCTGGAATTTCAGTTTTTAATTCCTCAGAGTATCTTTGAGCTAGACATCCTGTTACTATCAATAGCCTTAGATTACCAGTCTGTTTTAATTCTGCAAATTCTATTATCGTATCAATTGATTCCTGCTTAGCTGACTCTATAAACCCACAAGTATTTACTATAATTACATCAGCTTCTTCAAAATCTCCTATTAATTTATAACCCTTTTTATTTAAAATTCCCATCATTATTTCTGCATCCACCAAATTTTTTGAGCATCCTAATGATTCTAATGCTATCTTTAACATTTTTTCTCTCCTTCCAATATGCTCTCATATAAGCCTATAACATCTTCTAGGGATTTTTGTGTGTCATCAAAATTTACAATTTTATTGTACTTATATTTTTCCACTGAATGCATATAAAGTGGGTCGTAATATTCTATAAGATATTTTTTTACAAGCTCTTCATATTTACCTGATTCTAATAAATCAATATATCCATCTACTTCTTTATGACCCAATCTTTTTCTGAATTTATTTATACACTCTTTTAAAACCAATATATTATCTTCACCTTTACCATAAATATAATCTCTACAAAGTCTATTGACTCTATTATCAATATCACATTCCAGTAGTATATGATACCCATCTCGTATCATTGCATCGAAGATTTCATTAGGAACTATGACACTTCCAACTCGCTTACTTTCACTTTCAACAAATATATAATCCTTCTTTGAGAAAAATATACTTTCAAATAAATTAGTTTCAAAGTTCTTTTGAGATGGTGGCTTCTCATCAAATGTTATAAAACCAAAGGTTGAACCACTATTTTTAGCTATACCTTCTAAATCTAATACATCTATTTCTTTTTTCTTCAATAAATGCAATAAATCAGTCTTTCCTGAACCAGTTAATCCATGCACAGATATAAAGTTCTTTGTATTCATTATATTTCTTAAGTAATCCAATACAAAGTTTCTGTAAGCCTTATATCCACCTTCAAGTTGATAAACATTTACACCTAATGATGACAATACATTTACTATACTTCCACTTCTCATTCCGCCTCTTGCACAATATATGACGATATTATCATAATTTGCTGCAAGCTCTGCTGCCTGTAAATATATATCCTTTAGCTTATATGATACATAATCAAATCCTTTTTGTATTGCTTCATGTTTTCCCTGCATCTTATAAATAGTTCCGACTTCATTATGCTCATTGTTTTTAAAAAGAGGCATATTAAAAGCATTTAATATATGGTCTTCTTCATATTCCCCTTCTGTTCTTACATCTACAAAAACTACTTTTTCTAGCTTAAGTGCTTTTTCTATTTCTATAACTGACAATTCTATTCACCTTCTAAATTCTGCAAATCTTGTTTGCTTATTAGTACCTTTCTCGGTTTGCTTCCCTCGCTAGCTCCAATTATACCTCTTTCTTCCATAGAGTCAATAAGTCTAGCCGCTCTATTAAATCCTATTTTAAATCTTCTTTGCAACATAGAAGCAGATGCTTGACCACTATCTACAACAAATTCTATTGCCTCACTTAAAAATTCATCCTCATCACTAGATTTTGATGTGTTAACTTTAGATATAGTTTCAATTATATCTTCCTCATACTTTATTCCATCCTTAACTTGGTCTTTTACAAAATCAATTACTCTTTCTGACTCACTTTCTGATATAAATGCACCTTGAAGTCTAACTGGTTTTGCCGCTCCAAGTGGGTAAAATAGCATATCACCTTTACCTAAAAGTTTCTCTGCTCCACCCATATCAAGTATTGTTCTTGAATCAGTTTGAGATGACACTGCAAATGCTATTCTAGATGGTATATTAGCTTTTATAACACCCGTTATGACATCAACAGATGGTCTTTGTGTAGCTACAATCAAGTGCATTCCAGCAGCTCTGGCCATCTGAGCTAGTCTACAAATATAATCCTCTACATCATTTGCGCTTGCCATCATTAAATCTGCTAACTCATCTATTATTATTACTATTTTAGGTAATTTTTCCTCTGATTTTTCATTATAACTTGTTACATCTTTTACTTGAGCATCTGCAAATAATTTATATCTTCTATTCATTTCTGTCACTGCCCAGTTTAAAGCATTAGCAGCTTTTTTAGGGTCTGTAACTACAGGTATCAGAAGATGTGGTATTCCATTATAATTTGCAAGTTCAACTACCTTTGGGTCTATTAAAAGTAATTTTACTTCATCAGGGTTTGCCTTATATAATATACTACTTATCAAAGTGTTTACACAGACACTCTTCCCTGAACCTGTAGAACCAGCTATAAGTAAATGTGGCATCTTACCTATATCTCCAATTATAATTTTACCTGCTACATCTTTTCCAAGTCCCATTGCAAGAGGTGAATCAAAATTATTAAACTCTTCACTTTCTAGAACTTCTCTTACTCCAACCATTTGAGCTTCCTCATTTGGAACCTCTATTCCAATTGCACTTTTCCCAGGGATTGGTGCTTCAATTCTTATACTTTTAGCTGCTAAACTCAAAGCTATATCATCAGTTAAGTTTACAATTTTACTTACTTTAACCCCTGGACTTGGTTGTATCTCATATCTTGTTATAGTCGGACCAACTGTAACTTGATTAATCTTTGCTTCCACTCCAAAATCTGAAAGTGTCTTTTCTAAAAGAGAGGCATTTTTTAAAACCTTCTTTTTGCCATTTTCATCAGATTTTTTATTTACTTTATTTAAAAGTTCAACACCAGGTTTTTTATAATTTGAATAGTCTTCATTATTTGACTCTGATACAATGCTTATTGGTTGAGTTTTTTCTACAGCTAAATTAGATTTGCTTATATCAACTTTCTTTTCTGGTTTAGTCTCTACAACTGAATTTTCATTTGTAGCTTTCTGTAACTCTTTTAAAACATCTAGTTCTGGCATACTTTGAGTTCCTTCTAATATTTCTAAATATTCATCTTCTGCCTTGTTAAAACCAACTATTTTAATAGTTTTATCGTCTACACCATCACCATTTTCTTCTTCTAAATACTCATCTTCTTCATCTTCATTGTCACGACCTTTTGACATTAGCCCTTTAAAAAATCCAGGCTTCTTGTTTACAGTAGTATCATCCACTTCATCAGTTATCATATCTATTGCAGATTTTTTCATATTTGAAATTTTATCTTTAAAAGTTAAATTACTGTCTTTTGATGCTTTAGATTTTGACTTTGCATTTGATACCAAGTCTTTTATAGAAATATTAAATATAAACATTATAGAAAGTATAAGAGCAAATATACTTATTAGCCATCCACCTGCTATACCAAATATTTTACTCATATAATACGCAATGGTTGTTGCTATTAAACCACTACCTTGTCCACTTACACCCAATTTCATAACATCATCAAACATATTACCTTTTAGTGGGCTATCTACAGGAAGAGTTCCTGCATTTAACAATCCATAAAATACAAAAATAAATAAAATAATTATGTAGTATAATTTAGTCTTTCTCAGTCTATATATATATTCATTTCCATCAAAAAATCCTAGAAGTCCTGTTATAATTACTATAAATGGTATTGCTATGGAAAGTCCTCCAAATAATCCTTTAAAGAGATTTTGCATTATCACAGGTATCCATCCCATAGAATTAGAATTTAAACTATATAATAAAAATACACCTATAAATATGGTTATCAAATTATGATATTCTGCATTAAAGCTTAAGGTATTTACCTTCTTTTTTTTCTTCTTTTTCGTGGCCATTAATATCACTCCTTATTTTTAGCAAGTTTTACCCCTTCATAGCAAAAAGTGCTAATGCCTTAACACTAACACTCCTACTTTATTACATCATTATATCATAAATTTTATTATTTAAACAAATTTTAATCATTATTTTTTTCTTCTTCTGACTCTTTTATAAGCTCTTTTAATTTTTTAATAGCATCTTTTAATCCACCAACTTCATCTATAAGCCCATAATCTACAGCTTCTTTTCCTATTAGAACACTACCCACATCACTTATAAGCTCATCTTTCTCATGCATAAGTTTATCAAGTATATCTCTTTCGATATTAGATGTTCTTATGATAAATTGAATTATTCTCTCTTGCATCTTTTTAAAATACTCGAAAGTTTCATTTATACCTATTACAAGTCCAGTTGTTCTTACAGGATGTATAATCATTGTTGCAGTTGGAGCTATAAATGAGTAATCACCAGCAGTAGCAAGAGGAACACCTATACTATGACTTCCCCCTAATACAAGAGTAACTACTTTTTTGGATGTACTATTTAAAAGTTCTGCAATAGCTAGACCTGCCTCAATATCTCCTCCAACAGTATTTAAAACAACTAGTACTCCTTTAACATCATTACTTTCTTCAATTGAATAAAGCATTGGAATTATATGTTCATACTTCGTAGCTTTTTTCTGAGGATTTCCTATAAAATGACCTTCAATTTCTCCAATTATAGTTATACATTGGGTATCTTTAGGAGGCTGAGGAGGCATCTCACTAGTGCCAAATTGTTTTATACATTCTCTTTCCTCACAGCTAGAATCTCTTCTACAATTATCTTTATCAAATGTTTCATTATCATCTTTATAATCTTTCATAAAAAAACTCCTATCAAAATATATTTAACTTAGTTTTACCAAATAAATCAAATATATTAAGATATAAGCAAAATTATTAAATTTTGAATAAAAGTAATTGTATTACGATTCTTATTTTACATAAAATTGTTGGTGTATTGCATGTACTGCTGTATGCATATCTTCTTCACTAACTAAACAAGATATAGTCATATTTGAATCTGATGTTTGTAAAAGAGATACTCCTGCTTTTGATAACCCTCTAACTACTTTTGACATGATACCAGACATTTCATCAGCTATTCTTGAACATATCAATGTTACTTTAGCACAATCTCTATTTACTTCATAATCTAATTCAAATTTATCTAGTATTTCTTTTAATTCTTTTATATCAGCATCTTCAATAACAAAGGCTTTTTCTGATATAAAGAAATTTATCATATCTATATTTATAAGTTTCTTTTCTATTTCATTTAATACTTCTGTAAACACTTCTTCTGCTGATTTAATCTTAACTTGAGCAACACTATCTTTATTTGCAACAGCAACTTTAAGGTCTTTTTCTTGTTCATATTCTATATTTTGTTCTAAATGCTTACATAAAGAACCTATTTTTGTACCTTCAAAAGTTGGATTCATTGTATTTTTTATTGCTAGAGTTATATTTCCACTTTTAGCCAACTGTACTGCTCTTGGATGTATTACCTTAGCTCCTTTATCTGCCATTTGAAATACTTCTTCATAATCTATAAAACTCAATACTTTAGCATTTGGTTCTACTCTAGGGTCTGCAGTCATTATACCATCTACATCAGTGTAAATTTCAACTGTCTCACATTCTAAAGATTTACCAATAGCAACTGCTGATGTATCACTTCCACCTCTTCCAAGAGTCGTTACTTCACCATCATCTGTTACACCTTGAAATCCAGCTATAACAACAACTTTACCATCATCTAATGCTCTTTTTACCTTTTTAGGGTTTATATATTTTATTTTTGCATTAGAATACTCATCACTTGTAATTATACCTGCTTGTTGACCAGTAAAGAAAACAGATTCTATACCTTTTGCATTTAATAAATTAGCAAGAACTGTCCCTGATATTATTTCACCACAAGACATTATTAAATCAAGTTCTCTTTTATTTGGTTCGTCATTTACTGAATTACATAGATTTATAAGTGTATCTGTGGCATATGGAGCTCCCTTTCTACCCATTGCTGAAACTACTAATACTAATTGTAACTCTTCATCATTATCTCTGTATGCTTTTACTATTTTACATACTTCATTCATTTTTTCATATGATTCTACTGATGTCCCACCAAACTTTTGCACTAAAATACTCATTTTTTCCTCCTAAATATATCCCTCATATTCTATAATTATCATATCATTGCCTATTTTTTTTACATTTCTCCATGGAACTTCTAAAAATGACTTATCTTTTCTTCTGGCAAAAAAGCCTTTTTCTTTTGGAATTAAAAGCGCCAATATCCCGCCTGTAGTTTCATCTAGTATAAGGTCACACTCTCCAATAACTCCTAATCTTTCTCCTGTGACTAAGTTAACTATTTCCTTACCTGCTATTTCAGATAAATTCATATTTTATACCTCCAGAGATTTACTTTTTAAGATATTAATCCAAGTGCAGAATATCTTCTACATCTCTTCCCACTATACATGTACCAATATTTTCTATATTGAATACCTTATCAACAACTTTTTTTACTGAATTAATATCAACATTATTTATACATTCAAGTATTTCATCTGTAGTTTTTACTTTTTTACTCAATAACATAGATTTACCAGTAGACATCATTCTACTGCTAGTACTTTCTAAATCCAATATATAATTACCTTTTAGTTGCTCCTTACTTTCAAATATTTCTTTTTCTGTAAGATAATTTTTTCTTATATTTTCAATTTCTTCTTTTATTAAATTATAAACATCTTGTAAATTTTCTGTACTCATACTTGCAAATATACCCAATTCACCACATTTTCTGTATAGTGTTTGTGATGAATATATTGAATATACTAACCCTTTTTCCTCCCTTATCTTCTGAAAAAGTCTTGAGCTTATACTTCCACCAAAAATATTGTTTACCACTGCCATTGAATAAACTTCATCATCATTTTCAAATGGAATACCTTTTAAACACATAGCCAAATTTACCTGTTCAGTATCTTTATTTTTTGATATAAAACAAGGATTAAACGTAGCCTCAGTTACGTCTATATTTAAATTTCTCTTTTTCCAGTTTCCAAATTTAGATTCAAGTTTATCTACCATATCATCAAAGTCAAAGTTTCCAACTATAGAAATGACTGCATTATTTGGAATATAATATTTGTTTAAGTACTCTAACATAGATTCCTTAGTTATATTGTATAGAGAATCTTTTGTCCCAATTATATTCATCCCTAAACCATCATTAGCATATATATTTTCGACTAATAAATCATAAGATAAATCGTCTGGAGAATCTTCATACATCTTAAGTTCCTCCAGTATTATAAGTCTTTCCTTATCTATATCATTTTTATCAAATCTAGAATTTAGTATCATATCACTTAATACATCTATTCCTGTATCTATATGCTCATCTATTAATTTTACATAATAACATGTACATTCTTTACTTGTAAATGCATTGATTTGCCCACCTAAATTGTCAATTGTGCTAGCAATCTCTTTTGAGGTTCTATTTTTGGTTCCTTTAAACATCATATGTTCTATAAAATGAGAAGTTCCACTTACCTCTTCTTCTTCTATTCTAGACCCTGCATTTATCCAAATACCTAATGTTATTGACTTTAGATATGGTATTTCTTCACCAATTATTGTAAGCCCATTTTCCAGTATTTTTGTCTTATACATTACATTCTCCTAAAAATTTATTCTTTATTTTACATTGGATTATTGAAAACACTATGTTCTAATTCTATTTATTTTTATATGTATTACATTATAAGTCAGTCTTTTAATTAATTCAACTACAACTTATACAATCTTAATCAAATTTTTATACTTTGTCTACTTAAATACATCACTAAGTTTACCTGGTTTTAATCCTTTTTCTCTTACAATTGCTATAATATCATCAATACATTTTGTCGTTGCATCAGTTGGATGCATTAAGATTATACTACTATCTTTAATATCTTTTTTCTTCATTCTATCTATAATTACTTCTGGTTGATCTTTATATTTCCAGTCTATAGTATCAGCATCCCATTTAATTGAAGTATATCCTAATTCTTTAGCTGCCTTCACTGTTTCTGCTCCAAAAGAACCTGCTGGAGCTTGAAAAAACTTAGTCTTTTCATTTATAATTTCTTCAATTATCTTTTTAGAGGTTTCTATTTGTTTATAGTTATCTTCATATGATAGTGTCGAATAATCTAAGTGTTTGTATCCATGATTTCCTATTTCATGTCCTTGTTTCTTTATCTTCAATAGTTCATCTTTGTTTTTTTCTGCCCACTTCCCAGTTACATTAAAAGTAATTTTTACATTCTCTTTTTTGAGAGTTTCCAAAATAGATTCTATGTACTCTGTTTCCCATCCAAGGTCTACGTTGCATGTTAATGCAACGTAGCCACTTTTATCTTTTGTGCCTCTCTCATATGGTAAATCTACTCCATTAAATAAGTTGAAAACGGGCTTATTGTTAAACAATTTTAATACCATTACCCCTCCTGACAATCCTAATAATATCACTAAAATTAGTATTATAATTTTTTTGAGCTTACTCTTATTAAGTACCATCATTATCATTAAAACTCCCCCTAATTATGTACAAATTGTTTCTTATTTAATACTATTAAAGGAAAGCTCTATTTATGCACTAAATATAACATAAACCTTTCTCTGTATATCAATAAAAAATTATCTTAAAAATCTCTTAACTAAACCTCTATTATTAAAAAAATTTTAAATTAGCTATTTATTTTTCCTATTATTTTAGAATTTCCTATAGTACTTCCTTCCATTACCTTTAATATAAGAGGACATAATACATTTTATATAAAAAGCCTCTGTTAGCAAAAGTAACATAGGCTTTTAATTTCATATTCAAAAGTTTAATTTCATACTTGAAAATTTATTATAATAACTAGAACATGTTTATGTAATTGTGCTTTTAAAATCTACAAATCAGCTTTAGTTTGTTGATTTCTTTAAACTTTTTCTTTCTATAAAAAAGAAAGCCACTAAAAGCTGAACTACTGCAACAATTGAAATACAAATAAATGCAACATCCATTCCAAATACATTTGCTGTAGCATTTGTCATACCTCGTGATGTTACTGTAGCAGTTGTCATTACTGCAACAAAAACTGCTGAGCCAATAGCACCAGCTATTGTACGCAATGAAGTAAGTAATGCTGTTCCGTGAGCAATATTTTTTTCACCAAGCACACTCATTCCCCAGGTAACAATAGGCATCATAATTAATCCAATAGCTATCAGACGTATAATATAAAAAGCAGAGATATACAATACTGAAGTATCTTCTCCTACAAAAGATACACCAAGACAACTTATTGCCAAGAATATACTTCCACATACAACTAGCTTTCGTATTCCAAACCTATCATAAAATCTACCTGCAAAAGGACTTATAAGTGCCATTACAAGAGAACCTGGCATCATAATGAGACCACACTTAGTTGCTGAAAATCCTCTTACTGTCTGGATATATATTGGAATTAAAGTGGAACCTGCCATCATTACAACATATAAAAGCATACTTATAATTACAGCAAGTCTATAACTTTTATTTTTAAGAATACGAAGTTCTAGAAATGGCTCTTTTGAGTGAATCTGACGTAAAGAAAATACTATAATTGATACTATCCCTACAAATAATGGTAAAGCAATATTTATACTAAAAAACTCAGTTGTCCCAATATTCCCAAGCCCAAGTAAAAGACCACTAAATCCTACTGCACATAAAATCATAGAAAACGTATCAAATGATTGTTTTTTTGTCTCTATTACATTTTGTAACACTCTAGATGCTATAATAATATCAATAATACTTATAACTAAAGAAAACCAAAAAATAGCTTGCCAATTAAAAATATCAATGACAATTCCTGCTAGAGTTGGAGCAAATATTGGAGCAGCACCAGCAGCCAAACCATATATACCCATTATAGAACCCATTTGCTCTGCAGGATAAATTGTTAAAATTATTACTTGTGTCATGGATAGCAACACTCCATTCCCCATTGCTTGCAATATACGCCCAAACAAAAGGGGTGTAAATGAAGATGCACTAGCAGAAAGCAACAATCCTACAGCAAAAAGACTCATAGCACTAATGAAAAGTGGTTTTGTTGGAAATCTCCTAATCAAAAATGCAGTGGCAGGAACCATAATTCCCATAGCAAGCGTATATGCACTAGTAAGCCATTGAGCTGTTGTGGCTGATATATTTAAATCCCCCATCATAACTGGCAATGCAGTAGTAAGAGATGTCTGAAGTAATGAGCCAACTATAGAACCAATCAATAGTACAGCAAAAATCATATTTCTAGATTGCTTATTTAAACTCATGTCTTTACCTTCTTTCTGTTTTTATTAGCAACACTTAAGAAATATCTCTATTTTTTATCTTCAAAAAACTTTATAATCTTTTTTTGAATACGTATGTAAGCAATAGCATCTTCTGGACCTAGTGCTTTTAAAAATTCAACTGTATACTCTAAAAATTCTTTTTCATTTATTTTCTGCTGTTGTATTCCCTTAGCCATTAATTGAACTAGTGTCTGTCTACCATTTTGTGGGTCAACACAGCGTTCAATCATTTCCTTTGATTCTAATTGATTAAGAATAGCAGACATTCTAGCAGTACTAACATTCATAGTACTACTTATTTCTTTTGGATTTACTTTTTTATTATTTTTAGATAAATAACCCAATACAAATTTTTCACCACTTTGTATATCTGCAATTTTATCTTTATGTGGTATTTTTACCATCAACGTCTTAACCTTTCCAAGTTCAAGTGCTAATTTCATATAGTCCACATTATCACCTCCTTAATTGCTAATACTATTAGTAATTTACCATATGTTGTAAATAAAATCAATATTAACACGATATTTAATAGTCATTATCATATTAGCAATAAAAAAAAGCAAAACCCTAGGATTTTGCCTTTAATTATTTAATATATTATTTATTTTTATGCTCTGGTTTTGGTAAAAGAACTTTTCTAGATAAGTTAACTCTTCCTTTTTCATCTATTTCTGTAACTTTAACTTCAACTTCATCTCCTATATTTAACACATCTTCAACCTTAGCAACTCTTTCATGAGCTATATGAGATATATGAAGTAATCCTTCTTTTCCTGGAAGTATTTCAATAAATGCTCCAAAATTCATTATTCTACTTACTTTACCTTTATAAGTTTTTCCTACTTCTGGTTCAATAACTATATTATTTATAAGTTCTTGAGCTCTATTAATCATATCAATTTCAATACCTGATATGAATACTTCTCCAGTTTGTTCAATATCTATCTTAACTCCAGTTTCATCTATTATCTTAGTTATTATTTTTCCACCAGGTCCTATTACATCTTTTATTTTGTCAGGATTTATTTGCATTTTAACAATCTTAGGTGCATATGGTGAAAGCTCTGGTTTTGGTTGAGATATAGTTTTTCTCATTTCTCCTAGTATATGGATTCTACCTTCCTTAGCTTGTTTTAAAGCACGTTGTAGAACTTCTTTATCTATACCATCTATTTTTATATCCATTTGTATCGCAGTTATACCATGCTCTGTTCCAGCCACTTTAAAGTCCATGTCTCCTAAGTGGTCTTCCATACCTTGTATATCTGAAAGCACTGCTACTTTACCATCATGCTTTATAAGTCCCATTGCTATACCTGCAACCATGTCTCTTATAGGTACACCTGCATCAAGCAGAGATAATGTTGAGCCACATACACTCGCTTGAGATGTAGAACCATTTGAACTCAATACTTCAGAAACTAATCTAATAGCATAAGGGAAGTCTTCTTGAGATGGTATCACTGGTAGTAAAGCTCTCTCAGCTAAAGCACCATGCCCTATTTCTCTTCTACCTGGACCTCTTGATGGTCTAGCTTCTCCAACACTATATGATGGGAAATTGTAGTGATGCATATATCTCTTGTTTTCTTCTTCATCTAATCCATCTAACTTTTGAACATCTCCTAAAGCACCTAAAGTAGCTACATTAAGTACTTGAGTTTGTCCTCTAGTAAATATAGCTGAACCATGAGCTCTAGGTATCATACCAGTTTCACACCATATAGGTCTGATTTCTTCTAATTTTCTATTATCTGGTCTTACATTTTCATGCACTATAAGTTTTCTTACTTCTTCTTTTATTATATCTTGTAATACTTCCTCTATATCACCAATAAGTTCTTCAAAATTTTCAATAGTTTCTTCAAAATGAGCTAGAGTTTCTTCTTTAACTCTATCCATCTTTTCCATTCTTTCTAGTTTTTCAAAAGTTTGAACTGCGTCCTTCATCTTAGCAGTTGCAAATTCACGAACCAATTGAGTTATTTCTTCTCCTGCATGGTATAATTCAACAACAATTTTTTCTTTTCCAACTTCTGCAACTATACCATCTATAAATTCAACCACTTTTTTTATTTCTTGATGAGCGAATAAAATAGCATCAAGCATTATATCATCTGGAACTTCATCTGCTCCAGCTTCAACCATCATTATTGCTTCTTTTGTACCTGAAACAACTAGATGCATTGAACTTTTCTCTCTTTGCTCTGCATTTGGATTTACAACAAATGCACCATCTACAAGACCAATACATACTGAACCTGTTGGACCATTAAATGGTATATCTGATATAGAAAGTGCTATAGATGAACCTATCATTGCTACTATATCTGGTGTGCAATCTTGATCTACTGATAAAACTGTTGCAACTACCTGAACATCATTTCTAAATCCTTTTGGAAATAATGGTCTTATTGGTCTATCTATCAATCTTGATGTAAGTATCGCTTTTTCTGAAGGCTTACCTTCTCTCTTTAAAAAACCTCCAGGTATTTTACCTACAGAGTATAATTTTTCTTCATAATCTACACTTAAAGGGAAAAAGTCTATTCCGTCTCTAGGCTTAGCTGACTTAGTTGTATTTACCATTACCATACTGTCGCTGTATCTAACTATACAGCTACCGTTAGTCATTTCACAAATTTTTCCTATTTCTACAGAAAGTTCTCTCCCTGCGAAATCCATTTTAAATATTTTATGTTCAAACATTAATGCTTGTCCTCCTCTTATTAAAAACACGTATATCACTCTATTTACTATATTATCAAAAATACTATAAATTAACAATATAAAAATTATCTTTGCCTATATATGCAAGAAGCTTATATTCCTGCTAATTAGAACAACTTATAGCTAATATATCTGGCCCTGTATGAGAGCAAATAGAAACTCCACCTCTAGTAAACAAGACTCTTCTTGCTTTTATTCTTTTATTTACTTCTTCTTTTAATATTTTACAATCATGTAGATTATCTCCACAGCCTATTGTTACTATTTTCCCTTCTAAAGACCCTTCATTCATTTCTAAAATTATATCTACTAGTTTACTTGCTATATTTTTTACTCCTCTGACCTTGTTTACCAACTTAGCTTCCCCATTATCAAAGAAAAATATAGGTTTTATATTCAACATATTTCCTATTAAAGCAGTTGCTACTGGAACCCTTCCACTTTGTTTTAAGAAATCAAGGGTATATGGAGCAAAAAGTAATCTTATACTGCTACGAATGTTTTCTAACTCATTTATTATTTCTTCAAACCCCAAACCTTCTTCAATAAGTTCACAGGCTTTTATAACATATTGCCCACTACCAAGTGATAAGTTTCGAGTATCAAATATATGTATTTTTTCTTTTTCATTCATATCATTCTTAGCTATTACAGCACTTTGAAAAGTTCCTGAGGCATTTGATGCACCTGTTAAACAGATTATATGATATCCCTCTTCTATAAACTTATCAAATACTTCTTTAAACTCCATATATGTAGCTTGTGAAGTCTTAGGTATTTGTTTTATTTCTTTTACTTTCTTGTAAAACTCTTCTTTATCTATATCCACTCCTTCTATGTATTCTCTATCATTAAAAATAACTGTAAGTGGAACTATTTCTATATAATCTTTCTTTGATATTTCATCTGGAATATCGCACAAACTATCACATACTAACTTTATTTTCAAAATAATTTCCTCCTTATTCCAACTAAATATTATAGTATAAAGTTTCTATATTTATCTTGTCTTTCCTTTTTAATTGCTTATGTATTTATATATTACCTTATATTCTTACCCAATATTATTCATTTTATAATTTTTTATAATGTATAAATTACTTTTATTATTAACTATTTTACTCTATAATAAATTAACTATAAAAAAGCAGGTATACACTATACCTGCTTTTTTATAAAGAATGAAATTACTTTCTTAATCCTAATTTAGCTATTAATGCTCTATATCCTTCAAGATCTTTTTCTTTTAAGTAAGCTAATAAGTTTCTTCTTCTACCAACCATTTTTAATAGTCCTCTTCTTGAATGGTGGTCTTTCTTATGAGTTTTTAAATGTCCATTTAGATCATTTATTCTAGCTGTTAATAAAGCTATTTGTACTTCTGGAGAACCAGTATCTCCTTCAACTCTTCCATATTCTTTGATTATTTCTGTTTTGTTTATCATTTAGATTACCTCCGTATTTTTTTAGAAACGCCTATTACTAAGCATTGATTGGAGTATTCAAAAGCTGAGTAATGGTTATTTTCCTTAATCATTTTATCATACATTACCTGTTTTTGCAAACATAGTTTTCATATACATAGTTTATGTCATTAGACAATTGATTTTTTAAGTCATCTATTGAATTAAATTTTCTCTCATCCCTTATTCTTTCCAAAAATTCAACAATTATATTTTCACCATAAATATCTCTGTCAAATTCTAAAATATTTGTTTCAATAGACAAAGATTTTCCATTAACCGTTGGGTTGTAACCTACATTTGTAGCACCAAAATAAACCTCATCTCCAATATGTACAATAGAAGCATAGATACCTCTCTTTGGAATGAGCATATTATTCTTAAGGTCAATATTTGCTGTTGGGAATCCAATAGTTCTTCCAAGGTGTTTAGAATGTATAACACAGCCTTCCAACTTGTAATTACGACCTAAATACTCTTTGACATTAGTCATATCACCTTGGGATACTAAACTTCTAATATAAGTACTACTCACTCTTACATCATTTATTTTGATTGGTTTTATTACTTCCACCTCAAAACCAAATTCATCTTCTAAGCTTTTTAATAGATTGACATTACCTTCCTTCGCTCTGGCAAACGTAAAGTCATGTCCAATTACTATTTTTTTAGCTTTTAATTTTTTTACTAGTATCTCCTCTACAAAATCCTTTGCAGGTATTTTGGTCATATACTCATCAAATGGTATGATTACAACTATATCTATTCCCAATTCTTCCAATAATCTTATTTTGTCCTCATTGCTTATAATATTTTTTGTTGAGTTTGGTCTAAAGTAGTTTACAGGATGATTTGCAAATGTAAATACAATACTCTGTATATTTTCTTTTTTTGCATATTCAACTGCTTTTTTTATAAGAACTTGATGTCCTTTGTGTATGCCATCAAAATTCCCTATGGTAATGACACTTTCTTTTATGTTTGCTATTTCTGCTATAGATTTTATAATCACCATAATAAATTTTCCCCGCTAAAATTATAATTTACTCTTAACTTATTCACAAACTATTATAGCATAAGTAAAAGAGATAGACTATAGAAGTTATTATAGTACTATCTCTTTTGGTGTTTTTTCAAATACATTGATTATACAAACATCTTATCACTTTTAACACTTATTGTATTATTATGTTTTGATAATTTTCCTAATCCTAAGAAGTTATCTTTACTGTATACTCTTACAAATTCATCATCTTTACTGAGATTGTTCTTTAAAAATCTCTTATCATCTATTGAACCACCATTACTATAATATTTTATAGCATTAGGGTTTAATACAATATAATTAAACGAATCCAATACATAATCTATATCATATAAATGTTTATCCAGAGTTTCATTTGCATAAAATAATTCTAATTCTTCCAGCGTTATCGAATTTTCCAAGTTAAATTTGCCAGAAGATGTTCTATTTAAAAACGACATATGTCCTCCACACCCTAGATATTCTCCTATATCATGGCAAATGCTTCTCACATAAGTCCCTTTAGAACATTCAACATAAAACATTACTTTATTACCTTTTATACTAAGGATTTTTATATCTTTTATGTTTATTCTTCTAGTTTTTAAAGTAATCTCAGAGCCTCTACCACTTCTTACTAAATCACACATTCTCTTTCCATTTACTTTTAAAGCTGAGTAAATTGGAGGAAGTTGATCTATTTCACCTTTTTGCGTATCAAAAGCTCTTTCTATATCTTCATTACTTAACTTAAAATCATCAACTTTTTTTATAATTTCGCCAGATGAATCATAGGTATCTGTACTTATACCTAAAGTAAGTTCACATATATACGATTTATCTTTGTTTAAAATAAGTTCACATACTTTTGTAGCTTTTCCTATACATATTGGTAAAACACCTGATGCATCTGGGTCAAGAGTACCTGTATGCCCAACTTTTTTCATATTTAAAATCTTTCTTACCCTACTTACAACATCATGAGACGTCATACCTGTAGGCTTCAATATATTTATAATCTTATTCATTTTATTGTCACCTTAAATTGATTTTAACACTGCCTCTAATACCATTTTTTTAGCATTATCAATACTATCTTTGATAGTGCATCCAGCAGCTCTTATGTGACCACCGCCACCAAATACCTTAGCTATTTCACTTACATCAACATAATTTTTTGACCTAAAACTCACTTTAATTTCATCTTGTTTTTTTTCTTTAAATAAAATTCCAACTTCAATATCCTTTATATCTCTAGTATATGTTGTTATACCATCAACATCATTGAAACTCATGTTATTCCTATTCATCATATCCTGAGTTAAAATTATACTAGATACCTTTGAATCAAATATCTCCAAAGATTTCAAAGCTTCACCTAATAATTTGTAATAATCAGAAGAATTACTTTGATATATATTTTGTATTATAGTATTTTTTTCTGCACCCAAAATAAGTAAATCCTTTGCCATTTCAAAACTACTTGCATGCACATTTGAATAGGAAAAATTTCCGGTATCAGTTACAAGACCTGTGTATAAACATGTTGCTATGTCTTTATTTATAATCTTAATGTCTTTTATTTCTTGAAATCTAACCAATAAATTATACACTAGTTCACAAGTAGAAGATGCATCAATATCTACATAGTTTAAGTCTCCATATGAATCATTACTCGCATGATGGTCAATACAGATTACTTTTGATGCATTATTTTTGATTTCATCACTTACACATATTCTCATCTTATCTCCACAGTCAAGTGCAATTAGAGAATACTTATTTATATCAAATTCATGAGACTTATAAATTTCTATACCTTCAACTAAAAACTTTAAATTTAATGGAGCTTCATCATCAAGTACATAATATACATTTTTCCCTAAATTTTTTAGTGTATAATACATTGAAAGTGTGGAACCAATATTATCTCCATCTGGACTAATATGAGAGGTAACTATAAAATAGTCACCTTCATATATATAATTTATAATACTATCAATATTATTCATCATAATTTTCATCCTCATTTTTTTGAGTATTTTTTTCATTTACTCTCTTTATAAGGCTATCCATATACATTCCTTTTTCTATTGAATCATCAAGTTTAAATATTATCTCAGGAATATATCTAAGCTTTATATTTTTTCCTACTTCTCTTCTTATATACCCTCCAGCACTCTTAAGTCCTGCTAATGTGGATTCTTCATCTCCACCTAGAATACTTACATATACATAAGCATATCTTAGGTCATTTGTAACTTCTACATCAGTTACACTTACCAAAGATGTTATTCTAGGGTCTTTTACTCCATTTATAAGCATAGTGCTTACTACTTTTCTTATTTCTTCTGCAATTCTTCTTGTTCTATTATATGATGCCATACCATCGACCTTCTTTACTAACTGATTTTCTTTGATACGAATTTATAATTTTCTTTCTACTTCTTTAGTTATATAAGCTTCTACTATGTCGCCTTCTTTTATGTCATTATAATTTACAAAACTCATACCACATTCGTATCCAGAATTAACTTCTTTTACATCATCTTTAAATCTCTTAAGTGCTGCCAGTTCACCTTCATGTATTATTATACTATCTCTAACTAATCTTATTTTACAGTTTCTAAATATTTTACCATTAGTTACATAACATCCAGCTACTGTTCCAATACCAGATATTTTATATATTTCTCTTATTTCAGCTTTTCCTGTTTCTTCATCAACATATTCAGGGTCTAACATACCAGTCATAGCAGCTTGTATATCTTCTATAGCTTTGTATATTATAGTATATGTTCTTATATCAACATTTTCCTTTTCTCCTAGAGATTCTGCACCTGGAACTGGTCTTACATTGAATCCTATTATTATTGCATTAGAGGCTGCTGCAAGTAATATATCTGATTCTGTTACAGCTCCAACACCTCCATGTATTACTTTAACCTGTACTTCTTCATTTGATAATTTTTCTAAAGATTGTTTAACTGCTTGTACTGAACCTTGTACATCTGCTTTTATAACTATGTTAAGGTCTTTTATAGCACCTTCACTCATTTGACTAAATAAAGCATCTAGTGATAATCTTTGAGTTGATTTTAACATCTCATCTCTAAATAATTGTTGTCTTCTTGCTGCTACACTTCTAGCAATTTTATCTGTTGGAACCTCAACAAATTGGTCTCCACCTTGTGGAACTTCTGATAGCCCTAATATTTCCACTGCTGTAGATGGACCTGCTGTTTTTACTCTTTTTCCTTTTGCATTTATCATTGCTCTAACTTTACCACATGCAACACCTGCAACAATTGGATCACCTACTGTTAGAGTACCACCCTGAACAAGTACTGTTGCAACTGGACCTCTTCCCTTATCAAGCTCAGCTTCTATAACAGTTCCTACTGCTCTTTTATTTGGATTGGCTCTTAATTCTTCTATTTCAGCAACCAACAATACCATTTCTAAAAGTGTATCTATTCCTTCTTTTTTCTTAGCTGATACTGGAACTGCTATTACTTCTCCACCCCAGTCTTCAACTAATAATCCCTGGTCTGCTAATTCTTGTTTAACTTTATCTGGGTTTGCACCTGGTTTATCTATTTTATTTATAGCAACTATTAAAGGTACTCCTGCTGCTTTAACATGGTTTATTGCTTCTACTGTTTGAGGCATTATACCATCATCTGCTGCAACAACTAATATTGCTATATCTGTAACTTGTGCTCCTCTTGCTCTCATTGATGTGAAAGCCTCATGCCCTGGTGTATCTAAAAAGACTATTTTTTGTCCATTAATTTTAACTTCTGAAGCACCTATATGCTGAGTTATTCCTCCAGCTTCACCTGAAATTACATC
Source organism: Clostridioides sp. ES-S-0001-03 (assembly GCF_020676075.1). Taxonomy (NCBI): domain Bacteria; kingdom Bacillati; phylum Bacillota; class Clostridia; order Peptostreptococcales; family Peptostreptococcaceae; genus Clostridioides; species Clostridioides sp. ES-S-0001-03. Next base: position 265,719 of record NZ_JACVWJ010000002.1, on the reverse strand, counting down.
AGTTTTTCTTATTGCATCTAGTAAAGATGTTTTACCATGGTCAACATGTCCCATAACTGTAACAACTGGTGGTCTAGGTTTTAAATCCTCTTCATTATCTTCTTCAATTTCCATTAAAGCTTCTATTTCTAAAGCTTCTGTATCATCACTTTCTGCTACTGTTAATTCAAATCCATAGTCTTTGGCAGCTAAAGCAGCAATCTCAAAATTTATCTCTTGATTTATTGTTGCCATAGTTCCCATTTTCATAAGCTTCATAATTATTTCTGATGGAGATTTATCTAATTTAGTTGCCAATACTTGTACTGTCAACTGTCCATCTATTTCTATAATATTTCCATTTTCTTGAGATGAATCTTCACTTAACACTTCAAGTGCTAATTCTAACGCTTCACCTTCTAATACTGAATCTTTGTCAGTTACATTAATATCTAATTCAGCTAACTTATTTATAAGCTCTTCATTTGATATATTTAATTTTTCTGCTATTTGGTATACTCTTGTTTTTGACACAAGATCACCCCCTATTTTATTTTAAATTTCTATTAGTTCAATTATCTTTTTAGCAAAATTTTCATCTTTTATTCCTACGACTGCTCTTGGAGATTTTCCTATTGCAAATCCTATTTCATCTTTTGTTGAAAAAAATAGATATGGAATATTTCTAAAAGTTGATTTATCTTTAAAAAGTTTTTTTGTGTTATTTGATGCATCTTCTGCAATTAAAATTAATTTTACTTTTCCTTTTTTTAAGTCAAGCAAAGTTGAATCATCACCAGACACTATTTTCCCTGCACGAGTTGCGAGTCCTAAGAACGAGTGTATCTTTTCTTTATTATTTTTCATATTCTTCTAACTCCATAAGTAGATTATCATAGACTTCATCAGGAACATCAATTTTAAAAGCTTTATTTAATGCTTTGCTTTTTATAGCTTTTTTTAGACATTCAGAGCTTTTGCACACATATGCTCCTCTTCCATTAGCTCTTCCTGTTGGGTCTAAAAATATTTTTCCTTCTTTATTTTTAACTATTCTTATAAGCTCTTTTTTAGAGTCTCTATCTTGACACGCTATGCATTTTCTTTGAGGCACTTTTTTTACTTTTTTCAAAGCCATCCCTCCTTACTCTTCTTCTTTGAAATTATCATCTGAGATATCTAACTCATCTTGATTGATAAATTCAGCTTTAATACCCTCATCTTCTATTTCTTTGGAATTTTCAAGATTTATCATTTCTTGTTCTGCTTGAGATTCGCTCTTAATATCTATCTTCCAGTTTGTCAATTTTGCTGCAAGTCTTGCATTTTGGCCTTCTTTACCTATAGCAAGTGATAGCTGATAATCTGGAACAATAACTAAGGCAGATTTTTCATCTTCATTTATATCTACTTTAACAACTTTTGATGGGCTAAGTGCTGCTGATATAAACTCTGCTGGATTTTCACTATATTTTATTATATCTATTTTTTCATCACCAAGTTCATCCACTATATTTTTTACTCTAAGTCCTTTTGGACCTACACAAGCTCCAATTGGGTCTATTTTTTCATCTATAGATCTTACTGCCATTTTAGTTCTTGACCCAGCTTCTCTTGCTACTGATTTTATTTGAACTATACCCTCATATATTTCAGGAACTTCTTCTTCAAATAATCTCTTTACTAGACCTGGATGACTTCTTGATACAACTATTTGAGGTCCTTTGTTAGTCTTTTTAACTTCAAGTATATAGAATTTTATTTTTTGACCTGCTTTATAATTTTCAAATGGGATTTGTTCACTTTGAGTCATTATCCCTTCTATTCTTCCAAGATTTACATAAACAATATTTTTATTTGCTCTAGCAACCTCTCCTGTAACTATTTCATTTTCTTTTTCTATAAATTCATTATACACTATTTCTCTCTCAGCTTCTCTTATTCTTTGAACAACTACTTGTTTTGCTGTCTGAGCTGCAATTCTCCCAAAGTTTTTAGGTGTAACTTCATGCTCTATAATATCACCCAGTTCATAATTAGGGTTTATTTCTCTAGCATCTGCTAACTCTATTTCTAAGAAAGTATCATACAAGTCTGATTCATCGACAACTACTCTTTGAGAAAACACCTTTATATCGCCTTTGTCTCTATCAAACTCAACTCTAACATTTTGTGCTGAACCAAAGTTTTTTTTGTATGCAGTTAAAAGAGCTTGCTCTATAGTATCTATAAGTATTTCTTTATCTATACCTCTATCAACTACTAATTCATTTAGTGCTTCCATAAATTCATGATTCATTTTTTATTTCCTCCCTATTTAATATACCACTAAAACTTTATTGCTAATCTAACAATAGCAACATCTTTTCTATTAAATTCCATTTCTTCACCATTTATAATGATTTTTATATTATTATCTTCTGTTAATCCTACAAGTTCACCTTCAAATTGTTTACATCCATTTAATGGTTTATATAATTTTAAATCTACATCTCTACCTTGGTATCTAGCAAAATCTCTGTCTTTTTTTAGTGCTTTATCAAGCCCTGGAGAAGATACTTCTAAGAAATAATTCTCTTTTATAGGGTCTTTTTCGTCTAATATTGGGCTTAGTTCTCTACTAACTAATTCACATTCGTTTAAAGATATTCCTTCTTCTTTATCTATGTATACTCTTAAGTAGTATTCTCCCGCTTCTTTTACATATTCAACATCAACCATTTCAAATCCATGTTCATCCGTTATTTTAGTTACAATTTCTTCAATTGCTACTTCTAAATCTTTTTTCATTAAATTACCTCCTATTCAATTGTAAATGACTATTTTAAATTTATTAAATAATTTTTAAATTAAATGTATTTAATAAATTTAAAATAGTTCTTAATAATATATTTAAAATAAAAGAGTGAGAACAGCTGTCTCACTCTTAGTTTCTGCAAAGTATACTATTTTCTATACTATGATATCATAAAATTCTTTTATTTGCAACTTTTTGAACTAACCTAAAACAGTGACAATTGGTTTTCATCACTCATATTTTCAAGTGAGCCATGATTAGTAAGTGTTTCTATTACTGTTTTTGATACTTTTGCTCTCTTTCTTAAATCTTCTTTTGATATAAACTCACCATTTTTTCTTTCATTTTGAATATTTAAAGCTGCATTTCCTCCAAGACCTTGTATTGCTGCCATTGGTGGAAGTAATGTTTTTTCTCCAACAACTATAAAGTCACTTGCATCCGATTTATATATATCAACTGGTAACAGCCTTATCCCCCTTGCATACATTTCAAGTGCAACTTCTAATACGGTCAACATACCTTTTTCCTTTGTAGTTGCATCATTTCCCAATGCTTCAATCTCATTTATTTTTGATTTTATAGTATCTAAACCTTTAACAATTAAATCTGCATCAAAATCTTCCACCTTTGTAGTAAAGTAAGTTGCATAAAAGGCTTCTGGGTAATGTACTTTACAATATGCAATTCTAAATGAGGTCATAACATAAGCAACAGCATGTGCTTTGGGGAACATATATTTAATCTTTTTACACGAACCTATATACCATTCTGGAACATTATTTTTCTTCATTTCTTCAATATGTTCTGGTTTTAAACCTTTCCCTTTTCTTACACTCTCCATTATTGTAAAACTCATCTTAGGAGGTAAGCCTTTAAATATTAAGTAGTTCATTATGTCATCTCGTGTAGATATAACATCTTTTAATCCCACTATATCTTCTCTAACTAAATCTTGTGCGTTATTTACCCAAACATCCGTACCATGAGAAAGACCAGATATACGTACGAGCTCTGCAAATGTAGTAGGTTTTGTATCAAGGAGCATTTGTCGTACAAACTTAGTTCCAAATTCAGGTACAGCAAGACATCCTATAGGACAATTTATCTCTTCTGGTGTAACTCCTAACGCTTCTGTAGATGTAAATAAAGACATAGTCTCTTCATCATCTAGAGGAATTTCAGTTATATTTATTCCAGTAATATCTTCAAGCATTCTTATGATAGTAGGACCGTCGTGTCCAAGTATATCAAGTTTAAGTATCCTACCACTTATTGAATGATAATCAAAGTGAGTAGTTATAACGCCACAAGAAGTATCATTTGCTGGATATTGTATAGGTGTAAAATCATATACATCTTTATAGTCTGGTATAACCATAACTCCACCAGGATGCTGTCCTGAGGTTCTTTTTACGCCAGTACACCCATTTGAAAGTCTAAGTACCTCCGCATTTGGTACACTTATATTATTTTCTTCTACATATTTTCTTGCATATCCAAAAGCTGTTTTTTCTGCTACTGTACCTATAGTTCCTGCTCTATATACATATCCCTCTCCAAATAATTCTTCGGTGTATTTGTGGATTGTTGGCTGATAATTTCCTGAGAAATTTAGGTCTATATCTGGTTCTTTATCTCCTTCAAAACCTAAGAAAACCTCAAACGGAATGTCATGACCATTTTTAGCAAGTTTTCTTCCACATTTTGGACAATCCTTATCTGGCAAGTCAACACCTGACCCCCATTCACCTATTTCATAAAAAAAGGAATATTTACAATCTTCATTTTCACAAATATAGTGAGCTGGTAGAGGATTAACTTCTGTTATATCACTCATAGTAGCTGCAAATGATGAACCAACAGAACCTCTTGAACCAACCAAATACCCATCTGAAAGAGATTTTGCAACTAGTTTTTGAGCTATAATATACATAACTGCATATCCATTACTTATTATTGAATTTAATTCTCTATCCAATCTTTTTTGAACTATTTCTGGTATTGGCTCTCCATAAATCCGTTTAGCTTTTTCATAGCACATTTCCCTTAATTCTACATCTGAACCTTCTATAATTGGTGGATATGTATCATCTGGTATAGGTTTTATATTTTCAACCATATCAGCAATCAAATTACTATTTTCAACCACAACTTCATATGCTAATTCTTCTCCAAGATAACTAAACTCCTCCAACATTTCATCTGTTGTCCTAAAATGTAAATAAGTCTCTTCTTCATCTACCTTAAATCCTTGAGAATACTTTAGAACTTTTCTTAAAACAGCCTCATGTTTATCTAAAAAATGCACATCTCCAGTAGCTACTGGAATTTTATTAAACCTCTTAGCTGTATCAATTAATTTTCTATTTAATTCTCTCAGCTCTTCTTCATCCTTTACTTCTCCTTTATCAATCATAAACCTATTGTTATCTATAGGCATTACTTCTATATAATCATATAAATCTATTATTTTTTTCATTTCTTCATCAGATACATTTTTCTTTACAGCTTGAAAAACAACCCCTGCTTCACAAGCGGAACCAATTATGAGACCTTCCTTATACTCATTTAAAATACTTCTAAGGATTCTTGGGGCTCTAAAAAAATGATTTACATGTGCATCTGAAATTATTTTATATAAGTTTTTTATACCTATAGAATTTTTTGCTATCAAAGTTATATGATTTGTACTAAGCTTTGTATAATCGATTTTTCCAAGAATATTATTCACATCACTTAAAGTTTTGGCACCTTTTTCTGTAAGCATCTGTAAAAATTTATTAAATATAAGTGCAGTTGCTTCCGCATCATCAACTGCTCTATGGTGGTTTAAAAGAGGTATGCCAAGCTCTTTAGCAACAACATTTAATCTATGTCTTTTTAACTTGGGAAGCATTACTCTGGCTAACATAAGTGTATCTACTTTTTTGTGATTATACATTATCCCCTGTTCTCTACACTTTTGTGATATAAATCCAGTATCAAACTCCGCATTATGTGCAACTAGTACACTATCTCCAACAAACTCCATAAATCTTGGAAGAACTTCTTCAATAGTTGGCTTATCTTTAATCAATTCATTAGTTATTCCTGTTAATTCTTGTATCTTATACGAAATATCTTTTTCAGGATTTATTAATTCACTAAATCTATCTACAATTTTAAAATTTTCTATTTTTACAGCACCAATTTCAGTTATTTTATCATTTGTATTAGAAAATCCAGTAGTCTCTATATCAAATACAACAAACGTCTGAGAAAGTTCTTTATCATTTGCATCTTCTATAATAAGAGAATCATCTTCAACTAAATACCCTTCTACTCCATAAAGTATTTTTATGTTGTTTGCCTTACCAGCATTCATAGCATCTGGGAATCCCTGTACAACACCATGGTCTGTTATAGCAACCGCTGGATGTCCCCATTTTGCTGCACGTTCTACAAGTTTTTTAACAGAACAAATAGCATCCATAGAAGACATCTGAGTATGTGCATGAAGCTCCACCCTTTTTTCTTCTGAAGTATCTTTTCTCTCTGGTCTAGCTTCTTGTCTAATTCCACTAATCATCATACTAATTTCTCTTTGATATGTATCATAAACTATGTCACCTTTAAGTTTTAAATAAGCTCCTTTTTTAACATTTTCAAGTACTCCATCTTTATTGGTATCTGTTAAAAATAGCTTACAACTTATTGAACTAGTATAATCTGTAATTGATGCTATCATAAGTATTTTTCCATTTTTAAGTTCTTTAGTCTCAACATCAAATATATCTCCAACAACTGCAACTGTTCCAGAAGAGGCATTTAAGCTAGATATATTTTCAATCATAGCATTTGCATTATCTCCATAGACTAAATTTTCGTCAACTTCTGATTTAATAACATAGCCTTCTTCTTCATTTTCTTCACACTTATTAATTTGTCCAATTTCCAATGCTCTAATTTTTTCTTCCATTTCTCTATCATTTATTCTTATAAGTCTTTCTACATTTACCTTTTCATCAACAGCTTTTTCAATAGTTATATCTAAATCCAATCCCAATTCTTCACTAAGAACAGTTTTAAGTACATGAACTACATTTTTTTTTATTAATCTCTCATAAAATATACCCTTTGGGAGTTTTATTTTTAATTCTTCATCTAAACAAAGAAATTCAACTTGCTTATACCATCCTGCAATGGATGGACACAGGTACTTTAATATATACAAGATATTATTCCAATATTTTTTTATAACATCTTTGTTAGATTTTCTTTCAAACCCAGTAAATCTTATTTTCATCTTTATATCTTTAAAATAATCAAGCTTATACATCAATTCTTCTCTAAATTTATCTAAAAGTTCATGTGAAACAATATCTTTAGATGTCAGGTAAAAATAAACAATTTTATTTTCTTTAAAATAAACTACTCTACTTATGTAAACTTCTTTAAGTTGCTTTCCAAGACCGCTGTTATTAATTTCTAATTTATCTAAATATTCCTTAACACTTTCCATTTATATCCTCCTTTCCTAACATTATATATATATTATTACCACTTTTTCTCTATTTCTATCTATTACTCACTTATATTTACTTAGAATTAATATTATAGCATAAAAATTTTGCTAATATTAAGATTTATATCTTGTAAATTATATACAAAAAGACTACAGATAATTTAAACAAAATGAAAAACTACCCATAGTCTATATTTTTTACTTATGTATTACTTATATTGTGGTACCTCAAAGACTAAACTACTTCCACCACCATAAAGGCCAATTAAATTTTCCATAATTCCAGAAATTCCATTAGCCCAATTTACATCAGTTGCATATTGGTGCCATGTATAATCATAATTCCACTTCATCTTGTAAATAGTATTTTGATTGTACTTAGAACTATTTACATAGTTTTGAGATATCCATTTTGCAGAACCATCTATCGTAGCTTCAATACTAGTCCATCCATTAGAATATGCTGCCTCTGCTCCTGAAACATTGGCACTTTTATCTATTGCTCCTATTCCAAAAAAATTATACACTTTAACTGGTTTGCTAAGAGCTTGGCCTTTATAAGAAGTCAATGTCTGACCTTGTGCAAGTGTAGATTTACCATAAGCAGTTTCCCACATAGCATGAGATACTAGATATACTACATCTATATTATACTTCTTAGCAGCGTTTATAAATGCGGCTCCTTGATTCTTAAATACACTAGAAGATAATCCATTAAGGTATGAATTTAAGCTTGACTCTGATATACCACTTCTATAGCTATTAATTTTTAAGAATTGCATCATACCTTTTGTAGTATTTGTAAAGTTTTTAGGATTTAAATAATATTCTATGTCACTTGAACTAGCATTTACAAATGAACTTGTTCTTTGTGCTGAAAATGTACTAAATTCAGGACTTGGGGTACTTTTTCTATTACCTGGAGCTATTACATTCCCTCCTGCTGTTGCTTTCTCAACTTGTTTACTTACATGAGAAGCTAGTGTATAGTTTAAAGATTTGTAATCAATCTTAGCTCCACTTATATTTGCCATACCATTTACTTGTCCTGACGTTGTAGAATCATTATTTCCATTATTATTGGAATTGTTATTTGAGTTATTATTATTTGTATTATCATCTGATGTATCTGTCGAATCAGCTAGATAATTCCCCACAACAAATGCTTCTTTATTGTTAAAATTAATTTTAGCCCATCCACTACTTTCTGACATCACAGTTACTTTGCTTCCCTTATAGACTTTTCCTAATTTACTATATGTAGAGCCTGGACCACTTCTTACATTTAAAGAGGCTGTATTTACAAATTTATTAGTATTTTTTTTATCAGTATCTTGGCTAGAATTATTTGTATCACTCTGACCTGCATCTGATAAATACATACTAGATACATATCCATCTTTTCCATTATACTTTATTTTTGACCATCCATTAGATTCTGATATTACTTCTACCTTACTTCCTTTTTGTAACTTACCTAATACACCATAGCTTGTATTTGGGCCACTTCTTACATTTAGTGAAGTTGTATTTACCTGCTTAGTTTTTGATTTATTAGTTGAACTTGATACATCTCCTAGATAAGAACTCGATACATAACCTAGTCTTCCATCATATTTGATTTTTGACCAGCCATTGCTTTCTGATATTACTTCTACTTTTTGTCCCTTTTTTAATACAGTTATAACTCTATAGCTTGTTCCTGCTCCATTTCTCATATTTAAACTATTTGAGGTAACCTGTTTTTCTTTATTTGTAGATGTTCTTAAAAAGTCACCATTAGATTTTGCTATATATTTTGATGAAGCCCAACCTTCTTGTCCAGATTCAGCTTTTATTTTATACCATCCATTAGAAGAGTCTTTTATTAAAACTTTATCATCTTTTTTAGCAACAAAAGATATACTACTTTCGGCAGTTGGTTCATTTCTTACATTTAAATAATTTATAGTCACTATACCTATTTCTCCATCAGCATGTGCATTTACCATAGTTAATGGCAATACAGCTAATGTTGCTAAAGCTGCTTTTTTCTTCACTTACTTCCCCCGCCCTTCTTTTAACACTAAAACAATTTTAATATAATTATACGACAACTTATGATTTTAGTAAATATTGTCTATTTATATTATGTATACATTTTATTTATACTTTCTTTATTTTCATTTCTGATTTTAATTTATCTATTTATATATTGAAAAATATAAACTCTTTTAGCTCATATAATTTTATTTATGCCCACTCTTTAAATTGATTTGTAAAACATTAAGAAGATACTCAGAATCTAATAAAGTAACATAAACTTTATAATATGTAGTACAATCTATATATAATAATTTTGGAGGTGTAAACTATGGATGCAAATAACCTAAAAGACTTAATATCTAATCATAATAATATAGTATTTTTTGGTGGAGCAGGTGTTTCAACTGAATCTAATATACCAGATTTCAGAAGCTCTACTGGACTTTTTAGTCAAAAACTCAATAAACAATTTACTGCTGAGCAATTAGTTTCACATACTTTTTTTGTTAAATATCCAGAAGAGTTCTTTGAATTCTACAAAGATAAACTGATATATCCTAATGCAAGACCTAATAATGCCCATATAGCTTTGGCAAAGCTAGAAGAAATGGGGAAACTTAAAGCTGTTATAACTCAAAATATTGATGGACTTCATCAAATGGCTGGAAGTAAGAATGTTTTAGAACTTCATGGTTCTGTACATAGAAATTACTGTACTAACTGTGGTAAATTTTTTAATTTAGAAGCTATGCTAAATCTAGGAGGTAATATTCCTCATTGTGATGATTGTGGCTCTATAGTAAAACCTGATGTAGTGCTTTATGAAGAAGCTCTTGATGGTGATGTTATTACTAAGACAATTTCTGCTATAAGTAATGCTGATTTACTGATTATAGGAGGTACATCATTGGCTGTATATCCAGCAGCTAGTTTTATAGATTATTACAAAGGTAAATATATTGCTCTTATTAATAAGGCAAACACAGTTTATGATAAATCTGCATCTCTTGTAATTAATAGACCTATTGGAGAAGTCCTATATGAAGCTGTATTAAGACAAATATAGATTTATTTCAATATTTTTATTATATATATGAGTTTTTATGTTGAATTTAAAGTTTCTTTTTATTATTATTTTTGTTATAGTATTTTAGTATAAATATATAATTTGAAAGGAGCTTTTTATGAAACTAAAAACTATATCTTTACCAGAACTTAATAATTTAGACCCAACACTGGAATCTACATTTATCAAAATGGGTGAAGAGCAAGGCGAACTAGCTGAATGTATAGGCAAATTCAGAAATCTAAGTGGAGAAAATAATGACTTAGATGAAGTTGATATTATAAAGAAAACTGCTAAAGAATTGATGGACGTGGCTCAAACATGTGTAACTATGATGTTTAAACTAGAAGAACAATATGGTATTAATCTTGATGAAATACGCAAAGAACATATAAAAAAACTAGAAAAAAGAGGCTACATAAAAAACATAGATAAGTAAACATTCTATCTCTAAATATTTATTAAAATAAATTTAAAGTCTGAAATGTTTAATTTCTATGTAAATTTGCTATTAAATGGTATCTCAAAATGATTTTTTAAATTGTAATTGAGATACCATTTTTTATTTTATTTGTATATATTATTTGATATTTTCATAAACAATTAAATTTTATCCAGTATAATGAGTTTTTTGTCAGCAAAATTTTATTTTTAACTTCTATATTGTTCTCTCTTATTTTCATAAATTTTACTATATTCTTCTATCGCTTCATCCCATGCTTCTATATCTGTTATCCCTTTTTCAATTGCTAATAAATGAACTATCTCAGCTAACTTTGATGCTGATTCTATTATTCCCATTTGTTACACCCTCTCTATTGTCAAATACTTACAAAAACTGTTAATTAGTTCTAATATTTGTTATTATTATTCCCAAAAACTTTAATAAATAAAAATATTTTTATTTTTTGACACGATTCTAATATGGCCACTATGACTACGAAATTTAAAAACTTTTATCTCTTTAAATTTTCTATATAAAATCTTAACTTTATTAAATTTTTTATATATTAAATTGACAGAGGATGAATATATTTATATAGGTACATATTAATTTATTATAGGAGAGAATGCTCTATGTTTAAAATTTTTCTTTTTTCTAGTGAACAGTTTGTAAGTCTTTTTATATTCGGATTATTTCTATATCATTGTCCAAAGCTAACAAAAAATATTTTACCCTATAGTTACACAGTTGAAAAAATACTTTGTACCTTAATGGTAATAGTCGTTGCTTTAGAACAAATTTTAATTATTTCTTCAGGGAATTATAGCACCTTGAATTCCTTACCAATTGGAATTAGCCATATTTGTATCTACATATGTATAGCTATATTAGTTTTTAAACAGTATCATTTTTTTAACATATTTTTTTCTTGGAGTTTAGTTTGTTCTGTTGGAGAACTTATTTTTTCTAAAAACTTAGGATACGAATTTCCTAGCTTCATATATTTTCTATTTATCTTCTCTAAATGTTTGATAATATATGCAAATATTTATATGGTTGATGTAAGAAAATTTAAAGTTAACAGACATGCATTTAGAGATAATTTTGGAATTTGTCTTATTTATTTTTCATTTATATTTTTACTAAATACATTTACTGATTCACAATATTACTATAGCTTTTTAAGTTACAATACAACTACCATTTTCATATTTATTTTTGCTACTAGCATTGTGTACATACTTCCTCTTTTATCCAATATAGATACCTTTATCCTTGAAAAAAAGAAAAAGAGTAAATAATTTGTTTAAATTTATAAATAAAGCCACTTAGATATTTTTTAAGTTTTAAAAATATCCAAGTGGCTTTACACATTAAACTATAGTTTTTGTAATATATAATTTTATACCTCTGCTAAATAATACAATGTCCTAACAGGCTCTCCTGTCGCTCCTTTTGATTTATATCCCTTTGATTTTGATGATGTACTTGTACCTGCTATATCCATATGTATCCATGGAGTACTGCCAACAAATTCTCCAATAAAGGCTCCTGCTGTTATGCATCCAGCATTTTTACCTCCAGTATTTTTAAGGTCTGCTTCTTCTCCCTTTACCATATTTTTAAACTCATCATAAAGAGGCATCTTCCAAACTCTTTCTCCAGATAAAGTAGATGCTTTTTCCAATTCACAATAAAAATCATCATTATTTGTTACTACAGGAGTTGCAACATTACCTAATAATGTTAAAGCTGCACCAGTCAATGTTGCTACATCAACAACTTTTGTTACTTTTTCATTATTAATAATGTAATATATTGCATCGGCTAATGTAAGTCTACCTTCTGCATCTGTATTTAAAACTTCGATAGTTTTTCTTGCCATAGAGTTAATTATATCTCCTGGCTTATATGAACCTCCCGATAAAGCATTTTCACATGCAGCTACTACTGCTATAACATTTTTCTTTAATTTACTCTGAGATATGGCACACATAGCTCCTATTACACTTGCAGCTCCAGCCATGTCTGTTTTCATATCTAGCATAGATGCATTTGATTTTAAAGAATATCCACCAGTATCATAAGTCAATCCTTTGCCCACTAGACCTAGTATATCTGAATTCTCTTCATCTCCAAAATATCTCATTACTATAAATCTTGGTTTATTAACTGAACCTCTTGATACAGCAAAAAAAGCTTCCATACCCAATGCTTTTATTTTTTCTTCTTCATAAATCTCAACATTAAATCCATACTCTGCCCCAAGTCTAACTGCCTCTATTGCCAATGTCTTTGGGTATATTATATTTGATGGTTCGTTAACTAGATTTCTAGCTATTATAGTTGAATTAGATAGTATTCTAGCTTTTTCTATTTGACAATCTGCTTCTTTTTCAGTGAATATAATTATATTCTCTATTTCTCTTTCTTCAAATTCTTTACTTTTTGTCTTATATTTATCAAATTTATAGTTTCCAAGCAATATTCCTTCTGAAAAAGCACCTATCTCTTCTATATCTAAATTAATATTTATTATGTTAATATCATTATTTTTACATACTTTATTTCTCAATATACTTTTTATTTTTTTACATAAATTGCCCCCTATGATTCTAAGTTTTTCCTTATCTAAAGATTCTTTCTTACCAAGACCAACTAGACAAATATCTATTAGATTTTCATTTTCGAGCAATGTCACAATCTCTATGTTATTTTCTTTAGCACTGAAGTTTTTACTTACAATATTTAATTTATCAAACATTGTAGAAACATTCTCATCTTCAAACACAGTAACTACAGTTATAGCATCATCCAAGCTTTTTAATATTTCTTTAGAACATTTTATCTGCATATCAAATTCTCCTTTTTAAAATAATTGCTCAATTATATTTCTAGAGTCTTCCAAAGAATCAAATAATTTATCTTTGTTTTTTACATCTAAACAGTTCATTTTATCACTTATTATAGATATAAATTTTAATATTTCATCATCTAGTATTTTTTCTCCACTTTCAGTTATTCCATAAAAAGTATTTCGTCTATCTCTACTATCTTCTTCTCTATATACATAGTCTTGCTCAACTAGCTTATTAAGCAATATACACAAACTAGAAGTAGATACATGTAAGTCTCTACTTAAATTTTTAAGTTCCATTTTATTATGCTTTCTTATACTTACTAAAGCAAAAAATTGCCTTTCTGTAAGTACTTTACCTTTTTTATATCTTTCATTATTAATAATCTTTATTAAATTATGAAAGTTATTCATACTTTCCAACAACAAAATAGATAACTCTTTATCACTCATAAAATTCACCTCAAAATTAATAATTGGGACTCCCTCTTATCCCCCCAATATGTTTATATATCTCTAATATAATACTTCTTTTCTTTTTATAATTATACTATAGATAAACTTTATTATCCATTTAAATTGTTTTAAACTAAAATATTATTAGGTATAAAGTAAAAAACATTTAAATTACATTATAAAATAGTGAGACTTATATCAATCTCACTATTTTCCTTAAGGATATATTTTATTTTCAAAAGTATTCTAATCTTATACTACATATTATTCTTGTCTGTATTTTTATTATTTTGAGATATATTCTGAATTTTTTCTAATACTCTAGGAGTTATAGACAAGATATTATCTACTAGATTAATATTACTATCTAAACTCATTATTCTAGTTTCTCCACTTTCAACTACTACAAATGCTACTGGTTGTACAGATATAGCTCCTGCACTACCTCCTGCAAAATTTGTATCTGCTTTTTCACTTTTTATTTCAATATTTTTATCTTTCTCATCATATCCTTTTGAATATTCTCCTCCACCTATACCAAATCCAATTGTTACTTTTGATATAGGAACAACTACTGTAGTATCTGTTTTTATAGGGTCTCCTATAATAGTATTTGCATCTATAGAACCTTTAATAGTTTCAAGAGTTGTTTCCATAAGACTTTGTATCGAACCTGTTGCTCTCATTACTATCACCTCCCTTATAATTTCCTTTATTTTTATTCATAACCTTATTAACCATTATTATAAAATGAAATAAATCTTTTATTCTTGACCTTATATGTATCCTTACATTTCCCAAAAAGTAATCTTTTGTAAAATTTGGATTTACATTTAGATATATTTTTTCTGCATCAATTATATTAAATAAATTTCCATATAGAGTATTTATTAATACATACACAGAAGATGTCAAACTTACATTTTTAGTTCCAAAATCAATGTTTGAATAAAATTCATGTATTTTTATCTTTTTTAATAGTCTATAAATACTTAAAAGGTCATCAGCTAATAATATACTAGAGTCTATATTATTCTTCATCCCCTCTTTTTTATCATTATTGTTACTATTTTCAGCTGGATATAGTTGTCTATTTATATTTATTAAATCAAACATGTATTTTATATTAAGTTTTAAACAAACATCTTTATTGTTTATATCTGCTATTAATAAGATATTTATATGAGACATTAAAAACAATACAATTATACTTATTATAAAAATTATTGCTATTATTAAGTATTTAAAATTAAGTAATTCATTAATCTCCATGTCTATATTATCATCAAAAAATTACTATTTATACTTAATTAACCATATTTATTTTACCAAAACCACTTTTTTATATTCACACAAAAAAACACAATAACTTAGAGTATTTTAAACCTTCTAAAAAATTTAAAACTATAAACTAAATTACTGTGTTCTCCATATTTTTATTTTAAAATTAACATTTCTATTGTAAAATTAAGATTCTCTTTGTATAACATTTTATTCATTTGTTAATGCTTCTTGATAAGTTTCTATAGCAGGCAACTCTTCAAGACTTTCTATATTTAGCAACTTTAAAAATTCATCTGTTGTCTTATAAATTATAGGTTTTCCTATTTTATTAAGTCTACCAGCCTCTCTTATAAGTTGATTTTCAAATAGAGTTTGTAGCACCTTATCACATTTTACTCCCCTTATATCTTCTATCTCTACCTTCGTTATTGGTTGTTTATATGCAATTATAGTAAGAGTCTCTAGTGTAGCTTGACTCAAACTTTTCTTTTTCTTTGGTTCAATAATTTTTTTTATATATTCTGCATAATCTTCATTTGTACACATTTGATATTTGTTTTCCAATTTGATTATTTGAATACCTCTATTTTTTTCTCTATATTCATCAATAAGTAAATTTAACATAATCTCTATCTCTTTTGATGAAAGTTCTTTATTTATTATATAATTTAATTCTTTTATACTTATTGGGTCACCATATGCAAACATAATAGATTCTATAATACACTTTATATCTTCTCTTTTCATTTTAACACTCCGAACTTTTTCTAATTAAAATATCATCAAAAAATATATCTTGTACCACTACTATCTCTTTTTCTTTTATAAGCTCCAATATAGATAAAAAAGTAGCAATTATTTCATCATTTTCATATGATTTTATGATATTTGTAAAAGTAACTTCTATTTTCTCTTTTATGACATTTCTTATATACACTATTTTTTCTTCCACAGATATTATCTTTTTTCTCACTATTTTATCCAATTTTTCATCATTAGTATTTTCAATTTGTGATGTTTTAACCTTAAATATATATGGAAGTATATTTTTTATTGCCTCTATTGATATATCTTCTAAATCTACATTATCATCAATAACTATTTCTTCTTTAGTTCTATAAAATCTTTCATTAATATAAGTTATATTTTCCTTTATATCTTGTGATGCTATTTTAAATTTTCTGTATTCTTCTAATTTCTCCATAAGTTCTATTCTTGGGTCTTCTTCTTCATCCTTTTGTTTGTAAAGTAAGTATTTAGATTTTATCTCTAAAAGCTTAGATGCCATAGTTATAAATTCGCTAGTTATCTCTAAATCCATTTTGTCTAACATTTTTAGATAATTAAGATATTGCTTAGTTATATCTATAATTGATATATCTTTTATATCTATCTTATGTTTAGTTATCAAGTCATACAGCAAATCTAATGGTCCCTCATAAACTTGTAATTGTATATTATACTTCATATTAATCCCTCTTTAAGTTATTTATTTTATTAAACAAATAAATATACTATTCTTAGTAATACTGTATATATTGGTGTTAATATTATTTGATATATCCCTGTAAATAAAGCAATCAACAAAATTATATAACTCATATTTTCAAATTTATATACATATTCATTCCATTTATATGGAACAAGTGTAGATATAACTCCCCATCCATCAAGTGGAGGTATAGGCAGTAAATTAAAAGCTGCAAATCCCATACTATATAAGAATACATATTCAGCTATTGTATTTATCGCATACATGTGCACATATTTATTTATAATGACACAGACTATAGCGGTCAGAACATTACAGAAAACACCTGCAAGTGAAACTATCAAATTGCCTATCTTGTAATTTTTAAAATTATTAGGATTTACTGGGACTGGTTTTGCCCATCCTATTCTAAGAATAAACATAGCCAAAAGACCAATTGGGTCGACATGTCTTACAGGATTTAATGTCATTCTTCCATAAGCCTTAGCTGTATCATCACCTAATAAATGTGCCGAGTATGCATGACCAAACTCATGTATTGATATTGCCATGGCTATACCAACTAAACTTGCTACGATTTCTCCTATATTCATACTTAACATTAATGTACATCTCCTAAATTAAATTTTTAATACTATTATAACAATTAAATAACTTATAATCAAAATTATTTTATATTATAATAATTGTGTATATAAGCATAAAATTAAAATTCATTTTTTACTTTATAACTTTTATTATTATATCATATTAGCTGTAAAAATATAATAATTACACTTATTGGTAGTATAATATTATATTGACATAAACTGACATTGTTGTTATCTTATTGGTGTATTACAAATGAAGGTAACAACAAAATGAATAGTACTGTAGAAAATAATGAACTAAAATTTAGATACACAGTTGAATCAGATACAGACCTTGTATTAAAATTTATAAAAGAGCTTGCTTCTTATGAAAACATGTTAGACGAAGTTATTGTAACTGAAAAAATACTTAATCATTAACTATTTGTAAAGAAAAAGGCAGAAGTTTTAATTGGTTAGCAAAATAAATTACATATAAATATTATTTAATTTGACAACTAAAAAAATTAAGTTGTCATTTTTTTAGTTGTTCTTAATTTTTAGTCAATATCATACAAGAACTACAAAAAAATATATGTTACACTTTATACATTATGAAAGGAGGTTGTCCAGTTGAAACAAGAAGAACGCACAGTATGTTTTGATAGTGAATTAGAAATTGAAGCATATAGATTCAAAGGTATTATGCAAAATTTTCCAAACCATTTTCATGAACACTATGTGATTGGTTTTATAGAAAAAGGTCAAAGATATTTATCATGCAAAAACAAAAAGTATACCACAAGCACAGGAGATTTATTACTTTTTAATCCTTTTGATAGTCATACTTGTGAACAAATAGATAATGAAGTTCTTGATTATAGATGTATTAATATTAAACCAGAAATAATGCAAAAAGCTATATTAGAAATTACAGGGAAAAATTATTTACCTCAATTCAATCAGCAGGTAATATTTCGTAGTGAATTAGTACCTTTACTACAAGAACTACATCATATAATTATGGAAGAACAATTAGATTTTAAAAAAGAAGAAATATTCTTTTTCCTAATTGAACAAATAATCAATGAATATACAGAGCCAGTTTTACAATCTAACTCAGAAAAAATAAATACAGAAATTCAAATAGTCTGTGATTATTTAGAAAATAATTATGCTGAACGCATAGCACTTGATGAATTAAGTTATCTAGCAAAAATGAATAAGTACTCATTACTTCGTAATTTTACAAAATTAAAAGGTATTACACCCTATAGATACCTTGAAAATATAAGAGTAAATAAAGCTAAGAAACTTTTAGAAAATGGAATAGAACCTATAGATGCTGCTATACAAACAGGCTTTGTGGACCAAAGTCACTTTACAAATTTCTTTAAAAACTTTATTGGTCTTACACCTAAACAATATCAAAATATATTTATAAACAATGATAAAAATAATTTTAAAGAGGATAAAAAGGAGAATTGAAAAATGGAAAATAAAAATGTAAAATGTGTTATGGTAATAGATGAAAATTTACCAATGGGAATTATATCAAATACAGCAGCAGTAATGGGAGTTACACTAGGTAAATATACTCCAGAAATAGTAGGTCCAGATGTAGTTGACAAAACAGGTAATAATCATTTAGGAATTGTTGCTATACCTGTGCCTATCTTAAAAGGAAACAAAGAAATTATAAAGAATTTACGTAAAAAATTATACACTCCTGAATTTGAAGGATTAACTGTTGTAGATTTTTCAGATGTTGCACAAGGTTGTAATATTTATGAGGAATTCACACAAAAAATTGCCACTGTCCAAGAAGATGAACTACAGTATTTTGGTATAGGAATATATGGAAATAAAAAGCAAGTAAATAAACTTACAGGCAGTATGCCTTTACTTAGATAATCATTGTAAGCATATACTTATAACAATCTTTAATATACTAAATAAAAATACCCATATAGTACTTCTATACGGGCATTTTTTATGTGAATTATAGCTGTATCTTATCGCAAGTTATTATATCATATTATCAATTATTCTTTGAAGCATTTGTAGGTAACTTGCCTTATTTATATCTTTATTATTTATTAATTCTACTTCACCTATTACTTTTTTATCTTTACATATCTTTATCTTTCCTAAAACAGTACCTTTTTTAATTGGCATTTTAGGATTTTTTACTATTTCTATTTTCTTTTCAAACTTTTTAGAACTTCCTTTTTTAATAAGAGCATTTAAGTCTTCTTTAGCAACTAATTTGACTTTATTTTCATCAGCTTTATCTAATGTAAGTGTAGCGATATTATCTCCCTTACTACACAGCTTAACGCTTTCATAATTTGCAAATCCATAATTTAAAAGACTAGATGCATCATTAAATCTTTCAGGAGAAGTTTCTGCACCCAAAGTCGCCGCAACTAAATGAGTATTACCTCTTTTTGCTGATGCTGATAGACAATATTTAGCTTCTTGAGTAAATCCAGTTTTAACACCAGTAGCTCCTTGATAATGCTTTATAAGCTTATTAGTATTTGCAAGACCTACTGTAACTTGTTTTTTACCTACTACAACCTTATCCATCCATGTAGTTAAGTATTTGCTTATCATTTCATGTTTTAATAATTCTCTGGACATTAAAGCTATATCATGAGCAGATGTATAGTGATTTGCTACTGGAAGTCCATTTGTATTTGCAAAATGAGTATCATTCATATTTAGCTCCTTTGCTTTAGAATTCATCCTATCAACAAACCCTTCAACACTTCCAGCCAAGTGTTCAGCCATAGCTACACAGGCATCATTTGCAGAAGCAACAGCTATACCTTTTAATAAAGTATCAACCTTTTGAGTTTCTCCTGGTTCTAAAAATATTTGACTACCACCCATACTAGATGCAGTTTCACTCACTTGTACTTCATCATCAAGTTTAATATCACCTGAATCCAAAGCTTCTACAATAAGTAACATTGTCATTACCTTTGTTACACTGGCAGGAGGAAGCTTTTTATGAGCATCCTTTTCATATAAAATTTGTCCACTACCAACATCCATCAAAATTGCCGATTTTGAAGATATATTTAGTTGGTTGGCATCAGCATTGTCCTTACTATTTGCAAAAGAAAAACTCAAAGGAGTAAATGCAAGTAATATAGCCAAAGCAGTACTAGCTAATTTTTTCATAGATGTCACCTCTTAAAGTTTATTTAAACTTATTTTCTCACAATTAACTTTTTTTATTCTAAATGCCTAGATATACCTTGACCTAAATTTTTTTTCTTTTCAAGCTTTTTAAAATAACCTTCTAAAACACCTTTATTCGATGCATTTTCTATTATTTCAAAGGCATCTTCATAATTCATTCCATATTCTCCTGCTATTTCCATCTTAGTTTGTTTTAAAGCTTTTCTAGCATTTTGTTTTGAAATATTATCCATAAATATCCTCCTATTAATAAAATTTATATATAAGTAGTTTTTACTAATAAAAGATTGTTATAATTGGTATTTTATGTAATATCTGAATTTTTCAATATTAAAAAGACCTCTTGTAATTCTTAAAATGATATCAATTTAATCTTTTGATATCATTTTAAAAATTACAAGAGGTCTACTTTTCAATTTTATAAACTTTATATCCTATACTTCCATTATTATAGGAAGTATCATTGGATTTCGCTTAGTTTTTTGATATAAATACTCTTTTAGGTTTTCTTTAATGTTATTCTTTAAATAAGCCCATTCTTTAATATTTTTCTCTTCACACTCGTTTAGAACGTTTTTAATTATATCCTTTGCTCCATCCATTAAATCTTCAGACTCTCTTACATACACAAAGCCTCTAGATATTATATCTGGACCTGCTAAAACTTTGCCTTCATCTTTAGAAATAGTTACTACAACTATCATAAGACCATCTTCTGATAAATGCTTTCTATCTCTTAAGACTATATTACCTACATCTCCTACACCTAATCCATCAACTAGTATATTTCCTGTTTGTATACGATTTGCTACTTTAGCAGAGTTTTTATCTAACTCTAAAACATCTCCTGTTTGCATGACAAAAATATTTTCCTTGTCCATTCCAAGTTGTTCAGCTATTTCAGCATGTCTTTTTAACATTCTATATTCACCATGAGCTGGCATAAAAAACTTTGGTCTAACTAATGCATGTATAAGCTTTAATTCTTCTTGACAAGCATGTCCAGAAACGTGTATATCCGCTATATCACTATATACTACTTCTGCTCCTTTTTCAAATAAGAAGTTTATTACTCTTGATATTAATTTTTCATTTCCTGGTATTGGATGAGCAGATATTATAACTAAATCGCCACTCTTTATTTCTACTTTTTTGTGTTCTGAAAAAGCCATTCTAGCAAGAGCTGACATAGGCTCACCTTGTGAACCAGTCGTTATTATCACTAACTCGCCATCTTCATGCTTGTATATATCATTTAAATCTATTAGCATATCGTCAGAAATATCTAAATATCCTAATTCCTTGGCAACTCCAACTACATTTACCATTGAACGAC
The DNA here is from genome assembly GCF_020676075.1 of Clostridioides sp. ES-S-0001-03. NCBI lineage: Bacteria > Bacillati > Bacillota > Clostridia > Peptostreptococcales > Peptostreptococcaceae > Clostridioides > Clostridioides sp. ES-S-0001-03. Next base: position 243,693 of record NZ_JACVWJ010000002.1, on the reverse strand, counting down.
CTGATATAGCAACCTTCCTATTAAACTTTTCAGCTGTATTTATTATTTGTTGTAATCTGTGTATGTTAGATGCAAACGTAGCAACTATAATTCTTCTACCATTTCCCTTTGCAAATAACTCATCAAGACCTACTCCAACAGTTTTTTCAGACATAGTAAATCCTGGTTTTTCTGCATTAGTACTATCTGCCAACATTAAAAGAACTCCTTTTTTGCTCAACTCACAGATTCTATGCATATCCATAACATCACCATCAATTGGAGTTAAGTCAATCTTAAAGTCTCCTGTATGGTATATTATCCCTTGGTCTGTGTGTACTGCAATAGAGTAAGCATCTGGTATACTATGGTTATTTTTCAAAAACTCTACTTCCATATTATCAAGCTTTATAACTTGTCTTGGAGTTATGACATTTAACTTAACATTATTCATCTTATGTTCTTTCAATTTTACTTGTATAAGACCTATACTAAGTCTCGCTCCATATACAGGAACATTTATCTTTTTTAGTATATATGGAAGAGCTCCTATATGGTCTTCATGTCCATGTGTAATAAATATACCCTTTATTTTATCCCTGTTTTTGACTAAATAAGTTATGTCTGGTATAACTATATCTACTCCTAACATTTCATCTTCTGGAAAACTAAGTCCAGCATCTATAACAATTATTTCATCTTTATACTCAACAACAGTCATATTTTTTCCAACTTCGTTAAGTCCACCTAAAGCCATTACCTTTATCTTGTTGGTGTTCTTTTTGAACAATTGCATCATCTCCTTCTGTCTATTTAATTTTTTAACACGTTCTACAATCTTAAATAATATCAAATCACGCACTCGCTACCAGTTATTCTTATTGTACCATAATTCGTATCATATTTTAAGCTATATTTAAAATACATTTAACGTATTATTTTGACAAACCTATTTTATTTTGATATCCTCTAAATATTATATGATTTAATATCTGATATTTTAGGAGGATTTATGCGTGGTAAAACTCATTGTGCAATAGGAATTTTAACAGCTATCCAGACATCTTTAATTTTTACAATTCCTATATCTCTAGTAGATATTTTAGTTTCAGCTACTTTTGCAGTACTGCCCGATTTGGATAAATCTAATTCTATGGTCTCAAATTTCATTCTAAAAAACAATATATCCAAATACATATATAGAATTTTTATATACGCTATTAATATTATTATTTTCTTTATTTCAATAAATATAAATGATAATTTTTATTTAAGTGCAATAATTACATTTGTTGCAATTATAATTATTGAGGCAAAACTAACCCATACATTTCTGAGAAAAATCTTTCTATCATTAATATTTATACTATTAGCTATATGCTTATACATCGTAGAAGTTGAAATATATTTTATAATTTTTTGTCTAATGTTGTCAATTTTTCCCTGGCTAAAGCACAGAAGCTTTTCTCATAGTATATTTGCAACCATCATAATATATTTTTTACTAAAACAAATAGAATTAATCACTAGTATTAATAATTTATCTTTTTATGGAACACTTGGCTATGCAAGCCATATGTTTTTAGGGGATTTATTTACAAAACAAGGAATACCACTTTTTTATCCACTAAGTGAAAAAAAGATTTCCTTAGGATTTTTAACAGTTGGAGGACCATTTAGTAATTTTATAGAAAAATCATTTATTTTCATACTTATAGGATTAATTATATTTTCAATATTAAAATTATAAAAAGCTTTAAAGCTATTTATATTTATACTATATATTTAAATTTATAATAAAAAATGGAAGAATAGCATAGAATATAAAAGTTCTATACTATTCTTCCATCAACATTAAATTACAGAAGAATTATTCTTCTGAATCACTTATTTTATTGCACTCATCACATAATCCATAAAATTTAACATCATGATCAAGTATTTTAAATTTGTACAATGATTGTATTTCTTTTTCTATATTGTCTAAAAGGTCTTCTTTAGCTTCCATTATCTTTCCACAATTTTTACAAATAAGATGATGATGATTATGACAGTCTTCTTTATGTAGACTAATCTCATATCTTATACACCCATCATCTAAGTTTAGTTTTGATATTAATCCTATTTCGTCTAATAACTGCATTGTTCTGTATACAGTAGCTAGACCTATTTCAGGACAGTCAACCCTAACTAAATCATAGATTTCTTCACTACTTAAATGTGAATGGTCATGTTGAAGCAATATCTCAACTATTGCTCTTCTTTGTGGCGTAATCTTAAAACCAGTTTCTTTTAACTTGTCTTTTAATAAATCCATTGTGTTTGCCATAACATCACCCTTACTATTTTCAATTGATAATCTTTATTAAATAATATTGTAATTGATAATTCTTTTTTTGTCAAGACATTTGAAAAAATTTAATTTCTTCTCATAATATAAATATATACCCATAAAAGATATATTATTCACCAAAATCTATAAATTTTTTAATAAAAAATAAAAAAACAGATATATACTATAAATACTTTTTACAATTAATAATTCTTAATTAAAGTAAATACAGTAAAATACCTGATTTTTTATATACAAACTTAATTATTTACCTAGTTAAGTCCATTTGATTCATCTTCGTCGTAATTTAAACCTTCTTCTTCCATTATAGCAGTATATACAGCTACAACAGTTTCATACTCTTCATCACTTTCTAAAGGTATTAGTATTTCTCCTTCTTCATCTTCATCAATTCTAAATATTAAAGCTTCTTCAGCCTCTTCATCATCTAAAGGCATTAATATTGCATATTCTTTTCCTTCTGCTTCTAATGTTAATATTATTTCAAATTGGCTTTCTACACCATTTTCATCAATTAAATTTATTATATTTTCTTCCATAATGTCATTCACCTCAAATTTATTTTTATTTTTATTATTTATATTATATATCATAAGTATTCAATTTTATAGTTCTTTTATGAATTTATTTTAAAATCTAAATATCCTTGTAAAATTATTACTGCTGCCAACATATCTATAACCTTTTTTCTTTTTTGTCTACTAACATCCGCTTCTAACAAAGATCTCTCTGCCGCTACTGTAGAAAGTCTCTCATCCCAAAACTCTACATCAATTCCTGTTTCTTCTTTTAATAATTCACAAAACTTAATTACCTTTTCTCCTTGTGGTCCTAAAGTACCATTCATATTTTTTGGTAATCCTGACACAATTTTATTTACTTGTTTTTCTTTTATTATAGCTTTTAATTCTTCAATATCCTTCTTCTTGCCAACTCTTCTTACCGTTTTTATCCCTTGTGCAGTTAATCCCATTAAATCACTTACAGCAACTCCAATAGTTTTATCTCCAACATCAAGACCCATTATTCTTCCATCTAACATATTTTCTCCTTTTATTTACCTTATTTTATAAAACATATACATTTCATTAATTACAAAAATTGCAATATGAATTTTTGATGTAAGCTGTTTGGTTTACATTAATAATCATATTGCAACTTTTTATTCAAAGCATATATACATTAAAAAATTTTTAGTTATTTTTTTCAAATATTATCATGTTTATGCTTATTATTATAAGTGGTATAAGTATATATATAGATGCTGTAGATGCAGCAACTATACCAGAGTCATTAACTAAAAGAGTAATTATACAACCAACCATAGATGCAATGAATCCTTTAAACAAAATCGGAAAATTATTCATTATCTTTCTAAAGTGTCTAGATGGTTTAAATATAAGTACTGCAATCACAGCAATTCCCACAAGTAAAATATTTACCCATACACTTGTCTGTGCTAATTGCATATTCATTTGAATTTTTCTTCCAAATGTCTGCAATATCTCTCCTGGTCCATTTAAGAAAATTCTTTGTACAAACATTCCTAAGTGAGATTCACTACCTGAGATTATATCTAGAGCTGCAAATGCACAAACAACAACCACAGCTGAAATAGCTAATAGTGCAACTTTTTTAATGTCTAGTTTAACATCATATATAAGCATTATAAACAACAAATATGCTACACATTCTGATATTGCTCCACCAACATTTGCCCCCATAGAAGGATATGCGCTAGTTATAAGTATTATTAATGAAAATATTACAACAAGTGGCTTAGAAACCTTCTTGTAATGTAATAAAACTGCTAAACCAAATACTGCACTTGCTATGGTTACACCTTCATACTCATTTCCTACACCATAGTATCTGGCACCAATAACAGCATCATAACTCATTATATTATTTTGCATTAAGTATGTTCCAAATACAGAATCTATGACTATTATTAAAATAGTCAGTGTTGCAAAAAATCCCATATGTTTTATATCATTGTCTTTAAATAACTTTCGACCTAATAAGTATAACACTAGTGTAGTTACAAAGATTCCCAAAGATATTGTAATTGGGGTCTTAAAATTCATCAAAGGAGCCAACATAAATGACAGAGGCATTATTATACCCAATTTTATAAACTCCTTAAGTACTTTGAATACACGCTCTTTATGTGGCATGTAATTTCTAAAGAATATTGCAAACATTGCAATCACCCAAGAGGCAGATATTACACCTACAAATCCATTTATGATACTTGACCTTATAGATGATATAGATACTATCTTTTTATAAAGTGATTTTAGGTAACTAGCATTATCTTCTTTGTCAACCAAAGTATAACTTCTACCCACCATTTCATCATTTTTAAGACCAAACTCATTTAATATGTCCACTCCAACATCTAAGTTTGCAACAATACCAGCTTTTCTTGTTGTAGCAGATTCCAATAGACCCTTTCCTTCTCCACTAAATTTTATTATTGGAGAAAGTCTTCTCTTATTTTTATAATCTAAATCACTTGGAAAAGCACTTGATACATAAACAGTATCATTTTCTCCAACCATAGAAAATACTTCTTTAAGGTATTTATCTATATTTTTTACAATATTTTTCTTCATTGCAGCATAAGTATTATCATTTAAATTCAATCTATACATATCTAATCTATATGTATCTCCAAGTTCTACAAATATAGCATCACTATTTTTATAAGACTTTTTAGTTTCATCTAATAACTTATCGTAGTCTGTAACTATTCCAAACGGCATCTTAGAATCTTTTTTGTTAATATCATCAATATTCCCAGAATCAATTCTTCCATATTGATCCATAGCAACTAAACATAAATTTCTATTTTTAACCAATTGGTTATTTTCAATTATATCAGCATTTCCAATTACGGATGTTTTTAGTCCATTTTCTGATAAAGTTTTTCCCAATGAACCTAAGGTTGCTCCATATTCTCCATACTCTAGATTTTCATTTATTGACCTATTAATACTTAAATTATTTATCTCTTTAGCTTTTTGACCTGTTGCAACTTCAAAAGTTTTAGCAGTATCTTGGTCTACTTTTTGAAAATTGATATAGTCTTCAGTAGTTACATCAGCTCTTACTCCTGCACCCATACTAGCATAAGACCTTCTATCATCAGTACCTTGATCCCCTCTTATATTCATAAGAGCTATATGACCTCTCTTTTCTAGCTCACTCTTTAAGATTGGAACCTTCAACATACTTCCAAGATTGGTCCTATTCATATCAATAAATATGACTTTGCCCTTTTCTTCAGCAGAACTGTAGCTAGCAGTTGATACAAAAATCATAATAACTACTGCCAACAATGACATAATCTTTTTTCTCATTTATTTGACCTACTTTCTATTCAGATAGTGCGTGATTACTTCTTCAAGTATCTCATCTCTTTCAAATTTTTTAATTATAGCTCTTGCATTTTTATGACTAGTTATATAACTAGAATCGCCAGAAAGGAGATACCCTATAATTTGATTTATAGGGTTATATCCTTTTTCAACTAGTGCTTTATATACAAAATCTATCGTATCTCCCACACTCATTCTATCTTCTGGTATTCCTTCAAATTTCATAGTGTAGTCTAAATCTTTTTCCAAACTAAAAACCTCCTTAAGTGAATGTTATTTAACTTGTGTCTTAATAACCTCACTTGCATAGCTTAGAGCTTGGTCAACCTTAGATATGTCACTAGCTCCTGCTTGTGCCATATTAGGTCTTCCTCCACCTTTTCCTCCAGCTATTTTTGCAACTTCTCTAACTATATTCCCTGAATGTATTCCTTTATCTAACACATCTTTAGTAGCAGTAACTACAAAGTTAACTTTATCATCTACTACATTTGCCAATACTACTACACCAGAGCCAAGCTTATCTCTTAAATTATCTGCTGTTTCTCTTAGTGTATCCATATCCATACCTTCAAATTTATTAGTTATTAAGTTAACTCCATTTACTTCAAGCTTAGAATCAAAAATAGAATCAGCTGATTGTAAACTCATTTTAGTCTTTATATCATGTAATTCTTTAGATAAATTTTTATTTTCTTCTAATAAAGAACTTATTCTTTGAATTAAATTATCTTCTTTAGATTTTAAATTTACACAAACTTCAGATATAATTCCTTCTTTTTCTTTTAAGTATTCATAAACAGCTTTTCCTGTTATTGCTTCTATTCTTCTTACTCCTGCTGCTACTCCACCTTCAGACAATATTTTAAACATTCCTATCTGAGAAGTATTTGTCAAGTGAGTTCCTCCACAAAGTTCTGTAGAATAATCTCCCATAGAAACTACTCTTACTTCATCACCATATTTTTCACCAAATAGTGCTGTAGCTCCTTTTTCTTTTGCCTCTTTTATATTCATAATATCACATTTTATGTCTAAAGATGATAAAATAACATTATTTACTTTTTCTTCTATAACTTTTAATTCTTCATTTGATATAGCTTCAAAGTGAGTAATATCAAATCTTAATCTATCTGGAGTAACTAAAGAACCAGCTTGATTAACATGCTCTCCTAATACTTCTTTTAGTGCTTTATGAAGTAAATGTGTAGCACTATGGTTTCTTGCAGCAGACATTCTAACATCTCTATCTACTAATGTCTTTACTTTATCTCCATTACTTATTTTTCCTGATTTTATTATACCTATATGTTTTATACTATTATTAGCACCTTTTTTAGTATTTAATACTTCCACTACTAAATTTTCGTTAGTTATTAATCCACAATCACCAACTTGTCCTCCACCTTCAGGATAGAAAGTAGTATTGTCTAGTACTATAGATACTTTATCACCTTCTTTTGCATTTTGAACTAATTCATCCTCTTTAACTATAGCTTCAATAATTCCTTCACCATATAATTCACTATATCCATTAAACATACTATCTATAGTAGACTCTAATTTTGATAGAGGGTCTTCCTTCCAACTTTCTCCATCCATATTTCCTCTAGCATTTCTAGCTCTTTCTTTTTGTTTTTCCATTTCTTCATTGAAAGACTCTTCATCTACAGATAAATGTTCTTCTTCCAAAATTTCTTTAGTTAAGTCTATAGGGAATCCATAAGTATCATACAGTTTAAAGGCTTCTTGACCACTTAAAACAGTTTTTCCTTCATTCTTTAATGCTTCTATATATGAGTTCAATATTTCTGTTCCTTGGTCTATAGTTTCATTGAATTTTTCTTCTTCTATTCCAACAACTTTTTTAATATAACTTTCTTTTTCAACTAAAACTGGATATGCTTTATCATTTACCTTTATAACTTCATCTATCAGTTTTTGTAAGAATAATTCTTTTACACCTAATAGTTTACCATGACGAGCAGCACGTCTAAGAAGTCTTCTAAGAACATAGCCTCTTCCCTCATTTGATGGAAGTACTCCATCACTAACTAAGAATGTCACAGCTCTTATATGGTCAGTTATTATTCTTATTGATATATCATTTTTTGGATTTACTCCATATTTTACTCCTGTTAACTTTTCAACTGCTTCCAATATAGACTTAATAGTATCTACTTCAAAGATAGTGTCCACACCTTGCATGATACATCCCATTCTTTCAAGGCCCATACCTGTATCTATATTTTTACTTTCTAATAAACTGTAGTTTCCTTCTTCATCTCTATCAAACTGAGTAAATACATGGTTCCAGAATTCTAGGTATCTGTCACAGTCACAGCCTGGTTTACAGTCTGGATTATCACATCCATATTCTTCTCCTCTATCAAAATATATTTCTGAACAAGGACCACAAGGACCTGTACCTATCTCCCAGAAGTTATCATCTTTACCAAGTCTAACCATTCTTTCTTCTGGAAAATTCATTTCTTTTGCCCATATATCATAAGAATCGTCATCTTCTTCATATACAGTTACCCATATTTTATCTTCTGGGATACTTAGCCATTCTGTGACAAATTCCCATCCCCATTTAATTGATTCTCTTTTAAAGTAATCTCCAAATGAGAAGTTACCCATCATTTCAAAAAAAGTGGCATGTCTTGCAGTTATACCTACATTTTCTATATCTCCAGTTCTTATACATTTTTGAGATGTACACATTCTTAAACTTGGAGGTACTTCTACACCTGAAAAATAATTTTTTAAAGGTGCCATACCTGAGTTTATAAGCAATAAACTCTTGTCATTGTTTGGTACTAAAGAATAGCTATCTGCTACATAGTGACCTTTTGACTCAAAAAATTCTAAAAACTTACTTCTTATCTCGTTTAGTCCCATCTTTTCCATATTATGTTCCTCCTAATAAATTATATTTTTTCGTTTAAATAAAAAACCTCGTCCCTATAAATAAATTTATAGGGGCGAGGACAATCGCGGTACCACCCTAATTATCATAAAAAATTATGATATCTTCGGAAAACCTTAGCTATAACGTAACTACCGTCAATCTCTACTTAAATCTACCTTGTTAATTCAAAGTACATTGTTCAAAATTGCTACTAAAAGGCTGCTTCAAATATTTTATTCTAAGGGCTTTCAGCATGTTCCCTCTCTCTGTAAGACATCAAATACTTTACTATTCCTTATCACTGTATTTGTTTTTAATTAATATAATAATTATATTACTAAATTTTACAAAATTAATCAATACTATATTTTCATATACAATAAATTTATTTTATAAACTTTGTTTTAGATTTATAGACTATATTACTTATTTTATAAGTTTCTTAGATATTTTTATAAACTTTTCTCTATTATTCCTCCGCCTACTACAATATCTCCATCGTACATTACAACAGATTGACCTTTTGTAATAGCTCTTTGAGCTTCATCAAATACTATTTTAATAGTATTTTCTCCAACATTATAAATAGTAGCTGGTGATGGTTTTGCAGAGTATCTTATTTTTGCTTGAACTCTTAATGGCTCTTCTAGTTTGTCTATTGATATAAAGTTAACATCTTTTGCAATAAGTTCTTTTTTAAATAATTCTTCGTTGTCTCCAAGGACAATAGTATTATTTATTGGATTTATATCTACTACAAACATTGGTTTGCCAAAAGTAATTCCAAGACCTTTTCTTTGTCCTATTGTATAGTATAGTATCCCTTTATGTTTTCCAAGTACATTTCCTTTAGTATCTACAAAAAAACCTTCTTCAATACGCTTTTCAGAATGTTTTTTTACATAATTTGCATAGTCATTATCTTTAACAAAACAAATTTCTTGACTATCGGGTTTATTATGGACTGCCATTCCCATTTCTTTAGCAATTTCTCTTACTCTATCCTTTTCATAATCACCTATTGGTAGTAGTGTATGTTTTAATTGTTCTTGTGTAAGATTATAAAGTGCATAAGTCTGGTCTTTTTTATCTGTAACAGATTTTTTTAATAAATATCTTCCTGTATCTTCATCTTTTTCTATTTTTGCATAGTGACCTGTAGCCACATAATCACATCCTATTTGTCTAGCTCTTTTATAAAAATCGTCAAATTTTATATGTTTATTACAAGCTATACAAGGATTAGGAGTTTTTCCTTCTAAATATTCATCTATAAAATAATCTATTACTTTTTCTTTAAATACTTCTCTAAAATTAAGAACATAAAATGGTATTCCTATTTTATTTGCTACTCTTCTAGCATCTTCAACTGCTGATAAAGAGCAACAACCACCTTCATTTTCAACTTCGTCATCGTCTTGCCATAATTTCATAGTAACACCAATGACGTCGTATCCTTGCTGTTTTAAAAGATATGCAGCTACAGAACTATCTACTCCTCCACTCATACCTATCATTACTTTTTTATTCATAAACAAATTTCACCTCATCTTTTGCATTACTTATTATTATACCATATAGAGCAAGCATTGTATTTATTTAAAATATAGCTTGCTCTATTTTCTAAAAAAAATAATATTATTAGGTAATTTTAAAAGATTTAAGGGTAATTTTTTATTTATTAACTACCACTACTGACGCTGTTGTTTCTGTTATTATATTATTAGAATTACTAACATCAACTAGTTCTATTTTCACCTTATAAGTACCTTCTTTATTTCCAACTAGATAAACTTCTGTTGTTGCACCTTGCAATGGAAAACCTTCCTTTGGTCCCCATCCTGTGTTTACTATGTTAAACCAGTTCCCATTGCTATCCTTAGCAATTAGTTGTATTCCATCTAAGTCTGCTGAACCTTCTTCTGGACTTATTTGAACTCTTACATTATTATAATCATTTTTGCCTTTATTTAGTGTAATCTTTACAGGCGTTCTACCATCTACACTTTCAAACTTAGGTATACTGCCATTTTCATCCTCATCTATTTTATTTTCTTCCGTTATATTAGCTATATCATTATTTTCATTTATAGTTATAGAAGCTTTACCCCAAGTAGCAGTTTTTGAATCTTGTGATAATGTACAATCTCCATATCCATTAATAATCACTTTATCTTTATCATAGTTGTCAGTTTTTATTGGAGTATATTCACTTATATTGCAATCACCTGTTAAATCTAGTCTTGCATTAGTTTCATTTACAATTCCATCATCTTTTACATATTCTACATTAACTCCATACCATCCGTTTCCACTTGTTACAAGATTTGAAGCTATTACTGATGAACCATTTACTATTAAACCTGCCCCCTTATTATTATTTAAAGTTACATTGTTTAATTCAACATTTCGTGATAAATAAACATGCATTCCTGATTTATTTAATTTGTCTGAATCTAAACCTGTTACTTTTAGATTGTTTATTTTTACACCATCTTTTCTGTCTATTGTTACTATATTTTCGTACCCTGGTTTAGTATCAGTAAATTCTACAGCTTTTTTCAATTCAGCATTATTAATACCATTTATAACTATTTTTTTATCTATAACAACTGGCTTTTTAACATCTATTTGTCCACTTATTTCCCACACTTGACCATCTTCTTGTAAAGCAAGTGCTTCTTCTAATGTATCAGTATCAGTAATCTTTATTGTCTCCACTTTAGCAGGTTCAGCTACCGTTACTGTAATAGTTGGAAGTGATACTCCTTCTGATAGCTTATATCCACTTGATAGACTTGCACTAAATATATACTTTCCTGCTACTTGGCTAGCATATTCTGGTGTACTTTTCCAAGTTACACCTACTTTTGTATTAGCCACTCCAGACACAGTTGCTGATAACTCTTTTGGTAAGTTTAACTTACTTAATTCCGTTCCATTTTCTACATTTTGTACTTTTATTGAATTATCAAGTGCTGTTATTGATGTTATCAATTTATCTTTTACAGATGAACCACCACTTGAACTTCCTCCACTTGATGAAGAGCCTCCAGATGAACTTCCACCTGGTTTAGTGCCATCTACACTTGGAGTCTGAGAACCTTCTACTTTGTCAGTTATTGTTCCTTCATTTTTTATATTTGTTCCTGTAGCATCATTTTTTATGTTTGTTATTTTTCCGTTGTTTTTAACTACAACATTGCTAGAATTATTTTGTATTTCTACTTTTTCTATTTTTGCTCCACTTTCATTTATTATTGTTCCACCTTTACTATCCTTAACCAAAACTTTATTTATTGTACCTTTATTTACTATATCTGCATTTGGAGCAGTTACTACTATCGTACCTGTATATGTACCATTTAAATTTACAGAAATTGAATTATTAGTACTCAATGATAAATCATTTGACATAGTTCCTGATGGCTTAATATTTATAACATCATTTGCATCAGCTTTATCTAAAGCTATTTTTAACTCTTCTATATTTTTAACTTCATATGTTGTTGTAGATTGTGATTTTTTTATCTCAGAAAAAGCATTCTCATTGCCTGAACCACCAACCTGTGTAACTGTTTTTAAGCTTTTAGTATTTAATACTTTTTCTTGTTCTTTATTTAATTTATTTCCAACTAAAACTACTGGTGAATTATTTTTTGCTGCCAATGAACCTACTGCTAATGAATCTATAAGATCTCCTTGTTTATTCATACCATCTTTTGTTATATATGCATTTTTCAACTCTTTTGAACCATATAATCCACTTATAACAGCCGCATTAGTTTCATTTCTATCTTTTCCTGATAATCTTTTAGGACTAGGTAAAGTGCTTTTTGTAGCTTCTGAAATCGACTGCACTCCTCCTATTACATAAGATGTTTTTATACCTTTATCTTTTATAAATTGATTTGATTGTTTTATTCCATCTTCTGGACTAGAAAGAATTATTGGCATTTTATTTTGAGCAGCCGCAGCTCCTACACTTACTGCGTCAGCAAGACCTTTTTCTCCATTAACTACAACTATCTCTGAAATATTACTACTTGTTTTTCTTACAAGAGACTCATCTAATTTTTTAGCTATTTCTAAAGAAGTTTGATATCTATCATTTCCTGAGATTCTTTCTGTATCAATTTTTAATGATTTTAATTGTGTCTCTACCTCTGAACCTAAAGTTTTTGTCCCGCCTATTAAATATACTTTTTCTGCTTTTAACCTTATTATTTCTGCTTTAGTTCTATCATCTAATTTATTGTTTTGTGTCAAAAGAATTGGTGCATTCTTAGAACCAGCAAAAGGAGTTGCAGTCAATGCGTCTACTATAGTATTATCATTAACTAATATCACATTTTTAGATGTATCCCATCCTTTTTTACTTATTTGTATGGCAGTTTCCCATCTACCTGAACCTTTAAGTGTATCACTGTTTGTTTGAGCACTTGATATGCCTGTTGTCGCACTGCTAACTACTAATGATATAGTAAGTATTGCTGCTATCCTCTTTGGTATTTTCATAACTGTTCCCCCTAATATTGTATTTAGTTGAAATGTGCCTTTTTAAAGAAAATAGCATTTTTAAGTAAAAATTTCTGAAAATATATTTTTATATGAAATCCTCGTAAACGATTGATTTGCTGAGATTTTTTATATTTTTTAATGTTTAAATATTATGGATGTGTATATTTTTTTATTATTTGATTAATTTCCAAAACGGGCTAGAATGGCAGTTTTAACAATAAAAAATAGCCGTTTTCTTTAAAACGGCTATTTTTCATCTTACTATACCATTATACACTTTTTTAAAATGATTTTAAACTTTTTTTAGAAAATTATTCCTTATTTTATTCTTCTTCCTCAATATCATGGTCATGAGCATCATCTATAACATATCCATCTAATTCTGGTATATGGATATTATTCTTTTTAGCATAGTCTATAAGTGCTGCTTTTACAGCTTGTTCTGCTAAAACTGAACAGTGCATTTTTACTGGTGGTAAACCATCCAAAGCTTCAGCAACAGCTTTATTTGTAAGGTCTAATGCATCTTTTATAGTCTTTCCTTTTATCATTTCAGTTGCCATAGAAGAACTTGCTATAGCTGAACCACAGCCAAATGTTTTAAACTTAACATCTTTTATTATGTCTCCTTCTATGTCTAAAAATATCTTCATTATATCTCCACATGTAGGATTTCCAACTTCACCTACACCACTTGCACCTTCAATTTCTCCCATATTTCTTGGGTTCATAAAATGTTCCATAACTTTATCACTATATTGCATTATTTTTTCCTCCTACATTAATTTATGCCTATTTTTTATGTCTTATCTATTTTGTCTATTTTACTAATCCTTGTTTCTTTGCATCATCGTAAAGTGGTGACATACTTCTAAGTCTTTCTATAACTTTTGGTAAATTTTCTAATATATAATCTATATCATCATCCGTTGTAAAATCTCCAACTGTAAGTCTCAATGAACCATGTGCTATTTCATGTGGTAAACCTATTGCAAGTAATACATGTGAAGGGTCTAATGAACCAGAAGTACATGCAGAACCACTTGAACCAGCAATTCCTAACATATCTAATAGTAAAAGTATTCCTTCACCTTCTATAAATTGGAATGCAAAGTTTGCATTTCCTGGTAATCTATTTTCTAAACTACCATTTATTCTCGTATAAGGTATTCTTTCTAAAACACCATCTATTAACTTATTTCTAAGACGAGTTAAAGTCTCAACATGGTTTTGCATATTTGCTTTAGCTAATTCTGCTGCTTTTCCATATCCAACTATTGCAGGTATATTTTCTGTACCTGCTCTTTTGCTTTTTTCTTGTGCTCCACCATGGACAAAGTTATGAAGTCTTACACCTTTTCTTATGTATAAAGCTCCAACACCTTTTGGTCCATATATTTTATGTGAAGACATACTCATTAAATCTATTTCTAATTCTTTAACATCTACTGGAATATTACCTGAAGCTTGTACTGCATCAGTATGGAATAATATACTGTGTTTTTTAGCTATTTCAGATATTTCTTTAATAGGTTGTATAGTTCCTATTTCATTATTTGCAAACATTATACTTATTAGTATAGTAGTATCTTTTATTGAATCTTCTAATTGTTTTAAATCAATTTTTCCTTCGCTATCAACATCTAAATAAGTTATTTCAAATCCATGATGTTTTTCTAAGTATTCACATGTATGAAGTATTGCATGGTGTTCTATTTTTGAAGTTATTATATGATTACCTTTATTTTTATTAGCATAAGCTACACCCTCTAATGTCCAGTTATCACTTTCTGAACCACCTGCTGTAAAATATATTTCACTAGGTTCAGCATTTATAAGGGCTGCTACTTGTTCTCTCGCTTTATCTAAAGCATCTTTTGCTTCTCTTCCGAATGTGTGAAAACTAGATGCATTGCCAAAATAATCTGTTAGGTATGGCATCATTGCATCTAATACTTCTTTTTTAACAGGTGTTGTTGCAGAATAATCCATATACAATCTTCTTTTTTCCATTACATTCATCTCCAAATCTATTTTTTAGTTATATTTGTTATATCATTTTCTAATTTATTTTTGTTATAGTCATTTATCATATCTTTAAGAGTAATTGAATCTATAACATCTTCTATACCCTTTTTCATCTTTTCCCAAACTATTTTTGTTACACACATGTTTGAGTTTTCACAGACATCTTCATCTAGTACACAGTCAGATAATGCAACTGGACCTTCCAATACTACAAGTATATCTCCTACTGTTATGTCTTCAGCATTCTTTGAAAGCAAATATCCTCCTTGAGCACCTCTTACACTTTTTACTAGACCCGATTTTTTTAAAGATGAAAATATTTGTTCTAAGTACTGGTCCGATATTTTTTGCTTTTTAGCAATAAATTTTAATGACACTGGTCCATTATCTTGATTTAGTGCTAATTCAAACATTGCCTTTAGTCCATATCTACCTTTAGTAGACAACTTCATACATTATCACCTCTATATAGAAATCTAATTCATACTGTTTTAGTAGGAATTACTTTCAACATAATTTTATTATACCCTACTAATTTTGTCAAGATTAATTTTAATTTTTTTATTTTGAATAAATCCCCCATTTTCCAATGTTTTCAAATCCTAATTTTTTATATATCTTTCCAGCTTCTTCATTATCATAAAACAAACAAGGCATTTTATTCTCTCTTAAAAGTTCTGAACATAGTTTAATTAAACACTTTGTAGCAAGCCCTCTAGCTCTATATTTAGGATGTGTACCTACTCCAATTATCATTGCATGAGTCCTGTTTTCTGATGTACTTTTTGCCATTGATACTACTTCTTTGTTAATCTCTATACAATATCCTCTACCTGTTCTTAAACCATTTTTTAAACTATCTAAAGTTGTACTGTGGAATTCATCTATCAAATCATAAAGCCTAACTGTTTTCTTTAGATTTCCAAGTCTAATTCTCTTTACCTTTTCATTACAATGATTGTCAACTAAAAATTTTTTAGTTCGAAGCTTACAAAAATCAACTATTTTTAAATTATCAAGCCCTAATCGCTTTGCTAAAGCATCTACAGCACTTATTTTTCCAGAAATTTCTTCGTAATCAGTGTCACAAAGCAATTCATAAAAGCCTTCAACATCATACTCTCCATCTGAATAAAACATCATAAATTCAAAATATTTAAGTAGTACTGCTCTGATTTCACCATTTAAACCTATATCTGCCCATAAATTTAAAAAGTTATTTCCATATCCATATCTTTCAATATCCCCTATTATAAATAAATTGTACTCAGGTTCTTTTTTTAAATATTTCATAACTCTACTATGATAACTTGAGTTAAGCTTTATAACCATAATATCTACCCCCGATACATAAAATGCAACTTAAAAATCGCTATCCAAATATTCTAGATATTTCTTTATATTTTTTTCAGTTTTGTTTTCTTGTGGTATGTAGTAAATACTATCTTTTATGCTATCTGGCAAATACTGTTGTTTTACATAATGATTTTTAAAGTTATGAGGATATTTATATCCACATCCTCTACCTATATCTTTAGAACCAGAATAATGAGCATCTTTTATACTGTTTGGTATGTCTTTAACAAACTCTCTATCTAATTCATCTAATGCTTTCATTATTGCCATACATGCAGAATTAGATTTTGGTGATGTAGCTAAAAGAACAGTAGCTTCTGCTAATGGTATTTTTGCTTCAGGAAATCCAAGCTGCATAGCTGAATCTACACAGGCTTTTACAATAACAACTGCATTTGGATAAGCTAAACCTATATCTTCACTAGCTATTACTAAAAGTCTCCTACAGATACTTATTAAATCTCCACCTTTTATAAGTCTTGCTAAATAGTGTATGGATGCCTGCGGGTCACTTCCCCTTATAGATTTTTGAAATGCACTTAAAATATCATAATGACTATCACCATTTTTATCATAGTTTATAATTTTATTAAATGTAGATTTTTTTACTACATCTGAATCTATATAGATTATGTTATCTTTATTTGGTTTAGTTGAATAAACTACTAATTCTAAAGCATTTAAAGCCCTTCTCATATCTCCATCAGAGATAATAGCTATATCCTCAATAGCATCATTATTACATTCAATATCCATATAACTATTTTCATTTAAAACTTCAATTGCCCTTCTTAAGCCTTTTTCTATATCTAATTTTTCTAAAGGCTTAAATTCAAATATAGTCGCTCTACTTAGAAGAGCTTTATATACATAATGATATGGATTTTCTGTAGTACTAGCAATCAAAGTTATACTACCATTTTCCATAAATTCTAATATCGACTGCTGTTGTTTTTTATTAAAACTTTGTATCTCATCTATATATAGTAAAACCCCATTTATATTACTTATACTTCCAAGTTCTGCTATTACTTTTTTTATATCTTCTAGTGATGAATTAGTGGCATTTATTTTATAAAAATTTTTATTGCTTTTTTCTGCGACAATTTCTGCTACAGTAGTTTTTCCAACACCTGGTGGACCAAAAAATATCATATTTGGCAAAAAATTAGTCTGTAATATCTTAGACAGTATTTTTCCATTACCAATTATATGACTTTGACCTATTACATCATTCATTGTTTTTGGTCTTATTTTATCTGCTAAAGGCATATTCCCACTCCTATTCAAAAAAAATATTTCATGATTATTATCCCAATAATCCGTCTAAAAAAGGTATCTATTTGAAATAGATACCTTTTCTAATCACAATCTATAAAATTTAGATTATTGATTGTTTTTTAATTTTTTTAATTCATCTGTAAGTTTATCATTAAGTATTCTTATATGAGTTCCTTTCATACCTAATGATCTTGATTCTATCACACCTGCACTTTCAAATTTTCTAAGTGCATTTACTATAACTGACCTAGTTATACCAACTCTATCAGCTATTTTACTTGCTACAAGTAAGCCTTCTTTACCGTCTAATTCAGCAAAAATATGTTCAACTGCTTCAAGCTCGGAGTAGGACAGAGTGCCTATTGCCATTTGAACTACAGCTTTTTTTCTCATTTCTTCTTCTAATTCTTCACCTATTGCTCTTAATATCTCAAGACCAACAACAGTTGCACTGTATTCAGCTATCACTAAATCATCATCATTAAATGACATTGAATATCTTGAAAGTACTAATGTTCCAAGTCTTTGTCCACTTCCTAATATTGGTACTACAGTAGTATATTTTTGTAATCTTCCTTGTTCTTCAGGGAAAATCTCTAATATCTTCTCACCATTTAAGTTTTCTAGTGTCTCATCAATTTTTAATAAGTTTTGAGTATATTCTTCTGAGAATTTTTTTTGCTTAGTATATTCGTCTTCTATAACTGAGCTATCTTCAATATCATTTAAATGAAGCCCTAGAACTTTACCTTTTGCACTTACTACATAAACATTAGAATTTAATACATCTCCTAATGCTCCGGCCAGTAAATCAAAAGAGACACTGCTTCCACCACTTGTTTGTAATGTTTTATTTATTTTTCTTGTTTTTTGTAATACTTCACTTGCCATTTAATCATCTCCTCATGAAATTTAGGCCTTTTAATAACCTTTATATTTTCTAATATTATTCTCACTTTTAATGAAAATTTATTTTTATATTAGTTGTTCACACTTGAAAGATTATCATAGTTTGGAACCTTTTTCAAGATAATTATGTGATTTTTTTCAATTTTCACTCTTTTCCGTCATTATGCTCTTTTGACTCTTTGTTACATTCTTTATTGGAGCATACTGTTTTCGTTTCAGATTTAGTCACTTTTTCAACCATATATGAACCACACTTTTCACAAAACTCTCCTGTTGGCTTATTCCAAGCTACAAAGTCACAGTTTGGATAATTAGAACATCCATAAAAAGCTTTCCCTCTTTTGGATTTTCTAAGGATAATTTCTCCTTCTTCACATTTTGGACATTTAACACCAATTTTATTCATAATTGGTCTAGTCGTTTTGCAATCAGGATAGTTTTTACAAGCCATAAACTTTCCAAACCTACCATATTTTATAACCATATTAGAGCCACAGTTTTCACAGATTTCATCAGTTTCTTCATCCATATTTATTTTTTCTATATTCTCAAGTGCTTCTTCAATGGCTTCTTTAAGTGGTGCATATGCTTCAGATACAATTTCTTTCCAATCTGTATTTCCCTCTTCTATGACATCAAGCTTACTTTCCATATCAGCAGTAAAATCTACATCTATAAATTTATGAAAATTATTTTCTAAAATATCAGTAACTATTATTCCAAGTTCTGTTGGACATAGACTTGTGCCTTGCTTTTCAACATATTCTCTATTTAATATAGTAGCTATTGTTGGAGCATACGTACTTGGTCTACCAATTCCCAGTTCTTCCAATGTTTTTACCAAACTGGCTTCTGTATATCTTGCTGGTGGTTGTGTAAAATGTTGGTCTGGCAATATATTTTCTATACTTAATATATCTCCTTTTTCTATACTTGGTAGAATCTTATCTTCTCTTTCTGAAAAATTGTATACCTTAGTATATCCATCAAATTTCATTTTTGAACCAGTGGCTTTAAATACAATATCTCCAGCCTTACATTCTACATTTAGTATATCGAATACTGAATCCTCCATTTGACTTGCTATAAATCTTCTCCAAATTAAATTATACAGCTTATATTGGTCTTTACTCAATGAAGCTTTTATGCTATCAGGAGTTCTATCAACGGAAGTTGGTCTTATTGCCTCATGTGCATCTTGAACCTTTTTAGTGTCTGGTTTTTCTTTTTTTTCTACAGGGTTTTTATAATAATTTTCACCTAAGTCACTTATTATATAATTCTTAGCTTTTTCTTTTGCTTCATCAGATATTCTCTTAGAATCAGTTCTTATATATGATATAAGACCAACAGTGCCTTCACCTTCTATATCTATACCTTCATATAGTTCTTGCGCTATCATCATTGTTTTTTTAGTAGTAAAAAACAACTTATTTGCACCTTCTTGTTGAAGCATACTTGTTGTAAATGGTTTTGGAGCTGATTTACGTCTTGATTTAGATTCTATCTTTTCAACTTTTAAATCCTTTCCTTCCATTTCTTTTAGTATTTCATTAACAGCATCTTCATTTTCTAATTCAATTTTTTCATCGTTCTTGCCATAAAATTTTAAAGTTATATCTTTATCTTTTGCTGTCTTTGCTTCAACATCTATTGTCCAATATTCTTTTGGAATAAACGCTTTTATCTCTTTTTCTCTATCACAAATTAATTTTGTTGTTACTGATTGTACTCTACCTGCACTAAGACCTTTTCTAACCTTTTGCCATAATATAGGGCTTATTTGATATCCTAAAAGTCTATCCAATACTCTTCTAGCTTGTTGTGCATCTACTAAGTTTATATCAATATTTCTAGGATGCTTAATTGCTTTTTTAATTGCATCTTTAGTTATTTCATTAAACTCAATTCTACAATCATCAGATTCATCTAAATTTAGTATATGAGCTAAATGCCATGATATAGCTTCACCTTCTCTATCAGGGTCAGTTGCTAGATACACTTGTTTAGATTTTTTAGCTTCTTTTTTTAATTCCTTTATTACATCGCCTTTTCCTCGTATATTTATATATTGAGGTTCAAAATTGTTTTCTATATCTACACCTAATTTACTTTTAGGTAAATCTCTAACATGACCAACTGATGCTTTTACTGTATAATGACTTTTACCTAAAAATTTTTCTATGGTCTTAGCTTTTGCAGGCGATTCTACGATGACTAATGTTTTGGCCATAAAACCACACACCCCCACTACCTAATCTTAATTTATACATTTAAACTGTACGTTTTATTATTCATCTCTATTACTAACTCATTTAGTACTAATTCATTGATTATTGAATTTACATACTTTATTTCTATACCAGTATAATCACAAATACTATCTATATGCAAGCTTCCTTCTCTTTTTATAGCTTCAATTATTTGCTTAGACTTGGCATTTAAACTTATATTATCATATTTTTGATTTATTTTTTTATTGATAATATTAAATATGTTATACTCATTCAAAATATCATCTATATTTTCAATTAATTTCGCACCTTCTTTTATAATTTTATGACATCCTCTACTCATTTGAGAATTTATATTACCAGGTACTGCAAAAACATTTTTTCCATGTTCAAGAGCAAACTCTACTGTTATTAATGCACCACTTCGTATTGCTGCTTCTACAACCACTACTCCATCACTTAATCCACTAATAATTCTATTTCTATTAGAAAAATGATATGGAGCTACTGTTGAGTTAATATTATACTCTGATAATAATAGTCCCCCATTTTCTAATATTTTATTTGATAAATGTAAATTTTGTTTTGGAAGAGGGTTGTCTACTCCTGAACCAAGAACCGCTATAGTCTTAGATTTTCCATTCATACAACCTATATGTGAATATGCATCTATTCCTATGGCTAATCCACTTACTATATTAACTCCATATTGAGACAATTGACAACTCATTGTTTTTGCACAATTAATTCCATAAGCTGTAGGCTTTCTTGAACCTACTATAGCTATATTGAAATTATTATTAACTAAACTTATGTCACCTTTGTAAAATAATAACTTTGGAGCATTATATATATTCTTCAAATTTTCAGGATATTCTTCGTCATATTGGCAAATATATTTAATTGTTTTTTTGTAAAGTAGTTCTTTTATATTTTCTAAATAAGCGTGACCTCTATATTTTACTATATTTTTTCTAATATTCAAGCTTATATTTTTTAAATTATATATTTCTTTTTCAGAAAAATCAAATATATCTTCAATATTTACTATATTATTTTCTATTATTTCAATTGTTTTTGTTGTTATTCCACTAATTGATTTTAACCATAAATAGATATCTTTTTTCTCCATAAAATACACCTCAAAAACTTATTTAAAATAGCTATAATAAGCTCTTCTAAATGAAAAAGCTTCTATAATACACTGTGAATTTATCAACTCTATTCCTTCTAAATCAGCTATTGTTCTTGCCATCTTTAAAAGTTTTGTATAACTTCTACTACTTAAGTTATATTTATTAAATATTACTTTAGCCATTTTTGAAGCTTCTTTTTCTAATTTACAATATTTTAATAAATTAGAAGCCTTAATTTCACTATTATTTTTTATATTATCTTCTTTAAATCTATTTATTTGTATTTTTCTAGCATTTTCTACTCTCGTCTTTATTTTTTGAGAACTTTCTTCTTGTTTTGATGAATTTAAATCATCATATTTTACAGTATTTACTTCTACAAAAATATCAAACCTATCTAATAATGGTCCTGATATTTTATTTATGTATTTATTAATTTCATTACTCCTACATCTACACTCTGTATTTGACATATAATAACCACATGGACATGGATTCATAGCTGCAATTAGTAATACTCTACAGGGATATTTTGTACTATACTTTACTCTAGATATATTTACATACCCATCTTCTATAGGTTGTCTCAAAGTCTCAAGTATTTTCCTATCAAATTCAGCGATTTCATCTAAAAACAAAATCCCCCTATGTGCTAGTGCTACTTCTCCAGGTCTTGCATCTGTTCCTCCACCAATTAAAGACTGCTTTGTAGTTGTATGATGAGGCGCTCTAAAAGGTCTCTTATCGATTATGCCTTTATTTTCATCTATCATACCCAATACACTATAAACCTTACTTACTTCTATCATCTCTTCTATACTTATATCTGGCAAAATTGTTATTACTCGTTTTGCAATCATTGTTTTACCTGAACCTGGAGGCCCAATCATAAGCATATTATGATTTCCAGCAGCGGCTATCTCTGCGCTTCTCTTTATAAAATAATTTCCTCTAACATCCTTAAAATCTTCATCATGTTTGCTTTCTTTTGTATCATAAAACTCAGGATATTTACAATATGTATAATTCCCATTTGTTTCTATTTCTTCATTTAAAAAAGACATTATTTTTTCTTTATCGACTTTTATTTCTCCATTTAAAAACCCTATACATTCTTTTAAACTTTTAATAGGTATTATATCAATTTCTTCTATAAATAAACTTTCTCTTATATTGTCAACTGGTATAAAAATACGCTTTATATTTTGGGTTTTTGCACCTATAATTATTGGTAATATCCCTCTTACTTTTCTTATTTTTCCATCTAGTGATAATTCTCCTATAAACATACTTTCTCTTATATAATTTTCATCTTTTTCTATTAACCCTCTTAAAAGACCTATACTTATTGATAAATCTAAAAAAGCACCTTCTTTTTTTATATCTGCTGGTGATAAATTTACAACAATTCTTGTATTTGGAAATTTATATCCACTATTTATAATAGCTGATTTAACTCTCTCTCTCGCCTCTTTAATTTCCTTACTTGGAAGACCGACAATATTAAAGCTAGGTATACCATTACTTGTATCCACCTCAACCTTTACTAGAAAACTTTCAATTCCTATTAAATTACTTGAGTTAATAATACTTAACATATAATAATCCTTTCCAAACCTTTATCTTTCTTAAAAAGCATTCATTATGTGATTTACTCTTTTTTCTGATAAATAGACTTCTACAATATCAAATCTTATGGGAATATTATGTAAATTATTTTTTGTGATATAGTATTTAGCAATCTCAACTATCTTTTTTCTCTTCTTGAAATTTACAGATTCACAAGGATAACCATACCTTAAATTAGACCTTGATTTTACTTCTACAAATACAATTTCATCACCTATCCTTACTATTATATCTACTTCTCCAATCTTTAATCTGTAGTTTTTTTCTAGTAGTTTTGCACCTTTTGATAACAAATAATTAATTGCTACTTCTTCTCCAAAATCACCTTTTTCTTTGTTATTCATTTTTTACTCCAATACATTAAATTTTTACTTTTTGATTATGGTCAGTATACGATTTAACTATTCAAATTTTTTAGATTGATTTTATTTCTATTAATATTAATAGATACTTCTATTGACTTTATTCTTTTATGATATTATCCTAGTTTTCATAAGGAAAGTTTATTTTTATGGAGGAGTCCTTTTAATGAATAGAAAAAAATTAGTTACTTTTATACGATATTTGTCCCTATTTATAGTACTTGTAAGTTCTTTAAACACTACTGAAAATATATTGTATCCAGTTATAACCATAATAATATTATTTCTAATTATAATAAATAATCAAGTCAGATTTTTTTCTTTATCAAATAATAGTAGACTTGTACTTATTTCTTATTTTTTAGAATTTGCTTTAATTTTCATATTATATAATTGTACAAAGACTTTTAATTCAGTTTACTTTGTTCCTTTAATTTTGGACATATCATTTTTTATAAATAAAAAATACAAATACATATTATTGTTTTTCATTATAGTATCTTCTTTTATTATTAGTTTAGACAAAAACTTGTATCTAGCGTTGGAATCAAGTTCAATATTATTGATTATATCTATACTTTCTATATATATAGAAAGTGAAAATATATCTAAATTATACAATCAAAACCTTTATGATAAACTTAGAATTTCTAAAGATAAATTAAAAAAATCTAATTCTGATTTAGAAATTTATGCAAGTTCTATAGAAGAACTAGCCATTTTAAAAGAGAGAAACCGAATATCTAGAGAAATACATGATAGTGTTGGACATTCTCTTTCTACAACAATAATACAGCTAAGTGCTATAGAAAAGTTCTTAACTGATAAGCCAGAAGTATCTGATTTAGTACATGAACTCAGAGAATTCGTAAATGAAAGTTTTCAAGATGTTAGAAGAGCTATATCTGAGTTAAAACCTATTGAATATGAAAATTATCAAAATTTATTTAAAATTAAAGAACTAATTAAAAGCTTTATTAAGCTTACAAATATTAATGTAAGACTAACTATATCAAAAAACACTTGGAACCTATCTAGAGCTCAGTCTATAGCTTTATATAGACTTATTCAAGAATCGCTTTCCAATGCATCAAGACATGGAAAAGCAAGTAAAATCAAAATTTTTATAACATTTAATCCTTCAAATCTTATAGTTACGATTAGTGATAATGGTATAGGATGTGAAAATATAAAAAAAGGAAATGGAATTAACAGTATTAGCGAAAGAATATATGAACTAAATGGAAAAGTTGAATTTGATAATCACAATGATGGATTTACAATTAGAGCTTCTTTTCCCAAATTTTTAGGGGGTGATTTTTTTGAGTAAAATCAAAGTTCTTATAGTTGATGATGAAAAACTAATTAGGAAAGGTCTTAAGATTATATTGTCATCTTATGATGATTTGGAGATAATTGGAGATGCCTCTAATGGATATGAGGCTTTAGAATTTTGTAAGTCAAATGAGGTAGATGTTGTTCTTATGGATATTAGAATGAATATTTGTGATGGTGTTTTAGGTACAAGACTTATAAAAGAATATGATGAGTCAATAGCACTATTAATTTTAACTACATTTAATGATGATGAATATATAAAGGATGCAATGAAATTTGGAGCTTCAGGTTACCTTTTAAAAGACAGCTCTGATGAAGTGTTACATGAGGGAATACGCTCTTCATTTTTTGGCAATGTTGTACTTGACAAAAATGTAATTGAAAAAATTATGTCAGTTGAAAAAACTGTCGAACACGAACATATTTCTAATATATATAATTTAACTGAAAAAGAAATATCCATAGTTAAGTTAATTGCAGATGGGCTTAGTAATAAAGAAATAAGTCAAGAATTATTTTTATCTGAGGGTACCATAAAAAATAATATAACTAATATTTTAGGTAAATTGGAACTCAGAGATAGGACTCAATTGGCTATATTTGCTTTCAAAAATAAAATTGTAATATAATATGTCAATAAAAAAGCTAAACTATAAACAAAATTTTAAAAAACTTAACTTATAATAAATATAAAACTATAAAGTGACTTAAGTCACTTTTTTTAGTGACTTATAGTAATAGAAATACACCTATTAATTCTTTATTATAATATTATAGATTTTTAAATTACACAAAAATATTTTGGGAGGGATTTTTATGGATATAGTTAAAGTAAATAATATAACAAAAAGATTTAATGATAAGTTAGCACTTGATAACATTAGCTTTTCTGTTAAAGAAGGGGAAATATTTGGACTTATTGGTCCAAATGGTGCTGGTAAATCTACACTTATAAGTATAATTACCAATCTTACTTTACCAAATAGCGGTAATATTCAAATAAATGGTATAGATTTGTCAGCAGATCCTATGAGTGCAAAATCTATAATAGGATTAGTTCCACAGGAATTAGCAATTATGGAAACACTAACTCCTTTTGATAACTTAGAATACTTTGGAGCTTTCTATGGATTGAAGGGCAAGTTACTTCAAGAGAGAATCAATGAGGCCTTGGAAGTTACAGGTCTAGCTGAAGTTAAAAAGAAAAAAGTAAAAAAATTATCTGGTGGTATGCAAAGAAGATTAAATATTGGGATAGCACTTTTAAACCACCCTAAAATATTAATATTAGATGAACCAACTGTAGGTGTTGACCCTCAATCAAGAAATCACATTTTTAATTTTATAAAAGATATATCTGAAAAACAAAAAACTACTATTATATATACATCTCATTATATGGAAGAAGTTGAACATCTTTGTTCTAAAATCTTTATTATGGATGAAGGTAAAGAAGTTGCTTTTGGGGATAATAATTATCTAAAATCAATAGTATCTACAAGTACAAAATTAATTATGGAAATAAAAAATATAAATGCTCAACTTATATTTGATTTAAAAAATACTAAAGGAGTTATATCTGTTTTAGAAAATACTTCAGTAATAGCATTAGATGTAGATAAAAACTTTCTGCTAACAGATGCACTTTCTGCTGTTGATAAAAACAATTCAAAGGTAGTACGTATATCTTATGAAGAACCTAGTTTAGAAGATGTATTCTTAAATCTAACAGGTAAAAATTTAAGAGACTAATAGGGGTGATTTTATGAAATTATATATAAGTGTAAAAACTATGTTAAAAGGTCTGAAAAGTTCCTTCATGATTAGTTTGCTATATTTCTTGGCTCTTCCTTTACTTTTAGCTTGGTTCCTTGGAATGGTAACAGGAGATATGTTTCAAAATCCTATAAAAACAGAACCTATATCAATCGTTGTATATGACAAAGATAGTTCCAAGTTATCAAGTAATTTGACAAACTTTTTAAAAGATGATTTATCTTCTGTACTAAAAATAAACAAAGATGATTCTGATGCAGATTTAAAACTTACAATACCTAAGGGATACGAAAACAATATTCTAAATGAAAAATCAAATACTTTAAATATAGAAAAACTTGGAACTAATGATGACTTAGCAATACTACTTCAAAACATATTAGATACTTATCATGAAAAATTATATTTAAATAATTCTCAAAAACTAAGTTCAGAAGATTTTTCTAAGTTGTTTAATAAAAGTTCTATTGCTACTTCTATAATAAAAAGCGATATCGAACAAAACTCATATGAATACTTTGCTTTAGTTTCATTGGGATTCCTTGTAATAATTTTCATAATGAATAATATTTTGTCAAATTATATAAGTGAATCAAAAGGGCTTTCAAAAAGACTTTATTCTATGCCTATAACTAGAGTGCAGTATTTAATTTACGACTTTGTAGGTTTATGGATTTACTCATTTATATTTCTATTATTATATGTTTTATTTTTTAGAATACTAGGAATAACATTTAAAGGTAATCTTGCCATATTGACCTTACTATGTGCTTTATCATCATATTTTATGACTTCGATATCTACTTTTGTAACTAGTTTTTTTAGTAAAAAATATGGTACATTCATAGTTTATATGTTACTTTTCTTACAGACAATTTTTGGAGGTATTTTTAACATGATAAGTGAAACTTTTACTAAGTTTACTAGTTTATCTCCAACTTATTTGATAGGAGCTCTATATAGTGACTATGAAAGCTTCAATACTTTAAGTTCAATAAGTAATTTAATTGTAACATGCTTAGTTGCCTCTACAATATTGATTATATTCTCTATTGTAAAAGAAAAATATAAATGGAGGGAGATTTAATAATGATTAGATTAATTCTTGCAAATATAAAAAGATATATAAAAAATCCTTCTCTTTTAGCTAGTATGGTTATGATTCCTATTATATTAGTTGTTTCTCTTAACCTTTTTTCTAGTAAATCAGACAATCAATCTATGTACTTTTCTCCAGTAGCAGTTGTATCTCACTCTTCAGGAAAATATGAACATAAATTGATAAATAATTCAAAGTTAAAGGAAAACACATTTAGATTAAATGAAGAAGATAAAGCTATGAACTTACTAAAAAATAATAAAGTTTCTGCAGTATTTGTTTTAGACAAAAATTTTTCAACTGATATAGATAACTTAAAAAGACCTGCTGTTAAATGTTTTAAAACTGAAAATGGTGGTGGTAGTCTTTGGGCAGAATCAGAAATAGAATCTTTTATCAATAATTCTTTAAAATCAAAAATAGATAGAAATCTGGATGAAAAATTAACTAAAACAACTATAGTTGACAACAAACCTGATAAAAACACAAATTTATTTTTACCAGTTTTCTTAATATGTTATTTTATGTATATTAACGCAGCGCATCTTGCTTCTGACTTATTTTCATTAAAAAAATCAAATGTTTTAAGAAGGCTTATTTCTACAAAACATAAAGATATAAAAATAATTTTTAGCATACTCTTAGGCTTATTTTTTATTCAAGCAATTGTATACACTTTAATACTTGGATGCCTTACATTTGTTGGAGATTTTAAATTAACTCTAAATGTATTAATGATTGTACTAGCAAATAGTTTTGTTTCCACTGGATTTGTATTTTGTATAGCTAGAGTATTCAAAAATGAAAACTCTATAAGCCTTGTAACTACATTTTATTCTTTAATAGGTTTAGCTATATCTATATCTAGTCTGATACCATCAATGAATGAATTATCATTTATGGCTAATCTATCAAAGCTTACACCTTTTTACTGGACTATAAACGCTATTAAAAGCAATGATAGCATTTTAATAAATGTAATCGTTCTAATACTTATTGGAATAGTATTTGTAACAGCTGGAAGTTTTAAATTAAGAGATTTTGCAAAAAACTAATGATTACTAAATATAGTTAGTATATAATTTTATACAATACTAACATAATATTTCAAGATGTTAAATTATTTTATATTATATTTTTATAGTTAGTTTTATAGTTGGTTTTAACCACTTTTGATGCTAAACTTAGTATTATATATTAATATTTTTGACTTGTCAATAGTTTTATGATATAATATTAATTATTAGATAATTAAAGCATTGTACCCAAATTGCAATATCTAAAATTCAGTTTGGAGGTATAACTAACATATGTATAATATCGGTGAAAGTGTGATGTATCCAAAAGAGGGAGCCTGTTATGTAAGTGATATTGTAACCAAGGAAATAAATAAACATATGCAGAAATACTACGAATTAACTGTCATTTTCAATAGTACTCTTAAAATTTCTATTCCTGTTCTGAATGCTGACAAGATTGGTGTCCGTCCAATTATGAACGAAAATGAAATTGATAATTTTATCCAATCTATTAACAAAACAGATGCTATATGGATTTTTGATAGAAAGAAGCGGCTTAAATTATACCATGATAAATTTCATTCAGGAGATATCTTTGAGATTGTAAAATTAATTAAGATGCTTATGATACAAGATTGTTCAAAACAATTATGTAGTACAGATAAGGACTTTTTAAATAAAGCTCAGAGATTTGCTTTGTCGGAATTAGCTGCTGCTCAATGTAAATCCTATACAATCGTATTAGAAGAAATGAAAAAACATATTCTAAATCCGAAAAATAATAATTAAACCAGTCTTTAAGACTGGTTTTATTTTTTAGATTAATCATATTTATTACCATATTTTACTTTAGATTTCATAATCTAGTGTTCCTAATCTAGTGTTTATAAAGCCATCTTAATTAGAATATATTTTATACAACAAAAAACCAAGTGTAAGTCAGTAATATGATTTACACTTGGTCAACAAAATCTAATCTTCCTCAAGTTCCTTTTTTTCTTCCAATAATACATTCAATTCATTTGCTTCTAAAATCTGTGCTTCTGCAATGTCAAGTAACTCTTGTTGCCATTCCACACATTTATCTTTGTAATCAAAAGGTAGCGTTCTGTCAACTATGTACTTATCGATACATTCCTCCGCACTTTTAACTATTTGCTTTCTCTCATCAATAAATTTTTCCAATTCTACTAAGGCTTCTTCATAAGCTTTTTTACTCATATAAATTCCCCCTTTGTATAATTGTTCTACATTAAAATAATTTTTCCTCTTTTTTGTATAAAAATTTATTTGTATATAACTTTTCCATCAATATCTTTTATAGTTTGACATCCAGTTAATATCATAGAACCACTTAATTCTGATTGAAGTTTATTTACATAAGTTTCTACACCATCAGTTGCTCCACCAAATGAAGCTGTTACAAAAGGTCTTCCTATTAATACTGCATCTGCCCCTAGACCTATCATTTTTAATACATCCAACCCTGTTCTAACTCCACCATCTGCAAGTATTGTAACTTTACCTTTAACAGACTCAGCAATCTTTGGTAAAACTTCACATGCTCCGGGAGTACAGTCAAGTACTCTTCCTCCATGATTTGATACAACAATTGCATCTACACCTGCTTCAACTGCCATTAACGCATCTTCTACAGTCATTATTCCCTTTAATATAAATGGTAATTTAGTAGATTTAACTAATTCTTTTATTTGGTCAACATTTTTAGGAAGTACTGGTTTTCCATGTATTGATAAAGTTACTAAACCACAAGCATCTATATCAACTCCAACTGCAAATGCTCCAGCTTCTTCAGCCAATCTTATTTTTTTTATAATATTTTCATTGTCCCAAGGTTTAATAAATACAATTCCAGCACCATTATACTTTTTAACTACATCTAAATTTTCCATTAAAAATGCATCTACTGCTGTATCTCCAACCATTGCATAGATACCACTATTGACACATCCTGCAACTACTGGTTCTATGTAATCTCTTTCATTTATTTTTCCACCCATATTTAAAGTAGTTCCTGTTACTGGAGCTGCAAATATAGGAGCACTCATTTTTTTTCCGAACATTTCTATAGATGTATCAGGATTTGAAACATCATGTATTACTCTCATATTTACTTTTACTTTTTCTAAACTCTTGCTATTTTCTATAAAAGAAGAACCACTTCCTTTACCTCCCATACCAGGTACTTCACCTGCACAGACAACTCCATTACAAACTTTACAAACTTTACAACTTCCATTTAAATTTTCTCTAGCATTTTTTAATAGTTCATTATAATCCATATCTAATCCCCCATTAATTATAGTAATTTATATAATATATATTATATCATATTATGTTTATAGTATATTTTTCAAGAAGCTTTTTCTATGTATAGGAGTTATCCCATGTTTTTCAATAGCTTCATAGTGTTCTTTTGTTCCATATCCCTTATGAGATTTAAATCCATATTCTGGATATACTCTATCATATTGATACATTATACTATCTCTAGTAACTTTCGCTAATATACTTGCTGCTGCTATTGATATAGATTTTGAATCTCCCTTTATAATTGGATTTTGAACTATATCAATTCCTGGTATTGTCGCTGCATCAACAAGTAAGTAATCTGGTGTTTGTTTTAAACAATTTATTGCTTTTTTCATTGCCATATACGTGGCATTTAATATGTTAAATTCATCTATTTCTTCGTTATTTACTATCCCTATTCCATAATCTAATGCTTCTTTTTTTATTACTTCAAAAAGCTCATCTCTTTTTGCTTCACTTAGTTTCTTAGAATCATTTACGCCTTCTATTTTTGTATTTTTCTTAAACACTACAACAGAAGCTACAACAGGACCTGCAAGTGGTCCTCTTCCAGCTTCATCAATTCCTCCAATATATAAATATCCTTTACTATATCCTTCATTTTCAAACGTATTTATAGTTTCTAATCTTTCTGCTTCTTTTCTAATATTATCTAGTTTCTTAGCAAGTTTTATAGCCAAACTTTGAACAGATTTTCTTTCGTCCACTCTTAATATTTCTATATATTCCATATACTTTTCAACTTCTAAAGCCTCAATTATTTCTTTAATCTCCCTCACACTCTTGTTCTGCATGCTATCCCCTCATCTTTCACCTGTAAAAATATTCTTCTCTTAAATATATTAAAAACTCACTAACTTAGAATTTAATTGCATCCACTATATCCACATTTTAAACATATACTACATCCACCTGTATGTGCTATTCCTTCACTACCACACTCAGGGCATACAAACTTTTCTTCTTCTTCAAAATTTTTACTTTTTAATTCTTTGGCTTTTTCTTCTTTATTATCTTTTTCTTCTTTATTATCTTTTTCTTCTTTATTATTTTTATGAGATTCTTTTTTATTATCTTCTTTTTTGTTATTTTCTTTTTTATTATCTTCTTTTTTTTCATTTATTAAGATTCCACTCCTTTTGCATCCATCTCTAAATATTGTCACTCCCTTAAGACCAGCTTCCCATGCCTTAACATATATGTTGAAAACATCTTCAATTGTAGTTTCAAAAGGTATATTTATTGTAGATGATATAGAAGCATCAATATACTTTTGCCATACTTTTTGCATATTTATTCTTTCTTCATATCCTATATTCATAGCAGTAACAAAAAAATCTGGTAAACATTCTTCATCTGTAATGCCTTTTTTATCCATATATTCTTTAACTATTGGAGTATATACTTTATAATACACATCTTCATCATGCAAACTTTCAGTTTTTCTTATATATGAAAGATTAAATATAGGTTCTATTCCTCCACTAATACCTATCATTGTAGATATAGAACCTGTAGGAGGTATAGTTAAAAGTTGTGAGTTTCTAAGCCCATACTTTTCAACCATATCTTTAATATCATCGTTTAGGTTTTCTATAAAAAATCTAGATTTAGAAATATTTTCATATTTATACTCACTAAATGTGCCATATTCTTTAGCAATCAAAGCTGATTGTTTTACAGCTTCGTTAAGCATAGTTTTACCAATTAAATCACACAATTCTAAAGATTTATCAGAACCATATCTTATCCCCATCTTTATAAGCATGTCAGCAATACCCATTACACCTAATCCTATTTGTCTATATTTATAGACACTATCCCTTTGTTCTTGTAATGGATGTAAATTTAATCCCTCATCTAATACATCATTTAAAGCTACCACAGCTTCTCTAACACAAGATTTTAACTTATTAATATCAAAGGTAGCATGTTCCCCAAATGGTTGTATTACAAACTCTGATAAGTTTATTGAGCCAAGCAAACAGCTTCCTCCACTTGGAAGTGGCTCTTCTGCACAAGGATTTACACCTGAAAAACAAAAAGACTTATCTTCACTCATAAGGTTATATGTTTTTATTTTGTCCCAAAATAATATTCCTGGTTCTGCATAATCCCAGTTATTTTTAACAAACTTATTAAACAAATCATATGCATTTACTATTTTGACTATTTTTTCTCCAGTAGTTTCAACTTCAAAAGTACAATTATACAACTTTTTTTCCTTTACAGCTTGCATAAACTCATCTGTTACTCTTACAGAAATATTTGCTTTAGTAACCTTCTCCAAATCAGTTTTTATATCTATAAATTCCTCTATTTCCGGATGATTTACATCCATAGAAATCATAAGAGCTCCCCTTCTACCTCTTTGACCAATCAAACCTGTCGTCATGCTATAAAGTTCCATAAAAGACACTGCTCCAGTTGTATATTTTGCAGCATTATTTACTTTTGCACCTTTGGGTCTTAATTTTGAAATATCAATTCCAACCCCTCCACCATAACTAAAAGTTCTAGCAAGTTTTTTTGCAGTGTCAAAAATATCTTCTATACTGTCTTTTGGTGGCTCTATTACATAACAATTAGAATAAGTTACTTTTTTACCTTCTTTATGTAAACCTCTATTTGCTAAAATTCTACCTGCAAATAAAAATCTCTTTTGTCTTATTAACTTTGATATTCTTGGACTATTATTTGAAATTCTCTTTATCCATTCATCAAAACTTTCTCCATCGTGTCTATACTTATTTTTCCATATTGATTTTTGTAATTCATCAAACTCCCAAGCCTTATGTCTTATTTCTGAACGTCTTTCTCTATATAATATGTAGTGTTTTGCTATATCTTTTCTATTTGATTCCATAAGTAATACTTCAACTATATCTTGGATTTCTTCTACAGATAAACATTTTTCCATAGAATTATAATCATTAGCGATTTTTCTTGATATATCATATGCTAAATCTCTATCTACTCCACCTTCACTATTTATACTAGCCTTATAGACAGCATCTTCAATCTTACTTTTACTAAAAAGTTCTTTTGTCCCATCTCTTTTTATTATGTACTTCATTTTTAGACCTCCAATAAATTAGTATTACATTAATACACCTATTAGTTGTAATTCTAAACAAACTTTTTTCTATATTTGCATGTTTTCATATTAATTATCTTACACAATATATATTATACTATTTTATATTCAATATAACACGCTTTATAGTTTTCTCAATTAAGTAAATGAACTTTTTATATTCTAAATATCTTCTATTAAAAACTTAAAAATAACATAAAAAAGTATATAAAAGTGTAATTATACTCTTATATACTTTATTTTTTTATAAATTTTATCCTTATTATTCCATTATTTTCCATTGAAATTATTAATAAATTCTTTATATTTTCCATATAAATATGCTACATCCCATAAATATTATTTGTAAATATATATAACAAAATTCAACCTAACAATAATCTATCTTTAATCTACTTAATTTAATATCCATTTACATATAAATACATATAAAGTTTTACATATCAAAAAGGAATTGCCTCCTAAATGATTTTAATCACTTTAAGGCAATTCCTATATGTATTAATTATTCTTTATTATTGTACAGCTTTGCTGCTTTGAGATGGAATAAAGTTTCCTATTATCCCTGCTATTACAACTGGAACTACCCAGTTAAATCCTAATGAAGCTAGTGGTAAGCTATTAACTAAAGGTATATTTATACCAAAGCTTGTTGCAACTGTTAATACACTTACTAACAATGCCATATATGCAGCGCATTTAAATACATTGTCATTTTTAATTTGATTACTAAATAATGCTAGTATAACTAGAGTTATAGTTGCTGGATATACCATACTTAATATAGGAGAAGAGAATTTTATTATTGTACTTACTCCAAAGTTTGATATGATTGCACTAAATACACAAACTACTATAACTATATGCTCATATTTTAATTTTCCATCTGTAAGTGTTGAGAAATATTGACCTGCTGCTGAAGAAAGACCTATAGCTGTTGTTAAACATGCTAATGTAACTATAATAGCCAATAGAATCTTACCTGTATTTCCAAGTAATGCTGCTGTTATTGAAACTATTAAAGCTGTTTGTTGAACATCTTGTCCATATATCTTAGATACAGTTGCTCCAAGGTAACATAGTCCACCATAAACTAGTGCCATACCTATTACCGCTATAACACCTGCACTTACTGTAGCTTTCATCTTTTCTTTTTCACCTGTATAACCTTTAGCTATTACTGACATGATTATAATTGATGCAAATACACTAGCTGCCAATGCATCCATTGTTTGATATCCTTGAGTTATACCTTCTGCAAATACATTTTGTATTAAAGAAGTATCTCTTATGTCTCCTAGTGGAGATACAATACCTTTAACTATTAATACTGCTAAAGCTATAAGTAAAGCTGGAGTTAAAATTGATCCAACTATATCTACAACTTTTGATGGTCTTATTGTTAAAATCAATACTATAGCAAAGAATACTATAGAGAATATTACTGGGCTTATTCCTGAACCTATTGTAGGTAATATACCCATTTCATAAGTTGTTGCTGCTGTTCTAGGTATTGCCAAAAGTGGCCCTATACAGATTACCATTGCACATCCTAATACAACACTTAATCCTTTACCAGCTCTTGAAAACATTTTTGATGTGTCTCCATTGAACTTAGTTGCTGCTATAACTGCTAATAATGCCAAACCACCATCTGCGAAAAGGAATCCTATGAAAGCTACTAGCCAACTACTTCCGGATAAAACTCCTAGATATGGAGGGAATATTAAGTTCCCAGCACCAAAAAACATTGCAAATAGTGCAAATCCAATTACAATTACATCTTTAAACTTGATTTGTTTCTCACCCATTTAAAGCACCCCCATTTGAATTTTACTACGTTTTATTACATTTTACCAAAAAATAAGTCCAATCTCTTCTTAAATGAAAACCTTTTGACGAGATTTTATTTAATTATACATTTTTGACCTAAACTTGTCAATTATGTTTCATAATTTATAAAATCTTCGCAATATTTAGTACAACTTTCTTAATTAAATAAAATTAACATGTATACTTTAAACATATATGCTTTTTTTATTTTTATTTAATTTTTCTTGACAAAATTAAAACTTTTAAATCATCTTAATTGTGCGACTTTTTCAATTATTTGCATTATTTCCAATTTATATTGCTTTATAGACAATATTAATGTATACATCACTCTCCTTTTTGTTTTGTATAATTTTTTAAGTTCAATTTAAATTTTAAATATTTTGTGTTTATTATATAATCTGAAAAAAAAGCAGTCAATATGATTTTTAATTTTTTTAATTTTCAAAATTATGATACTTAAAAAATCGTTTTCCTTTTGTCATAACTTCTATTTACGTTAATTCTTGTAGTATTTTGTATTTATTTTGCTAAATTCACTATTAATTTTACTGAATTCCAATTCTACTCTTATAGACTTTTTACTTACTAGAGTGCTTCCAAATCATTTTTTCTGAAAATTTTTTATTATGATTTGTTGATTTATTTTTCTTCATAGAAACTATATTGTAAGTTCCAACTTGTTAAAACTTTGCAGTTGCTAGTATTCACCTTAGTTTACTTATTTTTTAGAATTTACTAAATAATCTTAATATGAACTAATTAAAAAACAATTTAGTAATTTACACAGGTTATTTATATGTTTAAATGCTTAAATTTTATTTTATTATTTTATTATTGTCATAATTTTATTTATATAATATTTTTGTAAAAGTCAACTAATACAAATATCTGAACTTGTAATATTACTCTGAATATCTTTTATAAATAATCATTATTGTTAAAAAATAAACATTTTTTTTTTAATACTTCTAGCTAATTTTACTATATTAAATGCAAATAATTAGTATATACTCAAAAATAAAAGAGTTATCTATATAAATAGTTTCATTTATTATAGATAACTCTTTTATTTTCAAATGCTTATATTTCAATTAAATAAGTTTTAATTTGTACCAAGTGTATTAGATTGACTTTTTGATGGTATAAAATTACCAATTATTCCAGCTATTATAACTGGAACTACCCAGTTAAATCCTAATGAATGAAGGGGTAAAGAATTTACTACTGGAACGCTTACTCCATAACTAGATATAACTGTTAATATACTTACAAGCAATGACATATATACTGCTCCTTTGTATACATTATCATTCTTAATTTTTTCATTAAAGAAAGCTAATATTATTAAAACAATTGATGGTGGATAAACTATACTTAGTATAGGAGATGCTATCTTTATTATAGTTCCAACACCAAAAGATGCTACTACTGCACTGAATACAGATACGGCTAATACTATTTTTTCGTAACTTAACTTACCTTTTGTAAGTCTAGAAAAATATTGCCCTGTTGCAGATGTAAGACCTATAGATGTAGTTAAACATGCTAGAGATACTACTACTGCTAAAATCGCTTTCCCAACATTTCCAAGCAATCCTTGTGTTATATTTACTATTACTTGTGATTGTACTGCATCTGTTCCATACATTGTTGATACAGTTGCACCAAGGAAACATAATCCACCATAAACTAGTGCCAATCCTCCACAAGCAAGAACACCTGCTTTACCAATCATCTTTAACTTTTCACTAATACTAGTATATCCTTTTTCATTTAGAGATACTATCAGTACTGATGCAAGCGCTATTGCTGCAAATGCATCCATTGTCTGGTAACCTTGACCAATACCTTCTGCAAATACATTAGGTATCATAGGTTTATCTATTACCTCTCCAAGAGGAGATATAACACCTTTTATAATTATAAATGCTAAAGCTATTAGAAGAGCTGGAGTTAAAAACTGTCCAACTATATCTACGACCTTAGATGGTCTTATTGTTAATACATATGATATCGCAAAATAAACTATACAGAATAATAACACTGGAATTGAGCTTCCAAATAAAGGCATCATACCCATCTCATAAGTTGTTGCACCTGTTCTTGGTATAGCTAAGAATGGTCCTATACATAAAATATCTACACAACCTATAAGAATCCCCAATTTCATACCACATCTTTTAAACATTTCTATTACGTTTCCATCGAATTTAGCTGTAGCCATTACTGCTAGAAGTGCCAAACCAGCATCGGCAAATGTAAATCCTAAGAAGGCAATTAACCATTCTGGACCTGTAATTATTCCCAAGTATGGCGGAAATATTAAGTTACCTGCTCCAAAGAACATTGCGAATAACGCAAATCCAAATACTATTACATCTTTGGTCTTACCCATTATAAAATCCCCCTTTTTAACCTTATTAAATTAACAAAATTTCTCAATTGTTCACGTTTGCATAAATAAATTAACTAAAACAATAAGAATCTATTATTAAATTAATAAAATTAAATAAATTTTTAATATATTGTATTTATTTGTGCTTATTATATATTATATGAAACAAGCACGTCAATATGCCAAAATTGCAAATTATCATACTGATTTTAATTTTCAAAAAATTAGGTATATTTGTCTTAAATTAATATTTTTGAAAGTTTTATAATCTAATTTATACTTTCATGTGACAATTTTTGTCTATATTTCAGAAAAGAAAAAAAACCTTTTAAAAAAAGGTTTTTTTTTACTTATAATATTAATTTTTTAACCCAGCTTTAAAATCTATCTTTTAACACTCTCTGGTACTTCTAGTGTTATATTGCCTATCTTTCCATCTCTAAATTCATTTAAGACAGTTACAGCTATGCGTGTATAATCAAGTTCTTTCCCACCTGTTATGAATCCTCTTTTATGACCAATCATATCCATTGTTTCAATTGGAGTTTCTCCTAAAGAATCTAATTTATATCTAGCTTTCAACTTTTCTGGCTCTATTATCATAAGTTTTTCTATAAGTCTTAAAGCTAAGGTCTCAACGTCTAAAATCTCATCTTTTATAGCTCTACTAAATGCTAAGTTTAAAGCAACTTCTTGGTCTTCAAACTTTGGCCAAAGTATTCCAGGTGTATCTAAAAGTTCAAGATTTCCCTTTAACCTAACCCATTGCTTACCTTTAGTTACTCCTGGCTTATCTCCCGTTTGAGTACTTTTTCTACCTGTTAATTTGTTTATAAGAGATGATTTTCCTACATTTGGTACACCAACTATCATTATTCTTATAGCTCTTTCTTTTCTTCCTTTATCTTTTAAAGAACTCATTTTTTCTCTAGTTACATTCTTACATTCTTCTACTATCTTATTTACACCTACACCTTTTAATGTATCTACTGGTATAGCTTTTATGTTATTCTTTTTGTAGTACTCAATCCATTGATTTAACTTATCTCTATCTGCCATATCACTTTTATTTAATACAACTACCCTAGGCTTATCTCCTACAAGCATATCTATATCTGGATTTTTGCTACTAAATGGTATTCTAGCATCTAAAAGTTCAACCACTACATCAATTAGTTTTAAGTTATTTTTTACTAATTCTTTGGTTTTCTTCATATGACCTGGATACCAGTTTATATGTAGATTATTATCCATAAGATACTCTTCATATTCATTTGACACGTATATCACTCCTTTAAAATAGTATGTTATTATTACCTAATTTTACTTAAAAATATATCTACTTAAAATCCTACATTGTCACCCTTTTAACATCATACTTTACATAATATTATTTTCTTATTTTTAGTATTATTTCAAAATATAATCCAATATTTATTGATTTTATTTTCAATTTTAAAATTCCTAAATCTATCAATAAATAGTATATTTTCAACAAATAATCATATGCGCTTACAATTTAATTATTTGTTATGATTTTAGTTAAAATAGAAAGAGGACTGATAAATCAGCCCCCCATTTATAAGTAAAGTTTTTAATTATCTATTTCTAGCTTCTTTTATCTTAGCAGCTTTACCTACTCTACCTCTTAAGTAGTTTAGTTTAGCTCTTCTTACTTTACCTTTTCTAGTTACTTCTATTTTTTCTATTTTTGGAGAGTGAACTGGGAAAGTTCTTTCTACACCAACATTGAAAGACATTTTTCTAACTGTAAAAGTCTCTCTTGCTCCTCCACCTTGTCTCTTTAATACTACACCTTCGAATATTTGTATTCTTTCTCTTTTACCTTCTATAATTCTAACGTGTACTTTAACTGTGTCCCCAGGTCCAAAATTAGGAACTTCATTTTTTAATTGTTCTTGCTCAATTGCTCTTAACATTTCATTCATCTTTCTTCCTCCTAAATATCATAGACGTTCTTAACTACCCGACCAGTGTAAACAGAGGAACGCCCGTATTTCCAACATTTTATATTATACTATACTTCTATAGTTATTACAAGCATTTTTATATTTTTAATTCCATTTATAGCCACTTTATTGTATACATGTATATTAAATTTTTATTGTATAT
This sequence comes from Clostridioides sp. ES-S-0001-03, assembly GCF_020676075.1. Classification (NCBI taxonomy): domain Bacteria; kingdom Bacillati; phylum Bacillota; class Clostridia; order Peptostreptococcales; family Peptostreptococcaceae; genus Clostridioides; species Clostridioides sp. ES-S-0001-03. The sequence continues at coordinate 202,581 of NZ_JACVWJ010000002.1, read as the reverse complement.
GTTTTTATTTTTCTTGAGATTTTTTATATAAGTCTAATCGTCTTTCCTTAGTTATTCTTATAGATTCTTCTCGTCTCCACTCATCTATCTTTTTATGATTTCCTGATAAAAGCACTTCTGGTACTTTTAACTCTTCAAACTCTCTAGGTCTTGTGTAATGAGGATACTCCAATAGATTATCTTTAAATGACTCCTCTTCAAATGATTCGTCCTGATTTAATACTCCTGGAATTAATCTTGATATAGAATCTATCATTATAAGTGCAGGCAGTTCTCCTCCAGTTAGTACATAATCTCCAATTGAAATTTCATCAGTTACTATTAAATCAATAATTCTCTCATCTATTCCTTCATAGTGACCACATAGAAGTATTATATCCTCTTGGATAGACATCTCTTTGACTATAGATTGATTGTATACTTTACCTTTGGGAGTTAAATAAATTACTCTTGGATTGTTTATATTATGAGTTTTTATTATATGCTTATATGTGTCATATATAGGTTGAGGAGTCATCACCATACCAGCTCCTCCTCCAAATGGATAATCATCTACTTTTTTATGTTTATTATTAGAAAAATCTCTTATATTATATATATGCACATCAATTATGCCTTTTTCAACTGCTCTTTTCATTATACTTTCATTCATGTATGAATTAAATATTTCTGGAAAAAGCGTCATTATGTGAAATCTCATATTACCACCTAATCTATCATACCCTTAATAGGGTCTATAATCATTTTTCTTTCATCCATATCTATAGTAGGTACAAATTTTTTTATAGCTGGTATCATAAATTCTTTATCTTCTTCACCTTTTATTACATAGACATCATTTGCAGAATATTGAAGTACATCCTCCAAGACTCCTACATACTTTCCTTCTATAGTTAAAACTTCCAAACCAATCATGTCTGCTATAAAAAACTCGCCTTCTTCAAGGTCTCTACTCTCTTCTCTAGACACATACATAAATTTATTTTTTAGCTTTTCTGCTTTTTCTATAGTGTCTATATCTTTTATCTTCATTATAACCATAGAACCTTTATATCTTACATTTTCTACAGTCCACTTGTTGTTTAAATCTTTTCCTAAATAAAAATCTTTCAATTCATCAAATCTATCTATATCATCAGTAAGTGGATAAACTCTTACCTCACCTTTTAGACCTTGTGTGTTTACTATTTGCCCTACCTTAAAATGAGTTAATTTTTCTTTCATATTATCACCTTCTCAAAAAAATTTAATCTTATGTTACCATATCATCATAAATTCTCAAAACTGTACACAGTTATACAAAAAGGACTAGGCACTATACCTAATCCTCCTCTTTACACTATCTCAAGAGAAACTTTTATGTTTTCTCTATTTGCAACAGATCTTACGACAGTTCTTATAGCTTTAGCTATTCTTCCCTGCTTCCCAATAACCTTACCCATGTCATCTTGAGCAACTGTAAGCTTTAAGACGATACCGTCATTGTCTTTAAATTCCTCAACAACAACTGAGTCAGGATTATCAACTAGAGCCTTAGCTATATCTACAACTAGCTCTTTCATATATTTCATCTCCTAAAGTAACCTCAACAATAAGTATTTACTTATACTAATTGCTAAGAGAAAATTATTTTGCTTGTTTAGAAGCTTCGAATTTTTCTATTACTCCATTTTTTACAAGTAATTTTTTAACTACTTCTGTTGGTTGAGCACCAGTAGCTAACCATTTTATAGCTTTTTCATCATTTATTCTTACTTGTTTAGGTTCAGAAATTGGATTATAGTATCCTATTTCTTCTATGAATTTTCCATCTCTTGGAGCTCTTGAATCAGCTACTACTATTCTGTAGAAAGGTTTTTTATTAGCTCCCATTCTTTTTAATCTTATTTTAACTGCCATTACAGTCACCTCCGAATAATTTTTACTATTTTTTATATTTTATTTAAAAAAAGGTAAACCGCCTAAGCCGCCCCTTTTCTTCATACTTTTTTGTGAACCAGCAAACATCTTCATCATTTTTTTCATTTCATTAAGTTGTTTTATAAGTCTATTTACATCTTGAACAGTAGTTCCACTACCTCTAGCTATTCTTTTTTTCCTAGAAGCATTTAATATTCCTGGGTTACGTCTCTCATATGTAGTCATTGACTGAATTATGGCTTTAGTTCTATTCATTTCTTTACCATTCAAGTCTACATCTCCAAGTTGGTCTTTTATATTTCCCATACCAGGCATCATACCAAGTATCTTGTCTAGAGGTCCCATATTTTGTATTTGTTCCATTTGTTGTAAAAAATCTTCAAAATCTAGTTCTTGTTTTTTGATTTTTTGTTCTAATTCCTTAGCTTTTTCTAAGTCCATACTTTCTTGTGCTTTTTCTATTAGGCTTAATACATCTCCCATACCTAATATCCTTGATGCCATTCTGTCTGGGTGGAAAGGTTCTATATCATCTAGTTTCTCTCCCATACCCATAAACTTTATAGGTTTTTGTGTTACTGCTCTTATTGAAAGTGCAGCTCCACCTCTAGTGTCTCCATCTAATTTAGTTAATACTACTCCATCAACACCAAGTGCTTCATTGAAGCTTTCTGCAACATTTACTGCATCTTGCCCTGTCATAGAGTCTACAACTAAAAGTATTTCATGTGGCTTAACTTCTGACTTAATTGACTTTAACTCATCCATAAGCACTTCATCTATATGAAGTCTACCAGCAGTATCTATAATAACCAAATCGTTAGCATTTTTAATTGCATGACTTAAACCTGCCTTGGCAATATTTACTGGACTTTCTTTATCTCCCATATTGAATACAGGTATATCCAATTTTTCACCAACAACTTGAAGTTGCTTTATAGCTGCTGGTCTATAAATATCACAAGCCACCAATAGAGGCTTCTTGCCTTGCTTTTTAAAATATCCTCCAAGTTTTCCTGCTGTCGTAGTTTTACCTGCACCTTGCAATCCAACCATCATTAAGATTGTAGGAGGTTTTGAGGAAATCATTACTTTACTTTGTACATCCCCCATTAAACTTGTAAGTTCTTCATTTACAATTTTTATTACATGTTGAGCTGGTGTCAAACTTTGCATAACCTCTTGTCCAACACATCTCTCTTGAACTTTTTTTATAAAATCTTTAACTACTTTAAAGTTAACATCTGCTTCAAGAAGAGCAAGTTTAACTTCTCTCATAGCATTTTTTACATCTGCTTCTGTAAGTTTTCCTTTTGACTTTAACTTACTGAATGCCCCTTGTAGTTTATCCGACAATCCTTCAAATATCATTTTATCATCTCCCTACATACATCTTCTATATTTTCTAGCTTAGGGATTAAATTAGCACAATCTCTATTGTGCAATAAATCTTCTTTAATGTCAATAATTTTATTTCTTATAAATTTAATATTTTTTTCCTGTTCTTGAAGCTTAGATACTAAATGTAGCTTTTCTTCATAATCTCTTAGTATCTTTTCTGAACGTTTCAATGTATCATATACACCTTGTCTTGATACACTTAAATTCTCACTGATTTCACCTAAAGAGTAATCCTCTTCATAGTATAGAGCTACTATCTCTTTTTGCTTATCAGTTAGTAATTCTTTATACTGTTCAAATAACAATCCAATTTCGACCATTTTTTCTATATTCATATCTTACACTTCCTAGCAGTATACTGTAAAGGTTATTTACTTTACACTATTGTATTTTATATCATATAAACACTCTTGTCAACCATTATTTTTAAAAGAATACTAGTTACCAAATAATGCATCTGAAAATGATTTTGCATCAAAATCCTGTAAGTCTTCTACTCTTTCTCCAACTCCAATAAGTTTTACAGGTACATCTACTTCTGACTTTACTGCAAGCACTACTCCACCTTTTGCTGTTCCATCAAGTTTTGTAAGTACTATACCTGTTATATCTGCAACTTCTTTAAATGTTTTAGCTTGAACAACTGCATTTTGACCTGTTGTGGCATCTACTACAAGAAGTACCTCACGCTTTGCTTCTGGAAATTCTCTATCTACTATTTTAAATACTTTTCCAAGTTCATTCATAAGATTAGCTTTGTTGTGTAATCTTCCAGCTGTATCACATATTAATAAATCTGCCTTTCTAGCTTTTGCTGCCTTTATGGCATCAAACACTACTGCTCCTGGATCTGCTCCTTCTTGATGCTTTATTATGTCTACATTAGTTCTATTTGCCCAGATTTCTAATTGCTCTGTTGCTGCTGCTCTAAATGTATCTGCTGCTGCTAATAAAACTTTTTTCCCATCTTTTTTATATCTATTTGCCAATTTTCCTATCGTAGTAGTTTTACCCACTCCATTTACACCTACCATTAGAATTATACATGGAGCTGGTTCTATGTCTAATGTAGAGTTTTCATTTGTAAGGATATCTTCAACTATAGATTTAAGTTCTTCTCTTACCTTTATTGGTTCAGTAATTCCCTTTTGCTTTATCTTATCTCTTAGTTTCTCAATTATGTCCATAGTTGTATTTACACCAACATCTGCTGTTATTAAAATTTCCTCTAAATCCTCAAGCAATTCTTCATCTATTTTTGTATATGATTTTAAAACCTCATCTATTCTATCAGTTATTCCTTGTTTTGCCTTTGTTAATCCTTGTTTTAATCTTTCAAACAAATTAACTTTCTTTTCTTCATATTTCTCTTCTTTATTTTCATAATCTTCATGTTCAGTTTCTTCATCATTATTATCATTGTTTAATGCTTCTATTTCACTATCTAGAGAATCATTATTTATTATCTCTTCTACATCTTGTTCATTAGTATCTATCTTATCTTCTATCTCTCTATCTTCTTCAGCACTTTCATCAACAACTTCTTCTTCAGTTTTTTCTGGAATATCTTCTACTTTATCTACAACTTCCTCCTCAAACCCTGAAAAAATTGTTTCTTCTACATTTTCTAAGTTGTCAGCACCAGTTTCTATTTCTTCTTCTGAGCCAACATCTTTTTTTTCTAATTCCTTATCCTTGTCTTTGCCAAAACCAAATAATTTTTTTAACACTATTCTTCCTCCTATGTCAATCTAAGTTATATAATATCAGTTATCTCTTGAGCTTCTTTTAGTTTTAAACTAATAACTTTTGAAATAGCTTTTTCTTGCATTGTAACCCCATATATATAATCAGCAGCTTCCATAGTTCCTCTCCTATGAGTTACTGATATAAATTGTGTCTCTTTAGATAAATCCTTTAAAAATTCTCCAAATCTGAATATATTTGCATCATCAAGTGGAGCCTCAATTTCATCTAATATGCAAAATGGTGTTGGTTTTGTAATTAATATTGCAAATAATATACTTATTGCAGTTAGAGCTTTTTCTCCACCAGACAGTAGATTTAAATTCTTCATTTTTTTACCAGGTGGTTGAGCTGTTATTAGTATATCACTTTCTAATAAATTTTCTTTATCTAAAATAGTTAATTCTCCACATCCACCACCAAAAAGTCTTTTGTACACATACTTAAAGTTTTTACTTATTTCTTCAAATTTAACCTCAAATTCAGATTTCATATTTTCTTCTAATGTATGTATAAGTTTTTCTATTTCCTCCATAGATTCTTCTAAATCTTGTTTTTGTTCACTATAAAAATCATATCTTTCTTTTATTTCTTCATATTCTTTGATAGAATCTATATTTATATTCCCAAGACTTCTTATTTCTCTCTTTAAATTTTCTAAGAATTTTCTATCTATCTCTAGATTTTCATCTTTGATTTCCAATGCTTGTACTAAAGTCATTTCATATTGTTCAAATAACTTATTTATATATGTGTCTTGACTAGTTTTTAATCTTTCTAATCTTCCACCAACCTTAAATAAACTTTCTTTAAGTTCTATATGTTGTCTATCTATAATTTTTAACTCTTTACCAATTTCATCAAAGTTATTTTTCAAGTCATCTTTAGCTATTTTTCTAGTTTCAAGATTTCTATTGCTGTCCCCTAATTGCTTAATTAAGTTTTCTTTTTCTTTTTCTTCAATAGCTATAGAGTCTTGTAACTTAACTATTTCTTGTTCTTCATAATTTAATGATTCATCTAATTGTTTGGTTTTTTCTTCTAACTCACAATTTTCACCAGATATTCTTTTTATATCTCTAACTATACTATTATAAGCTTCTGTTTTCTTTACTAAAGTTAGGTTTAATTCATCAAATTCAGATTTTTCTTTATCATACAAATCATTATATTTTTTTATTTCATCACTTAATATATCAATTTTTTCTTTATTTTGATTGTATGTATTTTCTAGTGCTTCCATCTCTTTTTTAACAATGTCACTTTTTTCGAGAGTATAATTCAAGTTAGAACCCAAATCACTTTTCTCATTATTTAATCTAGTAATGCTAGATTTTAAAGATTCAATCTCAGATTCGATATTTTCTATACTTGTACTCTTTATTATAATGCTTTTTTCTAAATCTTTTACTTCATTTTCAACTAAGTCAATTTCACTTTTTATATTTTTTATATTTTTATTTAGAGATTCTTTTGTAATTTCTAGACCTGAAATCTCAACCTTAACATCATTTATTTTTTCTGTATATTCGTTAATAAATCTTTTTCTTGATAATATATTTCCGTTAGTTTTTAAACTACCTCCTGTTAAATAACCTCCTGGATTTAAGATTTCACCATCTAAAGTTACTATTTTAAATCTATGACCAGTTTCTTTTGCAAATTTTATCCCCTCATCTATATTATTTATAAATATCGTTCTTCCAAGTATATTTTCAATTATATTTCTATATTTTTCATCAAACGTAATTAAATCACTTGCTATTCCTATAAATTTAGTATTTGCTTTTAAATTTCCCAAACTTATTTTATTTGATTTAATTATATTTAATGGCAGAAATGTTACTCTTCCTAAATTATTCTTCTTTAAATAGTTTATTGCAGATTTAGCACTAAACTCATCATCAGTTATTATATTTTGCATATAAGCACCAAGTGCTGCTTCTACAGATTTCTCATATTTTTCAGGAACATTTATAATCTGTCCTAGCGCTCCATGAATACCTCTTAAATCCTTATTTTTTAATACTTCTTTTACACCTCTATTAAATCCCTCATAATGATTTTCCATATCTATATAAACATTTAACTTTGAGTTATATCCATTTAGATTGTATTTACTTTTCTGTATTTCATCTTCTACCTTATTGAGTTCATTAATAGAATATTGTAAATCAGCAGTTAATTTTTTATTTCTGTTATTCACATTGTTTAAATTTTCTTTTTTCATATCAAAGTCTTTATTTATACTATCTAATTCAGAAGATTTTGTTTGGACATTTTGGTTTAACTCTGCTATTTCTGAGTTTATGTTTTCATCTCTGATATTCATATTTTCTTTATTTGCATTTAAAGCAGATAACTTATTACTAAATTCTTGCTTCTTATTTAATATATCTATTATATTTTCTTTAAATAATTCTATATCATTATTTAAAGATTCCAACTTCATCCTTTGATTTTCTTTACTAGATTCTAACTTTTTTATATTCTCTTGTAATATCGATAACTCTTCGCTATTTGAAGACTTATTACTTTCTAATTCTTTTATGTATACCTTATTTTCATTTAGCTTTTCTTTTATATTGTTTATTTCAGAATTTTTTCTATGAATTTCATTTGTAAAGTTTTTTATTCTTTCTTTAATTAAATTTATCTGTGACTCTTTTTTTGATATAACACCTTTAATTGAATTTATATAATCTACAGATTTTTCAATTACATCTTGTAGTACCTCTATCTCCTTATCAACATCTTCTTGTTTTTTCTCTACAACATTTTTTTGTTCTTCTTTTTCTTTAAGTTCTTTTTCAAGAACTTTACTATGCTCATCAACTTCACTCAGTTCTTTTTCTATTCCTTCAATTTCTCTTATAAAATTATTGACTTCTAATATTTTTAATTTTTCACTTATTTCTAAATACTTTTTTGCTTTTGTTTGTTGATTAAAAAGAGGTTTTAATTGATTTTCAATTTCTATATATATATCATCTATTCTTTCTAAATTTTCTTTTGTATTACTTAAATTTCTTTCTGCTTCCTGTTTTTTATATCTATATTTTGATATACCACAAGCTTCATCAAAAACTTTTCTTCTACTTAAAGGATTATTACTCAATATTTCATCTACTTTTCCTTGCTCTATGATTGAATAACCATCTTTTCCAATACCAGTATCTAAAAAGACTTCTTTTATATCCTTTAATCTGCAACTCTTATTATTTAGAAAAAATTCACTTTCTCCATTTCTATAAGCTCTTCTTCTTATAGTCACTTCTGTAAAGTCTAATTCTAATTGATTCTCAGAATTGTCAATAGTAAGAGCTACTTCACAGTAATTCATGGGTTTTTTTGTATCTGTACCTGCAAATATTACATCTTCAAGTTTGTCTCCTCTAAGACTTTTGATACTTTGTTCTCCTAATACCCATCTTACGGCATCAGATATGTTACTTTTTCCACTTCCATTTGGTCCTACTATCGCTGTTATTCCTTCTTTAAAAATAATATCTGTCTTTACTGGAAAGGATTTAAATCCCTTTAACTCTAGTCTCTTTAAATACAAATCGTTTCTCTCCCTTCATTGTTAAAACTAAAGGTTATAAATGTCATACAATTTTCTATGGATGTCTCTCATATTAGCAATAATTAAACTTTTCCCATCTAACACAATTTCTAATTGATTTATATCTAAATCTGATTCTTGTGTTTTTAAAATCACACCAAAATTTTCTTTCATATATTTAATATTTGTTTTTTTATTTCCTATTATTTTAGAAATATTCTTTTTATTAGACTTCACCAACACGTTATTTATATTTTTATTTTGTAAAATAAGAAATTCTAAATAATCTTTTATCATCTCAGCTTCTACTAATTCTCTAAAAGCAGGGTGATATGGACCCGCTAAGACAGCTTTTCCCATTTGTATATCATCAGTAGCTTGAAGCCCGACTCTTATTACATTTATATCATTAACATAAAATAATACAAGTACTTTTTTTACTATTCTTATACTCTCGTCAAGTGTAAATGGCTTATATTCGTTTTGCTCCATCAATTTTTCCAGACCAGTCTCTTTTACCACTAAAGTTGGATAAATTCTTACACAATCTGGTCTAAGCTCTACAAATTTTTTGGCTGTAAATATGCATTTTTCTTCTGTATCAGCTGGAAGCCCAACCATCATTTGTAAACCAAGTTTAATTCCACTATTTTTTATCAACTTTGAACTCTTATATACAATTTCTGACTGATGACCTCTAATACTATCTAACAATACTTTTTCATCTAAGGATTGTACTCCAAGCTCTATTATACTTGTCTTATATTCTTTTAACATTTCCAATATTTCTTCACTAATACAATCTGGCCTTGTGGACATTCTAATATCTTTTATAAAACCTTTTTCTACATATTCTTTGGCAACAGCTAATAAACTTTTTTGTATATCTACATCTATAGCAGTAAAACTTCCACCAAAAAATGCTATTTCTACATCAGCATCCTTATCTATAGTCTTTAGACATTCTTCAATTATATTTCTTGCATCTTCACTAGTAACATCAGTACTCACACCTGTTATTTTTTTTTGATTACAAAATATACAATCATGAGGACAACCTTTGTGAGGAACAAATATAGGTATAATTCTCTTTTTCATCTACAACATCCTTCTAATCTAAATATTTCTTTTTATATTTTTACATATTATATTTATTTTTCCCATAATTTTTTCTTTAAAGCTACTTTAGCAGCCAATTGTTCTGCTTCTTTTTTACTTTTACCTTCTCCTATCCCCAAAACACCTTCATTAATTCCCACTTCCATAACAAACCTTTTATTATGGTCTGGTCCTTTTTCTTCTATAAGCCTATACCAAATATTATTTTCTCCATTTCCTTGTAATACTTCTTGAAGATGTGTTTTATAGTCTCTAAATATATTTCCCTTTCTTGAATCGTAAATTATATTTTCCATATGGTGTAATATAAATTGTCTTGCACTTTCAAATCCTCCATCAAGATATATTGCTGCTATTACAGCCTCAAATGCATCTGCTAATATTGAAGTTCTATGTCTACCTCCAGTAGCTTCTTCACCTCTACCCAGTAACATATGAACCCCTAAATTTATATCATTTGCAACTTCACTTAATGAATCCTCACAAACTATATTTGCTCTAAGCTTAGTCAATTCCCCTTCGGGCAGATTAGATTCTTCATTAAATAAATAATCACTTATCACTATGCCTAAAACTGAATCTCCTAAAAATTCTAATCTTTCATTAAAATTATATCTCTTATTTTCATTAGAATATGAACTATGTGTAAGAGCTTCTAGTATATATTCTTTATTTTTAAATTTATAATTTATAACATCTTCAAATCTTTGTATATTATCTAGTAATTTTTTACTTATCTTCATTATTACATCCCTCCAAAATCCTATTCTATAAATTCTAGTGTACTATTTTTGTGCAACTATTGCAAAACCAAAATCTAAAATACTTGTCCTCATAAAAATAAAACTACCTATGAAACAAAATATCTCATAGGCATCATAGGCAGTTTTATTTCTTATGAATTTTTATTCTCTATCATCACAATTCGAACAACCACCACATGTACAATCATCATCATCATAATCATCTTCTGATGATAATATTACAGCCTTACAATCAGGACAAACAACATCTACGTCATCATCATATAATAAATCTTCGTCTATTTCTACTAATTCTCCACAATTTGGGCATTCCATTTCTATATAGCTGAAGTCCTCATCGTCATCATTTTCTTCATCTTCTTCGTAAAGGTCATCTTCCATGTCAGCAATATCTTCTTCTAAATCTGCTAAATCTTCGTCTATAGATTCAACAAAATCTTGAAGTTCTTCCTGTTCTTCATCCAATGTTACAATAGCTTCTGCAAATACTTCTAATGCATCAACTATTTTATGTATCATTTTCCCTTCTTTACTTTCAGTGCTTATTTCTAAACCTTCTGCTAAACCTTTTAAGTATGCAACTTCTTCATATAAATGTTTCATGTAACACCCCTCGCTTTCTTTTTAATATATAAACTAAAAGCTCATATATCTTATATTATTAAGACATATAAGCTTTTATATACATAAATTTTTATACTCTTGATAAATATTCACCTGTTCTAGTATCTATCTTTACTTTATCTCCAGTATTTATAAATAATGGAACTTGAACAACTGCACCAGTTTCAACTGTGGCTGCTTTAGTTACATTACTTGCTGTATCACCCTTTATTCCTGGCTCTGTATCTACAACTTCTAACTCTGCAAAGTTCGGAGCTTCCACTTGGAATGGTTGTCCTTGATAAAACCTTATTGTAGCAACTTCATTTTCTTTTAAGAATTTAATTGCATCTTCAACTTGATCATAGTTTAATGGTATTTGTTCAAAATTTTCTTGGTCCATAAAATAATATAACTCACCATCATTGTATAGATATTGCATTTGTCTTGTATCTATTACAGCTTTAGGGAATTTTTCACTTGGATTAAAACTTTCTTCTCTTATAGCTCCTGTTTTTAAATTTCTGTATTTAGTTCTAACGAAAGCAGCTCCTTTACCTGGCTTAACGTGTTGAAAATCAACTACTAAACATGGTTGTCCATCTTTTTCAAATGTAACACCTTTTCTAAAATCACCTGCTGATACCATTTTTTGTTCCTCCATATTAAAATAAATTTCTTATTTTTTAGTAAATTTTACATTACTATGCCTTTAAAATTATATCTCTTACTTGAATTCTGTCAAGTCAGGATTACAAATTTTTACTAATATCATAATATCATAAGTTATACAATATAAACAAGTATTTGGCAGATTACTTATCCTATATTTTTATTATTTACATCTATAATCACACTTTATACATTTTATATATTGATATTATTTATCTCTACAGCTATACTTTCCACTATTACTCATTACTTTTTATTTAAAAACAATGGATAAACATAATTTTTTAGATTTTTACAGAATAACTTTTATGAAAATTTAAAACATTTTTCTTCATTAATAATACTGTTACTTAAAATTACACATTTTTAATAAAATTCCATACTTTTACTTTAAACTCAGTTTCATATCTTTGATTACGTTTTGATAATTTCAATATTATATTAATATATTCTCCATTATTAGACATTGAGACATACATTTCATCTACATAATCACCAATTTCATATCCACCAGCTTGACTACTTTCACCATTTAAAGAATTTACAAACAACTTATTTCGTCTCTCATTTAATATAATTTCTTTGTTGCTTGTATATTCTTCATTATAAGTTGTATTTTCATCTATATATCTACATTTTATGGATGTCATTTTTTTTAAACCTTCATCATTAGAAGATAAGTTTATTATCCCCTTAGAATTACCAATGATTCCTTCTATAGATTTTGTAATTTCAATACTTTGTTGTTGTAACTCTATTTTATCTTCTATTTTAACTTTTAAATTCATTGTAAGTATAAATATAGAATATAAAGTTATCACCAGTACTACAATTACAGTTAAAGATACTGCACTTTCTAAAAGTAAATATCCACATTTACGTTTCATATTTTCCCTCTTTCAAAAGTACTCTTCCACTTACAGGTGTTATTGTTATAGTTTTATTTAATCTACCATTATATATCTCTATTGTAGTTGCTCTTTGAGGTGAGCCATCAGATTTAAATTTTATAGTTTCAATACTTCTTGCGATTATTACATTTCTAGGCAATACTATGGATTTAACATCTTTGCCATCTTTTCTCAATACATATCCTTCTTGTTCCTTTTGCTTTATATAGTATATATATGTATTGTAGTTGCTAAACATATTAATTCGTCTAACATACCTTATATCTGAACAAAGTTGACGTGCAAATAAATTTATTTTATGATTTTCAAGATTATCTTTTGGAAAACATATTGTAGTTATCAATAGTATTATACTTATGGATACTACTAATTCTATTACAGTCACATTCCTTCTTTTTTCAAAGTTATACACCCCTATACTTATATATATATACTAAGTTTTTTTCATTAAAGTTCTTTTTTATATTTTCTATTATCTCTTGGTCGATTTCTTCTTCTCCATTAGTGTTTTGATTATCAAAATCTTTACTGTCAGTCTCAAATATAGTTGAAAGTTCTATTTGGTCAAACGATTTAGACTCATCAGATGTTTCAATAGAATCTTTATCACTATAATCAGCCTCTGTATAATCTTTAATATCAACTCCTACCCATGGATTTTTAATTTTCACGCTCACTTTTATTACTTTTAAAAAGTCTTTCTCTCTAGCTGTACTTGTTATATCAAACTCAAAAAAATCTCCTTTGTCATATATAGTATTGTTTTCTATTTTTAAATGAACTTCTTCTAAATTACTATAAGATATATCTTTTATTTTTTTTATACAATCAATCATATTATTTCCTAAGAAATAGTCTCTAAATTCTTCTTCATTATTAGATATATTAATAGCTTCTTCCACACAGCAAAGGACATTACTTATTGATATTTCTATACCACTTAAAGAAACTTCCCTTAACTTAGCATCTTTATATTCTAATTCAAATAAGTTCTCATTACTATAAATTAAACCTATACACATAATACATACAGTGCTTATAATAGAAAATATTATCAATGTTATTATTAATATAGAACCTTTATTATTTCGTAACATAACTCTTAAATCTTAATTGTTTTAAATCACTCTTAATTTCCATATTTATTTCATAACATTGATAATAGTTTAAAATTTGTTTCACTGTGCTATTTATCTCATAACCTTTTATGTAATTTTTATTTATTTCATCCTCAGTCAGTTGATATTCATTATTTTTTATTTTATATTTCTCATCTTCCAAGTATTTCTTTGCAATATTTAACATCTCTCTATTAGATACATTTTTACTAATAAAACTATAGCAGTTATGTAAAGATGTAGATACCAAATACACAGCTACATATAATATGGCGATACTCATTATACATTCAATTGATATAAAACCATTCTTTTTCGTTTTCAATAATAAAAACCTCTCATTAATATTTTATATTCTATAGATTAAATCTTAAGGATTTAGTTATAAATTCTTTTCATAAAGCTCTTTTATACAACTATTTTCATTATTATCTAACCTTATTCCAGTCCATATACAAAATGCACTTAGACCTTGATTTATTAACATATCAATTCCAAATATAACATCTAAATTGTATTTTCTCGCCCATTTTATAAGACTTGTTTCATGAGGCTTGTATACTATATCACATACTAGTATTTTTTTGCTTGGAATCAATGATTCATCTATTGGACATAAGTTATTCCCCATACCTATTGGTGTAGTATTTATAAGTATATCAATTTTGCTTAAATCATTTTTATCAACTTCTTTAGTGCTATAGACTACATCTAATTTAAAACTGGATTTTATTATATTTGATATTTCCCTTGCTTTATCTATACTTCTATTTCTTATTTCTATAGATTTTACATTGTTAAATGCAAGTTCAATAGCAATACTTCTACACGAACCTCCACAACCTAATATCATGACCTTTTTGTCTTTTAGGTCAAACCCATTTTCAATTACAGCTTTTACAAATCCAACTCCATCAGTATTATATCCTTTTAATCTACCTCCTTCATTCTTAATCGTATTAACTGCTCCAACTAATTTTGCTTTGTAATCAATATAATCCAAGTATTTAATTATATTTACCTTATGAGGTATTGTCACATTACAACCCTCTACACCCATACTTTTTATGGACTCTACTGTTTTCCATAAGTCTTTTGGCTCTACATCAAAGCATACATAAACATTATTTTGTTTGTATTTTTCAAATAAGTAGTTATGCATGATTGGTGAAAAGCTTTGTTTCACTGGATGTCCTAAAAGACATATAAGCTTTGTTTCGCTATTTATAATCATATCTTTCTCCCTTTTATTTATTGACATCTAAAATTCAATTTATACCAAATAAACTAATAATTTATCCGTCTTATTTTTTATATATTCAACAAAAAATTAAACTTAAATTCTTCTTTTTAATGTTATATTACAGCCAAAAGTTTGTAAATATATGTTTTAAATTCTAACAGTATACATATTATTTTATTGAATAACAGTCAACTTGGATAAGTCTCCTTCATATAATTTAAAGTGACCGTTAAAAAGGGGGGTGACTTATTGGCAGCGCTTAAATCTTTTGAAAAACCCTTAACCCCTGAAGAAGAGATTGAGTATTTAACTAAATTTAAAATAGAAAATGATAAAAGTGCAAAAGATATATTGATTGAAAGAAACATGAGATTAGTAGCTTATATCGCAAAAAAATATAACAATTCGACAGAAGATCAAGATGATTTAATATCTATAGGTACAATAGGATTAATAAAAGCTATAGAAACTTATAATATAGATAAAGGAACTCGATTGGCAACATACGCTTCTAGATGTATTGAAAATGAAATTTTAATGAATATCAGATCTAACAAAAAAAACAAATCACAAGTATCTCTACAAGACCCTATCGGAACAGATAAAGAAGGTAATGAAATAAATACTACTCTTTATATGTAATTTTTTATTATCTATTATTTTGTTTTCACCTATCTTAGGCTTTGGTTACAAAGTAGTATTTTCATCTCTTTTGAATGTCAGATATGGTTCTAAACTATACACATGATAACTTTAGATTCTACAATAAATCCATAAAGTATCATATAAATAAAGAATCATAAAAAAATTATTATGAAGCTTTTTAAAAAACTAAGTGTATGAATTAAGACCTGTTATCTAGATACAATTTATTGATAAATAGATATTATAGATATAAAAAATATGAAAAAAGTATCTCAAGTTTAAAGAGATACTTTTTTGTAGTTGAATTATGATTCTTTTAAAAACATAACTGATGAATTTTAATATATATTTTTAATTTAAAAGTTGGTACATTAATATTTTAATGTCATTATAATTCTTCATATAAATCAGTACTCAAGTATTTTAAGCCACTATCATTAAGAGTAAGAACTATATTTTTACCTTTTTCTGAACTCTCTAATAATTTAATTGCTGCACATACATTTGCTCCAGAAGAAAAACCTGCAAATACGCCTTCTAATTTAGCCAATTTTCTTGCTACATTAGTTGCTTCATCATCTGTTACCTGAATATAACCATCAATAAGCTTCTTATCTACTAATGGTAAATCCATAGAATAACCTCCACCTTGTATTTTATGCCCTTGATCAGTTATTTCTTTGCCTGAATAAATTGCTGCTGTTGAAGGTTCAACCACATAGCATTTAATAGAAGAATTGTGCTTTTTAAGTGTTTTCGAACAACCAGCAAAAGTACTACCACTTCCAAGGAAATCTACAAATACATCAATATTCCCATCTAATTGTTTCCACATTTCTTCTGCTGTATAATATTCATGTGCATGATTACAAGCTTCTAAATTAAATTGATCTGCTCTAAATGCATTTCTTTCTTTTGCAATTTTTTGAGCCTCAACTTCTACAAGTGCTAAATCTTCGCCAGAAACTTGTCCATGAACTGAATTAGGCATTTGGTCTACAAGAACTACTTCTGCTCCTAAAGCTTTCATCATTCTTGCTCTTTCCATAGAATTCCCTTTTGACATGCATGCAATAAACTTATAGCCCTTACATGCACAAGCTATTGCCAATCCTGTACCTGTATTTCCACTTGTCAATTCTACAACTGCTTGTCCAGGAACTAATAGCCCTGCATTTTCTGCTTCTGTAATCATTTGTAATGCTACACGGTCCTTTTTACTAAATCCTGGATTTAAATACTCCATCTTTGCATAAATATTACCATCTAATCCAAATTCCTTCACTATTTTAGATAAGTGTAACATTGGAGTATTTCCTATTGCTTCTGTAACATTATTAAGTACATGCATCACAATTCCCCCTTAATCGATTAACTATCATCTGTTGAAAAACAATTATTTATACATTATAATGTATATTACGGATGTACAGTATATTTAACATTTAATATATTATGCATTCATAAATTAGAAATAATGTTAAATAAATTATACATTCGTAAATTATATTTGTCAATAATTTACAATTTAAGGAGTACATATGAGTATTAATACTATTATTGCAAAAAATTTAAATCGATTACGTAATGAACGTAATTTAAGTTTAGGTCAACTTGCTGAATTATCTGGTGTAAGTAAAGTAATGCTATCACAAATTGAAAAGGGTGATTCTAATCCTACAGTAAACACAATTTGGAAGATTGCAAATGGACTAAATGTACCATACACTGCAATACTTGACCAACCACAAGATAAAACTTTTATTGTTTCAAAATCTGACATAGATGTTCAAATTTCAGAAAATGAAGACTATCGTCTTTATTGTTATTATCCTAATACACCAACTAGAAATTTTGAATTATTTCAAATGGAACTAGAGGAAGGTCATAGTTATACATCTATTGGTCATTCTGAAAAATCTCAAGAATATATTATGATTCTAGAAGGTCAGTTAGGATTAGAAGTAAATGATTCTGTTTATCAACTTAAAGAAAATGACTCTATCTGTTTTTCAGCCGAATCAACACATACATACCATAATCAAGGAAAAAAAACATTGAAAACAGTGATAATAAATTACTATCCAGTTTAAAGATATTAATTCAAAATACGATAATGATTTTCTCATATAAAAAGGTAAATCTTCATAGATAGGATTTATCTTTTTTGTTTTCTTACACTCTTTTTCATAATTTATTAATGATATTGCATAAATATTATTGCTACCTAACTTCTAAAACCTTGAAATCCAAGGAACTATTTTTTTAACTGAATAACTAAGACTCTAATTATTAGGTATTATATACTTTACAAAAATGTTATCAAAATTCTATGAAAATACTTGTCCAATTTCTTTACAGCGAAGTGCTAAGTATTAGCAACTTCTCTATTTTTTTAACTTTCAACTGTCTCAGCTTTTTTCATTGCTATATTAATAGCTATTTCTTTAGCTACAGCATCAAGTTCATTCCATCTTCTTTTGTTTTCTTCATCAGAGATACGTGGATATATTATATAAACTTCTGTATTTTGATTAGCTATAATTTTCTCATCATATTCTATATCTTTTTCAGCATCATATTTAAATGGTTTAAATTGTTGTAGTATTTTCACAATATCACCCCTTATTATAAAATATGAGGCTATAAACTTGTCTTATACTTAATATTTTAAGATGTATTTAATTTTAAAATTCTATATTAAAAAATTGAGTATAATAAAATCAATGTAAAGTGTAGTTCATAAATAAAAATAGAGTAGTTTAACCTACTCTATCCTTCTCTAATTAATCAATATAAAATTATTATTTTTGAATATTTATCCCAACTTGTGATATAATAAAAGCAAGAAGAACTACAATCTATTTAGCAGTAGAGTGGAGTTCATCATAAATGATATTATTTGAATTTATGGAATTTGATTTTTAAATCAAACTCCCAACCACTCTTAGTGCCAGCTTTGAGTGGTTTTTTACATTTTCTAAATAACTTACTTATTAAGTAAACTATATAGCTAGCTAGAATACTAGCTAATATACTCAGTAAAAAATTATCCATACATAATCACCTCCCTCCATTTTTGTTGGGAGGATAATCTTTTGTTTGTATGAACTCCACTCTATAAATTGTAGATTACATCTTCTTGCTAAAAATATTATAACATAATTTGGTAATCTATCTAATAAAAAATGTACACTTAGATATTCTAATTTTAGTTATAAATTTTTCCAGTTTTTATATCTATAAAAAACCAGCCAAAAGTTCCATTGCTATTTTTTGAATTGATTTTAACAGCATAAACATTACCACTATATATATCATCTCTAAAATCTATCATATCAACTATTAAGTTATTGATATTGATTTTATGTCTCTTCGCACACTCTTTTAATGCTATCTGTTTTGCTTGTTCCTCTGTTATACTTTCTTTATTTTTATAATCATCAGGATTACATACTTTCATATTACCATTAACATCATATGTATAAACTTTACTCATATCATTTTTTTCTACACAATATCTAACATCACCCTCTGCGCCTTGTTTGATATAAGCAAATGCATAGTACTCTTTTCCTGAAAAAGCAAAGTTTTTATCTAGTATAAATATTAAATCTTCATCTTCTGAATAATTAGGTTCATAGTAAAACTTATTTACACCTAGCAATTTTTTTACTGCATTAGCAGCATCTTCTACTTTATATTGTCTTCCAGTATTAGAATCTCCTATATTTTTTGTCACATTTAAACACTGTTGTAATATACTATCACTCAAATTTCCTATAGCAGTTAATTTAGTTGTACTTTTCAATACACTTTTATTACTATCATTATCAACTAACACAATAGCATTATTTTTAGCAATAGTAGAGCCAACAAGCGCATACACTAAATCAGTACCACTTGCTATATAAAACTCTTTTACTCCACTATAAAATTTATTTATTATTTTTTCATTAGTATCATATCTATCAGTCCCGCCCAATCTAGTTGAATTAGTATCATTAACTAGTTTGTCATTCATTGATGAAGTACCACCTATTACATAACTTTCCACACCAGTTGTATTAAATGACACACTTTTTCCATCAGTTAATACTATAGCTGCTTTATCTCTAACAGCTACAGGTGCAGCACTCATTGCATCAGGTTCTCCTTTAAAAGCATTAGTCAATATCACTTTATTTACTTTGTTAATTGAATTTATTTCTTTTGCAACATCATAGCTTGTCTTAATTCTATCACTACCTTGAAGTCTTTTAATCTCTATCCCTTTATCTTTTAGAACTGTTTCTGTTGCTTTATCAATAGAGTTTTCTCCTCCAATTATATATACTTTTTTTGCCTTTTCTACTCTTTTAAGTGTAGCATTTGGTATACTATTTTTCTTAGTTAAAAGAATAGGTGCATTTGTACTGCCTGCAAGCCCACTTGCAGATAATCCATCTGCCATTGTACTATCTGCATTAATCAGTATAGCTGTAGTATAGTTTTGCTTATCTGCGATAAGTCCAGCAGTTTCATATTTATCTACACCTTTAATTGTATCAATCTTGTCAAGTGCATTTGCAGATATAGGGCAACTAGCAATAAACATAGATAAAGATAACCCTATTGTTAATAATTTTTTAATTTTCATAATATCTTCCCCTCCTAAATATTTTCACTTAAATTATACAACACTTTATAGGAAAATATTGCCATAAATTAAAATATTATTATTTTACATAAATATTGATGAAAATATCATTCTTAAATTAATGACTTTGACAAAATATGGTGTTAAAATAAAATTAGTGAGAGAGAATGAAAGGGGATTATATTATGAGAATCAATAAAAAGATAACAACAATATTGGCATCATCTCTAATCATAATATCAATGGTTGGATGTGCTCCTAAAGAAAGTGCTACAGAAGTAACAAAAAAATATCTTGATAGTGTAAAATCTAAGGATTATGAAACAGCATATAACTTACTAAGTAAAGATAGTAAAAAAGATGTTACTTTAGAAGACTATAAAGAATATCAAGAAGTGTATGATAAATGCCAAATAGTTAAAAGCTATAAACTTGGAGAAGAAAAAAGGGTAGATAAATATAAGTATGCTGGTAAAAACTACTCAAAACTTATAAAAATAAAAGAAACTGCTACTCTTCAATCTACTGATGATAATAAAGAGGATACTTCAAATTCTGATAGATATTTTATAGTTGAAGATAATAAGTACAAATTATTATGGCATGACGATTTCAAGGAAAACTTCAGTTCTAATTATGTTGATGTAGCTTGGATGGAAATTGATAAAAAAGAAAATAAAGATCTTAACAGGGCTGCAATTGATATAAAAAAAGCCATAGAAATTGACAGCAAAAATTCTAGAGCATATTATGCACTAGCATATGTTTATGTAGATTTAAAACGATATGATGAGGCTTTAAATGCAGCTGATAAATGCTTAGAATATCTAGATAAAGATGATGAATATTATAAATCAAGTTCCAGTGATATATATAATTTAAAAGGGGTTATCTATATGGATAAAGAAGACTTTAGTAAGGCAAAAGAGTATTACAATAAAGCATTAGAACTCAACTCAGACAATGAGTATGCAAAAACTAATCTGAATTATATTAAAGACTTATAAAATAGTATTTTCACAAGTTAAAAGTTGAGGTAACTTTCAACCTATTTATTTTTTTGACATGCACACACCCAAAATCAGTATATTATTTTATGTTTGCAGATATATATAAATAATATCCATTCCTCTTATGACATTATTTTACATTTTTTTTATTTATTTGTTGATATAATAAAAGTGGATTATTACAATTAAGGAGGAGAATAAATGAAAGGGAGAAAGTTTAAAAAGTGGCAAATTATATTAGGTGTGGTATTAATTCTGGGTGTCATTGGTAGTTTTCTACCAGATACACCAGAGGATGAGCCAACAGAAGCTTCAAGTCAACAGGAACAACAAGACCAACCGAAAGAAGAAGAGAAACCAGTAGATGTTTCTAATTTAGAATTATCAGATGAAAAGTATATAAATGAAATTAAAAATGTTGATAGCTCATATATCAAAGATGTTAAAATTGATGGAAGTAATGTAATTGTGACTTTAGAAGATTCTGGTACATGGGGAGAAAAATCACTTGTAAAAGATACTGCTACAAGAGGTGTAGACATTTTTAGAAAAGCATTCGAAAATAAAAACGCTCAAAAAGTAACTTTACAAACTGTTACACCTCTTACTGATAACTATGGAAAAGAAAGTGAAGAAAAAACAGTTGTTATAATTTGGAATAGAGAAACTAGTGATAAGGTAGATTATGATAACTTCAAAGATATAGTGTATTCTGACTTTACTAAACTTTATGGGGTATCAGATAGCTATGCAATCCATCCTGGTATATTTGCTAAACTTGACGACAAAATAAAAGCTACTTTACAAAGATAATTTTTTTAACATAAAAACATAATCTAATAAACACACTCAAAATAAACGCTCTTTTGAATGTGTTTATTTTTTATATTTAAAATACTATTAGTTTACTATATAATATATTCAAGGAGTGTGATTATTTATATGAGTGTTGCTATATACT
Source organism: Clostridioides sp. ES-S-0001-03 (assembly GCF_020676075.1). Classification (NCBI taxonomy): domain Bacteria; kingdom Bacillati; phylum Bacillota; class Clostridia; order Peptostreptococcales; family Peptostreptococcaceae; genus Clostridioides; species Clostridioides sp. ES-S-0001-03. The sequence continues at coordinate 180,264 of NZ_JACVWJ010000002.1, read as the reverse complement.
TAAGAAAATCTCGTGCTGATGAAGAGGCAGAAAAACAAGGAGAATTTGAAACTTTAAGTAGACATAAATCAACCCTACTAAAACTAGCAAAAGAACAAAACTTGGATGTATCTGAGATAAAAGAAGAGCTAGTTTCTGGTGAAAGTATAATACATAGACCTAAAATGATTGAACTCCTAAAGGAAGTTGAAGAAAATAAATACGATTCCGTCTTAGTTATGGACTTAGACAGACTTGGTCGTGGGGATATGAAAGACCAAGGTATAATATTAGAAACTTTTAAAGAAAGTAAAACCAAAATTATAACACCTAGAAAAACATATGACCTAACAGATGAATTTGATGAAGAATATTCAGAATTTGAAGCCTTTATGGCAAGAAAAGAGCTAAAACTTATATCTAGACGTATGCAAAGAGGAAGAATAAAATCAGTTGAAGAAGGTAATTTCATAGGAACTTCTGCTCCATTTGGATATGATGCTGTAACAACAGGCAGAAAAGAAAGAATACTTATACCAAATAATGATGCTGATGTAGTTAGGACTATCTTTGACTTATATATTAATGAGGATATGGGTTGTAGTAAAATATCAAAATATCTAAATAACTTGGGCATTAAAACTGCTACAGGTGCTAATTGGTATAACTCTGCAATCACAAATATAATAAAAAATAAAGTTTATTGTGGATATATTCAATGGCAAAAAAAGGACTATAAAAAATCTAAAAATCCAAACAAAATAAAAACAGTTAAGCTAAGACCTAAAGATGAATGGATTGAGGCAAAAGGAAAGCATGAACCTTTAATAAGTGAATTAACATGGAAAAAGGCTCAAACTATACTCAAAAAAAATGGTCACATCAGCTATGGTAATCAAATAAAAAATCCACTTGCAGGAATAATAATTTGCAAAAACTGTGGTAGACCATTAGTACATAGACCATATGCAGACCACGACTATATAATTTGTTATCATCCTGGTTGTAATAAAAGTTCTCGCTTTGAATTTATTGAAGCTGCCATTTTAAAATCTTTGGAAGACACTGTAAAAAAATATCAATTAAAAGCATCTGATATAGACTTAGATAAAAATAATAAAGACAGCAATATAGAATTTCAAAAGCGAGTATTAAAAAGCTTAGAAACTGAATTAAAAGAATTGAGTAAGCAAAAAAATAAGTTATATGATTTATTGGAGCGAGGAATATATGATGAAGATACATTTATTGAAAGGTCTAATAATATAAGTTCAAGAACTGAGGAAATTAAAGATTCAATCAAGACAGTAAAAAATAAATTAAATACTGTTAAAAAAGATAATGCTAAAATGATAGAAGATATTAAAACTGTACTATCACTTTACCACGATTCAGATTTACTTGGAAAAAATAAACTCCTAAAATCTGTAATTGATAAAGCAGTTTATTACAAATCTAAAGAACAAAAACTAGATTCTTTTGAATTAATGGTTCATTTGAAATTACATGAAGACCAGTAATACCAATAACATATAAAGAGTAGTATGTAATGAAATAAGTCTTTTGGATATACTTGGTACAGATGTCAACTATGTTCTTGACGAAGTTGAGTTAAAAGTTCAAGTTGGAAAACTATATGAACAACTTAACAAAATCCTTACTCCTAGAGAAAGAGAAATTGTCCAGTTAAGATACGGGTTAACTCCTTATGGGTATAAAACTCAAAGAGAAATAGCACAAAGACTTGATATCTCTAGATCATATGTGTCCAGAATCGAAAAAAAAGCTCTTAAAAAACTAGAAAAAGAGCTTGTTCAAGAAAATTAATATTATATTTTTAGAAGGATATATCGTATAACATTAGACAAAACAACTTGCCTAAAAATTAAAATTACGATATATCCTTAAATTTTATAATACATGACTTTATTTTATACTTTCACATATTTCTTTAAATATAGGTATTGCTGATTTACTTTCCTTTTGAGTTCCTTCTACTAGCACAGTTATTACATACTTAGGTCTTTTCTCTGGATAAAATCCAGTTATCCAACCATGATCTATTGGCTTTTTATTCAGACTACTTTGAGCTGTACCAGTTTTTACCCCACATCCTCCTTCTAAATCCTTTAGGACTTTAGCTGTTCCAACTTTAGAAACAGATTTCATAATTTCTTTTACTTGTGTGCATACATAAGGAGAAATAATTTCTTCTTTTTTTGAAGACTTATAGGTTTTTACTGTCTCCATATCATTATTTACAAGACTTTTATATAAATATAATGGTTCAAATGTTCCATTATTAGCTATTATCTGGGTCATTTGATTTATTTGGAGTGGTGTAAATTCTATATTTTCTTGACCTATAGCTAAATTACGTATTGATATATTTTTTGGAGCTTCTCTAATTCGTTCTTCATCAAGACCAATATCAACCTTTTCAAATAAATGTAATTTTTCAGCAGATTTTAATATCTTCTCTTTACCAACTTTCATTGCTATATCTAAAAATGCTGGATTACATGAATTAGAAAAAGTTTGCTGTAAGGATTGAAGACCATGTCCATCTAGTTTATTGCATCGCAATATTTCATTACTATTTCCAACTTTAGTTTTACCTTTGCAATTGTAGGTATAATTCTCATCTACAACTCCATTTTCAAGCGCAGAAAATAGTACTACCATCTTAAACACAGACCCTGGCGGATATGTCGATTTTATGACTCTATTCTCAAATTCTCCATTTTTACTCTTTAAACTCTTTGCTATGTTATTTTGGTCAAAATTAGGTCTAGAACACATAGCAAGAATTTCACCTGTAGATACGTCTGAAATCACTGCTGCTGTTGGATTTTCTTCTTTATTTAGTATTTGCTCTAAATTTTTTTGAATATCATAATCAATAGTAGTTTTTAAATGTTTATCTTTATCTTTTTCATCAATTGTTTTTACACTTCCCTTTAAAATATTTAGAGATTTTTCGTTTCCCGCATCTCCTGCTTTAAAGGCACTTATATATTTTTCATTTGAGTTTCTAAGCACACTATCCATACTTTTTTCTATCCCCAATTGACCTGATTTATCATCATCTTTTATATAACCTATTGTATGTGATAATAAACCATCCTGTGAATATCGCATAGTCTTTTCTTCTAACATTATACCATTCTTCTCAAGTTGTTTTTTCATGCTATTATCAATATTTTCGGTCTGAATTTGTATTATAGGATGTGCCAATTGTTCTTGTATAATTTTATATATTTCCAAATCATCCATCTTCGTAGCCTTCTTAACAAGTTCCAGTATTTTATAGTTGTTATTTAATTTTTCTTTCTCAACAACTAAAATCTGAACTTTACTTGTATCTGTAAGTTTCTTATTATTTCTATCATAAATTATGCCTCGTCCACTATTTAACTCTACTTTCTCAACACTCTGCGATTCAACATTTTTTTTGTACTTATCACCTTTTAATACCTGTATATCAACTAGCCTATATATTAAACCACTATAAATTATTAAAATTATAGTAAATATATACCAGCTTCTCTTTCCCACTTTTTTAAAAAATGGAGTCTTCTTTTTTGACATGAAATCACCCCTTAGATAATTTCATTATTGACAATTTCTAAGGGGCTAATACTATTTTTATTAAATTTTTATTACTCTTCAACTTTTTCTTCTATAACTTTTCTAAGCATATAATCTTTCTCAACTTTTACAGATAGTTTTAACTTAACTATCTGTCTAGGGTGAGGAGCTGATTCTATAGGCTCTCCTTCTTCGTTGTACATTTCTTCTATTTTAGTAAACATAGTTTCTTTATAAGGTCCCATAACTTCTATTTCATCACCAACACACATTTTATTTCTCTGTTCAACTACAATAAGCCCATTTTCATCCTCTGTCTCTCTAACTATACCTATAAAATCATAGTTTCTAACATATGATGCTGATTGATAATTTTGGTCTTCTGTTGTTGGCTTATTCAAGTAAAAACCTGATGTGAAATGTCTATGGCTCCCTTTCTTCAACTCTTCCATCCACATAGGATTAAATTTCCAGTTTTCAGGGTCCTTATAAAATTCATCTATTGCCATTCTATATGCTCTTACAACTGTTGCTACGTAATACGATGTCTTCATTCTTCCTTCTATTTTTAAGCTTGTTATACCAGATTTAATTAATTCTGGTATGTATTCTATCATACACAAATCTTTTGAGTTAAAAAAGAATGTACCTCTTTCATCCTCATATATAGGGAAATATTCACCAGGTCTTTTTTCTTCAACTAAATGATATTGCCATCTGCAAGATTGAGCACAAGAACCTTTGTTTGCATCTCTTCCAGTCATATAATTACTTATCAAACATCTTCCTGAGTAAGAGATACACATAGCTCCATGCATAAAAGCTTCTATATCCATATCTAAAGGTGTTTTAGCTCTTATTTCAGATATTTCATCAAATGATAATTCTCTTGCCACTACAACTCTTTTTATTCCATGTTCATACCAAAAATTGGCACTAAGATAATTAGTTGTATTTGCTTGTGTACTTAAATGTATTTCCATATTTGGAATTACTTTTTTAATTACACTAAGAACACCTGGGTCAGCTATTATAACTGCATCTATTCCTATCTCTTCTAACTCCAATAAATAAGCTTCTAATTGTAGGAAATCTTCATTGTGAGGTATTATATTTACTGTTACAAAGACTTTCTTCCCTCTCTCATGTGCAAAAGCTACACCTTCTGCCATATCTTCTTTACTAAAGTTTTTTGCAGCAGACCTCATTCCAAAGATTTCTCCACCTATATAGACAGCGTCTGCTCCATATGTTATAGCTATTTTTAATCTCTCCAAATCACCTGCTGGAGCTAAAAGTTCAACTTTATTTAATTCCATCTACGTCACCTCTTTTACTTTCTTTATAACTTAATGCCACACCATCTCCGATTGGTATCAATGATGTACTCAAATAATCACAATTACATATATAATCTAAATAATTTCTCATTCTTTTTACTATGGTTTTCTTTCTTCTTACAACAAAATCATCATGTGCAACCATTCCTTTATATAAAATATTATCAGAAACTAATAGTCCACCATCTTTTAGCTTATCTATAACTAAATCAAAAAATAGCTTGTATTGACCTTTTGCTGCATCTATAAATATAAGGTCAAATTCACCTTGGATTTGACTCAATTTTTCTTCTGCATCTCCTTCTAGTATAGTTATATTATTTTCAAATCCAGCTAATTTTATATTTTCTTTTGCTTTTTCTATCATTTTTTCGCTTCTTTCAACAGTTATTATATCTGCACCTTTTCCTATGATTGTTGCAAAGAAAATAGAAGAATAACCAATTGCACATCCTACTTCTAAAACTCTTTTCGGCTTTTGAATCTTTAATAAAACTTTTAACAAGTCTGAAACTTCTTTGTGTATTATAGGAACACTATTTTCTTCAGCATAAATTTCCAAATCTTTTAAAAGTCCTTCTTTTTCTTTTAATGTTACTCTTATATAATCTTCAACCAAGTCATTAACTATATTACTCATAAAAAACACTCCCTAAAATAATAAACATCAAAATTTTGTCTTAATTTATTATTTTTTAAATTCATATTGCTCTGTATATTTACACTTTCTTTATTATAAATCTAAGAATAACAATTTTCAATAAAAAAGCCCAACATTATTCTTACCTTGTTAGACTTTTTATAATCATTGTTTATTTTGTGGTATTTTCATTATTTGTTGTTTTTGTATCTTTACCTTGTTTATCTCTCGCTTCCTTGTACTCTTTAACATATTTTAAATGGTCTTGATAGTTTGTACTATAGTTATTTCCTCCATCAATCTTTGCTACAAAATACAAGTAATCTGTTTTATCTGGGTAAAGTGCTGCCTCAATAGATTTTATACCAGGATTTGATATTGGTGTAGGAGGTAATCCTTTATTTTTGTAACTATTATATGGTGAATCAATTTTTAAATCATTATAAGTTACAATTTTCTTTCTTTCTTCAAATATATATTGTATTGTTGCATCTGATTGAAGAGGCATACCTACTTTAAGTCTATTGTAAAATACACTTGCAATTATTGGTCTATCTTTATCAAGTACAGCTTCTTTTTCAATTATTGAAGCCATCTCCATTACTTCTTGAAGAGTCATCTTTGATTCTTTTTGTTTCTTTTTAAATTTGTCTGTATATTTACTATCAAATACGTTTAACATTTCATTTAAAATATCTTCCTCTGATTGTTTCTTTGAATTAAAATAATATGTTTCTGGATACAAAAATCCCTCTAAAGAAGTTATTCCATCTTCTTTTAAGAATGTAAACTTGTCATAAAACTCTTGAGGTTTTTTTATTAGATTTTCAAAGGTAGTTTTATCTCCTAAGTTTTTATTTACTAATATTGATATAATTTCTTTAGATGTAGACCCTTCTGGAATAGTTACTTTTACACCATCATGATATATTTTTCCTGAAGCTAAAAGGCTTATTATATCATTATTTGAATACGATTGATTAAGTAAATATGTTCCTGATTTTATAGATGGTGCCTTATTACTTACTTTTACTATCAATTTAAACAATAATTCATTTTTTATTAATTTATTTTCATATAGTATGTCAGATATTTTTCCAACTGATGCTCCACTTGGAATGTCAATAATTACATCTTCTTTGTTATTTTTGTCATAAGGACCTATTTGCATAGACACAAATATACCTACCACAACAATTAAAATAACAACTATTAATGCTACTATTTTCAATCTATTTTTTTTAAAATTCATAATATAATCTACTCCTTATGTATATTTGTCCATTTTCTATTATAAAACTAAGCACTGTAATTTTCAATCATCTTGTCGAATAAACTTATTTATATTATAAAAAAATACTTTAAAATATATTTTTATTATTATATATTTAATACTTCTCAAACTTTTCAAAAAAATAAAAAACCTAACACTATTTTTAACATGTTAGGCTTTTTATAATCACTTTTTCTAAAATTTTCTAAAATTTTTTAATTTCATCTTTAGTTACAATACCATATACTAATTTATTTTTTTCTATTTCTTCATCTACAATAGAATATGAATTGACGAATCTATCCTTTGCTAGTGTAAGTTTTTTCTCATCATCATAGTGCATATATGCTAAAACTTCACCCTTTTTTACATAATCTCCAACTTTTTTTTCTAAAATTATTCCTGCTGATAAATCTAAAATATCATCTTTAGTTTCTCTACCAGCTCCAAGAATCATAGCTGATATGCCTATATCCTCTGCCTTAATCTTACTTATATACCCAGATTTATCTGATTTGATTGGATACTTATACTTTGATTCTTTAAATAGAGAATAATCATCAACTATATCTTTATTTCCACCTTGATTTTCTATGAACTCTTTAAGTTTATCTATAGCTCTACCAGATTTTATTGATTCTTGTATCTTTTCAATACCATCATTAAAGTTACATGCAACTTTTGCTAAAACCAGCATATATGCTCCTAAAACTTCACATAATTCAACAAGGTCTTTTGGTCCATTTCCTTTTAAGGTTTCAATTGCTTCTATAACCTCTAAAGAGTTCCCAACAGCAAAGCCTAGAGGTTCATCCATATCTGTCACAATTCCTATGGTATCTTTATTCATACCAACACCTATATCAACCATAGCTTTTGCCAATTCAAAAGACTCCTCTAAAGTCTTCATAAATGCCCCATTTCCAGTTTTCACATCTAATACGATTGCATCAGCTCCGGAAGCTAGCTTTTTAGACATTACACTAGATGCTATCAATGATATATTGTCTACAGTTGCTGTAACATCCCTAAGAGCATAGATTTTTTTATCTGCAATTGCTACCTTTGCACTTTGACCACAAACTGCTATTTTATGCTTGTTTACAGAATCAATAAATTTATTTATATCCATTTCTGTAGAAAAACCTGGTATAGCTTCCAATTTATCAATAGTTCCTCCAGTATGTCCGAGACCTCTTCCAGACATTTTTGCAACTGGTGCTCCACATGAAGCAACTAAAGGAATAAGAGCTATTGTAGTCTTATCTCCGACACCACCTGTACTGTGTTTATCTACTTTTATACCCTCGATATCTGAAAGCTCTATCATATCACCAGAGTGCATCATTGCCTCTGTAAGATATACAGTTTCTTGTCTATTCATCTTATTTAAATAAATAGACATTAATAGTGCAGAAGCTTGATAGTCAGGTATATCTCCTTTAGAATAGTTTTCTATAAAGTAATTTATCTCTTCTTTGCTAAGTTCTAAATTATCTCTCTTTTTTTTTATAATATCATACATTCTCATACTTGAAATCTCCATTCTAACCTGTAATAATGTAAATAAATTTATAAACATATTTATATATTATAATATTATAAAAAACTGTCTCTTATTAGAAATACTTTTCTATATCAAGACAGCTCCTTATTAATTATTTTCAAATTGTACATTATCTATTTTATAATAAATTTACTTAAATCCTCTATAAATTCTTAACTGTACTCTTAACTAAGTTCAAAAACTCTGATTTGACTTTTTGAGTAGTTTGTATAACTTCTTCATGACTTAATGGTTGATTTAAGATACCAGCAGCCATATTAGTTATACAAGATATACCAATAACATCAATATTAGAATGTGCTGCTACTATAACTTCTGGAACTGTTGACATTCCAACTGCATCAGCCCCCAATATTTGAGCCATTCTTACTTCTGCTGGTGTTTCATAATTGGGTCCACTAAAGAACATATATACACCTTCTTTTACATCTATATTGTATTCTTTAGCACACTTTTTAACTATATCTATATATTTACATGAATATGCATCTGACATATCTGGAAATCTATCTCCAAGTCTATCATCATTTTTTCCTACTAATGGATTACTACCACTAAAATTTATATGGTCTCTTATAATCATCAAATCCCCTGGTTTAAATTGCTTATTTACACCACCAGCAGCATTAGTTACTACAATAATTTCGACTCCAAGAGCTTTCATAACTCTAACTGGAAAAGTGGCTTCTTTTTGAGAATAACCTTCATAGTAATGAAATCTTCCTTGCATAGCAATTACTTCTTTTCCTGCAAGCTTTCCAATAACAAGTTGCCCAGCATGTCCTTCTACTGTTGAAACAGGGAAATTTGGAATTTCGCTATATTTAATTATGACAGAATCTTCTATATCATTTGCTAAATCACCAAGCCCAGAACCTAATATTAGACCAACTTTAGGCTTTATATTAATTTTAGAATTTATAAATTTACTACTTTGTTCTATCTTTTCAAACATTCCAATCCCTCCATTCATTCTATTAAGATAATTTTTATTAGCTTATATATTTATCTTCTATTTAATATTTAAAATAAATCTTTTTTAAAACTCGTTCCATGTTTAGGCAGTTTTACATCCAATATATCTGCAACAGTTGCTCCAATATCAGCAAAAGTATCTTTTATTCCTAAATTAAATCCTTTTTTAATCTTACTACCATAAATCATTACTGGAATATATTCTCTTGTATGGTCTGTACCTTTATATGTTGGGTCATTTCCATGGTCTGCATTAATTATAAGAATATCGTCTTCTCTCATATTGCTCATTATCTCAGGAAGTCTATTATCAAACTCTTCAAGTGCTTTCTTATATCCTTCTGGGTCTCTTCTATGACCATATTTTGAGTCAAAATCAACAAGGTTTGAATATATCAAGCCTTTATTATCTTGTTTCATATACTTTAAAGTTTCATCTACTCCATCCATATTACTTTTAGTATGAATAGCTTCTGTAATTCCTTTACCATTAAAAATATCTTCTATTTTTCCAACAGCTAATACTTCAAGACCTGATTCTTTTATATTATCAAGTACAGTTGGTTCAAATGGGTCCAGTGAATAATCTCTTCTATTTGAAGTTCTAACAAATTCACCTGTTTTTTTACCTATAAATGGTCTAGCAATTACTCTAGCCACTGCATTATCACCCATCATTATTTCTCTAGCTATTTTACACATACTATACAACTCTTCTAGTGGAATCACCTCTTCATTAGCTGCTATTTGAAATACACTATCAGCTGAAGTATATACTATTACATCTCCAGTTTTTATTTGATGTTCTCCATATTCATCAATTATCACAGTCCCTGAAGCTGGCTTATTTCCTACTACTTTTCTTCCAGTTTTTTTCTCAAACTCTTCTATAATTTCTTTTGAAAATCCATGTTCAAATGTTTTAAAAGGTTTATCAACTATTATCCCAGTCATTTCCCAGTGACCAGTAGTAGTATCTTTTCCTTGAGACATTTCCTTACATTTTCCAAAGCATCCTATTGGCTCTTTTTCATCTTCAAAAAAATCTACACCATCTATATTTCCTATACCTAATTTTCTCATATTAGGAATTTGTATTTCTGGATATTCTTTAAATATATTTCCAAGAGTACTTACATCCTTACTGTCTCCAAAATTTTCAGCATCAGGTAATGCTCCTATTCCAACACTATCAATTACAATCCAAATTACTCTGCTCATATAAATATGCTCCTTTTAAATTATAAAATTTGCTATAGAGTCTATTTAGCTTCTACTTTTTGTAACTCTATATCAATATCATTTCTAGGATGTTTTTCTTTTATTTCTCTTCTCACGTTTTTATCTATGTGGTTTAAATATACTTGTAAACTAGACAAATTAACATTTCCTAAGATTTTACTTACAACAGCAATGTTAGCACCTTCATTCAAAAGATGAATAGCAAATGAATGTCTAAGCATTGTAGGATTTATGTTTTTATCTATATTAGCTAAATTAGAATATTTTTTTATAACTTTCCAAAGACCTTGTCGTGTAAATCTTTGTCCTAATGAACTTACAAATAATGACTTTTCACCTTCTACAGCTATTTTAGGTCTTGCTTCTTTTAAATATTTCTCTAAATAAAGTTTTGTAATATCACAAAGAGGTATCACTCTTTGGCTTTTACAGCATGAACTACAATATATATAGTCAATATCCAAGTCAACATCGTCTACATTCATATCTACTAGCTCTGATACTTTTATACCTGTACCATATAATACTTCAAAAATAGCCTTGTCCCTAATTAATTTAGGTGTTGTTAACTTAGGAAAATTTAATAATCTTTCAATTTCTTCTTCTGTAAGTATATTTATATTTTCTTTTTTTACCTTAGGTTTTTTTATATCCTTTGCAGGATTATTTGTACATACATGATTTAAAAATAAATAATCATGAAAAGATTTTATAGATGATATCATCCTTGCTATTGTAGCTATTGATACATTATCTTTTTCCAACTTTATTAAATAACTTATAATATCATTTTCTACTATATCTACTAGTTTAATGCTTTTTTGATTTATATATTCCATATATTTTTTTATATCCATAAAGTATGATGCCACTGTGTTCTCTGATAATTTTTTTTTATCTTTTATGTAATCTATATATCCCTCTATAATATCCATTATAAACTCCTTTATTTAACTAGGAACTTAATAATACCAATACTTACAGTATTTAATATTAATTGCAACCCCAATGATAGTGCTATTATAATTATAATATTTAGTATGTACCTCTTAATTAAAAACTGCATATTTCTTCTATTTTTCTTTTTAAATTCATAAACCATCTCTTTAAAATAGCTTAAACTAATTAATGTTAATATGATTGCACATGGAATAATAATCAAATTTTTAAATAATATTATCAAAATCATTTTTGCACTCTTAAATTTTAATGCCAATATAAAACTATTTATTGTATATCCAATTGACATTCCCTTTAATACAAAAATTACTAATACTGCTGGAATTGTTACTACAAATAGACTTAATAGAGCTATCGAGCCCATAAAGATTGTATCTGACTTTAAATTTTGTAGAACGGTATCTTTTACATTTATATTCAGATTATAATACTCTACAGCAGGATTTATATTGTTTAATATATTATCATTAGAACCTGGTAATATTTTATTTATATAGGACCCAATAACAATAGACATCATAAACAACAATCCTATAATAATTATTTGTCTATTTAATTCTCTAAAATCATTTTTTCTATATGTTTTTCTCAATTTTATTCCCCCTTGTCCTTTATAAAATAATATGCTGTAGGACAAGGGGTTATTCATTTTTATAAATATTAATTTTTAAACATATCTTTTACTAATAATAATCCAATAGAAGTTTTTGCATCTTCAACATCATTTTTTAATACCATATTATAGGCTTCTTCAAGTTCAACTTCGTAAACATCTAAAAATTCATCTGCATCTAGATTATTTTCTCCTGGAGTAAGACCTGTTGCCAAATATACAAACATTATCTCATTAGAAAAACCTGCTGAAGTGAAAAATTTATGTATTAGCTTAATATTTTTTGCACTATAACCAGTTTCTTCTTTTAGCTCCCTCTCAGCACATTCTTTAGGACTTTCATTTTTTTCTAGCTTACCAGCTGGAATTTCAAAAATTGGTTTTTCTATAGGTTTTCTAAATTGCTTCACTAATACAACTTTATTATCATCTGTAATTGCAACTATTCCTACTGCACCACCAACTTCTACTAATTCCCTCTTTTGATATCCTTGTCCTGGAATTTCAACAGTATCGACCTTTAAAGTAATTACCTTACCTGTATAAACTCTATCACTACTAATAGTTTTTTCTTCTAATACCATCTTAAACCTCCATTAAGTAATATGCTGCTGTACTTGCAGCTTTGAAAAATGCCTCATCTTGCTCATAATTTCTTCCCATACTTTTTACTTTTAGATTAAAATAGTCTAAATCCTCTTTCGTTTTATTATTATCTATATAAATTATATTATGCTTTTTATCTAAACCACTAGTTTTAACTTGTTCTTTTATAAATTTTAATTTTTCATCATCATATATAGTTATTGGTATATCTATATTTACATTTACAATTTCTTCAAATACAGTCATACTGTGATGTGAAATACCTTGATGCCTTTCTCGTTTGTCAGCAAAACTAATTCTTGGAATTGCTATTGCTTGTCCTCCAAGCTTTATTACAGCATCAAGAATTGGACCTTGTTCAATTCCTGTAAATCCATATTTAGTACCTGTACCAGCAATTCCTGGTCCCATACTTACAAATACTACATCGGCTTTTAATATTTCTTTTGCTGTAATCAATGCAGTGTATATATTTATACACTCATAGTCTCCCCCAAATGCATTTCCTATAGTTATTGTACTATCTATTAATTTTTTTTCTTTTAAAGTATCTACATTTTTACTTAAATAAATTGGAAGAGATGCTCCATCAGTCATTATATATACTAGTTTCTTATTAGGGTTATTTCTTTTAAATGAAGCTACAAATGGAGTTAACATACTATGAAGAGTTCCTACTACAACAGGAAGGCCTTCTAACTCTGTAAAATCATCAAATTTATCATGATAAATGCTTTCTTGTTCCTCAACAGCGTCTACCTTTATTTGAAGTGGTGTATATCTAAGTTTCATTATATGACCACCTTCAATTAAACTAGATTCCAAATTGTTTAAATTAGTTATTACAAAATGGTATCCACCAGTTCCTAGACTTAGTTCTACTGCTGTTGTATTTAAAACTACTTCATCCCCTATATCTACTACTCCAGACAGTTTTGGATAATTGTATGCTCTTTGTATTTCTCCATTTATATTTACTCTTATATCATCCAACGTTTCAGTTTGACTTACAATTGACTCAACAATCCCCACTCTTTTGCTTATCATAATGCTACCTTCCCAACTTATCTATAAAATTTAATAATTTATTTTTTTCTATTATTTTAGTCAATGAGTATTTTTCGGTAAATATATGCATAATAACTACAAATATTAACCATCCCAGTCTGATATTAAATGGATATCCAAAAGAAATTAGAATTCCAATAGACATTCCAAGAACATTTGAACCAGTATCTCCCATCATTGCTCTTGCCTTTAAATCATAATTAAAGTATGCAAGTACATTTGGAACTATAAGCAGTGGAAGAACTTGAACAAATCCTGTCAATGTTAAAAATACAATCACCATTATAAATAAATATGCTTTTATTGCTCTTCCTGGTCTTAAATCTAAAAGATTCATTAAATTGGTTGATAGAGCTATTATTAATGTATTTACTATTATATCTATTATGTCTTTTGATATAGACACAGAAACTATAAGTCCTACAAATCCACCAAACAACGCCTTAAAGCCTCCAGTTGTAAGACTTCCTTTAAATAAACTTTTAAAGTGACCTTTTAGACCACTTACATTTCTATTTCCAATAATATCGTCTAGTATTCCTGCAAAAAACATGGATATCATACCAAACATAAACATAAATATATATGCTAAATCTCTATATTCTGTAGTAAAAAATGCAAGTATTATTCCATTAATCACAAGCATAGGTAAAAATACAATTCCCATACTTACTGGTATCATATCTTTTTTGTAGTTTGGTCTAAGTATATTTCCATTTATCAATAAATTTTTAAATAGTGGTATTGCAGCATAGGTTCCAAATAATCCTGTTAATAATAAAATGGTATAAAGTATATAATCTTTCACTAAGATACTACCTCCATTCTTTCTTTTTTTGTCCTAAAACCTTTTTTATATGATAATACTGCTTGCCTCTATGAATAAATCCTTTTAAATTTCTGCCAGTTTCATTATGAGTCATGTTTACTAATACTTCTTTAATTTTAAAACCATACTTTAGTATATCAATCGTCATTCCAACTTCAACACCATATCCAAAAGGTATTTCATCAAATTTTTCTAAAACTTCTCTTTTAAATATTCTTTGACCTGACAGAGTTGCATCTAGTTCAACTCCTGTCATCTCAAAAACAGAATTTTTAGCTAAACCTTTTACAAATCCCAGACCTCCTTTTTTCTTTGCAGGAGGAAACTTTGCTATAGTAACATCAGCTTCACCATTTAATATTGGTACAATTAATTTTTCAATTTCTTTAGCTGAATTACCTAGATCTCCATCCAAAAATCCTATAATATTTGCGCTTTTCATTGATACTTTAAGCCCATAGTTTAAAGCATATCCTTTACCTCTGTTTTTATCTAACTTAAAAAATTTAATTTTTTCATTCTTTAATTCAGATACAACCTTAGCAGTATTATCTGTTGAACCATCATCTACAACTACTATTTCATTTATTTCTTTAATTCCAACTATACTTTCTAATGTATAGTTTATTCTACTTTCTTCATTATAAGCTGGTATTATTATACTTATATAAGAATCCATTTTTTCTCTCCTTAAAATTATTTCTATTTTATAGATGGCAACAATGAAGTTGCAGTATCTAATCTACCAAAATTACCAACTATATTACCTTGTTGTAAAAGCATAGCTAGAGATACACTTCCTACACCTTCATCAATATTATCTATAGTTGCAACTTTATTTTTAGAATATAATTCTACATAAGAAGTTTTAACTCCTGTATTTTGAACTTCTACTAAATATTTATTTTCTGATTTTATTTTTGAAACTACAAATTTTTCTATTTTGTCAAATTGTTTTGTATTATCTTTTGCATCATTTCCACCAGCTATTACAACAGATTCATATTTTAGATATGTGTCACCAATAGAGTTAAATTTTATTACATCTAGTTCTTGAAGATATGTCAAAATGTCACTTGCATCTTCCTTTTTCAAGGTATCAATTATATAATTAACTGCATCATTTGTATTTTTAATTTCTGTACCTAATTTACTTGAGATTTCTTTTAATTTTTCTGGATTTGTTATATTTTCTTTTAACACTATGTTAAATGCAACACTACCATTAGATTTGTTTATTATATCTTCTATATTTTTTGTATAATCATCATTTTCATTAGCTGATATTATTCCTATACTTTTTCCACTTAATGAACCAATTAAAACCTTGTCCACATTTTTATTTATAAAATTAATTGCTTCTTCATAATCTTTATTTACCTTTGCTAAATCTACATCAAGTTTATCATTTTTTTCTTTTAAAATATTAAATTTATCATCCAAGTCATTTATTATATTTGCTTGCTGCTCGCTTAATTGTTGATTATTATTTAAATTAAATCCTACTAACATGCCTATACCCAAAGCTATAAATATAGCCCCAATAGTGACTATATAATATTTCATATTAATATGCATATTTATCCTCCTAAAATTTACATCTGTAATAATACCTTAAATTTCAATTGCATTAACTGTATAAATTGTTGAACTCCTGGTGACAATGATGCAACTACCAACACAGGAAATAATGCTGTTGCTATTAATGCCCATATGTACTTTATCTTTAGCTTACTTCTATATAACAAGTTAACTCCTTTAGCATCTATAAGCTTAGAACCTATCTTTAGTCTAACTAAAAAAGTACTTGCCATTCCCTTTCTTCCTTTTTCAAGGAAATCAATCATATTTGAATGTGTCCCCACTGCTACTATTAACTCTGCTTTATACTCATACGCAATAAGCATAGCTATATCTTCACTAGTTCCTGGTGCAGGAAATACAACTGCATCCAAACCTAGTTCTTGAACTCTCTTAAGACCTGGTGCTCTACCATCTGTATAAGCATGTACTACTATTTCACTAGCTTTTTTTAAAGCTTCATCGCTTACACTATCCATATCTCCCACAATTACATCTGGAGTATATCCAAACTCAATTAAAGCATCTGCGCCTCCATCAACACCAACTAGAACAGGTTTTACCTCTTCTATGTATGAAAGCATTGTACTTAAATCCTCTTTATAGTCCTGACCTCTTACAACTATTAATACATGCTTATTTGCATAATTAGTTTGTACTTTTGGAATTTCTACTTCACCAAGTATAAATCCTTTTTCTTTTTTAGCATAATCTATAGTATTGTCTATAAATCTATCTAATTCTACGGCTAAGTTTTCATAAGCAGCCTTTATTTGATATGAAACTTCATACTTATCTAAAACTTCACCTGCACCTAAAAATTCTCCTTCTCTATATATCTTTCCATCTATAACTTCTATAGTCTGTCCTTCTTTTAATTCTTCAAATAATTCTTCTCCAATATTATCAATTATCAAGATATTATTCTCAGTCAATATTCCTGGACCTTTATTAGGATATCTACCACTTATAGAAGGAGCCGCATTTATGACAAGTTTTATTTTGGCTTCTACCAAAGAGTTTGCAGCAACTTCATCTATGTCTATATGATTTATAACTGCTATTTCCCCACTTTCAACTCTTTTAGCAAGCTTTTTAGTTTTTCGATCTACTTTTATAGGGGCCTCGACTCTCATTTTTAAACCTCCACTATCATTATTAAAATCACATTATATTATAGCATTACTTAAGAATAAAATAAATGTTTTAAGTTGGTCTTACATCTTTAATCATTATAACACTATATTTTATGATTTTTTTATTTAATACTTTTTGTAATATACTTTAAAAATTAATGTTTCGACTTGTTAAAGTATATTTTTATATTAAAAAACAAATCAACATTAATCTACAACTGACAAAGGTACATAATATGGCCATATTATAATAAAATTATATTAAATAAATAATAAAGAAAAAATAAAGCTTTTATTATATATTAAAACAGCAAAACGGTATAACCCTATTGGTTATACCGTTTTGCTGTTTGTAATGCATATTTATTGCCAATACCTTCATTAAAAGGTCTTACTTTTTCTGTCTATTTATTTAACCATACTATGTTCTAATCTTAATTTATCAGCAATCATTGCTATAAATTCTGAATTAGTTGGTTTTCCTTTAGTATTGTGTACCGTATATCCAAATAATTGATTTATTGTGTCAACTTTGCCTCTACTCCATGCAACTTCTATGGCATGTCTTATTGCTCTCTCAACTCTACTTGGTGTTGTATTGAATTTTTTAGCTATACTTGGATATAACTCTTTTGTTACTGCACCTAAAAGTTCAACATTATCAATGACCATTTTTATAGCTTCTCTTAGATATAAATACCCTTTTATATGAGCTGGTACTCCTATTTCGTGTATTATATTTGTGATTTCTGTTTCTATATTACCTACATTTTTAACGAAATCACTTCTTGTCATTTGAGTTTCTTGAACTGGTCTAGGCTTTGGCTCTACTTGAGTAACTCTATTAGAAACTAGTTCTCTAATTCTGTTTATAAACACAACAAAATCAAACGGCTTTACTATGTAGTAATCTGCTCCTAGATTTATTGCGCTTTGAGTTATCTTATCTTGACCTACTGCTGATAGTACTATTATTTTTGGCATTTTAGGTATATCCATAGTATTTAATTTTTCAATTACACCTAATCCATCCAGATGTGGCATTATTACGTCTAATATTAATAAATCTGGTTGTGTCTTTTTTACTAAATCTAATGCTTCAATCCCATCTTTAGCTATGCCTAATATATCGATATCATCCTCATTAGACAAATACTCTTTTAATACCTGACAAAAATCCTTATTGTCGTCTGCTAAAACTATTTTGATTTTTTCCACTAAAAATCCCCCCATTAAAAAACATCTTCTTATTACAGAAAACTAAACTTTTTACACAAATTGTTCCTAATTATCTACTCTAAAGCATATTCGACACTTCAAAATTATATTCCTCCTAGATAAGTGATAAAATAATAAATTTTTTTAATGCCTCACCTACAATTTTATCATTTCATCTATAAAAATACCATATCCTTTTTTCGGATTATCTCTAAAAACATGAGTTATTGCACCAATAATTTTATTATTTTGTATTATTGGAGCCCCACTCATCCCTTGTACAATCCCCCCTGTGTATTCCAATAACTTATCATCTACAACTTTTATTACCATATCTCTATAATTTCCTTTATCATATACTATACTTTCTATTTTTATATCATAGCTTGTTATATTTTTGTTTTTGTCTTCAAAAAGAATTATTGCATCCCCTATTTTTACATCTTGAGGTCTTCCAACTTCGATTAATTGTAATTCTTTATTTGCTAAATTAAATTCTTTATTTTGTTTTTCTGTAATATTACCACTTATACCTAATTTTGAGTTATTTGAAAAATTTCCCATCAGATTACTATCATTAAAATCACCTTTTATTCTGCCTACTTTTTCATTACTAGCTTTTAATATTTTTAGTTTTTCTGGTTTATATATATACCCTTGCTTAATCTTTAATAGTTCATTAGTGTCCGAATCTTTTATAGCATGACCAATTGCTTTAAATTTTTCCATATTAGGGTCATAAAAAGTCATAGTTCCAATTCCAGATATCTTATCTCTCACCCATAATCCAAGTTTATAATTACCATTTTCTTTTTTAGTTTCTATTGTCTCTGTTTTATATTTATTTTTTCTTTCAAAAGTCACTTCTACTTTACTTTTTTTAGCTTCATTTAAAATCTTTGATACATCCTGACTATCTTTTATTTTTTTATTATCTATTTTTACTATATTGTCGCCAATCTGTATGCCTCCAATATAATCTACATCCTCTTCCTCATATCCTAAAACCAATACACCATCTGTATTTGCTTTCACTCCAATTATATTTCCAAGTGGATATACATATTTTTTATCATGATTCTTAATTGTAAAAGTTTCTATTGGGGTCTCCTTATTCGTATTACAATTTTTATTTTGAAAAATTATAACCATCATAAAAATCGATACAGCTCCTAATATTATCCAAATATTTTTGAAATTCTTATTTATTTTGTTCATATATTCATCTACTCCTATGCTGTATTATTATGTATTTATAATTCCTTTTTCGTAAAAATTTATTCATTTAAAAACCTCGTTGTATATCTTACTAAGTGCTTTTTATCCTATAATATGGTAGTATTATATTGTGGTAAAAAGTTTGAAGGGCGGTAATATTTTGAAATTAAATGTAAGAATTGCAGATATAAATAATTGGCATGATTTAGTTAATTTGTCTGTAGATAAGAATCAATTAGATTATATAGAAAGCAATGCACTTTCTATTGCTGAGTCTAAGTTTATAACAGCTTGGATACCTGTTGGAATATATGATGACAATATACTGATAGGATTTGCTATGTACGGTCGCCTAGAAGATGACAGAGTTTGGCTTGATAGATTCATGATTGACTCAAAGTATCAAGGTAAAGGATATGGAAAAGCATCCTTAGATTTCCTTATAAATCATCTTAAAAATGAATATAATTGCAATGAGTTATACCTTAGTATATTCGATAACAACAAAATGGCTATTGGACTTTACAAAAGCTTTGGATTTGAGTTTAATGGAGAACTTGACTATGGTGGAGAAAAGGTCATGGTATTAAAATCTAATTGATATTAATAAAAATATATATCTATCAAGGAGGTGAAATCATTATATAAATATATTTATATAATGATAAATAAAATGACTCAAAATGTAATTTTAAAATTTGTTGAAGCAAATGATTTAGAAAATCTTGAAAATGTAAAGATTTTATTTACTGAATACTCAAATTCATTGAATATAGATTTGTGTTTCCAGGACTTTAATAATGAATTAAAAACACTTCCAGGAAAGTATAAAAAACCTTCAGGCTCATTAATACTAGCATTTGTTGATGAAAATTTAGCAGGTTGTGTTGCATTAAAAAAACTTGAAGATGATGTATGTGAATTAAAAAGGTTATATGTAAGAGATAAATTTAGAGGACTTAAAATAGGAAAAATATTATTAGAAGAAATCGTAAAAGAAGCCAAAAAGATTGGATATACATATATGAGACTAGATACTCTTCCAAGCATGAAAAGCGCTCAAGGTTTATACGAAAAAATTGGTTTTTATGATATAAATCCTTATACTTATAATCCAATTGAAGGGGCTAGATATATGGAGCTAAAATTATAAATAAAAAAATAGAGTATAAATAAAATTATAGATGTTTTATTTATACTCTATTTTATTGATTAAATTATTTTAAATATATTTATTTCTCTAAATCTTCCAAACCAACACTTATATCTTCAGTTATATCTTTTATATATTCTATTCCATTATTGTATGTAAGCTTTGCTTTGATATAAATTATATCATTAATATCCTTTTTAGGAAAATTAGCCTCATAATTTACTTGCTCTCTATCTATATTATCATCTTTACTACCATTTGATAATTTAGCAGACTTAGCTTTATATACAGTATCACCTTTACCTTCATTTACAATAATATCTACATTTTCTAACTTTATATCATCATAAACTTTATTTTTTGATTTTTCACTTTCATGATTAAATAAATTGCTGTTTTCCAATATTTCAATAAAGTATTCCTTATTGTCCCTTATTCCATAATTAAATACAGGTGGTTCAGGCATATAATCAGACTTAGTCAATTTTTGAACATCTGAACTTTCAGATATTGTACCACTTGTAACTACTTTATAATCATATTCACTACCTGTAGTTATTTTTATTTCACAAGTATATGATAATTCCCCATGCTTTGTCATCTCAATCTCATTCCATTTATCACTATCTGCTTTATACATAAAGATTACTTTTCCATCCTTGCCAAGTTTGCTCAATTGTGTATCTACATCAATTACACATTCGTCTTTTTCTAATTTTTTAACTTTTAAATCAATACTTTTTGTTATATAACTTTTTGACATTTCTTCATTAATTATATTGCTAATATCTGACTTAGTATTCATAATTTCTTGTGATAAATAATCTAATTTATCATTAGAAGTGTCAAGATTATTCTTGATACTATTAATAGTTAATAAAATATACCCTAATACTATAATAACTATGATTATAAAAATTAAGTACATAGTATTTTTTTTATTCATTTAATACCCCCCCACTACTACTTTAATACATAATATTATACTCAAAAACTTAAAATTTTTACAGTTACAAGTCTATACAAGATTTATTTAAATTATAATTTTTATTTATTTTTGATATCCAGATAAAATATTTTAAAATATTTTCATCATAAAAAATAGATGTAAAGTATCTAGATTAAATATTCTCTACATCTATTTAAAATAAGCTCTTTCACTAACACTTTTTAGCCATTTCAATAATTTCGCTTGCATGTTCTATAGTTTTTTCTGTTATATTATTACCTGCTATAAGTCTTGCAATTTCATTTTTTCTTTGAGATTGATTTAATTTCTTAACATTTGTAAATGTTCTATTATTTGAAGTATCTTTTTCTATACAATAATGGGTATCTGCATTTGCAGCAATTTGAGGTAAATGAGTTATACATATTATTTGTTTTTTCTTTGCTATATCACTCAATTTCTCACCAACAATTTGTGCAGCTATGCCACTTATCCCTGTATCTATTTCATCAAATACTAAAGTATCTATATCATCTATATCAGCTAATATAGTCTTAAATGCCAACATAAATCTAGACATTTCACCACCTGATGCAACTTTATATATAGGTTTGATATCTTCTCCTAAATTAAAAGATATCATAAATTCAATATCATCTATTCCATTTAAAGTAAATGAACTTTCTTCAAAATTGACTTTGAACATTACATTTTTCATATTTAGACTCTTTAATTCATCAAGAAGTACTTCCTCTAATTGAATTGCCACTTTATTTCTTGCTTTAGTCAGTTTGCTAGCTTTTACTTTTAGCTCTTCTTCTATTTTTATTAATTGATTTTTTAATTGTTCAACTCTTTCATCTCTATTTAATATCTCATCTAGTCTATCTTTTGTCTTTTCATAATATTCAAATATAGCTTCTATACTATCTCCATATTTTCTTCTTAAGTTATTAATCTCATCAATTCTAAGTTCAATCTGTTCTAATTCATAAGGTTCAAAATCTATATTATCTTTGTAATTTCTTATATCACTAGATATATCTTGTAGTTCATACATTATTCTTTCTATAGTTTCACTATATTCACTTAAAATACTGTCATATTTAGATATATCATTAAGCTCTTTAGATGCAATACCTATCAAGTCAATAACATTATATTCACCATTATGTAATTTACTGTAACTTAAGTTTAAATTATTATATATCTTTTCACTATTTCTATAGACATCTCTTTGTTTTAATAAATCTTCATATTCATTTTTATTTAAATTTGCAGCCTCAATTTCATTTATTTGAAACCTTAATAAATCTATTTCTCGTTGAATCTGCATATCATCTTTATTTTCTGTTAAAGAGTTCAAAGCTCTCTTTACTTCGCTGTATTTGTAATAAATTTTTCTATAATCATCTTTAAACTTATCTAGTTCATTTTCTCCAAATAAGTCTAAAAATTTTAAGTGTGTATCCTTATTGAATAAAGCTTGATTTTGATGTTGACCATGTATATCTATAAGTGTAGATGCAATTTCCTTTAGAAAAGATACTTTAACAGTCCTTCCATTTACTCTAGCAGTACTTTTCCCATCTGAATATATCAATCTAGTTATAACCAATAAATTATCATCTTCTATACTTATATCATTTTCATCTAATATCTTTTTTAGATACACGTTATCTGAGAAAAATATAGCTTCAACAAGTCCCTTATCTGTACCTTTTCTTAGAAAAGACCTGTCATATTTCTCACCTAGACAAAGTCCAAGCGCATCTATTATTATAGATTTTCCTGAACCAGTTTCTCCCGTAAGTATATTTAAGTTTTTATCAATACCCAGCCTTAGTTCTTCAACTAAGGCACAATTTTTCATATATAATTCGAGGATCAAGTCTAAGCCCCCTTTTATTCTATTTATCTAAATTATGAGAAGCCTCAACGACTTCCACTATTTTTTTGTCATACATATCACTATCAAATTCATATCCTTCATTTCCATTCTTTAAATGAATTAGATATTCTATATTTCCTTCTGGACCCTTAATTGGAGAAAAATCTAATCCTAAAATTTCAAATCCATTTTGTACTGAAAAATCAGAAATCATTTTTATAACTTCTATATGTGTAGATTTTTCTCTAACTACACCTTTTTTACCTACCTTTTCTCTTCCTGCTTCAAATTGAGGTTTTATCAAAGCTACAATTTCTCCATTATTAATAACTAATTCTTTTGCTTTTGGAAGTACTAGTTTCAATGATATAAAAGATACATCAATTGATGCAAAATCTGCAAATTGCTTTGTATCTTCTATTGTTACATTCCTTATGTTTGTTCTTTCCATACACACAACTCTATCATCTTGTCTCAATTTCCACGCAAGCTGACCATAACCAACATCTATGGAAAATACTTTTATAGCTCCATTTTTTAGCATACAGTCTGTAAAACCACCCGTAGATGCTCCTATATCCATACATACTTTTCCATCAATAGTTAAGTCGAAGTTCTTCATTGCTTTTTCAAGCTTTAACCCACCCCTACTAACATATGGTATTGGGTTTCCTTTTACTTCTATAGCACAATCCTCTTTTACTTCTGTACCTGCCTTATCACATCTTTGATTATCAACAAAAACTAATCCAGCCATTATTGCTTTTTTAGCTCTTTCTCTACTTTCAAAATGCCCTTGCTCTACTAACAATAAATCTATTCTTTTCTTCATAAAATTACCTTTCTGTTAAAAGCTACTTTAATATTGACTAAAGTAGCTTGAAGTAACACACTTGATATTTATTCTAAGTGACAAATTTTAAATTTTATATTAAATTTAATCCATATTATTTATATTAACTCTCTTATTTTATCAGCAATGCACTTTGGCGATAATCCTACAAAATTATATAGTTCATCTGCATTGCCATGTTTTATAAACTCTTCTGGTATTGCTATATTAAGTATATTTACTTTATATCCATTATCTATAATAAATTTACTTATTCTACTTCCAAATCCGCCAGTAATAACATTATCTTCTACTGTAATTACATTTTTATGATTCTTAAATAAAGTATGCAACATATCTTCATCCATAGGCTTTAAAAATCTAGCATTAACTATTGTTGGATTTATACCTTCTTCTAACAATATTTCTTTAGCTTCTAGAGCATGTTTCACCATATTCCCAATAGAAAGTATGACTGTATCTTGTCCATCATCTAATATCTCATATTTTCCTAACTTAATTTCTTTGTATTCTCCTTTATTTAGGTAATAACTATTTCCTCTTGGATATCTAATTGCCAATGGAGAATCCAATTTTAATGATAAATCCATCATAAGTTCCATTTCTCTTGTATCTTTTGGAGCCATCACTACAATATTTGGAATAGAATTTAAGTAACTTAAATCAAACATACCATGATGAGTTTCACCATCATTTCCAACTAGACCAGCTCTATCTATAAGAAAAGTAACTGGTTTTTTTGTTATACATACATCATGAATAACTTGGTCATATGCTCTTTGTAAAAATGATGAATATACAGCAAAATAAGGCTTCATACCATTTTTTGCAAGACCTGCCGCAAACCCTGTTGCATGTTGTTCAGCTATACCAACATCATAATATCTTTTTGGGTAAGCACTTTCAAATAAGTTTAATCCTGTTCCAGATGGCATTGCAGCTGTTATAGCTACTATTTCTTCGTTTTTGCTAGCCATCTCAACCAATTTTTCACCAACACTAACCGACATAGACTTAACTTTAGGAGATGTTACACCTGTCTTTATATCAAACTTTGATACTCCATGATATTTATCAGGTTGTTCCTCTGCAAATTTATATCCTTTTCCTTTTTTTGTAATAACATGTAAAAGCACAGGTCCTTTTTTATGTTTAGCTTTTCTAAGTGTTTCTATTAATTCTTTAGTATTATGACCATCTATAGGACCATAATATTTTATACCTAATGAATCAAAAAATGAACAATCTTGAGGAGAAAAACTATATATTAATTTGTCCTTAAATCTATGTGCAGTCTTAGATAAAATTTCACCTGTTGATGTAACATTTAAAATCTTATCAACTTCATCTGTCATTTTAACAACTGTTGAATTTCTTATAATACTTGATAGATATTTAGACATTCCGCCAACATTTTTATCTATAGACATCTCATTATCATTAAGAATTACTATCATATTAGTATTTATATATCCCAATTGATTTAAAGCTTCAAGTGCCATACCTCCAGTTATAGAACCATCTCCAATTACAGATATAACACTATAGCTTTCTTTTTTTATATCTCTAGCACAGGCAATACCTGTTGCCACAGAAATAGATGTACTGCTATGTCCTGTGTCGAAAATATCATGAGGACTTTCACTCTCCTTTGGAAAACCACTTAGTCCGTTGAATTGTCTTAAAGATACAAAACAATCTTTTCTTCCAGTAACCATTTTGTGAACATAAGACTGATGTCCTACATCCCATACAAATTTATCTTTAGGGCTGTCAAACACTTTATGAAGTGCTAATGTTAACTCAACTACACCTAAGTTAGAAGCTAAGTGTCCTCCTGTCTTGGAAACAGATTTTACTAAAAACTTTCTTATATCCTTTGCAAGTAAATCCATTTCTTCTATGCTCATATTTTTTATATCTTTTGGAGAATTTACTTTATCTAAATATTTATACATATTATCCTCACCTTTTATTTTGTAAATTTTAAATTTACATCAATATTAAAGCTGTTACTATACCAAGTAAAGCTCCAAACCAAACCTCTAGTGGTGTGTGACCTATTAATTCTTTTAATTTCTTCTGCTCTATATGCTTTCCATGTTGAAGGTCTGCTACCATCTGATTCAATATAGTAGCTTGTTTCCCAACAGCACGTCTAACACCTGCTGCATCATACATTATAATCAGTGCAAGCACAGTAATTATAGCAAAATCAGTAGAATTAAACCCTTTTTCAATGCCTACCACTGTAGCTAAACTTGTAACAAAAGAACTATGAGAACTAGGCATACCTCCTGAAATGAGTATTCTTGAAAACTCAATTCTCTTTCCCTTCCCAGTAAATATCTTTATAAATTGTGCTAAGAAACAAGCAATAAGACTTATTCCCAAAGCCCCATTGTTAAAAATCTCCGAAAAAAAGTTCATTTTTCCCTCCTCGATTTTAGCTGTATATTTTAATATTCTCTATCTATTATATATTCAGCCAATCCCTTTAAAAAATCTACATTGTCAGATAATTTTTCTATACTCTTCTTTGCCTCATCTATTAAATTATGTGCAATTTCTTTAGATTTATCTAATCCTAAAAGAGATGGATATGTTGATTTATGATTCTCTATATCACTGCCAACTTTTTTCCCTAATTTTATTTCATCTCCCACTATATCTAGTATATCATCTACTATCTGGAATGATAATCCGATATTTTTTGCATATTTAGTTATTTCTTCCATTTGTTCTGAATTTGCTCCACCTATAGTTGCTCCTGCTCTCATACATCCAACCATCATTGCAGCAGTTTTATTCATATGTATATAATCTAATTTTTCTTTTTCAATTTGTTTATTTTCACTTTCTACATCTACCACTTGCCCACCTATCATTCCATATATTCCAGCACCTTTAGCAATTTCATTTATAGCTTTTAGATATTTTTCTGGATTTTCTTTATTTATTGAACCTGCAAGCATAACTTCAAAAGCATAGTTCAGTAAAGCATCTCCTGCTAAAATTCCCATTGCTTCTCCATATACTTTATGGTTTGTTGGTCTTCCTCTTCTTAAATCATCATTGTCAAGAGCTGGTAAGTCATCATGTATAAGTGAGTATGTATGTATCATTTCAATTGCAATAGCAAAAGGTATAGCTTCTTCTTCATTTCCTCCAACTACCTTACAGGCTTCTAGTGTAAGTATTGGTCTTAATCTCTTACCTCCAGCGCTCAAGCTGTAGTTCATAGCCTCAATAACAGTTTTTTGATAACCTTCTTCTTTTGGCATATATTCTTTAAGTATATCTTCTATAAAACTTGCTTTTTCTTTTAAATGTTGTTTAAATTCCACTTTTATTCCTCCTCTATTCTAAAATCCTCTTCTATTCCTAATTGATTAAATTTACTTATTTTTAATTTTGCATCATCCAAAAGCTTATTACAATGTTTATAAAGACTAATTCCTTCTTCATATAAGCTTAAAGATTCATCTAAGCTAGCATTTTTAGATTCTAACTCATTTAAAATGCTCTCCAATCTTTTGTAAGCTTCTTCATAGGTTAAGTTCATATTATACCTCTTTATTTTCAATTTTATCTATTATACATTCTAAATTTCCATCTTTTAATACTATATCTATGTTGTCTTCAGTTTTCAATCTTTTTATACTATTTATTACTTTTCCGTTTTTTTGAACTATACTATAACCTCTGTCCATAGTGGCTAATGGACTTAGGTTATGAAGTAATGCTCCAACCTTTATTAATTTTTCATCTTCTAATTTTAAATTATTTTCTATTCCAAAAATTATTTTATCATATATTTTATCCAATTGTATAACTTTATCTTTTATTGTGTAAGAATCTAAATAGTTATTTATTTTATTAAACACTGATTCTAACTTGTATTGGTCTAATTCAACTTGGTTTATAAGAGACTTGTTAAGTCTGCTTTTTATATTCCCAAGTTTATATTTTATGTCATCTAATGATGGAGTTGCAATCTCAGCTGCTGCTGATGGTGTTGGTGCTCTCATATCAGACACAAAATCACAAATAGTAAAATCAGTTTCATGACCAACTGCTGATATTATTGGAATTTGAGAGTTAAAAACTTCTCTTGCTACCATTTCATCATTAAAAGACCAAAGTTCTTCTATTGAACCCCCACCTCTACCAACTATAATTGTATCCACATTCTTCATATGATTAAAAAATCTAATTGCTTCACATATTTCTTCTGCTGACCTATCTCCTTGAACAGTTACTGGATAAAGCTTTATATTGACCTTTGGATATCTTCTTTTTATTACATTTATTATATCTCTTATAACAGCTCCTGTTGGAGATGTTATAACTCCAATTGAATTTGGCATTCTAGGGATAGGTATTTTGTATTTGGAATCAAACAAACCTTCTTTATTAAGTTTTTCTTTTAATTTGTTAAATTCTATGTGTAAATTCCCAATTCCCTCTATTTCA
Source organism: Clostridioides sp. ES-S-0001-03 (assembly GCF_020676075.1). Taxonomy (NCBI): domain Bacteria; kingdom Bacillati; phylum Bacillota; class Clostridia; order Peptostreptococcales; family Peptostreptococcaceae; genus Clostridioides; species Clostridioides sp. ES-S-0001-03. The sequence goes on along the minus strand of NZ_JACVWJ010000002.1, from coordinate 151,106 downwards.
ATTTCATTAATATATAATTGATATGCACCATCTCTTTCATAAACTGATATATATCCACTAGCTACAACCTTTACTCCATTGTCTAATTTTAGATTACGATTAAAATTACTTTTAAAAATTACACAGTTTAGCTTTGAAGTTTCATCCTTTAACGATAAATAAACATTTCCACTGCTATGTATTTTAAAATTAGAAATTTCTCCCTTAACTTTAAGATTAGAAAGTATTGGGTCATTTATTAAAATTCTTTTAATATATGAATTTGCTTCACTTATATCTAAAGCTCTTAGTTTCATATTTTTTCTCCTAAAAAGTTATTCAATCCTATTATAGCACACCCAACAGCATTATCAGTTGAATATTGTGGCTCTGTAAAATGAGCTTTTATACAATTTTTACTTAGTTTTAAACTTAATTCTTTGAGGATATACTTACTTGCAGAAACTCCACCTGCAAAAACTACTTCTTCTACATTATAAGCTTCACATAAATATATTAAAGATTTAAACATGTTTCTAACTACTGAATCCAGTACTAATTTAGATATATATTCTTTTTTATTTTTACTAATATTATCTATATTGTTATCTATAATTTTATTCACCTGATTTTCTAATCCAGATAAATTCATATATCCCTCTCTTACAGAAGTTTTTAGACCACTTTCTATTTTAAGATTACAATTTAAAGCATTTTCATCTAGATATTTTCCTGAAGGAAATTTATATCCTAGCTTGACACCTATTCTATCTATAAGTTGCCCAAAGCTAATATCTTTACTTCCTCCAATTATATCTATATTATATCCAAAATTATTGTATAACTTACTTTTATCATCTTTTTTAGTATTTATTTTAGCTATTGCATCTAAGTTTTTTTTATTGCTTATTTTAGTTATTACATCTAAATCTTTGTTATTTGCATCATAATTATTATCATGCTTAGTTATTAAAAGTATCTCTGTAGTGCCACCTGACATATGAACAGAAATAAATTTGTTATTATTTTTTAATTTACTATTTAATAAACTAGCCTCAATATGATTTTCCTGATGAGTCGTTTCATAAAATTTACATCCATGTATACTTGATAATAACTTTCCAAAATTGTACCCAACATTAAATACAGGCATGTATGAATTTTCAACTGGTCTAGGCTTAATAGATGAACAAACTCCCTCTATGACAAATTTGTCCCCAAATGATTTTATCCTATCACTAAGTAATCCTAAGTTATTTATGTGTTGAAACACAGCTTCACTTTGTCTCAATCCTTTTGAATTTTCCTTTACTTCTAGCATTATTTTTTCATTAAAAATAACTTTTTTATCTAAAGAGATAGCTGCTATAGAAGTAGTATAGCAGCTAGTATCAATTCCAATTATTATATTATTGTTCAATTTCATCAACAACACTTCCTAATATTCCATTTATAAATTTAGGAGATTTATCATCACAATATATCTTTGCAAGTTCCACAGCTTCATTTATTGATACTTTATTAGGAGTGTCTAAATAAACTATTTCACACACGGATAATCTAAGTATAGACACATCTACCTTTGGCATTCTATCTACTGTCCAATTTTTAGCATGCTTATTTATTAATTCATCTATCTCATCATGATTCTCTCTTAGTGCTTTACATACTGTATTTATATATTCTCTATCTACTATATCTTCAAGTTTAGTATCTTCTAATTTTAATTTTGCATTATTTGAGTACTTAAGTGTAAGTTCTTCATATCTATTTATAATATGTTCTGAATTATCTTTTAAGAAAGAATCCACTTTATAGTCTAAACCTTCAAACTCCTCTTTATTAATATTTATTTGGTATATAAGTTTCATTATATATTCCCTTGTTGTACTTTTTTGTGCCCTATCTTTTTTCATCAATTAAAATTCTCCTTTAAGTTTAATTATCTATATAAAATCAAATGCCAACAAAAAACCCTCTGACTTTTCAGAGGGCTAATATTAATTTTTCTTAGTTGCTTTTACTTCTTCTTTATCAACTTTATCTTTCTTAAAGCTGATTCCTTGAATGTGTATATTTACTTGAGAAACCTTCAGTCCTGTCATTGTCTCAACAGTATTTTTTACATTTTCTTGAACTTTAAAAGCTGTATCTGGTATTGACATGCCATATTTTATCATAACCATTACGTCTAAATTAACATCCTCTTCTTCTATTTGTATCTTTACTCCATTATTTTTTAACAACTTATCTGTTAATGTTGCTGTAGTTTCTATGCCCTCAACTTCTAATGCTGCTAAACCAGCTATTGTAGCTATTACATCATTAGATATTTTTACTTGTCCAAATTTATTATCTTCCATATTAAAACTTACCTCCTGATTTTAAGGAACTATTTTTATAAGTATAATAATACCAAATACAACTCTACTTTGCAAGAAAATAACCTCAGTTAATTCTGAGGTTTATATTTTACTTAGTATTATTATTTGTAAGTTTAATATTTTCATACTTTACATTAGCCTGTTCTGCAACCAAATCAAATATTTTTGCTGCATCTTTCTTATCTAATTTAGCTTCATTTACAACAACATTGACTTTGCTATCACTTATATAAACTAATGCTTCTTCATATCCCTTTGTACTCAAAAGATTTTCTATTTGAAGCTCCTTTTCTTGAGTTTTAACTATATTTAATTTCATATTAGAAGCTTCTTTTCTAGATTCCTCTGTTGTAGATGGATTATTTATCATTTCATTTAAATCCTGAACTAATTCATTTCTTTGTTTTTCTCTATTCATTTTCATATCTAAAATATAAGATGCTTTTTTCATATTCTTTTCAGATGATAATTGAGCTTTTATTTCTTTACTTGTTTCAGTTACTTTTTCCTTAACCTTACTAGCCTTACTATCAACTATATCAATGTCAGCACTCTCTTTGCTATTTTGTTTATCTGTAGCATCTGAGTCTTCTTTATTGCTACTATCACTATCATCAGTAGTATTCTTCTGTAATTGAGCTTCTTCATATGCTTTAAATTCTTTTGATGTTTCTAGTAAAGATTTCTTACTAAGTTGATAATTTACTGTTCCTACTATTACTAACATTGCAGTTAAAGTTATTATTACAAATCCTCTTCCCTTATAATTAAACTTCATTCATTTATCCCCCCGGTTATATGTATTTATTTAGAATATATTTCTACTTGATGACCTGCTACTTGTAATGATGTTTGAACTGCACTATAAAGTGTTTCTTTGACATTTGGATTACTAGCTCCACTTGCTACTACTATCACTCCTTTTATCTTTGGCTCTGTAGTTTTTATAACTACAGGGTCACTTGAATTTGAAGTTATCATTGTTTTATTTTCACTTGAAGTTGTAACTGTTCTTTCTCCACCTTGTGCATCTTTCTCCTCTGTTGTTTCTGTTGTTTGGTTTGAGTTAAAAGCAGGTTGTATTTCTTCACTTGACTCAAATGTAATCATTACATCAACATCTCCTGCTCCATCAATTTTAGATAGTATTGTTGTTAATTTTGATTCTAAATCGTCTTTTTCATGTTCCTTAGCAACTTGTTTTTCAGTCTTTTTGTCAGCATCTGTTTTTCCAACTTTTTCATCAGTTTTGCTACTTGGAAAACAAGATAATAGTACTAATGATACCACACATATTCCAGCTATAGTTATTAGTGAATATACCTTTCTCTTATCTTTGTCGTTTAAGTTTTTAAACATTCTTCCAACTCCTATTTATCAATTTGTATAGTTTCTATAGAAACATCAAGCACTTTTATTAGGTCATTTTTTAGTTTGTCTTCATTTAGATTCAGTCCATACTCTGTACCTTTTTTAAAAACTTGTTTAGAATTTTCTTTGTCATTAGAGTTTATGCTATCTTCATCTCCTTTAGTACTATTATTTTCATTTTCTTCATCACTATTGCTCTTTGACATATTATTTTTTTCTTTTATTTTTATATTATTTATATTTGCACCATTAAGCTCTATATCTTCTAAATCATAACCATATTCATCAAGCTTTAGCTTAAGCACTTCTTTCAAACCATCTTCATAGCCCTTAGATAAGCTAGTATTTCCAGTCTCTTCTGCTAAAGCATTTGTACTATCTACATATTCCTTATTGTAATTTCCCATAGATTTTAAAATTCTATCTTCTAAGCTCATGTCTTTTGAAAAAAATCCTACCACTGGAGTTATTACAATAAATACGAATATAAAATTTAACACCAAGTTCACATACGGCTTTATCTTGGAACTAGGTAAAATCATATCAACTATATTTACTATAAATGCTCCTATTAAAATACTAACTATCCATGCCTTTATGCCCTCTAACATAGCATCCTCCTCTCTAAAATATTTAGATTAAAAGTAATTACTCTTTATTAATCTATACATTATCCTTGACTTACAACACTTATCGAGGTCAAAATAGCTACAGTCACAAAGAACATTATTGTTATAGCAATTACTGATGCTAACATTATTATCATTAGATTTGCAACTTCATTTAAAAAATTTGATATTCCATCTTCTCCCACAGGCTCTACAATTATTGCTGCCAATTTATATACCACTATGACGGATAAAATCTTTATCACTGGAAGCAAACAAATCCCAATGAGTAAGATAAGCCCTATTCCACCAAATATATTTTTTATAAGTTGAGATGAAGATAGTAAAATATCCACAGAATCTGATACAAATCCACCAACAACTGGTATAAAGTTACCTATAGCAAACTTCGCAGTTTTTACACTGAATTTATCAAAACTAGTTACATATAAGCCTTGTATAGATACAAGTCCTAAATATACGGTAAACATAGCCCCAATAGAAACATAATTTATTTGTTTGACAAAAGAAAAAAATCTTTTTAGCCTTATGTTTTTTGATAAATTGTTTATTATTAGAATTCCAAATGCAACAGTTACTGATACAAATAAAAATTTCTTGAAAAATACATTTATAAATGTCACTCCTCCTATAAAAATAGGATTTAAAGTAGTAGATGTTATTGGAAATCCAATTAAAAGTAAAAATGTTATTAGTATTGGCATTATAACTTGCATAAGACCTACAGTATGGTCTATTGCATCATAACAAATTTGTAGTACATCTTTAAATCCAATTAAAGTGAGCGATACCATTGTAATAAATATTATATACGTTGCTATTTGACTAACTGCACCTGATGAAAAAGAATTCTCTAAACTTTTTAAAATAGATGACAGTAAAGCTAATACTAAAATTACTGCTACTACCTTTAAACTTGCTTTAAACTCATCAAACATCAATATCTTCAGTCCATCTTTATTAAATAAATCTAAAATATTTTTTTCTCCACTAATTAGGTCTTTTACAAACGATTTTAAATTAACATCATTAATAACTATTTCTTTATTTATATAATCTTGAATTTCATTTATATCTAACTTGTCTAACTGACCATCAATATATTTATCTATGCTACTCTTAGCTTCACCATATTCTTTATCTTCGCTACTTGGAACCTCATTAGCAAATATTATAATGGCAAAGATATTTACAAAAAAGAAAGTCAATACAAATCCCATAATCATTGGTAAAAATCTTTTTTTCATAAGCAACCATGCCTCTCTTCACTCTATAAACCTCAATACAACAAAATATCCTTTAAATAACAACTAATATATCTATAGCTATCTACCTTAATATAAATAACTATGGAATTATATTCACCACCATTTCTACAATGGATAAAAGTATAGGGAAAGACATTGACATAACTATTATTTTTCCTCCAAACTCTAGTTTTGAAGCAATGTTTCCTTCCCCACAATCTTTACAAAGTTGTATTGCAAATTCCATTAAATATGCTATTCCTATTAATTTTATTATTAAAGATATATACATAGTTGGAATATTAGCTTTATTAGCTAAATCTTGTATACTATCTATTATAAAATTTAGCTTAAACATAACTGATAATAATATTGTTACTCCAGTTATTATTGCTATGAAATTTGCTATTTCTGGTCTATCTTTTTTTATTACTAAACAGAGTGTAGTTGAAATGATTGCAATTCCTATTAATTGCATTATTTCCAAATTACTCCCTCCTCTTTAGTAAAGTTGAAACATTGTTCTTACAGTATTGAATAAATCACTTATTTCTGTTATTACCATCCCCAACACGATTATTACACCTGCCAAAGTAGTAAGCCCTGCCCAATCTTTTCTGTCTGTTTTTTCCAATATCATATTTAATACTGATATTAGAATACCTACACCTGCAACCTTTAATATCAATGATATCTCCATAATAAACCTCCCCATATTAAATCAATATAATACATATACCTATGCCTATAAAGGTTACTAATTTTTTATATAGCAACCCTTTTTTACTTATGTCTTCTTTTGTTTCATAGGTTTGTTTTTTCAGATTTTCTATAGATAAATCTATCATTCTTTGTTGGGACTCTATATCACTTTTTCCCAATGTAAGAATTAGATTTTTTAATTCCTCAATTTCTTTACTTCCAAGATAAGTTTCTTTAACTAAAATTTCAGTATTCTCTGATATTATTTTTTCTAAAGTTTTGCTTTGTTCATTGTGAAGTTCTTCTGAAATTTGATAGAAAAAACTCCAAAAACAAAAGTCTTTATTGCATCCTATCCTTCTAAAAATTTCTTCTAATGTATAAAGCCCAAAAGATAAATCCATCCTTAATATTTCTAAAACTCTTATTAAATCATTTAGTTGTTTGTGTCTTCGTGTATAGGTTTTGTATATATGTTCACCTATCAAATAACTACTTCCTATTAGGAGTGCTATAATAATTATCTTAATTTGCAAAGTACCATCTCTTTTCTTCTAAATCATAAATTTTTTCAATTGTCCCTGCACCTTTCTTAGCAGAAAGAATTATAACTTTTTTAAACAATTCTTTGTCTAAGAGTCTGTTTAACTCTTTTCTATTTTGTATATCTTCCATTGAATCTCCATGTACAGTAGTTATTAATCCAATACCTCCATTTAATGCTGTATATAATGCCTTTATTTCTTTCTCACTTCCAATTTCATCTGTCACAATAACATTTGGCGACATTGACCTTAAAAGCATCGTAATACCCAACTCTTTTGGGCAAGTTTCTATTATATCAGTCCTTATTCCAACATCCATCTGTGGAGCACCTAAGTAAGCTCCTGCTATCTCATTACGTTCATCTACTAGTGCTACCTTCAATCCTTTAAATCTATATTCTTCATTACCATTACTTAAATTTCTTACTATATCTCTAATTAAAGTTGTCTTTCCACATTGAGGTGGCGATATTATCAAAGTATTATTAATTTGATTTTTACCTTTTATTATATGACTTAAAATCTTATTTGAACATCCTATGACTTCTCTTGATACTCTTATATTTAAAGATGATATGTGTTTTATATTTTTGACTTGTCCATCTTCTACTATTACTTTTCCAACTAACCCTACTCTATGGCCTCCTCTCAAAGTTATAAACCCTTTTTTTATATCATCCATAAATGAATGTATTGAGTATTTACATATTATTTGAAAAGTTTGCTCTATATCTTCCCTTGTCACTATATATGAATTGTGCTGATTTAAATCAAGTTCCATAGTTTTTTGATTATAAAAATAATCTTTAGAGTTTGCATTTAGTATCAATGGTTTTTGTGAACGTAATCTAATTTCTTCTATGTTTAGATTATTGTCTGAGATTTTTTCTACCTTCTCTCTTATGTTTGTAGAAAGAGAGTTTATTATTTCATCTGAAAGTTTATTCATTTCTTGTCCTCCTCCTTTGTTTATATAATTCTATTTATAAAGGACAAGGAATATTACCAAAACCTATATAATTTTTTTAATAATATTTATCTATAAAAAAATGAACCCTATTGTTTAGGATTCACTTAATAAGTAAATTATTATAAAAATAAAAACTAAGACCACTCTCAAGCATAGAGTTATCTTAGTTTTTTATTATCTACATTTCTTTTATTAGCCCTTTTTTATAGGCCATTAAAAGCAATTTTAAGTCTTCTATTTCTTCTTGTATTTTTACACCCTCATCAGTATCTCTCACCATTTTTCTCTTTGCCTTATGCTCTACTACAACAGTTGTCGATAAGATATCGCTTTCATTTGCAATAGCCTCTTCAGCAGAATTAAATGGTTCATGTGATACTAGTTGTAAAGTTCTAGAATTATATATCAAAGTGTATCCAGCTATACCAGTAGTTTTTTGATAGGCTCTAGAAAAACCACCATCTATAACAAGAATTTTTCCATTGGCTTTTATTGGGCTCTCTCCATTTTTACTTTCTACAGGAACATGCCCATTTATTATATGTGATTCATCAAGTTCTAAATCAAATTCTTCAAATATTCTTTCACAAGCAACATCACTTTCTCTAAGCTTAAAATATGGATTCTTATTTTCTTTATGAGTCTCTTTTTCTGCTATAAAATATCTTTCAAATGTAGTCATATCGTCTTTTCCAAATAATGATGAACATTTTCCAGTCCACAAATACCACATAATATCCATACCATATAATTTTTCTTCTGCTTTATCTTTAAAGAAAAAACCTTCTCTTGCTAGAGATTCCATCTTATCCATAAGGATTTTACCTTTATACTCTTTTCCCATTATATTCATAGACATAAAGCTTCCATCTTCATTCAATGGGACACATCCATGAATTAATAAATTTGAGTTTGCCTTTAAATATATACTTCCTTTAGAAAATAAAAATGAAACATGCTTTTGTAATTTTTCGCTACCTCTAAATGAAGACACTAATTTTTCAATAACATTTTTTTCTTCAATACTCAATTTATATGGGTCTTTTTTGTCTATTGTAGGCAAATAAGTATCTTTTAGTTTATATGTCTTTCCTTTTAAAGTAATAGTTCCCTCTTCATAATTTATCATGTTAAGCAAAAGCCTATGCTCCATTTCAAACTCAGGTCTTCTCTTTATCACTTCACCTTCAAGTTTAAATTGAATTATACTTATTGCCTTATGCATTTTTGCCATTAAAGACTTTTCTGTTGTTGTCACACTTTGGTCATTAATCTTAGGAATAAATTCTTTACATGGGTCATCTTTATACATTTCTATTGCAAAAGTAGCTAAAGGTAATAGATTTATCCCATATATATCTTCTACGATATCTAGGTTTGCATATCTAGCCGAAATTCTAAGTGCATTTGCTATACAAGTTTTTTCACCTGATGCTGCACCCATCCATAGTATGTCATGATTTCCCCATTGAATATCTACACAATGATGTTCAATAAGCTTATCTACAATTATATCTGGTCTTGGACCTCTATCATAAATATCACCTATTACATGTAGTCTGTCAACAACTAACTTTTGTATAACCGTGGAAATTGCAATTATAAACTCTTTAGCTATACCTATATCAACTATTGTCTCAACTATACTTTTATAGTATTCTTCTTTATGTTCACTTTTAATATGCTCATGTAAAAGTTCTTCTATTATGTATTTAAAATTTTCTGGTAAAAGTTTTCTAACTTTTGACCTAGTGTATTTGCTGGAAGCATACTTACAAAGTTCTATAAGTCTATAGATATTTATTCTATAAAAATCATCTATATTTTCCTCTTGTTTAATTATTAAGTCTAGTTTTTGTTCAGGATAGTATACAAGAGTTGCTAGCATCTTTTTTTCACTATCTCTTATTGTATTTGAAAATAATTCTTCTATTTTTCTCTTTATTACACCAGAACCATTTTTTAAAACATGTACAAATGGCTCATATTCGCCATGTACATCTGTTATAAAATGTTCAGTTCCCTTTGGAAGATTTAATATAGCCTCTAAATTTATTATTTCTGTACTTGCTTTCGATATGCTTGGATATTGTTTTGATAATAACTTTAAATATTTAAGTTTACTATTTAAATATTCATCTGATATTTTACACAGATTTTTCATAATTCGTCCTCCAAAATTATATTAAGTTATATTCTTTTTTTAATTATACCATACTTAATATGATTTTTTCGAGATAAAATGTACACTAATTATATTCCTAATAAAAGTGACATCCCTATCAAATCAGTATAAACACCATTGTAATAACATTCTTTCTTTAATATACTTTCTACTTCAAATCCGACTCTTTTGTATAATTCTATAGCATTATGATTTTCTTCATTAGTAACAAGAGTTATTTTCTTAGTTATTCCATTTGATTTACACCATTCTATAAGGTCTAACATAAGTCTTTTACCTAATCCAGCTCCCCAGTATTTTTCTTTAACAACAATTCCTAAAACTCCAACATGCTTTCCTTTTGCTTTTTGATTGGAATCAATTGTAGCAATACCAGCTATCTCTCTATCTATAAATGCAATTAATTTTATTGAGTTATCAGATGCTTTTGCTGACTCTATAGAATTTTCTTGGTCTTCTAAAGATATTTTATATTCATCTTTCCCAAATGAAAGAAAATGAGTTTCCCCACCTACTTCATTATAAAAATCTATAATAGCTTGGGCATCTTCTTTTACGCCTTCTCTAATAGATACTTCTATACCATTCTTTAAAGTTATTTCTGACATAAATTTACCTCCTAACAAGTTTTTTATCTAATAAACATAATACTATTATTTTACATCTATTACAATATTTTTCATGTATTAATAACAATATAAGGTTATACTAAAATAAAAATTTAATAATATTTTAATATAACCTTATATATATTTATTTATATTCAATTTTTTGATAATATTCCTCTGCTAGTTAAATAGTATTTACAATATAATTTAAACAACTTTCTTTAAATCTTCTCCATAAACTTTTCTGTTATAAGACTTCATTATAAAGTATAGTGGTACTCCAACTGCTAATGCTCCTAATCCCATAACTAATTGGTGCATAGACGCCTGGAATAATAACCATGTACCAACACACACTGCAATTAAAGGAATTACTGCTCCAAATGGAGTTCTAAAAGTCCCTACTAATTCTGGTCTTTTCTTTCTAAATACTAACACTGATAGAGAAGTAGGTATATATTGTATAAATCTAGCAACTGCACTTATTGCTGCTAATTCAGCAAAACTTCCAGACAAAGCTATTGGTATAGTAATTATCATAGTTGCTATTATTGCTACATATGGTGTACCATTTTTATCTTTCCTTGCAAACATTCTTGGTAACATTTTGTCATCAGCTAAAGCTACACAGCTTCTTGGATTTACAAAAGCACCACACATACAAATTCCACCAACAGAAACTAATGTCCCAAAAGTAACTAATCCTGCACCCATATTTCCAAAACATATTCTCGCCGCATCTGCAACAGGAGTAGCTGTACTGGATAATTTATCTCCTAAAATACCAACACACACAACTTGATTTAATATATATATTATTGATGCAATTACTATTACACTTATAATTGCTATAGGTATATTTTTTTGAGGATTCTCCATATCTTCTGCTGCTACTGCTATAGATTCAAACCCTGTAAATGAATAAAACATTAAAAGTGCTGCTGCTCCAAATTCTGTAACTCCTGCTCCTGGTGGTACCATCGTTGAATTAGTAAAATTAGCTCCTTTTATAAAAAATACACCTATTACTATAAATAATACTAATGGAATTAGCTTACCTACTGTTATAACATTTTGTACAATTTTTGATAAAGATACTCCTAATAAATTTATAATTGTAAGTCCAACTATCATAGCTACTATTATAATTTTTTGTATATGTGGGTCACCTGCAGGAGCCCATACTGCTGATAAAGATGTAGGAAAACCTACTATTAACGCTCCCCAAGAAATACATCCTATTACCCATTTCATAAGACCTACTTCAAATCCAAAAAAATCTCCAAATGCTTCTTTGGTGTACACATATGCAGCACCATTTTTATTAAATTTACCTGCCACTTCAGCAAAACAAAACGCCATAGATAAAACTAATAGCATATCAAACATATATACAAATATACTCGCAACACCAAATGCCTTCATTGCGTTTCCTGGTAATAGGAAAACTCCTGCTCCTACAACCGCATTAATACCTAAAAGTATAATACTTATTAATCCCATTTTATTTTTTTCGTTCATGTTTAATCCCCCCAAGGTATATTATAAAGTTGAACAAATATTTACGAAATATTTAAATAACTTTTCCATTTTATTACAATAATCTACCATCATTTCTGGATGCCACTGTATTCCTACTACAAAATTTTCATCCTCTTTTTCAATAGCTTCTATTATACCATCTTTTGAGTATGCTATGGCTTTTAATCCTTCACCAAGTTGTTTAATACTTTGATGATGATAACTATTTGTAAGTAATTGTTTTCCTAAAATACCTTCTAAAATACTCCCGTCTTGAACATCTACCTTATGAGTAGCTACATGTCTTTTAGAAGATTGTGTATGTTTTATGTAACTTCCTTTAACAAGACTATTATCTTGATATAAAGTTCCACCTAGGCTTACATTTAGTATTTGTAGCCCTCTGCATATACCTAGTATTGGCTTTTTAAGTTCTAAAGCTATACTTATAGCAATTAAATCAAATTCATCTACTTCGGGATATATAAACGTTGTTTCTTCTCTTGTTTCTTCACCATATAATTGAGGATTAACATCCCATCCTCCAGATATTAAAACTCCATCAACCATCTCAATCTGTCTCTTTATAACTTCTCTATCTGTATTTACTGGAATAATAACTGGGCTACCTCCTCCCTTTAATACTGCGTTTATATAATCATTATTTACATAGGATCTTTCAAGCCCAGGAAACATTCCATTTTCCATTATTATCAGATTTCCTAAAATACCTATTATTGGTTTCATAATTAAACTCCTAACTAGTTGATTGTTTTATGTACTTATTTTTTATTTATATAATTCTCTAATGCTAGAGAAAGTTGGTCTGGACAAGATGTTGGTTTTGTTTTACACTCTATTCCTTTTAGTTTTTGAATTACATTTTCTATATTCATACCTTCAACCAATACTTTTAATCCTTTTAAATTTCCATCACATCCACCAACAAAATTTACATTTGTAACTTTGTCATCTTTTACCTCAAATTCAATTTCTGTAGCACAAGTCCCTGTTGTTTTGTATTTCATAATTAAACCTCCCAATTATTTTGTTGTCTTATCTATATAGTTAGCAATATATATGCCAAAATTTATACTTTACGTTTATTTATTATTTATCAAGTATTCACAATGCTTCCATCAAATATTTTTTTATTTTTAGATATAAATACAAATTTTTTTGCAAATAAAAATAGGTAATGGGTTATTTACTTATAACCTATTACCTATCTAAACCTATTATCTAAACCTATTTATATTTAATTTATTTTTATATGCTTTTAATATATAGTATTAAATGTTAATTTGAGCATAAGATGGTTTAACTTTTATATATATCTTTCCAAGTTCTAAGATATTTCTATTTAGAATCTTTTACTTTAATATACCTAATTTATATTATTGTAAAACTTTATACCTTCTTGTGTTATTTGACTTCCACATCTTCCAGATTTAGATGATATGTATCCACACTCACTCAAATAAGACAATACTTTTCTTACTTTACTTTCAGATATTTCAATACCCTCCTCTGTAAGTTTTTCTATTATAAAGCCTCTTCCAACTCCAGAAGTTAAATCTTTTCTTTCATATAGTATTCTAAGTATATACTCAAATTCTTTTTTTGTATAACTAACCCCATCATCAAAGCTACTAATATATTCTGTCTTTATATAAGGTGGAAGGTCATCTTTAAAAACCATACTTTCACACATTAAACTTACATAAGAAGCAACATTTTGCAACTCTCTTATATTTCCTGGCCAATTGTATTTTTCTAAAATAACCTCAACTTCAGGAGAAATTTTTATATCCTTTTCCAAAAAGAAATTCATGAGAGTTATTATATCTTCTTTTCTCTCCCTCAATGATGGTATGTCTATTGGTAGTACATTCAATCTATAATACAAATCTTCTCTAAATTTACCTTCTCTAATCATTTTAGGTAAATTTTTATTTGTCGCAGCTATAATTCTAACATCTATATTTATAACATTGTGGGAACCTATAGGCATAACTTGTTTTTCTTGAAGTACTCTAAGTAATTTTGTCTGTAATAATGGAGGCATATCTCCAATCTCATCTAAAAATATAGTTCCATTGTTTGCAAGTTCAAATAGACCTTTTTTCCCTTCTCTTAATGCTCCTGTAAAAGAGCCTTTTTCATAGCCAAATAACTGACTTTCTAATAAGCTATCTGGAACTGCAGCGCAATTAACTGCTATAAAAGGCTGATTACTTCTATTAGAGTTATTGTGAATTGATTGGGATAATAATTCTTTACCAGTTCCACTCTCTCCTATTATTAAAACAGAAAGGTCTGATTTAGATATTTTTTTAGCTAACTCTATACACTTTGTCATCCTCTTATTCTTAGTTTTTATATCTTTGAATGTGTACTTTGCTATTTGACCTTGCTCTCTTAATTTATTGGTAAGATTTTGTTCTAATTTTTTTATATAGGTTATTTCTTGTAAATTGTAGTATATACCAGCTTTATTACCCATAGAAAATATATTTTTTTTATTTACATTTATATATTTCTTATTTGTAAATACAACTTCATCAGCAATTTCTTTATCTTCAAGTAAAATATCCAAATCTTTAGAGATAATATCTTTTATGTTTTTTCCTCGTATATTTCTGTCTATACCTAAAATTTTTAATACTTCTTTATTAAATGTATTTACAACACCATCTATTGAAGTAAATATTATTCCATCCTTTGACAAATTTAATATAACATCTTGTTCTTCTATTTTTAGAAATAATTGTCTATAATTGTCTTTGACACCATTATCTAAGCTTATTAGACGTTCAGAATATACCATCAGATTTTTTCTTATTTCCTTCACATCAATTTTAAGCCCATTTATTATCTCTATAAAAGTAGATATATCAATGTATCTATTTCCTAAATCAATTACCTTATTTATATAATTTGGTACTTTTTGGGTTACTCCAGGTGTTATGGCTATATCTATATTTTCATAGGTTTGTCCTTCAATATATGGAGTAAGCTTTAAATTTTTTACTCCTATCTTATAAAACAGACTTATTGTTTCTAATGTAGTTTCTTTTGTGTCATTTACAACTAATACTTCTGTTCCATATGGTATTGAAAACAATCCATATATTTCTTTTTCTTTAAGAGTTCTTCTCACAACTATAATTTTACTATCTTGTACTAAATGCTTTCTCATGCTATTTAATCTGTCATCATTCATTACTAAAACAAAATCACCTTGTATTTTATCATCATCTTTTAAATTTTCTAAATAATAATGATTTATATCAAGATAATTTTCTAAAACTAATCGTATATTTTCTTCCAAGAAAGATGATAGTTTAGTTATCTTATCTGTTACTATAGCTATTGACTGCTTCATATTTATACCTCATATCTATATAATATACAATTATTTGTACACTACTTTATTTCTTCCAAGCTGTTTTGCTTTATATAGATTTTTATCAGCTTCTTCTAATATGTTTTTGCTATCAGAGACATGGGCTATACCTGCACTTATAGTCACAGTCACATCTTCACCCCATTTTTTATTTTCAATTGCATTTCTTATATTGTTAATTATATCAAACACTTCTTCACCAGATTTATCTCTTATCAATACAGAAAACTCTTCTCCACCATATCTAAATACTTTATCTTCTTGCTCAAGCATAACACAAATAGTATTTACTATGCCCTTTATGACAACGTCTCCAAATTTATGTCCATAATTATCATTTATAAGTTTAAAATTATCTATATCTATCATTACAAGTGCAAAGTTATCATCTTTTTCTCTGTACTTATTATACATAATATCAAAACTTTTCCTATTATAAACATTTGTAAGTCCATCATGTAAATTTTGTGCTTTAAAGTACTTCAATCTATTATATAAAAAAGTAGAACCTAATGTAATAATTAAAATTACACTAAATAATATTTTATAAGACTTAATTTCTTTTTTACTTTTTTCAAAAAACTCACTTTCACGTGATACCTTATCAATTATATAAAAACTAATTTCCGAATCTCTTATACTTTTGCTCTCTTTATATTCATTTATTAATATCTTCTGGTACTTATTTACAGAGTTTACATTCCCTTGTTTCTCATATATATTCAATATTTCATTTAAGGTTTTTATTTTCTCTTGAGTTAACTTTCTTTTAGTAGATATCTCTAGGCTTTTTTTATAGTTATCTATTGCAGAATCATAGTTTTTACTTTTATATTCCAAATTTCCCATTGCCATATAGTAATACATACCTTTATCTAATATATGAATTGATTTATCATATTTTATAAGATAATCAGCTCTTTCTAAAAGAGTCATTGCCTTTGATATCTCATTTTTTCCTACATGTGCATTTGCCTGCATTATAGAAGCCATTATTTCAAAATCATTGTAATCATCTATGTTTACAAACTTTTTATAGTCTTTTACATTGCTACATGTTTCAATGGCTTTATCATATTCTCCCAACTCTACATATATTTCTGCTAAATTTATAAGAGCATATAATCTAACCATTCCATTTTTTTCATCTTCATCAACATCTATCTTAAAAGAATCCTTTATTAATTTTTCTCCTGTTTCATATCCACCTACCTTTAAAAGTATGCTAGCCAAATCAACATCTAGTCTTGCTTTTTCATAATTATCCCCTAATTTCTCAGCTAATTTTATAGACTTTACAGTTAAATCTACTGCGCTAGAATAATTATTATCCATTATGTACACTGATGCTAGTCTTTTCTCTATACTAAATCTACATTCATCAGATAATTTTACATCTGATGTTCTCATCTTTTCTAACGAATCAATAATTATCTTCGTTCCATCTGGGACATATGAAATAGTCTTTAACATATCCCAAACTTCATTATATACTTTATTGTATTTTTTTTCTGGGATAGATTCAAAAGAAGTTTTGACCATTTTTTTTGCTTCATCATACTTCTTATCTGACACAAGACTTTCAGATATATATTTTCCTTTATTTATAATTTCTCTTTCTTTAAGTCCATTTTGATCATACCCTATAAACAAAATAATACTAATAAGTATTATAGCTATAAAAATTATCTTTTTGGGTAAACTTTTCTTTGGTAGTCTAAAATTCAAAATTTTAGCCCTCCTTCTGTATATTGTAGAATGAAAAATTGCATATATATAACCTCTCAATAATTTATGATACAATATATCAAAATGATTTACAACATGTGCTAGAATTAAAATTTAATAAAAAAGTCCCCTAAATTAGACATTTATTCTAATTTAGGGGACTTTTAATTTAGTTAATATAAATTTATAAGGTCAAAAACAAGTGCTTGTTTTTTAATGTTATTTTTAATATTTGTCATTTATTTATACATATTTTTTTAGTACAATTGTAGCATTATGCCCACCAAAACCTAAAGAATTTGATAGTGCATATCTAATATCTTTTTCTTTACCTTTATTTGGAACATAATCTAAATCTAAATCTTCGCCAACTTCTTGTATATTTATAGTTGGAGGTACAAAATTATCTTCTATACTCATTGCACAAACAACTGCTTCTATTGCACCTGATGCTCCTAATAAATGACCAGTCATAGATTTTGTCGATGATACACATAAATTATATGCATTTTCTCCAAATACAGTTTTTATAGCCATAGTTTCATATAGGTCATTATAATAAGTTGAAGTTCCATGAGCATTTATATAATCTACTTCTTCTAGTGGAACATTTCCATCTTTTAAAGCCATATTCATAGACCTAGCTGCTCCTTCTCCATTTTCAGCTGGAGTTGTCATATGATATGCATCAGCAGTTAAACCATATCCTACTACTTCTGCATATATTTTTGCACCCCTTGCTAAAGCATGTTCTAAGTCTTCTAATATAACAATACCTGCTCCTTCTCCCATTACAAATCCATCTCTGTCCTTGTCAAATGGGCGTGATGCAGTTTTAGGGTCATCATTTCTAGTTGACATAGCCTTCATATTACAGAATCCAGCAAATGCAAGTCCTGTTACAGCAGCTTCAGAGCCTCCTGCTACCATAATATCTGCATCTCCTCTTTGTATAACCTTAAAGGCATCACCTATTGAATGAGTTCCTGATGCACAAGCTGTACATACATTAGTATTAGGTCCTTTTGCTCCTAAAAATATTGAAACTTGACCTGCTGCCATGTTTCCTATCATCATAGGTACAAATAGTGAACTTACTCTTTTGTTTCCTTTTTCTAAAAGAATTTTATGTTGAGTTTCTATTGCTTCAACCCCACCTATACCAGAGCCTATTATAACTCCAACACGTTCTCTATCAACTTTATCTAAATCAAGATTTGCATCTTCAACTGCTAATTTTGCAGAAACTATTGCAAATTGAGCAAATTTATCTAATCTCTTTAATTCTTTTTTGCTTATATATTCCTCTGGATGAAAATTCTTAACTTCTCCTGCTATTTGAGTTTGATATGTGCTAGCATCAAAATTAGTTATTTTATCTATACCAGATACTCCAGATTTTATATTGTTCCAGAACTCTTCTTTTCCTGTTCCCAATGGTGTAACACATCCAAGTCCCGTTATTACTACTCTTTTATTCATCTGATACCTCCACTTTTTTAAAGCTCGACTATTTGTTAGCTTCTATATAGTTAACTATGTCCCCTATAGATTTGAAGTTTTCTGCTTCTGTATCTGGTATTTCTATACCAAATTCATCTTCAAGTGCCATTATTATTTCTACTGCATCTAATGAATCTGCTTCTAAATCTTTCATTAATGATGTTTCCATAGTTATTTCTTTATCTTCTACTCCTAATTGTTCTATTATTATTTCTACAACTTTATTAAACATTGTGTTCCTCCTAAGATTTTTTATTTTAATTTTTATTTTAAATAGATTTCTCTACTTTTTAAAGTATTATTTTTTATTATTGCATTACCATTCCACCATCTACATTTAACACTTGTCCTGTTATATAACTTGACATATCACTAACTAAAAATGCTACAGCATTGGCTACATCTTCTGGTTTACCATAAGATTTTTTTGGTATATTTGATAGTGTTGATTCTTTTACCTCATCACTTAGTACTTTAGTCATATCTGTTTCTATAAATCCTGGTGCCACTGCATTTATATTTATATTTCTTGATGCTAATTCTCTTGCAGAAGATTTTGTAAATCCAATCACGCCAGCTTTTGATGCACAGTAATTAGTTTGACCTGCATTTCCCATGATTCCAACTACTGAAGTCATATTTATTATTCTACCATATTTCTTTTTCATCATAGGTTTAATAACTGCTTTTGTACAATTAAATACACCTTTTAAATTTATATCTATAACTCTATCAAAATCTTCTTCTTTCATTCTCATAAGTAATGCATCTTTAGTTATACCTGCATTATTAACTAATATATCAATTTTTCCAAACTCTTTTATAATAGAGTCCATCATTTGATTTACTTCATCAGATTTAGATACATCACATTTTATAGAAGTACATTTTACACCCATACCTTCTATTTCACTTTTAGTTTTTAGGGCTTCATCCTCTTTAGAAGTATAATTGATTACTATATCAGCTCCAAGAGATGCTAGTTTCTTTGCTATTTCTCTCCCTATACCTCTAGAGCCACCAGTAACAATTGCTACTTGTCCTGTAAGATTTATCATTATATCTCTCCATTTCCATAATCTTGTACAAATTCATTTAAAGAATCTATACCATCTATATTGTAAATATTCACACTTGCTTTTTTATTAGAGGCTATCTTCTTAATAAATGCTTTTAAAGTTTTTCCTGGTCCCATTTCTATAAAAGTATCATACCCATCATTTAATAATCTTTCTATAGAATCTTCCCAAAGTACAGAAGAACTTACTTGTTTTATAAGCAAGTCTTTACCTTCATTTTCATAGTAATCTGCATTTACATTTGCTACTACATCAACTTTAGGCTTAGTCATATTAACTTTGTCTAATTCACTAGCTAGTTTTACTCCAGCTTCTCTTAACATTGATGAGTGGAAAGGCCCACTTACATTTAATTTAACAGCTCTTTTTGCTCCTGCCTCTTTACATTTTACCATTGCTTCTTCTATCTTTTCATTTTCACCAGATATAACTACCTGACCAGGAGAATTGTAATTTGCTACTTCTACAATCCCTCCTTGTATGTCTTTTACAACACTTCCTAATATTTCTCTATCTAAACCTAAAATCGCTGCCATAGCTCCAACCCCTGTTGGGACTGTTTCCTGCATAAATTTACCTCTTTTTTTAACTAGGCATACAGCATCTTTAAAATCAATTGCATCTGCTGCAACTAATGCACTATATTCTCCTAAAGATAAACCTAAACATGCATCATATTTTAAATCTATTTTTGATTGTATCGCTTTTAGTACAGCTACACTATGTGTAACCATAGCTGGTTGAGTATTTTCAGTTTTAGAAAGTTCTTCTTCACTACCCTCAAACATAAGCTTTTTTAAATCTATATTTAAGGCACTACAAGCCTCGTCTATCACATTTTTGGCAACCTCGTTATTTTCATATAAATCCTTAGCCATCCCTACATACTGGGCTCCTTGACCAGGAAATACTAGTGCAACTTTTCCCATCATGCTCCTCCTGATTTACAGTTCTATGCCTGGCATAATCTCTTTTGCTTGATTTACCATAGTTTCTATAATTTCTTTACAAGGTGTTATTTTTTTTACCATAGCAGCACTTTGACCTGCCATAAATGAACCTTTTTCTATATCTCCATCTACTGTTGCAAATCTTAAAGCACCTGTACCTTTTTGGTCTAATTCTTCAGGAGTAGCTCCATTTTGTTCCATCTTTAAGAATTCTTTTGATAATTTATTTTTTAATGTTCTTACTGGATGACCTGTGCTTCTTCCTGTAACAATTGCATCTCTATCTTTTGCTTTTAACACTAATTCTTTGTAGTTTAAATGTACAGAACACTCTTCACTACAAATAAATCTAGTTCCTACTTGAACTGCATTCGCACCCAGTGCAAATGAAGCAACAATACCTCTACCATCTACAATACCTCCTGCTGCTATTACAGGTATATTAACAGCATCAGCAACTTGTGGAACTAAAACCATAGTAGTAAGCTCTCCTATGTGTCCTCCACCTTCTGTCCCTTCAGCTATTACTGCTGTAGCTCCTAACTTTTCCATTCTTTGCGCTAAAGCTATTGTTGGTACTACAGGTATAACTTTTGTTCCAGCTTCTTTTAATCTGTCCATATACTTTGCAGGATTTCCAGCGCCAGTAGTAATAACTTGAACCTTCTCTTCTATAATTAAATCTATTATATCATCTACAAATGGTGACATAAGCATTACATTTACACCAAAAGGTTTATCTGTTAATTCTTTACATTTAACAATTTCTTCCTTTATAGCTTCTTTTGGTGCATTTCCTGCTGCTATTATTCCAAGTCCACCTGCATTAGATACAGCACTTGCTAATGATGCAGTAGCTACCCATGCCATTCCCCCTTGGATAACTGGGTATTTTATATTTAACAGTTTGCAAATTTTATTCATATCATTCTCCTTCACTTAAAATCAAAAGTAAACTTTTTATTGTAAATTAACTTTAATTTTTAGATAAAGCTAATTTTGTTAATTAAAGAATTTTAGATGTTTTGTACTATAAAGTCCACTTAACAACTGAAGCTCCCCAAGTTAAACCTCCACCAAAGCCAACTAAAACTACATTATCACCTTTTTTGATTTTTCCTTCTTTATATGCTTCATCTAGCGCAACAGGTATAGATGCAGCAGACATATTTCC
This sequence comes from Clostridioides sp. ES-S-0001-03, assembly GCF_020676075.1. Lineage (NCBI taxonomy): Bacteria > Bacillati > Bacillota > Clostridia > Peptostreptococcales > Peptostreptococcaceae > Clostridioides > Clostridioides sp. ES-S-0001-03. The sequence continues at coordinate 129,122 of NZ_JACVWJ010000002.1, read as the reverse complement.
ATACTTATTTATATTTACATAAACCTTATTCATATCAAGCCCTAATCTCTTAGAAGAAGCTTGTATTATTCTTATATTAGCTTGATGTGGTATTAGATAGTCTATATCAGTTGTATTTAAATTTGCTTTTTCAAGAGCTGTTAAAGATGTTTCTGCCATCTTTCTAACTGCAAACTTAAATACATCGCTACCTGCCATCTCTATTGTATGTAGATTAGCTTCTACAGTATCTTTACTTGCTCTAAGTCTTGAACCTCCAGCAGGTATCTTTAAACAATCTTTTCCCCTACCATCAGAACCCATATGTGTAGATAGGATTCCGCCTTCACTTACAGGTCCAATAACAGCTGCTCCAGCACCATCTCCAAATAATACTGCTGTTGACCTATCATTGTAGTTTAGAAACTTTGAGCAAGTTTCTGCTCCTATTACAAGTACATTTTTATAACAACCAGTTTCCACAAATTGCTTTGCAATAGTTACTCCATATACAAATCCAGAACAAGCTGCTGATATATCAAATGCAGTAGCATTCACTGCTCCTATTGCTTCTTGTACTATACATGCAGTTGAAGGCAAAGACATATCAGGAGTAATTGTTGCCAAAATAATCAACTCTATGTCCTCTACATTTAACTTTGCACACTCTATAGCTTTTAAAGCAGCCTTAGATGCTAGGTCAGAAGTTGCTTCATTATCTTCTACAAATCTTCTTTCCTTAATACCAGTTCTAGTGCTTATCCACTCATCTGATGTATCCATTATTTTTTCGAAGTGAAAATTATCATATGATTTCTCAGGTAGATAACTTCCCACACCTAATATTCCAGCCTTTGTATTCATTATATATTAAACCTCCAAAACGAGTTTATTCATCTTCGTTATTTTTATTTTCTTCATTATATTTACTTATAAATTGATTGATATCCTCAACAACTTTTCCTTTTGTAAATTTTATACCTTGATTTATAGCATTTTTTATAGCTTTAGCATCAGAGCTACCATGAGCCTTTATAACTCCTCCATTTAATCCTAGAAGTGGAGCTCCACCATACTCAGAATAATCTATAAAACTCTTTAATTTTTTTAAATCATCTTTTATAAGTAATGCTCCTATTTTGCTTTTTGTACTAGCCATAAAAGTTTCCTTTATAAGACTCATAACTGAAAGGGCTACCCCTTCAGCAGATTTAAGTAATATATTACCTGTAAATCCATCACAAATAATTATATCTGTATATGCATTTATAACCTCTCTAGCTTCTACATTCCCTATAAAATTTAAATCTAATTTTTTAATTTCCTCATATGATTTTTTAACTAAATCATTGCCTTTACCTTCTTCTAGTCCAACATTTGCTAGTGCCACTTTAGGATTTTCAAGTCCCAACACTTTTCTTGAGTAAATATTACTCATAGCTGCAAATTCAACTAGATTCTTAGATTTACAATCTGCATTCGCACCACAGTCTGCTATAAGTGTCATTCCTCGCTTTACATTTGGTATTGCTGAGCATAAGCAAGGTCTATCAATTCCTTTTATTCTACCGACTACAAATAATCCACCAGCAAGTAAAGCTCCTGTGTTTCCAGCTGATATTATAGCATCTGCCTTACCTTCTTTTACGAGGTTTAATGCTACTACCATAGATGAATCTTTTTTGCTTCTTATAGCCTTAACTGGTTTATCTTCATTTTCTATAATCTCAGTAGTATGAACTATTTCTAGTTTATTTTTATCAAATTCATAATTTGAAAATTCCTTTTCTAATAAATCTTTATCTCCTGTGATTATTAAATCTACTTGATATTCTTTTATAGCATTTACTGCGCCTTCTACATTAGATTTTGGTGCATTATCTCCACCCATTCCATCTATTACTATTTTCATGATTTTCCTCCTAATCTAACTCTTCAAAGATAAACTTCCCTCTAAATATTTGCTCTTGGGCTTTATTGTTGATAACAACTTTTACATAATGCTTTTTGTCTATATTTCTATACACTTCTGCTTTTGCTATAAGTCTGTCTTGTTGTTCTATCAACTTAAAACATTTTACATTTGCAACTCTCATAATAACTTTAGGTGCATCTATTATAGCCATTGCTAATGAATCTGCTAGAGAAAATATATACGTATCTTTCAAAGTATTAGTTTTAGAGTAAATCATGTCCTCTGTAACTTCTAACATAGATATACCTAATTGCCCTACAGATAAATCAATGATTTCGCCTGTAATTTCCTTTACTCCTAAAGTCTTTACTTTTGAACTCTGAGTTTCTGCTATTGATTTGACTCTTTCTCTTAGCTCTGGTATGTTTAGACTCATTCTATCTAATCTTATTGTCTGTATACTAACATTAAACAAACTTGATAATTCTTCATCAGTATAAAAAGGATCAGTCTTTAGCATATCTATAAGCTCTTGTTGTCTTTGGGCTTTACTCTTCTTTTTCATGTTCCCTCCAAATTTTATAGCTGTAATTAGTACCAGCTACTAATAGTAGTATATAGTAACACACAAAAATTTTCAATACTTATATTATTATTTTTCTAATTTTTAATATGCATAAAATCCATTTATTTCTCTAGTAAATCATCTTTTTTATATGTACAAAAAAAACATGTAGAGTACACTCTACATGTTTTTTAGAAGCTATTACTTAGATACAACTTCTTTACCTTTATAATATCCACAGTCTGGACACACTCTATGTGGTAATTTTGGCTCATGACATTGTGGGCAACTTACAAATCCTGTTGCTTCCATCTTTGAGTTAGCTGCTCTTCTCATTTTTGTGTTTGATTTAGACGTTTTACGCTTTGGTACTGCCATTTACGCCACCTCCTTAGTCAAAATTTAATTAAATAAATCTTTTAATTTAGCAAAACGAGGATCTATGTATTCCTCATCGTTTGTAATTTCACTGCAAGAACATTCTCCTTCATTTAAGTTTGCTCCGCATCCTTGACAAAGACCTTTACAGTTTTCACTACAAAGAACTTTATGAGGCACATTAAAATCTAATGTCTGTTCTATTATATCAATAAGGTCGATTTCTTCACCATCGAATATAAAAGGATCAAATTCCTCAAATTCATCTTCATCATAATCTTCTTCTTTTACTAAAAAACCTTGTATAGAATACTCTAATGGTATTTCTACTTCTTTAAGACATCTTGAACAATTGTCAACAATTGTAAAATTAACATCTATATCTAGATACAAACCTTTATTAGTCTTTGATACTTTACCTTTTAAATTTACAGGTGATACTAATTTGTAAATCTCATCACAATAACTAATAGTATCAATTTTTTCACAAAAATTCAAGTCTATTTTGTCAGTTTCTTTTCTATTTATTTTTTCTATGCTAACTTTCATTAAGTTCACCTCAACATATCACCAAATTTATTATACAAATCTAGCATTTGTTTGTCAAGTATTTTTACTTGATAGGCATAAGTTTAATTAAATTATTTTACTAATCTTAATGTATCTCTAGCTATCATTAATTCTTCGTTAGTTGGTATTAAAAGCATTTTTACTTTAGAGTCATCAGTAGATATTACTGTTTCTTTTCCTCTAACATCATTAGCTTCCTTATCTAGTTTCATTCCTAAGAACTCCATATTAGAAGCTATGTCTGCTCTTATAGCCTTTCCATTTTCACCTACACCAGCAGTAAATACTACAACATCTAATCCATTCATTTCAGCAGCATAAGCACCTATATACTTTTGTACTTTTTTAACATAAGCTTCTAATGTTGCTTGAGCTCTTTCATCTCCATTTTTAGCTGCATCTTCTATATCTCTGAAATCACTAGAAATTCCAGTCATTCCATATACTCCAGATTCCTTGTTCATTAATTTATCTAATCCATCAGCATCTAAACCTTCTTTTCTCATTAAGAAAGGTAGTATAGCAGGGTCTATATCTCCACATCTAGTTCCCATTATTAATCCTTCTAATGGAGTGAATCCCATAGATGTATCTATACATCTTCCACCATCAACAGCAGCTATAGAAGCACCATTTCCTAAGTGACAAGTTACTATTTTTAAGTCTTTTATATCTTTTCCTAACATCTCTGCTGCTTTTTGAGATACATAGTTATGAGAAGTTCCATGGAACCCATATCTTCTTACTCCATATTTAGTATATAATTCATGAGGTAAACCATATAAGTATGAAGATTTAGGCATTGTTTGATGGAAAGCAGTATCAAATACTCCTACCATTGGTACACCTGGAAGTATAGCTTTACAAGCATCAATTCCCATTATGTTTGCTGGATTATGAAGTGGAGCTAAATCTATACATTCTTTTAAAGCTTCTTCTACTTCTGGAGTTATTACTACTGAAGTTGCAAATTTTTCTCCAGCATGAACAACTCTATGCCCTACTGCATCTATTTCTTTCATTTCTTTAACTGCACCAAATTCTGGATGAGCAACAGCTTCTAATACTAATGCTATTGCATCTTTATGGTCTTTCATTGGTTGTTCAACAATGTATTTATCATCTCTTCCTGCTTTTTCATGTTTAAGTATAGAACCTTCGATTCCTATTCTTTCAACTAATCCTATACATAAAACTTCTTCATTACTCATATCTATTAATTGATATTTTAATGAAGAACTCCCACAGTTTAATACTAATATTTTCATTATTATTTCCTCCTTAGATTTTTATAAATGATATGTAATCAATTTTGATTCATAATAAATGTCTAAAAACTTATATTTTATTATTTTGTCATAGATATATTATTGTATACATTAAACGATTTTCATAAATAATATATCACCTTTTAATATAAAAGTATATACTTTTTTTTATATTATATCATATTTCTACTACAGCAAATTGTGTGTTTTAATAACAATTTATTAACAAATTAACTTAATGTAGATTATTCTTTCCCATTTGCTATAATAATATAATATAAAGGCTTAATAAAGTTATTTTAATAACACTTAACTGATTTCTTGTTATGTAGTATTTCTACATTTTAACAAATTTTTTTATGTTTTTTAGCTAGGTAATTAAAAATTTAAATTTTATACATATTATAATAAATTACAATATAGATAAAATAAACAAAGGAAAAAGGAGCATTTTATGAATATACTTGGATTAATAGTTGAATATAACCCATTTCATAATGGACATATCTATCATTTATCTAAATCTATAGAAAAAACAAATGCAACACATACAGTGGCAATCATGAGTGGAAACTTTCTTCAAAGAGGTGAGCCCGCTTTATTTGATAAATATACTAGAGCAAAAATTGCTGTCGAAAATGGTGTAGACTTAGTTATAGAATTACCAACTATGTTTGCTTGCCAAAGTGCCGAAATTTTTTCTCATGGTGCCATAACAATTTTAAATTCTCTAAACTGCATAAGTTCTGTATGTTTTGGTAGTGAAGAGGGAAACACAGATATTCTTTATAGTATTGCAGAGATTTTAGCAAATGAGCCAAAAGAATTTAAATTACTTTTAAAAAAATATTTAGATGATGGTATGTTATTTCCAGTGGCTAGAGCTAATTCACTTTTTGATTATATACACCAATATGAAAACAACGACTTATCTCAAAAAACTACAAAAGAACAATTATTAAAAATATTAAATTCATCAAATAATATACTTGGTATAGAATATATAAAAAATCTTATCAATTTAAACAGCAATATAAAGCCATTTACTATTTCCAGAGTTCAGTCAGAGTACAACTCTAAAGAAATTAATAATAGTATTTGCTCTGCTACTGCTATAAGAACTTCACTTAAGGAAAATTGTAATATCTCTCAATTAAAAAAAGTTATTCCAGAAAAAACTTATAGTATATTAAACGAAAAAATAGATAACAAATTTTTTCCTATGTTTGATGAATTATTTTTTGATACTTTAAAGACAATCATACTTAGGGACATATCCAATTTAAAGGATTATTTTGAAGTAAATGAAGGTATAGAAAATAAAATTTACAAAGATATTTTTACATCTAATTCTTTATACGAATTACAATTATCAATTAAATCTAAGAGATATACTTTAACTAAAATCAAGAGAACTTTAAATAATATATTGTTAGGCATAAAAAAAAGCGATATTCACCTTGTAAAAGATATAGATATTGTTCCTTATATAAGAATACTTGCTTTTAATGACAAAGGTAGAGAAGTTCTAAAAGAGATAAAAAATAAATCTAACATAGACATAATAAATAAATTTTCAAATATATCATTTTCATTAGATGATGCTATTTTTGAAACACTTATAAGTTATGATATAAAATCTACAAATATATACAACTCAGTATATTATAGAAATAATCAAGGTTTAGTAAAAGGTCCTATGGACTTTTACACTCGTCCAATATATGTAAAATAAGTTTTTTAAATAACCTTATAAATTTTAAATAACCTCATTAAATTAATAAGATGTATTTATAATTACAAATATTTTTTATAAATAAAATACGCTTCACATGTGTATTCATATTTTTAGGATGGTAACACCAACTTAACTTAAATAATATTTCATATTTCTAAAGTTAAATAAACATTGCCATCCTAAAATCTTTATAAATAATATTAATATTTACAAATACTATTAACATTAAAAAGTAAATTTAAGTTATTAAATTTAAACCTGTTTTTTATAACTTTTATGTTTAAAAATAACATTTATATATTTAATATATTTTTCCTGGATTTAAAATATTTTTAGGGTCAAAAGCTATTTTTATATTTTTAATTAACATCATATAGGCATCTGATTTTGATTCATGTAAATACTCTTTTTTTGCATATCCTATACCATGTTCACCTGAGACTTGACCATTAAGTTCTCTAGATTTTTTATACATACAGTCAAAAGCTTCTTTTAATCTTACTTTCCAAGTATGTTCATCCATACTATCTTTTAATATATATATGTGTAGATTTCCATCACCTGCATGACCAAAACTTTTTATTCTTATTTTTAACTCATCTTGAAGCTCATGAGTATATCTTATAAACTCTGCTACCTTGTCTCTTGGTACAACGACATCACATTCATCCATTTCTGTTGTAGATGCCTTTATAGCTTCTAAGAAAGCGCCTCTGGCTGACCATATAGAATCATTTCTTTCTTGCGTATCTGATATAAATACATCTAATGCTCCATTTTCTAAACACAGATTAGCAACTTTTTCATATTCTTTTTCAATTTCTTCAATACTATTTCCATCAAACGTAAGTAGAAGATAAGCATCTGATGTATTATCTGGAAACTTTTTACCTAAAAATTCTTCCGCAGCCAATATTACATCTCTCTCCATAAATTCTATGGCTGTTGGTATTGATTTCGATTTTATTATTTTAGGAACAGTCTCTATTGCCATTGATAAATTAGGAAAAGGTATAAGTAAACTTACACTTTTCTTTGGTAAAGGAAGCAATTTTAATATCGCTTTTGTAACTATTCCTAAAGTTCCTTCTGAACCTATTAATAAATCTTTTATACTATATCCAGAACTATTTTTAACTACTTTTCCCCCTATATTTATAACTTCTCCATTTGGTAATACTACTTCAAGACCTCTAATATAATCTCTTGTAACACCATATTTTACTGCTCTCATTCCACCTGCATTAGTATTTATATTACCTGCTATTGTAGCACTCTTCTCACCTGGGTCAGGTGGATAAAATAAGTCTCTCTCTTGAACATATTGACCTATTGTCATAAGCAAAACTCCTGGTTCTACTGTCAATGTTAGATTTTCATAATCAACCTCAAGTATTTTATTCATTTTACATAGATTAATCATTATTCCACCATTTATGGCAACAGCAGCTCCTACAAGACCAGTTCCTTGTCCTCTTGGCGTAACTGGTATATTGTTTTCATATGCATATTTCATTATTTTAGATACTTGCTCGGTTTCAATCACATTTACTAAAACCTCAGGATATTTTTCTATTCCTCCAAGTTCATCATGTGAAAAATCTTCATTTATATCACTTCCAACTACTACATTTTCATCTCCACAAATATCTATTAAAAAATCTATATCTTTTTTATCAATTGATTTATACATCTCTATCCCCCTATTCAGCTGCTGATGCCACATATATTTGCTTATCATTTTTTTTATTTTCTATTTTTTTTATCAATTTAGGAATAATATCATAAATATCTCCTATTAAAGCTAAGTGTGCTACATCAAGTATAGGTGCCTTATCATCTTTATTTATAGCTACTATATAATCAGCTCCTTGCATTCCTGCAACAAATTGAACAGCTCCAGATACACCACAAGTTATTATTAATTTAGGCTTTACAGTTCTACCACTAAGACCTATTTGTTTTTTAGCATCTATCCAACCTGCTTCTATAATCGGTCTTGTTCCTGCTACTTGAGCATTTAACTTGTCAGCTAATTTATATATCATATCCATATCTTCCTGTTTCTTTATTGCTCTACTTGCAACTACTATTACTTCTGCTTCTTCAAGACCAACTTCTTTATTTTTTTCTTTTACACTCAGTACTTTAATCTTAGATTTTAATTCTTTTTTTTCTATTTCACATAAAGTTATTTTTCCTGTAGCATTTTCTACCTTTTCTGGAGCTGAAAATATTTTATATCTTACAGTGGCAAATTGAGGTCTATTATTGGGTGTATTTATGTGAGCCATTATATTTCCACCAAATGCTGGTCTTATCTGGTCTAAATCAGTGTTTGATTGCACATCAAGTATTGTACAATCTGCTGTAAGCCCTGTTTTAAATCTAGCAGCAAGCCTCGGAGCTAATGACCTACCTAATGTAGTTCCACCAACCAACATTATTGTTGGTTTTATTTTATTTATAAAGTTTTCTATTGCCTTTGCATATGGCTCTATCCTAAATTCTTTAAATTCATCTTCATCGTATACAAATACTTCATCAATACCATAGGAGATAAGATTCTTACATTTATCTTTTATATCTTTTCCTACAAATACACAATATACAGGTTGCTTTATTTTTGATGCCATTTTGCGAGCTTTTCCTATAAGTTCATATGTTACAGGATGTATATTTCCATTATGATGTTCTACATATACTGCCACTCCCTTCCATTCATCCTTATTTATTTTTGCTTTATTACTTTCTATAAATTCAAATGCACCTTTGGGTCCACTTTTGACACACAATTTGCACATCTTACAGCCAGCACTTATTTCTACCTTACCTGATTTTTCTTCTATAGCACCAAAAGGACAAATTTCTAGTACTCTTTTTAAATCAGTTATTTTATCTTGATTTACAACTATTTTTGACATTTCTTCTTCCCCCTTAGACTAATTTTAATTCCTCTAATTTATTTATAAGCACAGAACTTAACTCTTCTGGATTTCCTCTCATAATATTTTTATCTGTATTTGGCTTAGGAGGAAATATTCTTACAACTTGAGTAGGGGAACCATTTAATCCATAATTATCTTCGTCCTTATCTTCAAAATCATCTAAACTGTACACAGGTATTTTTCTTTCTTTAGTTTCTAACTTTAACTTAAATGAAGGCAATCTTGGTTGAAAAATATCTTTTTCTACTGTTATCAAACAAGGATACTCAATTTCACATACTTGTAAATCATTTGGCATATCTATTTCAACAACTATGCTTTTCTCTTTGATTTCAATTAATTTTGTAACATTAGTTACATGAGGTATATCTAAAAACTCGGCTACTTCAGGTCCAACCTGCGCTGTATCACCATCAGTAGTTTGTTTTCCACAAATTATTAAGTCTACTCTACCCATTTTTTTAATACCTTGCGATATAGTGTAAGAAGTTGCCAAGACATCTGCCCCTCCAAATCTTCTATCGCTTATTAAAGCTCCTTCATCTGCCCCCATCATAAAACTCTCTTCTATTACCTTCTTTGCTTGCGGAGGACCCATAGTAAGTACTTTTAAATTAGCTTTTATGTCGTTTTTTATTCTAAGTGCTGTTTCTAAAGCATATAAATCATAAGGATTCATTTTTGAATCTACTCCATCTCTTTTCAATACACCTGTGGATTCATCAACCTCTACTGTGGTTGTTCCAGGTACTTGTTTAATACATGTCAAAATTTCCATAAACTACACCCCTTTTTTATTTAACTATCACTGATACTCCATCAGGTATAACTGTAACTTTACTATCTTCACCGACTATATTAGTAGCCATCTCTAAAGCATCCTTAAAATTAAATGCATGTTTCATATGCATTTTCTTTATCATTTCAGGACTACACTTATCTGTTACCATTATTACAGTATACTTAGATAGTATTCTTGCTAATATTTGAAATTCCCATTGGTCTGGAATTGTATCACATCTGTCAACACTTCTAATTTTTTCTAAAAGTTGTTTTGGAGAATCTGCATTTGCTACATTTTCATAAAAGGATTGACCTCCATGACCATCATTACATGCTGCAATCATTATTATTACTCCACCTTCTTTACAGGTAGCCTCTGCTGCTGTCATCCCCTTAACTGCTTGATAAATATTTTGGTCTAATGGGTATCCACCATTTGTACTCACTACAATATCTGACTTTATGGAATTTACTTTTGAGAGTTCTGTTACAAATTCACAACCTCGGGTATGTGCTTTTTCGACATCACCAGCAAATGATGCTATTACTTTTTTCTCTTTATCTATTACAACATTCAATATAAATGCTAGTTTGGCAACCTTAGCTGCATATACCATATCTTCATGAATAGGATTATTTTTTAATTTTCCAGTTCTCGAATTGTCACTATCTATAAAATCACTACAATGGTTATACATTATAGTCTTTGCAGAGGCTATTCCTGGAAGTACACTTTTTCTTCCTCCTGAGAAACCTGCAAAAAAGTGTGGTTCTATAAAACCTTCTGCGATTAAAAGTTCTGCATCATATGCAAGTTTATTTATATATAAATCCCCACCTGAAGGTAATACACCCACCTTGCACATAGCTTCATCATCAGTAGATATATGCATGATTATTTCTTCATTATCTACAATTTCTTCTCCCATCTTATAAACTAATTCTTCTCTTGTACTTGGCCTATGAAAACCAGTTGCTACTATAATCTTCACATCAATTTTAGGATTAGCTTTCCTAATTCTTCTTAAAAGAATTGGCATAGTTACTTTACTTGGAACAGGTCTTGTATGGTCACTTGTAATTATGACTACATTCTTTTTTCCTTTAACTAACTCTTCCAATGATAAAGAGCCTATTGGATTATTCATAGATTCTTCAACTATTTCTTCTTGTGTCTTATGTTCTACATAATTATCCGATTTTGATTCCAAGACACCAAGAAAACGTTTGTTAGGTATTTCTAAAATCATTCCTTGCTTTGAATAAGGTACTTTTAACTTTACCATCTTTAATCTCCCATTATAATAAACTATAAAATTGGTATGTGGTCATACCAGTTTTACATTTATATAATAGTACCATTATCTTCTATTTGCAAGAATAATTTATTTTATAACAAACTTTTAATTTTCATTTTTTCTGTAGTTTTTACTTATAAATCTCATATGCTCTTTCGCTTTTTCATGTGCAAGTTCAGTATTGTTTTCTATAACTGCCTTATATATAGCTTCATGTTGCTTAAGCAAGATAGTTTCATTTAAAGGTTCTGCAATTATCTTCTCTCTTGCATCCTCTATAAATCCATCAAACAATTTTGAGGCTGTTATAAAAAGACTTTGAATTAAATAATTTTTACTTATTGTAGCCAATTTGCTGTGAAATTTTTGATCTAATAAAACCAAAATTTGATTATTATCTTTTTTATTGGTTTCTATTCTCATTTCATCTATTATACTTTTTAATTCTATAGATTCAGAAGAAGTTATTCTCTTTGAAGCAAGTTTTGCAATCTCAATTTCTAAAATTATTCTAAGCTCTAGTATGTCTTCAAGTGTACCATTATTCAGTTTAAAAATCATAGATAAAGGTTCTATTAAAGTTTTTTCTATATTTGTGCATATAAAATTACCCTCACCTTGTCTGCTTTCTATCACACCCATAGTTTCTAAAACCCTGATAGCTTCTCTAATAGAGGTTCTACTTACATTCATTTGTTCAGACAATTCTCTTTCAGATAGTAGTTTATCACCCTTTTTTAACTCTCCATTTAATATTTTATATTGAATTTGCTCAATTACTTGTTCATAAACTTTTTTACTAGCTATACTATTAAACATTTTTTCCTCCCATGTAGTAGTCGTTGTTATAATATATATCTATTATATATCTTAAGCCATTACATTCATATATTTTTGTTACTTTTAATATAATATCTTATAACTCAAATTTACAGGTGATATTATGAAAAAAAATAAAATTATTGGTTTTTTCGCTCCAGCTATCATAGTTGGGGTTCTAGTTTTAGGCATTATCTTATACCCAAATGAAGCTATAAAATCTGCAAGAGAGGGTTTTTCCATATGGTCTAATGTTCTAGTCCCATCGCTACTCCCTTTTATAATTGGTGCAAACCTAATTGTCGATTTAAAAATAGTAGATATTATAGGGTTTATTATTAATCCCATAACTAGACTTGTGTTTAATGTATCAGGAAAAAGTGCTTTAGCTTTTGCAATATCAGCAGTATCTGGTTATCCAGTGGGAGCAAGTCTAGCTTCTGAATTTAGAAGCAATAAACAGATTTCTAAACATGAAGCCCAAAGACTGGTATCTTTTTGTTCTACATCAGGACCTTTATTTATAATAGGCTCAGTTGGTACAGGTATGTTTCAAAATTCAAATTTAGGTTACTTGATGATTTTATGCCATTACTTGGGAACTATATTAGTTGGTCTTTTTTTCAGAAATTATGGAAATGAAAATCTTCCAAAGACAAAATTAGATTTAAAAACAAACATAAAAAACATAATTAATATTAGAAGTTCTAGTGGTAATGGTTTTTTTGTTCTATTTGGAAATGCTGTCTTTAATGGAGTAAATACATTACTTACAGTTGGTGGATTTGTAATTGTTTTTTCGGTAGTATTTAAAATACTATCACTATTTAATGTAATCTCTTTAATAGCATCAGTTATATATTTACCACTTTCACTTTTAGGTGTCAATAAAGAACTCTGTCAAGCATTTGTAAGCGGTCTATTTGAAATCACAATTGGTTGTAATAAGGTATCTAGTATAACAAGTGCCCCAGAAATCCTAAGAGCATCTTTGGCTAGTTTTCTGATAGGATTTAGCGGATTGTCCATACTAGCTCAATGTTGTACATTTTTATCAAAAACAGATATAGACTTAAAATTATACATATTAAGTAAGTTTGCACATGGACTTTTAGCAGGTTTATTTATTTTTATACTTTATCCTATTGCAAACTCTACTGTATTAGTTTCTAGCTTTGCTGATACATATAATGTTATATATAATAACTTAATTTGGTTCTATTATCTTAGCTATTATGACACTATTCTTCAAATTGTAATAATAATCTACTTAATTTCAGCTTTATTTGTTGCTAAAAAACACATGAGAAATTTATCTACAAGTGGAAAATTAATTAGATATAAAAATACTTTTTTTATAAAAAACTTATTTCGAAAAAAATAAAATGTATAAAAATTAACTAAATGCTTCCATTTTCTAATTATATTTGTCATAATCTTAATAACCTTTTTAATTACTTTATCAGCATAGTTATTTCATCACAATTTTGATAATTTTTTATAACAATATTTTTCAAAAATTCTCCTTAATCACATATAGCACACTTATATAAAGTAATTGGTATATTTTTCCAATATATAATATTTCATTTATATTATATAATAAATACCGACCTAAACTTATCAAATCAAACTAAGAGGAGTGGTTGAAAATGGCAACAAGACCTATAGAAATAGACGAATATAAAAAGATAATGGAACTACTACATACGGGCTTTATTTATAGTGAAAATGGCGTTGAAAAAAGATTTAGAAAGAATCCTAAGGTTGCATTAGCACTAATGTTAGAAGCTAATTTAGGTCTAAGAATATCAGATATTTTAAGATTAAAAATAGGTAATTTTAAAGGTAATATGTTGGAAATAAATGAAAAAAAGACAGGTAAACTACAGTATAGACCTGTTAACAAAAATATAATTGAATCTATAAATGAACATGCAAGAAAGTATAATCTTAAATCAGATGACTACTTAGTAAATATAAAGACAAAAGCTATCCAGAAACAATTGAGAATAATTTGTAAATACTTAAATTTGTATAACATAAGCACACATAGCTTTAGAAAGCTCTATGCTACTACTCAATTTGAAAAGAGTAACAATAACTTAGAATTAGTTAAGGAACTCTTAAACCATAGCTCTGTAGCCACTACACAGCGATATATAAGGGTAACTCAGCAAGCTATTAACGAGGCGAGTGAAAATTTTTTTATTGAATAAGTAAAATGTTATAATCTATCTATTTTTCTATTATCTTATTAAGTCACCAGCTGTTAAAAAGGTGAAGAAAAACAAAATAAACTTTTTGTTTTTCTTCACCTTTAAATTTTTACAGTCATTACATAGATATTTTAATCTACTTTTAATAGTTTTTTAACTGACTTACTATATTCATTTCTCTTTACATCTTCTAAGAACCTATCAATTTCATGTTCTGATTTTGCATTTATAAAAATAGCAAATTCTTCTTCATCTATAATATTATAGCTATCTACATATTTATCTAAACATTTTAAAATTCCATCTTTATTATATTCACTAAATCTAACTACTGCACTACATTCATCTTCTATAAGCCCACTCAAATCCAATTTACCTTTTGAAAAAGACTTTATATTTGAACTCCTATTATCTATTATATCTATGATATCAGCATAAACAGCACTTCCTGTTGCACCTCTTCCAGCACCCTTACCTACAAAAGAAAGTTCTCCTACAGAATCTCCCACTATAATTACTACATTAAACTCATTATCTATTTTAGACAGCATATTATCATTATCCACCAATGCAGGTCTAACAAATCCACTTACTTCTCCCAATTCATATTTACTTCTAGCAACTAATTTTATCTTACAATTTAATTTCTTAGCATATTCTATATCCTTTTCATCTATTGAAGTTATTCCTTCTAATAACAAATCTTTCCAATACACTATTTTCCCATAAGATAAAGTAGATAATATAGATAGTTTTCTAGCACTATCATATCCTAATACATCTGCATCTGGATTAACTTCTGCAAATCCTAGTTCTTGTGCTTGTTTTAAAGCTACATCATATGGTAAATTTTCATCATACATCTTTGATAATATAAAGTTGCATGTTCCATTTAAAATAGCATTTATACTTTTTATATTATTACCTTCTAATGATTCTATTAATGGCTTTAAAACTGGAATACCACCTGCTACTGATGCTTCAAATTTAATGCTAACATCATTTAAGTTAGCCAGCTCTATAAGGTCACTACCTCTTTCAGCTAATAAATCTTTATTTGCTGTTACTACATGTATTTTTTTATTTAGAGCTCTTGTTACATAATCAAGAGCTGGATTTAGTCCTCCAATTACTTCAACTAATATATCAACATCTTTGTTAAATATATCTTCTATATCTGTTGTTACCTTATCAAAATATCTCTTTGATTTATGCTTCTCTTTATTTTTAACTAAAATTCCAGCTATTTCTATTTCTCTTTTTAAAGTATTATTCTCTATTAAATCTATTAATCCACTTCCTACTGTTCCATACCCTAGTATTCCTATCTTCACTGTTACATACCCCCATCACTTTTGATTATATTAATTTATTTATATATATAAATATGCCAATTAAAAAAGCTTGAGTATAAACTCAAGCCATATGACGGGTTTATACTCATCTTTCAGCGTAATTGCTGCAGGATTTAGCACCAATGTATATTAAAATATACTGGTTGCCGGGCTTCATAGGGCCAGTCCCTCTGCCTCTCTTGATAAGATTGCTAATTTAAATTTATTGTTAATAGTATAATACAATTTTTCCCAATTGTCACTATATTTTTTAACTTATTTCTTCTAAAATAATCTAATTAATTATCTAACTGCTCTTTTAGTTGGTTTACCTTTTTTTGTAACATTGTTATTTTTTACCTTAGCTTTTGCCTGTTCATGACCTGGAAAAAGTATCTTGGGCTCATCAATATTTCTCTTGTAAATAGTAAACTTAAAACCAATAGCTTGAACAAACTCTGCTCTTAAAGCTTCACATACTGCATTAGCAGTTTCTTTAGCATCAAGACCTGCATTTTCTAGTATAGTAACCTTTACTAGTTCTCTAACTCTTAGCATATCCTCTAATTGCTCTAAAAAGCTTTCTGTAACGCCTTCCTTACCAATTTGTGTAGTAGGCTTTAAAGTATTTGCTAAAGATCTTAAATATGCTCTTTGCTTTCCTTTTAACATATTATCACCTCTATAATTCTATATCAAAATTAATTGTAAAATTCAAATTCCAATTCGTAAATTCTAACTACATCCCCATCTTCAATTCCCATCTCTCTAAGCCTATCAAATACACCTTGACTTTCCATAGCTTTTTGGAAATATTGAAGTGATTCCATATCATCAAAATTTACAGAATACATTATTCTTCTAAGTGCCTTACCTGTAACTACATATACACCATCTTCAACATCTATGTTCAATCCTTCTTCTGTTCCAATATCAAGTTCTGGTCTATACATTTCTTCTTCTGAAACTAATTCCACATCTTCTACTTCTTTTAACATTTTAGAAACGTAGGCAATTACATCATCTATTCCTTGACGAGTTGCTGCAGACATCTTAAATACTGTATATCCTCTACCTTCTAATTCATCCTTAAATTTTTCAAATTGGCTTTCATCTTCCAATATATCAAATTTATTTGCAACTACAACCTGAGGTCTTGTTGAAAGCTTCTCATTATATAATTTAAGTTCATCATTTATTTTGTCAAAATCCTCAATTGGGTCTCTACCTTCCAGTCCAGATATATCTACAATATGTATCAATACCTTAGTTCTCTCAACATGTCTTAAGAATTCATGACCTAATCCTATACCTTCAGAAGCACCCTCTATAATTCCAGGTATATCAGCAAGTACAAAACTATCTCCAAACTTAGTTTGAACAACACCTAAATTTGGTGTCAATGTTGTAAAATGATAGTTTGCAATTTTGGGCTTAGCTTTGGTTACAACTGATAAAAATGTTGACTTACCTACATTTGGAAATCCTAAAAGACCTACATCTGCTATCATTTTAAGTTCAAGAGTTATCCATCTTTCTTCTCCATCTGTACCAGACTTTGCAAAAGCTGGAGCTTGTCTTACTGCATTTGCAAAGTGTTGATTACCTTTACCACCTATACCACCTTTTGCAACTACTGCTGTATCTCCTTCTTTCTTTAAATCTGCTAGTACAAGACCTGTAGCTTCATCTCTTATTACTGTACCTGCTGGTACTTTTAATATTAAGCTTTCTCCATTTTTACCAGCCCTTTTACCTTTGCTACCGTCGCCACCGTGTTGAGCTTGATATTTTTTCTGGTATTTAAAGTCCATTAATGTTCTAAGACCTAAATCAACTTCAAATATGATGCTCGCTCCACGACCACCATCTCCACCATCTGGCCCACCAGCTGGAACATATTTTTCTTTTCTAAATGCTACCGAACCATTTCCACCATTTCCAGCTTTTACAAATATTCTCGCTTTATCTATAAACAAATTCTTCACCTACTTAATTAAAAACTTTTAATTAGCTTTACCAAAAATACTATTATAAATTCATCAGTATTATAAGAAAAAGGAGTGCATCAACACTCCTTTTATGTATATTACTCAGCTATTGCTACTGGATATATACTAACTTTTTTTCTCTTCTTGTCTTTTCTTTCGAATTTAACAGTACCATCAACTAATGCAAATAAAGTATCATCGCTACCTTTTCCAACATTAGTTCCTGGATGTATTTTAGTTCCTCTTTGTCTAACTATTATACTTCCAGCAGTTACTAATTGCCCATCGAATCTCTTAACACCTAATCTTTTAGATATAGAATCTCTACCATTTTTAGAAGAACCTACCCCTTTTTTAGATGCTAATAATTGTAAATTCATGTTTAACATATGGAGTCACCCCCTACTTTTTTAAAATTTTTATATTTTTTGGGTATTCCCGTTTAATTTCTTCAACCGCTAATTGAAAGTGATTTAGTAATAACTGTGCATCTTTTAGATATGCATCTTTAACTATACATTCTATATGCCCTTCTTCTCCTACTACCTTTTCAAATTCAATCTTTTGTAACTTGTCTAAAGAGTTTATAACTGCAATAGCATTAGACGTAACTGCAGAACAAACTATATCATAGCCTATTTCAGCAAAATCAGCATGTCCCTTTAAACAAAAACCTTGCAACAAGAAATCATCATTATAATAATATTTAACCTTTATCATAACTAGTCCAATAATTAAGCGTTGATTTTCTCTACAACTATCTTAGTATATGATTGACGATGTCCTTGTTTTCTTCTGTAATCTTTTTTTGCTTTATACTTGAAAACTATAACTTTCTTAGCTTTACCTTGTTCAACAACTTTTGCTTGAACAGATGCTCCTTCTACTACTGGAGAACCTAATTTTAATTCTCCATCTTTAGAGCAAGCTAATACTTCGTTTAAAGTAACAACATCACCTGCGTTAGCTTCTAACTTTTCAACGAATAATACATCACCTTCAGAAACTTTATATTGCTTTCCACCAGTCTTTACTATAGCGTACATTAAATACACCTCCTCGGTCTCAAACTCGCCAGTACAAGGTACTTCATTAGAAGATTTAGACCTTTACTGTGCGGCATTACAATTATTAATTATAAAATATTTACATTTTATTGTCAACTATTTTATCAAAAATAACATTTGTTTTGTTGTGTTTTAATGCGCAGTTTGCGTTTAAAGAAATTTTCATATTATATTTTTCACCAATTTTATCAATTATATCCATATAATCTTCTTTTATTTGTTTAAAAACAAAATCATTGAATTCTATTATTACGTTTTTATAAACTGTATGCTCACTTATTCTCATAATTTCTTTTTCGACACTATCCACTATATGATGTATAGATTTTATAGTTTTCGTTCCATCACAGCATGGGCAAGCCATTAAATAATACTTATCAATAGACTCTTTTTCTCTTCGTCTTGCAACTTCTACTAAGCCAAGTTTTGTCATTCCTAACACTTCAGCTTTTCTCTTATCTTTACTAAACTCTTCCTCTAGTATGTGTAATACCTCATTTTGATATTTCTTTTTATACATATCAATAAAATCAATTATTATTATTCCAGCTATATCTCTAATTCTAAGCTGTCTCACAATTTCCTTTGCAGCTTCAATATTTGTTTTATAAACAGTCTCATCAAGTTTACCAGTTCCAACAAACTTACCTGTATTTACATCTATAACAGTAAGAGCTTCTGTTTTTTCTATTATTAAATAACCACCACTCTTTAACCATACTTTTTCATTTAATAATTTTTCTATTTGAGATTCTATTCTATATAAATCAAATACATCTTTATTTTCTTCAAGGTATAATTTATCAATATAATCATTATTTATAAGCTTCAAAATAGGTTTTAATTCATGATATTTATCATAATTATTGATAATTATAGACTCAATCTCATCATTTACATTATCTTTTACATATTTAGTTGCAAAATCTAAGGACTTATATAATAGCTTTGGTCCCATACCAAGTTTATATTCTTTTAAAATATTATCATACTTTAATTTTAACTCTTCTATATCTTTTTTTATTTCATCATGAGTACAGCCTTGAGCTTCAGTTCTTATTATTAATCCCAAGTTTTCTTTATTCACTGCTTTTGTGATTTTTTTTAATCTAAATCTTTCTCTTTCATCAGTAATCTTATTTGATATAGTAGTTCTGTCGTTGGAAGGTATATAGACAATATACCTTCCAGATATACTAATTTCAGTATTTAATTTTGCACCCTTAGTACCAATTTCTTCTTTATTTACTTGAACCAAAATCTCTTGCCCAGATTTTATGGTACTTTCTTTTTTTAACTGTAAATAAGCAAGTTTCTTAAATCCAATATCTACAAAACATGCTTCTATTCCTGGTATAACTTTTTTTACAATTCCACGATATATATTGGATACAGTTTTTTTATTTAAGTTATCTTCAACAAAAAGTTCTACTAACTTTCCATCTTCAAGCACTGCTGTTTTCTGAGACCCTATTAAGGACTCAATAACTATCTTCTTCACAACTTCACCTCTCACGAACTTACATAGGAGTCACTAATTCCCCATCTTCTAATACATATAAATCTCTTCTCAATATATCAACTTCTAATGGGTCAATATCCAGTTCAAACATCTCTAACATTTTAGGAATAAGTATATTAGTATTTAAATTAGTTTTTGAACCTGTAGCTATAGTAGCAGTAAGAGTAATATGCTCATCTTCTAAATTTAAAACATCAAAAGTTCTTATCATGGGTCTTATATCAACTTCAACCAATTTTCCTTTTTTATTCTTTTTTGTTATGATTATCTCTTTATTATTCATAAAGTCAATTACTTTTCTTTTTACAAACTCTTTAGTCAAAGACCTTTTTAAATCTATATTAAACAGATACTCTCCATAATCTATTACGGAAGAAAGAGAAGGTGTCTGTCTATCAATTTCCTTTGCTTTAATAAATTCTATCCCCTCTGGAAGCTGAACTGACACTTTATCTAAAAACTCATCTACCAATAAATCATCTTCTATCTCAATATCCACATACTCGCCTTGGCTTTCTGTCCCTAATGCTAAAGCATTACCATAACTCATCTTAGGATGAGGGTTAAACCCTTGAGAATGTGATAAATTTATTTCAGCTCTCCTAAATGCTCTTTGTAATAATCTTTGAAGGTCAAGATGTGATATATATATCATATCACCTTCTTTTTTAAATTTGACTCTAATTATTTTACTCATATTAACAAAGCCCCCTTCCTATATCATGTATATTTATTCCACAACCATTACAATTATGTCTGCAATCAGAAGTGATTTTTTCTTTTTTAGCATTTTCATCTTCTCTAATCAAGAATTTTTTACTTACACCTACATCTATATGGTCCCAAGGGAATACCTCTTCATATCCTCTATTTCTATGTGCATAGAAGTCTATAGAAAGATTGTTTTTTTCCATAGCTTCCTTCCATATATCTAAACTGAAGTGTTCTGCCCAGCCATCAAATTTTGCACCTAATTTAAATGCATCATATATAACTTTTCCTATCTTTCTATCTCCTCTAGCTACTACAGCTTCCATCAAGCTAGTCTTTGAATCATGATAGTTATATTTTATATTGTTATTTCTCAATTTATTGACTAAATGTCTTTGCTTATCAACTACTTCCTCTGTTGTATCTTGACCATGCCATTGGAACGGTGTAAATGGTTTTGGTACAAATGTAGATGTACTTACTGTAACACTAAAACTTCTTTTTAGCTTACCTCCATTTACTTTTCTGTAAATATCAATAACTTTATAAGCTAATTTGGCTATTCCATCCAAATCATCATAAGTTTCAGTTGGTAAACCAATCATAAAGTATAGTTTAACACTATTCCATCCCATTTCGAAAGCTCTTTCTGTTGCATTTTCTAAGTCTTCTTCTGTAACACCTTTATTTATAACGTCTCTAAGTCTCTGAGTTCCTGCCTCTGGGGCAAAAGTAAGTCCAGATTTTCTTACTTGTTGTATTTTATCAGCAATCTCCATTGAGAAATTGTCTAGTCTAAGCGATGGAAGTGAAATTCCTATATTATTAGATGCATATTCATCTACTAAATAATCAGTAAGCTCAGACAACTTACTATAGTCACTTGTACTAAGTGATGATAATGATATTTCATCATATCCAGTATTCTTAACTAATTTGTCAAGTATCTCTTTAAGTCTTTCAACACTCTTTTCTCTTATTGGTCTGTATATCATACCAGCTTGACAAAATCTGCATCCTCTTGTACAGCCTCTAAACAATTCTAACACTATTCTATCATGAACAGTATCTATATAAGGTACTATTAATTTTTCTGGATAATCTACAGTTTCAACATTTTTTATTATCCTCTTAGTAGGACTCTTAGTAACCCCTTCTCTATTAGGAGTTACACTTTGAACTGTACCATCTTCATTGTATTTAACATCATAAAAACTTGGTATGTATACTCCTTCTATACTTGATATTCTGTATAAAAAATCACCTCTAGTTGTTTTATTTTTCTTCCACTCTTTATACTCATTTACTACTTCTAAGTTAACTTCTTCACCTTCACCTAATATTACTATATCTACAAAATCTGCTAAAGGTTCCGAATTATAAGCACAAGGACCTCCAACCATTATAAATGGGTCTTCCAATTTTCTTTCTTCTTTTAATATTGGTATATTGGCTAAATCTAATATATTTAAGATATTAGTGTATGAAAGTTCATATTGAAGTGTAAAAGTAACAAAATCAAAGTTTGTTATAGGCTCTCTTGACTCTAATGCAAATAATGGTATATTTTTTTCTCTCATTATATTTTCCATGTCAACAGCAGGAGAATATACTCTCTCACAAAATACATCTTCATCTTTGTTTATTACATCGTATAATATATGACTTCCTAAGTGACTCATCCCAACTTCATACAGGTCTGGAAAACAATGTGCATATCTTATCAATTCACTATTGCTAGTATCTTTATGAATTGAATTTATTTCATTCCCAAGATATCTAGCAGGCTTTTCTACTTTTTTTAAGATTTTTTTCAAGTCTACTTTATTCATTTATTAAAATTCCTCCAAACAAGTTCTTTATTTTTATTCTTATTTATAAGTAATATTATACACGATAAAATATTTTCTATCAAAAATATAACTAAAATATTGAATTTAAAATCTATATTATTCACAAAATAGTATATCTAAAAATATTTTCTATTAAATTTTTATTAAAATACAGATTTTTTACCAAATATGATATATTATAAACATAAAACTATGTTTTTGATGACTTATAATGACATCTTTTGTTTCACTGACCTCAAAATGGGGTATGTTATTTATATAATGATAATTTTTAGGAGGGTTAAAAATGAGTAAAGTTTTCGAAGTAAAAAAAGATATCTACTTTACTGGCGTAGTAGATGAAGGTTTAAAAGTATTCGACATAATAATGGAAACAGAGTTTGGGACAACTTATAATTCTTACTTAATAAAGGACGAAAAAACGGTTTTATTTGATACAGTAAAAGCAAATTTTAAGGATGAATTTTTAAGTAATTTATCAGAAGTTACTGATATAGCTAAAATTGACTATGTTGTAGTCCATCACACAGAGCCAGACCATGCTGGTAGTTTAAAATACTTATTAGATTTAAATCCTAATATAGAAGTTTATTGTACTAAAGCTGCTAAATTATACTTAGATGGTCAAATAAATAGACCTTTTAATTGTCATGTAATAAAAGATGGTGAAGTTTTAAATATCGGTAAGAGAAATCTTAAATTTATAACTGCTCCATTCTTACATTGGGTTGATACAATGTTTACTTACATTGAAGAGGACAAGACTCTTTTAACTTGTGACGCATTTGGTTGTCATTTTGCAAGTGTTGATTCAGAAGTAGTAAACAGTGAAGATTATCTAAAATCAGCTAAACATTACTATGATTGCATAGTTAAGCCATTTGCTAAGCACGTGTTGAGTGCTGTAGACAAGGTTGTAGGGCTAAACTTAGAATTTGATACTATATTAACTTCTCATGGTCCAATGCTTACTAAAGACCCAATGGCTGCTGTAAAGAGATATGTTGAGTGGTCTACAGAAGCTATTAATACAACTAATCAAAATCAAGTTTCTATATTCTACTTATCAGCTTATAGCAATACTTTAGAAATGGCTAAAAAGATAAAAGAGGGACTTGATAAAGAAGGTGCAAAAGCTGAATTATATGATTTAGAAAATATGACATTAACAGAAATGCATGATACATTAGTAGTATCAAAAGTAATACTATTAGGTTCTCCAACTATAAATAAAACAATGGTTAAACCTATGTGGGATTTATTCTCTGTTATAGACCCAATGGCTAACCAAGGTAAGATAGCAGGAGTATTTGGTTCATTTGGTTGGAGTGGTGAAGGTATAACTATGGCTGAAACTTTACTTAAAGCTATGACATTCAAAATGCCTGTAGAATCTCTTAAGAAAAAATTCTTCCCTAGTGAGGAAACATTAAAAGAATGTATGGAGTTTGGTGCAGAATTTGCAAAATTAGTTAAATAGTTATTTTTATTTAAATGACATATATCTATATTCCATCATTTAAATTATATAAAAAAACTCACATTAGAGTTTTTATCTTATAGAACAAATTAAAATGAGGTAGCTATTTTAGCTACCTCTTAATTTTATATATTATTTACTTTTATTAAACACGTTGACTTTTGCTCTTCCTAACTTCTCTCCATGATAGTTCTCCCCTATCAAGAGCTTTTATAAATATTTCTGCAGAAGCTAGATTTGTAGCTATTGGAACATGGTACACATCACAAAGTCTTATCAAAGCTTGTATATCTGTCTCATGAGGTTGAGATG
This sequence comes from Clostridioides sp. ES-S-0001-03, assembly GCF_020676075.1. Lineage (NCBI taxonomy): Bacteria > Bacillati > Bacillota > Clostridia > Peptostreptococcales > Peptostreptococcaceae > Clostridioides > Clostridioides sp. ES-S-0001-03. Next base: position 104,372 of record NZ_JACVWJ010000002.1, on the reverse strand, counting down.
TAAGTGGGTCTCTTAAAAAGATAACTAAATCTATTTCTTGTGTTACGATTAAAGAACCTATTTGCTGGTCTCCACCTAAAGGTCCAGATGCCAATCTAGTAATCTTTAATTCAGTTTCATCCATTATTCTTTTTCCTGTAGTTCCAGTTGCATATAGTCCATATTTTTTTAAAATTGATTCATAACCTATACAAAATCCTACTATGGTATTTTTCATTTGGTCATGTGATACTAATGCTATATTCATTATACTCAATCTCCTCAATTTATGTTTAGAACTCTTACACTTAGAAATTTATTTTCTTTCTTCTCATACACACATTTAGTACTAATCCTAGATTGGCTAAAGATGTTAATAGTGAACTTCCTCCATAACTTACAAAAGGTAATGTTACTCCTGTTACTGGAATTAACGCAACAGTCATAGCAATATTTTGAATTATCTGGTAAGCAAACATACCCATAACACCAACTACAATGAGGGTCCCATAAAAATCCTTAGCATCTCTTGCAATTGCTAAAATCCGTAATAAAAATATTGCAAATAAGATTATAAGCACTGTCATTCCTATTACACCAAGTTCTTCACCCACAACAGCAAATATAAAGTCACTATCTTGTACTGGTAAGAAATCTTCTTGGTTTTGACTTCCATTATACAGACCTTTTCCAGTCATACCACCAGAGCCTATTGCTATCAAAGATTGCATAACCTGATAGTTTCCTTTTAAGGTTACATCTTCTGGATTTAGGAAGGCTTCTATTCTTACTTTTTGATGGTCTGCCATCATTAAATACATCAATGGCATTGATACCAAGAGTATTATTATTCCTCTTTTTATTAGCTTAGAACTAAGACCTGCTGTAAACAGCATTGCAAATACCATACAACAAAATACAATTCCTGTTCCTAAGTCTGGTTGAGCAAGTAGTAATCCAATGAATGGGAGAGAATAAACTACAACAGGTATAACCTCTTTTAATGTATTTAATTTATCCTTCTTTGTCTCAAGTATCTTTGCATAACTAAGTATAAATGTTAATTTTACTATTTCAGAAGTCTGCAAATCAAGTGGACCTAAGTTAATCCAAGACCTCGCACCGCCTTTTTCAGTACCAATTCCAGGTAATAAAACTACAGCTAATAAAACAAGGCTTATTATATAAAGAGCCTTATAGTACCTTCCTAGAAGATTATAATCAAAAAATAGTATTACTATAATCATTCCTATTCCAAGCACAAAAGCTAGTCCTTGCTTAACTAATTGATTATATGAACCTGTAGAATTAGCATGTGTTGCACTACTAAGTATAACAAGCCCAAAAATAAAGATAGCTAATACTGTAACTATAAGTTTCCAGTCTAACTGTTTTATCAACTTAATTGTCGACTTATAATTAATATTGATTTTTTTCAAAGAATCACCGTCTTTCTATCTTTAAACATATAATTAAATAAAAGGGGCATATACCAATAAGGATATCCCCCTTTTAAGCACTAATTACATACATCTATCTTTAATATTCTTTAATGGTATATTAGCAACTAATGCAGATACAGGTTTGTCATCATGTTCACCTCTGCATTTAGACATTTTGATTTCAAGGCCATCTTCTTCTATTTCTGCATAGTTGGCTATTACTTTTAAAATATCTGTTTTTATCATCTCTAAAAGTTGTGGTGAACAATCTACTCTATCATGAACTAAAACTAGTTTTAACCTCTCTTTAGCAACAGATTTACTAGTTTTAGCTTCGTTAGAAAAAACTCTAAATAAATCTAACACAGATGTATCCTCCTTTGCTACTTAGCCATGCTAAACATTTTTTTTAGTCTACCAAAGAATCCATCTTCAACTTCAAGTTCAAGTAGAGGAACTTCTTCATTTAGTATCCTTTTTGCGATATTTTTGTATGCTTGACCAGCAAGAGATTTTGAATCAAGTATTGCTGGTTCACCTTTATTTGTTGATATAATTATACTTTCATCATCAGGAACAAGACCTAATAAATCTATTGCTAGTATCTCTATTATATCTTGTTTGTCCATCATGTCTCCACGCTTAACCATATCATTTCTAATTCTATTTATAACTAATCTTATTTCTTTTATTTCATTTGCTTCTAATAGACCTATTATTCTATCTGCATCTCTTACTGCTGATATCTCTGGATTTGTAACCACAATAGCTCTATCTGCACCTGCTATTGCATTTTTAAATCCTTGTTCAATACCTGCTGGGCAGTCTATTATTACATACTCGAAAGATTCTTTTAATTTTTCACATAGGTCAACCATTTGCTCAACTGATACAGCGTTTTTATCCCTAGTTTGTGCTGCTGGTAATAAATATAGATTATCAAATCTTTTGTCTTTTATTAGAGCTTGCTTAAGCCTACAAGTTCCTTCAACAACGTCTACTATGTCATAAACTATTCGATTTTCAAGACCCATTACTACATCTAAATTTCTAAGTCCAATATCTGCATCTACAACTACAGTTTTTTTATTTTCTAGGCTTAGCGCAGTTCCTAAGTTTGCTGCGGTAGTAGTTTTTCCAACTCCACCTTTACCGGATGTTATAACTATAACTTCGCTCATAATACTACCCCCTATTTTTCTTTCTATTTGTCCAACTTTGACAAATAGCTTTCGATTACAATTCTTCCATTACTCACAAAGGCTATTTCTGGGCTAATTTCTGATTCAATTTCATAATTTTCTTCATCATCTGGAGCTTCTGCAATATTATCTGCTATTTGCAATATTTTTGGATTAAGATTTCCAGCAACAACATAGGCAAACTCATTGCCCTCTGAACCTGCATGCACAAAACCTTCTATTTTCCCCATTACAAAAACATTTCCTCCTGCTACAACCTTAGCGCCAGCATTTATATCTCCCATAACAACTGTATTTGATTTTGAAATGACCTTTGAACCAGGTCTCATATCATTTAATATGACTACATCACCTTCAAATTCAATATTTTCGCCAGATCTTAGGGTATTGACATATTTTGTTTGAAAATTATTATTTTCTTCAATTTTTTGATCTTCAACAAATTCCACATCAAATCTAGAAGTAATTCCTTCTTTTAATTCTAGAATCTCCATGTCAGTTAAATAATCACTGTTAATTTTACTAATTTTAGCACCATTAAAAAAACCAACATACGCTTCCAATTTGTTTATTATATTTTCTTGTATTTCTTCAAATGGAGCTTCTCTTTTTATATTTACTATTATCCCTCTTTTATTACCCTTGAACTCTACTAGTTCTTGACTACAAATTTCTCTTAAAGACATAACAACCTCCAGAGTGATATATCATTTATATTCTTCAAATGCGCTTTAAACCCTTTTATTTTTTCTACATAAAGCTAAAGTTTATAAATGGATTTAACTTATCTATTGATTTGTGACTCGAAATTTATATTTTCGTCAGAAGAATTATTAACATCATCCGTCTTGTTGTCTTTTTTGCCATTAGTTGGCTCTAATCCCATATATGTTCCAATAACTTCTCTAGTTGGTAAAAGTGAGAATACACTTGAATCACCTTGAGGAATTACACATACAACAGCTATTTCTGGGTCATCTGCTGGTGCAAATGCAACAGTCCATGTAAAAGAACCATAATCTGCTTTAAACTTATCTATTTGGTCATCTGTTATTTTTGGATTTAATTCTTTTATAGCTTTTCTTAAATATGAAGAATTCACTTTATCAGTATCCTCTAATTTAACTTTTACTCCATCTTCTAATTCTTCTTCTAATTTCTTTCTTTCTTCGTCTTTTAAATCTTTATTTTCTAGTTTTTTCTTTATTTCTTTTTCTTTAGCTAATGAAAGTTCTTTTTCTTTTTCTGCCTTCATCTTATCAGCCATTTTAATTGCATCATTTAGATTAACATTATAAGATGACATATGACTCTTTAAATATTCATATTCATTATCTGTAGGTATTTTACCACTTTTCTCAGCTGTACCAGTCTTTGCTGCTACATCTATTGGGAAATCAGCAAAAGCACTTTTTGCTGTACCTTGTCTAGCAACCAATTTCATACCTTTTGTTAGTTCCTTTAGATTGTCTGGATTTTTGAAAGGTATTTTTTCCACTTTCTTTTGGTCATTAATTTTTACTGATGAATAGTCACTTGAAACAGCTCTATCAACTACAGATAATTCTACTAAATTACCTTCATTTGCTATAGCAGCTACGTATCTTGATATTTGAGCTGGTGTATAGGCATTTTCACCTTGCCCTATAGCTAAGTTGAATGTATCAGCAGTACTCCATTTTGCAAAGTTAAAGTAACTAAATACCGCCATATCCGCTACATCTTCCACTCTATTTTCTTTAACATCCAATTTTTTCAATCTATTCATCGTTTCTACTCTACCAGGAGTTTTCTTTTCAGCTGCCCAACTTACAATTTCATCAATTCTTTTTTCGTATTCTTTAGGATTTTTATCTCTAGTTATATCAACAAAGTCATTGGCCATTTCTCTATCTAAAGCTGATTTTAACAATGCTTGTGTTGATTTTAATTTATCCTCTGTGCTAGGCACCTTACCTGCTCTTTCTTCTACTTCGTCTTCAAGCCCAGTATTTTCATCTAATCCAAATAGTTTTGCATACTCAAGTATCTTATTTGCATTCATATCTATACCAATACTTTTTCCATCTGGCCATGTCTTACCTGTACCAATAGTTGCCATATATATGTTACAAGACTCTTGTATAGCTTTATATAAATTTGTCATACCATGATTTCCTCTACCATGATTCCACACATAGTCCCCAAATGATTTTTTCCCTAGCATAATAACTCCAGGGTCATTTATAGTGAAATTTGGATTTAGACCATTTTCTAAAGCTGCCATTGAGGTTACCATCTTAAATGAAGAACCTGGCTGGAATTCCCCTTGTGTAACTAAGTTTAATAGTGGACTTCCTGCTAGTAAGTCATTTGGATTCTTTGGTTGTAGTGCTTTATAGTCTTCTGTAGAAATACCCTTTGCAAATTTATTTGGGTCATAGTCAGGATAACTTGATGAAGCTAAAACCTCTCCATTTTTAACATCAATAGCTATAAGAGCTGCTGATTGTGCCTTTCCTGCATATGCACTAATTGGCTTATCCCCAAACTTACTTTTAAAAGTACCTCCTTTTGAAGCAACTTCTATTATCTGTTTTAATGCATTATCTGAAACTTCTTGTAAATCTTTATCTAATGTAAGGTATACAGTATCTCCTGATTTAGGTTTTTTTGATTCAATTTCTTTACTGATTCTACCCAATGCATCAACTTTAACCATTTTATAACCATCAGTTCCTCTTAGCTTGCTTTCATTACTTTTTTCTACTCCTGCAAGACCTACCATATCTCCTGTTTTATATCCTTTTTGTAGATATGATTCTATTTGAGTTGATGGCATTTTTCCTACATATCCTAACATATGTGAAGCTAAAGTTCCATTAGGATAATATCTCACTGGTTCAACTGCTACTGAAACACCAACAAGGTCCATAGCACTTTCCTCAATCTGTGCAATGGTAGTTTCTCCTACATCTTTTGCAATTGTTACTGGATTATATTGAGAATATCCTTTTGATTTTATTAAATCTCTTACAACCATTATTTTTCTTGCATCTTCATTACTTAAACTTTTATCAATCTTAAATGCATCGCTATTTCTTACTTTTTCAAACGCTTTTTCAGCACTTAAATTAGTCTCTTTTATTTTATAACTGGCCAACCAATCTCTCTTATCTCTCTCTGCTGTAAACATCCATTTACTAACTAAAATAGGAGGATAGTATCCATTTTCATTTAGTTTTGCTTGTAATTTTGTTGCATCTAACCTTTTATCTTCTTGAGACAAGATTCCTGCTGATATAAGTTTATCTACCAAGTAATAAAAACTCTCTTTAGCATTATAATCACTTGGTATTCCATTTTCTGATTTATATTCTCTAATCTCTCTGTCATATGTATAATAGTACTTTCCATTTTCTACATATATAGGAAATTCATCTACATATTCTTCACCATTTTTCTCAAGTAAATTTATAAGCTTCAATGATATTTCATTTGCTCTTGAACGCTTATTAGCATCTTTTTTATTAATATCGTTACCTGAAACTTGAACAGTAAATAAATTTTTATTTCCTGCTAGCAATCTTCCATATCTATCTTTTATTTCTCCTCTTGGAGCCTCTATTGCCAATTTTTTATATGTTTTATTTTCAGCTAACTCATTGTAGTATTCATATTTAAATGTAGTCATGTAGACTATTTTTACTAAAATAGCTAAAAATATCACGCTTATGACTATTTTCATTATTTTAAATCTATCAACTTGTTTATTTTCTTCCATGAAATCACCAACTAATCTTCTTTAAGTTTTAAAACTGCTCTTTTAGACAAGCGATATATTATTAAACCAATTAAACTATTCACTATTGGTGCTACTAGTAGACCCTTTACTAAAAGTGTTGATATGCTATAGCTTTGATAGATTATACTAGATGTACCTATATTGACAATTGAATCAATTAAACTTCCTATTAAAACCAAAACGAAAGTAATAATATAGCTACCTTTATATAGTTGATCCCTCATGTGTCCAATCGCATATGCAATAACAAACAAAACTAATGCATTTACACCAAGAATTCCACCAATGGTTATGTCCTTAATAAGCCCTATTATGGCTGCTATAATCCCACCTTCTAATTCATCCAAATAAAGAGAAATTATAGTTACATATATAAGAACTAAGTTAAAGCTTATTCCAAAAATATTTATATAATTTGTTATACTATTTTCTATAGTCATAACCACAATACCCAATAGACAAAGTAAAACTTTTTTCATTGTTTTTTATCCCCTTTATCCTATATTTCTTGGTTCTATGACTACAACGTCATCTATATTCTTAAAATCAACATAAGGTTTTACAACTACATATTTTAGTGATTTATCTTTATCATCAATTACCTTTTCAACCTCACCAATTGGTATGCCTTCTGGGAAAAATCCAAGACCAGATGTTGTTATTATATCTCCTTGAATTACATTATATGATGAGTCAAACATATAACCTTGTAAATAACCTTTACTATTATAACTATCCTTATTGTCTAAAGTAGTATTTTGAGTAATTGCTCCTTTAGCACTAGCATTTTTTGCTAATTTAAAACTTACAGATGATTTAGAATCTAATAGTGAAATTGCCTTACTATAATCGTTGGAAACTTCATAAACTATACCAACTAGACCACTGCCATTCATAACTATACTTTCTTTTTTTACACCTGAATTTTTTCCCGCACCTATTATAAAACTCTCATACCAGTTTCCATCATTTTTACCTACAACACTTGTAGAAATACTTGTTGCTTTATATTTTTCTTCTACAAAGCTAAGTGTCTTCTTTAATTCTTCTAATGATTCTGTCTTGTCTAATTTGGTATTTAAAGCTATAACATCTTTTTTAAGCTTTTCATTTTCTGATTCTAATTTTTTTACCTTTTCAGAGTTATCTCTATAATTTAAGATATCTTTAAAACCATTTTTTATAAATGAAAATCCATCATTTATTCCTTTTCCTACACTTGTAATAGCATCTGATGCTACACCTAAGTTTACTGGGCTTCCACTTGAAAACTTACCAATTGATATACCCACAATTCCAATTAAAGTGATAGCAACTACGCCCGTTGCTATCACTTTAACATTAATCCTTTTTTTCTCATTTTTATTCTTGTCAAATCTCAAGGCCATCACCAACTTCTAATTTTTAGCATTCATCATTAATACTTTTTCAAAAATTTCTTGGTCTTCAACAGATTTTCCTGTTCCAAGTGCAACACAATCAAGAGGAGCTTCTGCTATTTGAACAGACATTCCTGTTTCTTGTGTAATAAGTTTATCAAGACCTCTAAGTAAAGCTCCTCCTCCTGTTAGCATTATTCCGTTTTCCATTATGTCTGATGCTAATTCTGGTGGAGTCTTTTCTAATGTAGATTTTATAGCATCTACTATTGAACTCACAGGCTCTTTTAATGCTTCTCTAACTTCTGTAGAACATATTTCTATTGTTTTAGGTAACCCTGATATTAAATCTCTACCTCTTATTTGCATATTTATTTCTTCATCATCTTTAAATGTAGAACCTATGCTAATTTTAACATTTTCAGCAGTTCTTTCACCTATCATAAGATTATATTCTTTTTTTACATAGGCAACTATAGACTCGTCAAATTCGTCTCCACCAATTCTTATAGATTTAGCAGTAACAATTCCTCCTAGAGATATTACAGCTATTTCTGAAGTACCTCCACCGATATCAACTACCATATTACCTTCTGGCTCTTCAACCTTTAATCCAGCTCCTATAGCCGCTGCCATTGGTTCCTCTATAAGAAATGCATCTTTAGCACCAGCTTGTCTTGCAGCCTCTTCTATAGCTCTCTTTTCAACTTCTGTAACTCCAAAAGGAACACATATAGCTATTCTTGGACTTACAACACCTTTTTTATCAGCTGCTTTTTGTATAAAGTAACTAATCATTGATTGAGTTATATCAAAGTCAGCTATTACTCCATCTTTCATTGGTCTTATAGCTACTATATTTCCTGGTGTTCTACCTATCATTTTTTTAGCTTCTTCACCTACTGCTAAAACTTCTTTACTGTCATCTCTTATTGCAACAACTGAGGGTTCTCTAACAACAATACCTTGTCCTTTTATGTAAACTAATGTATTTGCAGTCCCTAAATCTATTCCCATATCCTTTGTCATCTTGTTAAAACTAAAAAAACCTCTTTTTTCTTTCTTTTTTTCCTTAGCCATGATTTTACTCCTTCCTACTAATTAAGAATCATGTTTAAAACATTCTCCTACTATTTTATCACATATAAAGTCAAATTATCATATTTTCTTTAAAGCTAAAGTATAATCCATCTCCAATTATTATATGGTCAATTATTTCAATCCCAATTATTTCTCCACATTTAATAAGTCTTGATGTAATATTTTTATCTTCCTTTGATGGTTCTACACTTCCTGAGGGGTGATTATGCATCACTATTATTTTACTTGCACTTCTCTTTATAGCTTCTTTAAAAACTTCTCTAGGATGGACTAATGATGAGTTTAAAGTCCCTACAGATATATCTACATCAGATATTATCTCATTTTTTGTATTTAAAAGAACTGCCTTAAAAACCTCTTTTTTCAAATACCTCAGACTATTCATATAATATTTATGTATATCCCAAGGATTTTTTATTTTATACTTCATAGGTTTAAAACTAGCTACTCTAAAGCCTAGTTCTAAAGCTGCTTTAATTTGGGCTGATTTTGACAATCCAATTCCATCTATATTACACAGCTCCTCTATTGTCATTTCCTCTAAATGTCTAATACCCTGAATATCTTTATTTATTATATAGTTGGCTAACTCGATTGCATTTTTATGTTTGTTACCAGTTCTTAAAAGTATAGCCAACAATTCAGCATTTGATAAGCTTTCTACTCCTTCAGCAAGCATCTTTTCTCTGGGTCTTTCCTCTAGTGCCATTTCTTTTACCTTAATGGTTGAATTAAATGACTTTTTCAGATAAATCACACTCCATAAAAAAGATTTATATTAAAATGTTCCTTTAACAAGTCACCTAACTTTGAAATTGGAAGTCCAACTATATTAAAATAATCGCCTCTAATCTCTTCAACTAGCAAAGCTCCATATCCTTGTATTCCATAAGCTCCTGCTTTGTCAAATGACTCTTTAGTTTTCAGATAATCCTCAATATCTTTTTCTGATAACGTTTTAAATTTTACATTGCTGATTACATAGTCAATTATTTTTTTATCTTTGCACAAGTTTATTAAGCTAATACCTGTTATGACTTGATGCTCTCTTCCAGATAGTCTACTTAGCATGTCTCTTGCACAAGACTCATCTTTAGGCTTTCCTAAAATAGCATTATCTAAAACAACAACAGTATCAGCTCCAATAACAACATCTTTCTTATGTTTAGATGCTACAAACATACTTTTTTCAAAAGCTAATCTCATAACTAAATGTTTTGGTGCTTCACCTTCCAATATAATCTCATCAATTTCACTTTTAATTATATCAAATCTTACATTTGTATTCTCTAGAATTTCTTTCCTTCTTGGAGAGGCTGATGCCAAGATTATATTCATTTATTCACCTCATTTGTACGTAATTTGTACCTATTTAGTCTATCACTATATTGTAAAAAATTCAACAGAAATGTCGAACCTTTTTTGTTACACTATTGTTATATTTATTACCAATAAAATAAATATACATAAAATAGAGGTATGGAAATTATTCCATACCTCTGTTTTATGTACTCATTAGAGATATGGAAATTATTCCATATCTTTATTTTGTCCATATTACAAAATTTTAATAGCTTTCTTTGGACATTTTTCCATACATAAATGGCATCCTACACATTTGTCTGCATCTACCTTATGTTTTTCTTTTAATTCACCTTCTATTGCATCAAACTTACATTGTTTTTTGCACACTGTACATCCCACACAAAGTTCTTGGTCAATAGTAACTTTCTTTCTTTTAGCTATATCACCTGATATTACTTTTGTAGGGCATTTTTCTACACATTGCATACAACCTACACACTTACTAGGGTCTATTTTAGCTATTTTGTTTTCAAATATTATTGCATCAAATTTACAAGCTTTTACACACATTCCACAACCAATACATCCAGCAGTACATTTTTCTTTAACAGCTTTACCAAATTCTTTGCTATTACATTCTACAACTATTGATTGGCTTTCTGGTTTTGTAATTATTATACCCTTAGGGCATGCTTCTTTACATTTTCCACAGTTAACACATTTTTCTTCATCTATTACTGCTACTCCATCAACTATAGAAATAGCATCAAATTTACAAACAGTCTTACATGTTCCAAGACCTAAACATCCAAACTTACACATTTTAGCTCCTGAATTTAAAACATTTGCTGCTCTACAATCAGATATTCCTTCATACTCATATTTATCTTTTGCACTTGAGCAAGTTCCTTTGCAAATAACTTTTGCTACTTGTTTTTCACCTGCTTCAGCACTTACGCCCATTATTTCTCCAACTTTTGCACCAACATCTGCTCCACCTACAGGGCAACCATTAACTGGTGCTTTTCCTTCAACTATCGCACTTGCAAGACCTCCACATCCTGGGAATCCACAACCACCACAGTTAGCACCTGGAAGTACTCCTAGTATAGCTTCCACTCTTTCGTCTACTTCTACAGCAAACTTTTTAGATGCAAAATCTAATACTATCCCGAAGATTAAGCCCATAACTCCTAAAACTAATACAGCTGTAAGTATCACTATTTTCACCCCTCTTTTTTATAGCTTTATAAGTCCTGTAAATCCTAAGAAAGCTATTGACATTAAACTTGCTGATATAAGTGTTATAGGGAAACCTTTAAACGCTTCTGGTATATCAGCTAATTCTAGTCTTTCTCTTATACCTGCGAATATTACTATTGCTAAAGTAAATCCAGCTCCTGCTCCAAATCCGTTTATTATTGTTTCTACTAAATTATAACTTTTTTGAACATTAACTAGAGCTATACCAAGAACTGCACAGTTTGTAGTTATAAGAGGTAGATAAACTCCTAATGCTTGATATAAAGATGGACTCATCTTTTGAATTACCATTTCAACGAACTGAACTATAGAAGCTATAACCAATATAAAAGCTATTGTTTGTAAAAATTCAGTTCCAGTCTTTACTAATAAAATTTGTATAAAATAAGTTATAATTGAAGCTAGAGTTAGAACGAATGTAACTGCAACTCCCATCCCTACTGCTGTATCAACTTTCTTAGAAACTCCTAAGAAAGGACATATACCCAAGAACTGAGATGTTATAACGTTATTAACAAGAACGATACTTAAAAATAAAAGTATTAAATTCATTTATTACACCTCCACTACGCTTTTTTACTTCTTAATTTATTAAATCCTGCAAATAAGAATCCTAATGTTAAGAATGCACCTGGTGGTAATATAAATATTAATACTGGTTGGAAAGATGCTCCAAATAGTGTCATTCCAAATAAACTACCATTTCCAAGTAATTCTCTTACTGCACCTATTACTGTAAGAGCAACAGTAAATCCAAGACCTTGACCTACACCATCAACAATTGAAGCTAGTGGACCAGTTTTAAAAGCAAAACTTTCTGCACGAGCTAGTATTAAACAGTTAACAACTATTAATGGTATATATATACCAAGAGCCTTATCAAGAGCAGGAACATATGCTTTTAAAACCATTCCTACTATTGTAACAAATGTAGCTATAATGACTACAAATATAGGTATTCTTATCTTATCTGGTGTGATTTTTCTTAGTAATGATATAACTAAATTTGCACATATTAAAACTGCTGCTGTTGAAAGACCCATACCGATTCCATTTATTGCTGAAGTTGTAACGGCTAGTGTTGGACACATACCTATAACTTGCACAAATGTTGGGTTCTCATCTATTAGCCCATTTTTAAATACTTTAGCTAAATTCATAATTAACCCTCCTTATTTATTAAGAGCACTATTGAAGACATCTATTGCAGCATTTACTCCTGTAGTAACTGCTGTAGATGTAATAGTTGCACCTGATATTGCTAATATTTGATTTTCTGCTGTTGTGCTTCCTTTTGCTACTTCAAGAGGTTCAGCAGTTTTTCCTTTGTATTGACCTTTAAATGCATCATCTTTAGCTTTTGCTCCAAGTCCTGCTGTCTCTGACATATTACCAATATCAACACCTGTAACTTGGCCATCAGCTGATATACCTACCATAACTTCAATTTCTCCACCATAGCCACTTGGTTTAGCTTTTAAAGTATATCCTACTACCTCAGAACCATCTAGCCCTTCATATACTTCAGCTATAAGACCATCTCCAAGGTCTTTATAAGTACTTTCCTTCATTTCTTTAAATTCTTTTGCTTCTGGAAGTACTGCTTTTCTAAGTTCATTGTTTGCTTGTATATTTCTTTGTTCTATTACTGGAGCTGTAACTTGATTTGTAGCTCCAAGTGCTAATGAGGCTATTGCACTTATAGCAAGTAAAGTTCCACCTAGTCTTACCATACTATTCATTATTTAGCCACCTCCCCAAACACTCTGTTTCTAACAAACTTATCTATAAGTGGTGCAAGACAGTTTACTAGTAGTATTGAGTAAGATACACCTTCTGGATATCCACCATACATTCTTATAACAGTTGTTATAAGACCAGCTAATACAGCGTATATTATTTGACCTTTCTTAGTCATAGGCGAAGTTGTATAATCCGTAAGCATGAAGAATCCACCTAACATAAGTCCTCCAGCAAACAGTTGATATATTGCAAAATTTATATTAAATCCACCTAAAAGGAATGTTAATATAAATACAGTTGCTATGTAAAATACTGGGATAACATAATTTATTATGCCTTTATACATTAGGTATACTCCACCTAATAATAATAATATTGCTGATGTCTCACCTATACATCCACCAATATTACCAATCATCATATCAGCGAGACTAATTCCATTGCTAGAAAGGTCTGCTAATCCTGCTGCTCCATTTTTCAAAAAGCTTAATGGTGTTGCAGTAGTAACTGCATCTAAATTTTTACCTATCCAGTTAACACCTGGTTGAGTCCAAGCAGTCATTGCTACTGGAAATGATGCTAATAAAAATGCTCTTGCAGCAAGTGCTGGATTGACAAAGTTACATCCAATTCCACCAAATACCATTTTAACTACTAATATTGCAAATATTCCTCCTACTAGACACATCCACCAAGGAAGTGATGCTGGTACGTTAAATGCTAATAATAATCCTGTTACAACAGCTGAAAAATCTCCTATAGTACTTTTATGCTTCATAAGTTTTTGATATAAAAATTCAGTACCTACTGTACCAAGTATACAAAAAAACATAGCACTCAATGCATTAAGTCTAAAGAAGTATACTCCTGCTACTGCTGCTGGAAGGAGTGCTATAATAACTTGTTTCATTATATATGAAGTATCTTCATTACTTCTCACATGAGGAGAAGATGATACTATCAACTTATTTTCCATCGTTTTTCCCCCTTAACTTTCTTTATTTCTGAGCAGCTTGCTTTCTTCTCTTTGCTCCTATTTCTCTTTTTGCTGATCTTATAGATTGAAGTAATGGTCTTCTTGCTGGACAAATAAATGAACAAGACCCACATTCTATACAATCCATAGCTCTATGATATTCAGCTGTGTCATAATCTTCCTTCAAAGAATATGCACTTATGAAAAGTGGTTGTAAGAATGATGGACATACATCTGTACATCTTCCACATCTTAAACAATTTTGAACATCTGGTGTACGTGATTCTTCTTCATCTAAACATAAAATCCCTGAAGAACCTTTATTAGTTGCTATTTCAGTAGTATATTGAGCTATCCCCATCATAGGTCCACCCATTATCACTTTACCAACTTTTTTATCTTCTTTAAAACCACCACATTGGTCTATTATTTCTGAGACTAATGTCCCAACTTTTGTTATTAGGTTTTTAGGTTCTTTGATACAGCTACCTGTTATTGTAGTAATTCTTTCTACCAAAGGCATACCTGTTTTAATAGATTTAGCTATTTGAGCTGCTGTGGCAACGTTGTCAACAACTGCACCTGCTGCTATTGGCAATCCGCCTGATGGAACTTCCTTACCTGTACACGCATAAATAAGTTGTTTTTCTGCTCCTTGTGGATATTTCACTTGAAGGCCAACAACTTCGATTTCACTATAATCTTTAGCTACATTTTGAATGGCTTCTATAGCATCTGGTTTATTTGTTTCAATTCCTATAAATCCTTTTTTAACATCTAATACTTTCATTAATGCTCTTAAACCAAATACAACATCTTCTGGATTTTCCACCATTAATCTGTGGTCTGCAGTTAAATATGGTTCACATTCTGCCCCATTTAATATAACTACTTCTGCTTTACTGTCTGGTGGAGGAGATACTTTTACATGGTTAGGGAATGTAGCTCCACCCATACCTACTATTCCTGCCTCTTTTATGATACCTACTATATCTTCTTTGCTCAAATCCTCTAACTGACCTTTTGGTTGAACACTTTCATGTAATTCTTCCTTAAAGTCATTTTCGATAACTACACATTGAGCTGAACCACCTGGTACTTCATGTTGTTCAATAGCAATAACTTTACCTGATACTGAAGAATGAACGTTACATGAAACGAAACCTTGCTGTTCACCTATTTTTTGCCCAAACTTTACTTCATCACCAACTTCAACAATAGGTTTAGCTGGTGCCCCTATATGTTGTTGAAGAGGAATGTAAACTATCTTTGGAGCTTGAGCTTTTTCAAGTGCCTTTGTGTTAGAGTACTCTTTTCTATATGGAGGATGTATCCCTCCCTTAAAAGTTAAGAGTTTCATTGTTTTACCCCCTTATCTATAAAAAAACATTTTTTCTGCCTTCTATAAGTATACTATATATATTAAAAAACCTTAACAATTGTTAAAAAAATATCCCTATTTTTATAATTTATTTTATAAATCAACGCCTCTTTATTAAGTTAAAACGAGGAAAAGGATTGTCTTATTAAACAATCCTTTTCCTATAGCTTTCTAAAGTCTAAATTTTCTGTATTTTATTTTATGGAATTTATGAACAAAGAATACTCTTGCATAGATGATAAAAGTAGACTTTTACTTACACTATATTTTTCTTCATTTGCTGCTTTTGAGGCAGTATCAATTTTTTCGTTTATGTTCTTTACATAGTCAATCAAATTATCTTTAAATAAACTCATTTCAGAATAATCAATCTTTTCAGCTTCTTTTGATATATTTTGTGATATTGCCTTTCTATTTGTCAAAATAGTATTATATTTTTCCATATCTACATTATTTTCATCATTCGACCAAAAACTTGATTCTTCTTTAAAGTTTGTTATTAATTTATTTAATTCTTTGGATATACTATCTATATAAGCATAATTACTTGTATATTCTAAAGATAGCATAGGTGCATCTAAATGAGATAAAAACGCATCTGGAAATACTTTTCTTATAGAACTCATATGTTTTCTAACTTCATTTTCATCAAAAGAAGAGTATGTTTGTATTTTTTTTACTCCATCCTTCTCCATAACTGAAAAAGGTATATCACTACTAACTAATGATGTTTGTATTTTTTTCAAATCGTCATCATTATCTATTGCAGCAACTTGGATAGTATATATATCCCATCCTTCAATAGTAGCTAATTTTACTTCTTCTGGTTCCTTGGTATTATTTACTGCTTTTTCTGAATTACTATTTTGATTATTATTTGAATTGGTTTGTGATTTAGATTTTTTTCCATTTTTTATGGCATTTAGTTCATCAGATATATCTTTATAAGTTATATCTGATGAACTATTTAGAAATGGTATTTTAGCTGATATATACTCTAACATCTTGCTATCTTTTATTTTTGTATAAGAATAATAGCCAATCAAACATAAACAAGCAATAGTTATTATATACTTACGCACATCTATCTTATGTCTATTATTATTAAATCCTCTGTATATCGTCTTTCTTCTATTCATTAGTTTGTCCCCTCCCAAAATTATATTATTAATAAAGTATATTTTTAAGAGTCTCAATTTATGAATAGAAAACTTATTTATTTTAATTTTTTAATAAAAATTATATCTACTAAGCAAATCGTCTTGCTCCAAGCAATGCTTTAGACCAATATGAAGTAGTCAAATTGTCTACTTTAACCTTATTAGGATTAGTTTGAGTTCCACTACAATGTATAAACTTACTATTGCCTACATATATACCTACATGGTTCGTTGCTCCATCTCCGTCAGTATCAAAGTAAACTAAATCTCCTGGTGCATAGTTACCCATAGAAACTGCACTTCCAAATTGAGCTTGCTCTCTAGAAACTCTTGGTATAGAAAGTCCAACTGAGTGTTTAAAAACATACTGTGTAAATCCAGAACAATCAAACTTATCTGGACCAGATGCTCCCCATTGATATGGTATTCCAATAAGTGTATATGCAAAATCTACTACTTTTGAACCATTTACAGTCGATTTATCTGAATTTCCAATAGATGAAGAATTTGAATTACTATTAGATTGGGAATTATTATTAGATGATGAATTAGAGTTTTCTTTTAATCCTTCAGTAGTCTCAGAAATATAACTAGAACTTACCCATCCAGTTGTCCCATTTGATAATTTTACTTTATACCATCCATTACTTTTAGCTTTTAACTCAACAACATCTCCACCATTTAATTTTCCGATTACAGAATAGCTTGTCCCAGGACCACTTCTTACATTTAAACTTACAGTAGATGTTACTTTTCCCTTCTTGCCTTCAAGTGATACTTCACTAGATTGATTTTTATCAGTGTTGTTATTATTAGTAGTATTACTTGAATTAGAATCATTTGTTCCAACATCTTCTGATGTTTTTGAGATATACTGACTACTAGCCCATCCAGTAACTCCATTTGATAGCTTTATTTTATACCATCCATTACTTTGTTCTAATAACTTTACTACATCTCCATTATTTGCTTTACCAACTAATGAGTAGTTTGTACCTGCACCACTTCTTATATTTAATCTAGAACTGACATTTACTTTTCCATTCCCACTAATAGATGTTCCACTTGATGTTGAATTATTTTGATTCGAAGTACTTCCAGATGAACCACTCGTTGATATGTATTTTGAACTTCCCCAGCCAACAACAGAACTTGACACTCTTACTTTATACCAACCATTAGATTTTTCTAAAATTTCTACAGTTTTTCCCTTATATAACTTTGCTACTTTGTCACAATCAGCACTTGGCCCGCTTCTTATATTTAAAGCACTAGCTGTCACAACTCCCTTTTCAAGAGCACTTGCATGTATGGAACTAACAGATACTGCTACTGCTCCAATCCCTAAAGCCGTTATAGCTTTCTTCACTACTATCACTCCCCCCAACATATTTTTATAATCATAAATTTGTACCACTATTATCCATTTTTAACAACTATATTTTAATGATAACTTATTCTATTATTAATTGTAAAGAAATTATAATTATATTATTAAAATTAATGATTCTTAGGAAGTATTTCAATCCAATAATTATCTGGGTCCGCTATAAAATAAATTCCCATACTTTCATTTTCAAAACATATACAATCTAAGTCTTTATGAAGTTTTTTTGCCTCATCAAACTCTTCAACTTCTAAAGCCAAATGGAACTCATTATCCCCTAAATTATATGGTCTATCCCAATCTCTAAGCCAAGTTAACTCTAATGTATGGCTAGTAATCCCATCTCCTAAATAAACTAGTATAAAACTTCCATCTTCTGCTTCTTTACGCTTTACTTCTTTTAGACCTAAAGCTTTATCATAAAAATTCAAACTTTTTTCTAAGTTAGTAACATTAAAATTGTTATGGCAAAAACTAAACTTCATTTTGAAATCACTCTCCAATTTTTACTTTTTTTATATTATATCATTATTATAACTTTATTTAAATCAAATTAAGTTAAAAATTTGAATAATACTACGTAATACTTAAGTAGCATTAAATTATTTAAAAGAATATGTCAAAAAAAGAATAAGTTCTATTAAACACATGAAAAAATTGTACTCAAGTTATCTTGATTGTGTAAAATAATAGAACTTATTTTTTTAATTTTTATATTTAATTTTTAATTTTTTCTTTTATAATATAGTTTATTACTTTTTTTCTAATATCTTCAGCACTATAATCATCCTCTATTTCTATATCTAAAAGTTTTGCTATTGATTTCATATCTTCCCTAGTTTTTGACCTATAGCTTGATATCAGTTCATCTTTTATTTTCTCAGGTTCTAAAAGATATTCTTCATCTCCTCTTTTGAAAGTAACATATTTTTGAGCATATGAATTTCTATTATAGTATATATACCTTGATATTTTTCTTAAAATCTGATTATATGAAAGTCGCTTATTAACATTAAGCTTTAAGTACTCTGAAAAAGCAAATAGCTCTTTTTTTGATTTAAATAATGTTTCTTTTTTGATAGTTCTTGATATCGAAGTTACACTTTCTTGATATGCACACTTTTTTAACATTTTTAAATATACTCTATTAAGACCAATACTTTGATTGAATTTTTTTATATTATTATTAATAACTTTATCCAAATTACCTTCAAAGTATTTTTTTGCTCCTTTTTGTGATACATAACTCTCAAGTTCTTTGTGGGCCATATCAAGTATCATTTTTTTTAAATCTTCTTTATATCCTCTAGACTCCATGATACTCCCTCCCTTAGCTATTTATAGTATATTCAAAAAGTTTACGAAATGTGAATCTTTCTCGAAATTTTTTACTTTTTATGTATATATTAATTTAAAAGGGGAGATAATAGTAATGTAAAATCAAACATACTCAATCTCCCCCATTTTTAGACCTCTATTACTCCCCCAATAGAGGTCTTTTTTTATTTTATTATTTTTTATTCAATTCCTTTTAATTCAAAACCTAACTCTGCTATTACTTCTTTTAACTTATCAACTGATACATCATCTTTCATATCTACAGATGCACATTTATTTTCCAAATCTACATCTAAAACTTCAACACCATCTATATCTTCTGTTAATGCAGTTTTAAGGTGATTTACACAGTGTCCACAACTCATACCTTCTACTAATAGTTTCTTTTTCATATCAATTACCTCCTTATACCCTATAGGGGTATTTTATCACACAGTTTAAATTTTTTAAATATAAATTAGTCATTTAATTTATTTCGATTCATTTGAGCTTATATCTAAGTTAGAGATTCCCTCATATACATCAAATTCATTTGGAGTAATCTTTCCTTTTAGTCTACTATTGCTTACAATATAGTTGTTTCTAATAGCTAAACTTATAAATGTTGCATTATCCTCAACATATTTTTGTACATCTTTATAAGCTTTCTTTGTTTCAATTTCAGATGCAGAACTTGTCAGTGCAGACATGTATCCATTTAACTTATCATCAGTATATCCGCTGCTTGCTATTATACTACTTACATCTGGTACAATAGATAATTTCCATCCTACCAATGCCAAATCGTAATTTTTAGAATTAAGGGCACTTTCCATTTCTTTGTCGGATAACTGATTTATCGTATTGTTTATTCCTATAGCTTTTAGGTTTTCACTTATTATATGTGATGTTTTTAACCTCTCACTATTATCTTTATTTACTATTATTTTTAAATTCATTTCAGAAAGTCTTTTCTTTACTTCCTCTTTTTCTTTATTTTTTTTATCTTCAGCTTCTTTTTTTACTCTCTCAGCTTCTTCTTGTTCAGCCTTTTTTTGTTCTTCTGCAGTAAGTTTCTTTGTATTTTTTTTAGTTGATTTTTTTTGTTTTTTATCTACCTTATCATTTTTTGGATTCACTGCATTTATATTTGCATATTCTACTTTATTAAGATACTCAATCGCTTTATCTTTATTGTACTCTAAATCTTTCACATCACTGCTATAATATTTTGATTTTGAGTTAAGTGGAAAATTAACAGGAGTTGCATCATCCATATAACCTTCACTAATAATTCTACTTTTATTTATAGAATGTGCAATTGCTTTTCTAAAATTGACATCCTTAAAAAAAGAATTATTGTAATTAAATAATACACATTCATAATCTCTACCTTGATATTTTGTTATATTAAACTCTTTTTCTTGAAATTTGCTCAAATCATTCAGCGTAACATTTGTTATATCACTATCAAGAGCCATAACCATAGATGTTCTAGCATCTTCGTTAGGAACCATTCCTACTTTTACATTTTTCATAGCTTTAGGAACTTCTTCATAGTAATCCTTATTCACAGATAAAATCATTCCTTCTCTTTCTGTATATGATTCTATTTTATATTTCCCATTTCCTATCATATTATTATTTTTGTCATTTACATCTTTTGAATCTAAATGATTTTGAGATACTATTGGAAATATTAAACTATCAATAGAAAAAGCATACTTAGCTTTAAATTTTATTGTAAAATCTTTATCTGATTTAATATTTACAGAAGCTATATTTTTTGTAAATTCATTATATGGACTTTCTGCACTTTTTTGAATTAAACCAATTGTATAATTTACATCATTTGAAGTAACTTCTTTTCCATCATGCCATTTTGCATCGTTTAATTTTATATCTATACTCATTCCATCTTGAGCTATATTGTACTCCTTCACTAATTGAGGAGTTACATTATAGTTTTCATCTATTGTAAACAAGCCATCATAGATTAAGTTCATTATGTAGCCAACAGACTTATCAGTATTTGTTATAGGGTTTATAGTCTTAGGAGTCACCATCGTTAAGTTTATATACTTGGCATCTATAGAGCTCTGACTTTTAATACCTGATTCACTGCTACTTTCTTTTGTTTTAGTATTACTACAACCAACTATCATAAGAGTTATAGCTAAAATTACTGTTAAGACTTTTATTTTCTTCATTAGTTTTTCCCCTTCTCGCCATATATCTTATTATAATTTTTATAATTATTTTTTACTTTTTCTACATACTTTGAAGTTTGTTCAAAGGGTATATCATGTAGATTCTTTCCATCTTTACTATATTCATTATTTTCTAACCATTTCTTTACATTACCTGAGCCACCATTATATGCAGCTATTACTAAATCCAATGAACCAAATTCTTTATATAATTTATTTAAATACCAACAACCAATTCTTATGTTGGTTTCTGGGTCAAAAATATCAATATTTTCTAGATTCAGTTCTTCCGCTCCCCAATCTCTAGTTATGTCTAATATTTGCATTAACCCTTTGGCCTCTTTTTTTGAAACAGCAGAGCTATTAAACTTACTTTCTGCTTTTATGACACTGTAAACTATATTTTCATCTAAATTAAATTCTTTAGAATATTTTTCTACATACTCTGAGTATTTTTTAGGATACAAAAACTTATGTATTATTTTGCTTTCCATTAATAGTGCCCCAAATAAGATTATAAAAATAGATAGAACCAATACTTTCTTATTATTCACGCCAATTCTCCTTCATGTATTCAATAAATTTGTATACTTTATTCTCTAATTCAGTTATTGTTCCCGAATTATCTATTATATAATCACCATATTTGGATTTTTCTTCCTGACTCATTTGTGAATTTATTCTGCTAAGTGCTTCTTGTTTACTACAATTATCTCTCTTTTGTATTCGGCTAATTTGTACTTCTTGTTTACAAGTAACCACTAATAGCTTATCTACTATTTCCAAAAATCCACTTTCTACTAATATTGCTGCATCTAATATTACTATCTTTTCGTCTTTTTTTCTAGCTTCTTCTATATCACTTATTATTTTTTCTCTTATTATTGGATGTGTCAGATTATTTAACTCATTAAGTTTTTCTTCATCATTAAAAACTATTTTCCCAAGAGCTTTTCTATCTAAAGTTCCATCATCCTTTTTTATATTTCGACCAAAATGTTTAAATACTTTTTCTAATAACAACTCATCCTCAAAGATTTGTCTAGATATAATATCTGCATCCACTATAGTAATGTTAAATTTTCTAAATATATTCGATAGGCTGCTTTTTCCACAGCCTATTCCTCCTGTAAGTCCTAATATCAACATAAAATCACCTACTTTGTCTCATACCAAGAACTACCAACATTTAAATCTACATCTAAGTGAACATCCATATTTACAGCATTTTCCATTTCATCTTTTACAATCTTTTTAACTATATCTATTTCATCGTCAATTGCTTCAACTATCAATTCATCATGAACTTGTAGTATAAGCTTTGATTTCAAATCATTTTCTTCTAACTTTTTGTGAACATTTATCATAGCAATCTTTATTATATCTGCTGCACTTCCTTGTATTGGTGCATTCATTGCAAATCTCTTTCCTCTATTTCTCTCCATAAAATTGCTAGATTTTATTTCTGGTATATATCTTCTTCTGTTTAAGATAGTCACAGCATAACCATCTTCACTGGCCTTTTCTACTGTAGTGTCCATAAACTCTTTTATCTTATGATACTTAGCAAAATAACTTTCTATATACTCTTTTGCTTTTGGCACAGGTATATTTAAATCATCAGCCAATCCAAAATCACTTTTACCATATATAATACCAAAGTTTACTGCCTTAGCTGCACCTCTTAATTCACTAGTTACATCTTCCATAGAAACATTGAAAACTTGTGAAGCTGTTTTAGTATGAATATCTTCATTATGTTTAAATGCTTCTATCATATTTTCATCTTGACTCATATGTGCAAGAACTCTAAGTTCTACTTGTGAGTAATCGGCATCAACTAGCTTACAATTTTCATCTGCAATAAACACCTTTCTTATTTTTCTACCCATTTCCATTTTTATAGGTATATTTTGAAGATTTGGTTCTGTAGATGAAATCCTTCCAGTAGTTGTTATAGTTTGATTAAATGATGAATGAATTCTATTACTTTCTGGATTTATTATGTTTAGAAGACCTTCAACATAAGTAGAATTCAGCTTTACTATTTGTCTATACTCAGTTATTTTGTCTATTATTGGATGTTTATCCCTTAATTTTTCTAAAACATCTGCATTAGTTGAGTATCCAGTCTTGGTTTTTTTGATTATTGGAAGTTCTAATTTTTCAAACAATATAACACCTAACTGTTTTGGTGAATTTATATTAAATGGCTCTCCTGATAATTCATAAATTTCCTTTTCTAGTGTAGAAATTATTTCTTTAAACTCAATACTTAGGTCATCTAGTATACTCTTATCTACTTTTATACCTTCATATTCCATATGCCCTAAAACTTCCACCAAGGGCATCTCTACATGGTAAAAAAGACCATCCATACTCATATCGATTAAACTTCTTTCCATCATAGGAATTGTTTCTTTAACTGTGCAGATTATTTGCCCCATATACTCTGCCAAATCTTCAAATTCTAAATCTTCGTAGTTCTTAGATTTAACACCTTTACCTAGTAATTCTTCTTTTGATTTAACTTTTTTTGATAAGTATTTCATAGCTATAGCACTACAGTCATATGATGTAGATGAGGTAGAATCTATTAAATACTCCGCTATTGTTATATCAAAATTTATATTTTCTAAGTTTATATTATATGGCTTTAAAGATATATAATCATCCTTTAAATTATATCCAAACTTCTTGATTTCTTTATTTGAAAGTATACCATCTAATTTTGTTACTTCATCTGAATCTATATAATATATTTTTTCTCCATCTACACTT
The DNA here is from genome assembly GCF_020676075.1 of Clostridioides sp. ES-S-0001-03. Lineage (NCBI taxonomy): Bacteria > Bacillati > Bacillota > Clostridia > Peptostreptococcales > Peptostreptococcaceae > Clostridioides > Clostridioides sp. ES-S-0001-03. The sequence goes on along the minus strand of NZ_JACVWJ010000002.1, from coordinate 79,962 downwards.
ATAAAGATATATATTATATTTTTTTCAAGTATATTACCTTGTCCTCTAACAGTTTTTAAAATAACTTGTCCTTTTTTATTTACTTCATCTATAAATTTATCTATATCTTTTAATTTTAATATTTCTATTTTTTCTTCTACTTGTTCAGTATCATCTGAGTCAACCAAGTCAACTAATCTTGATAAAAGGCTTGTAAATCCAAAATATCTAAACTTATCTAAAAGTTCATCTTTATCATAATCGCCAAAAATCATACTATCCAAATTTACTTCAATTGGTACATCCCTTATAATTGTTGCAAGTCTTTTGCTTTGAATAGCTATTTCTTTATTTTCTTCTATCTTCTTTTTTACGCTTCCTTTAAGTTTATCTGTATTTTCTATTAAATTCTCTATACTAGAAAACTCTTTTATAAGTTTTATTCCTGTTTTTTCCCCTATTCCAGGTACTCCTGGTATGTTGTCTGATTTATCTCCCATAAGTCCTTTTAAGTCAATAAACTGAGTTGGAGTCATTTCATATTTTTCAATTACAGAGTTAAAGTCATATTCTTCAACTTCTCCTACACCTTTTTTTGTTATAAGAGTAGTCGTCTTATCTGAAGCAAGTTGAATGGCATCTTTGTCTCCAGTTACTATGTATACTTTATATCCATTATCCTCTGCTTTTTTAGAAACAGTTCCTATAATATCATCTGCTTCATAACCATCTATTTCTAATCTATTTATTTTAAATTTATCTAAAAGGTCTTTTAGTGGCTGTAATTGCTCTGCTAATTCATCTGGCATTCCCTTTCTTCCTGCTTTATAATCTTTATACTCTAAGTGTCTAAATGTAGGTGCTTTTCTATCAAAAGCTACACTTATATGTGTTGGTTTATATATATCTATTATTTTAAACAACATTGTCGTAAATCCATATATAGCATTAGTTTTTAAGCCTTCTTTATTATTCATTTCTGGCAAAGCGTAAAATGCTCTATTTATTATTGAATTTCCATCTATTATAATTAATTTTTTTTCCAAATTATATCACTCCTAAAGATTCTCTATTTTTGTAACATATATATTATATACCAATATGCTATTATTTAATATTCCCATAATAATAATAGTATATTAAAATTAAATATGTTGCAAACAATATATTTTTTTGCTATAATAATAAACATGACATGACCGAGTGGTGGAATTGGTAGATGCAATTAACTCAAAATCAACTGTGTTGATTCATAAATTTTCATGAGGAAAAGCTAGTATTTATGATATTTTGACAGTTTGATGAGTGCTTTGTATTCAATATTCCTCTTGCATATTCTTGGAAAATCTGGTAGGATATACAAGTAGTTCGGATTTAAAATATAAGCCGCTGTGGCGGAACTGGCAGACGCATACGACTCAAAATCGTACGGGAAACCATATGGGTTCGAGTCCCATCAGCGGCACCAATAAATTAAAACTCTTTAGTTTAAACTAAAGAGTTTTTTATTGTCACATTCCCTAAATATTCACTAACACTTTTTCTTTTACTTTCAACTGTGGCTTTTTATAAATTTATATAATTGTATATTAAAGATAACATCTAAAATTCTCTTAAGAATATAAAACTTAAAACCTTAATATTTTTATTGTGATTTTAATTTTTTCACTACAACTTTTTATCCAACTTATTATATACAACTACCATACAAATAAATTGAAATAAAAGAAGTAATCCAAGCCCAATTAAAACCCATTTACTTAGTATCATTATTGAAAATACACTCAATGCAGATACAATAAATATAATAATCACTAAAACATAAGACATAATTTGGTTAGTAATACGTCCAGATTTATCACGTAACATAATTCTTCTCTCATCATTCATCTCTATTTTTTGATTTTCTAGCTTTTTTTCATACTCTTTAGCCTTTTCAGGCTTACTCCAATAGATATATTGACATATCATACATATTCCAGGTCCTAAAGATGCTCCAGCAAGCCCCCATATAAAAGCTTCAAATGAAAATTCTGTTAATGTAGCCAATAAAATAAATAAAACTCCAAAAACAAGATAAACAATACCCATATATAATCTATTCTTTTTCATTTTTACTCCTCCTCATAAATAAATATTTCTTCAATACTCATATCAAAATATCTTGCTATTTTAAATGCTAAAATAATTGATGGATTATATCTGCCATTTTCTAATGAACCAATCGTTTGTCTTGAGACTTGTAAGGCAATGGCAAGCTCTTCCTGCTTTATCCCTTTCTTTTTTCTTATTTCTTCTAATCTATTTTTCACATTTTTCTCCTTAAATCATTTCATTTTATGTAAAGCTTGCTTTCCATAATTATACACCCAGATATGTTTTATGTAAAGCTTACTTTCCATATTTCACTAAAAATAACAGACTATTTTTAGTCTGCTATTTCAAAATTTCATCTTATTTCTCTAGTTTTGAATTTGTTTCTTAATTGGAATCCAAACTTCTACTGTATAATCAGGAGCATTAATATCACCTTTAGGATAAAGTTCCATATCTGGTAAACTAGCATACTCATACCCAGAACTTGGTAACCATTCAGTAATAATTCTTTTTTGCAATTCCTGTATAGCAGTAGCATTTGGCATGGGAGAAACACATTCAAATACTGCCCATGTACCCGATGGTATAAAATATTCATAAGTATTTTCTAAAGTATGTCTATCTGTTGGTGCAGCAATATAATAGTCTAAGTCCTTTCCATTCATACATGTGCTTACTCCAAGTAATCCATGAGGTTCATGATTTATTAATTCCAAAAGTTTTTCAATCATTCCACTTTGTATAGATTTAGCCCATAACTTTGGAACCTTATCAAAACATTCCTCTACAATCATATTCATATGCTCTTTTACTCCAACAATACGAAATCCCTTTTTTTCCACAATACGATATTGCATTTCTACATTTCCCTTTACATAAATAGTTAAGGTTATCCTAGGATATGCTTTTAAAACAACACCTTTTGCTCTAGCAGCAGACGGAGAAATACTATGTATGTTTTGAAAAGCCCTATTAAAAGATGTAGGTGAATCATAACCATATTTCTCAGACAGCTCTAAAATTTTAATATTACTATTTTGTAGTTCAAATGCTGCCTTAGTCATACGTCTACGTCTAATATATTCAGACAAAGGTACTTCTGCAATATATGAGAACATTCTTTGAAAATGGAAGGTTGAACAACATGCAATTTTTGCTGCTTCTGCATAATCCACTCCACTTTCAAGATTGTCTTCAATATAAGTAATAGCTTGATTTAATTTATTTATCCATTCCATTTAACATTCCCTCCAAGCAAATTATACAGTTTAATAAAATAATATACCTCTCAATCTATGCACAAAATTGTAAGATTTAAAATACTATTTCAACAATAGATACAGATTCAGTTTAAAGTATAACATTTACTCATTTAGCTATCAATTTTATATTGGCTTTATATCAAGTCCAATAATTTACATTAATAATCCTCTTTTACATAAAATTTATCAACTAATAATGCTGAAATTAGATTATACAACTATACAACAAAAGAGTTCAATGACATTATTCCATATAATGCATTGAACTCTTTATAGAAATTAATTTAAGTAAAACTAAATTAAATATTAAACTGTTTTATATATTACAATATCCAACTATTTTATAGTCTTCTGGTATTTTATAATCTTTGTCTGGAGTGCCTAAATTCCATTTTAACTCAAACATAGTTGCACTTATTATTGTTGCAAAATAAAGCATAACTATACCAACATCTATTTTTTCTTCATACAAATTAGTATGACCATCTTTTCTAACTGCTAAAACTACAACTCCTCCATCAACTATAAATCTCCATGGTTGTCTATTTAATGTAGATGGAGCTAATCTTGCATAATGGAATGCATCAAGAAGCGCTCTCTCTTCTAATATATTTGTATTTGCATTATTTCCCCACTCATCCATATAAACTACTTCTTCTACACCTAAACGAGAAGAACTATTGTCTGAAACAACTTGCATATCAGATTTTGAATAATTATCACCAGTCTTTGTAGCATTTAGTACTTTAGTATTGCTTGCATTTTCTCCATATCCAATGGCAATAATTCCTGTTACCTCTTTGTCTGAGTCAATTCCAAGTTTATCTAATACCTTTTTACTATCCTCAAAAGTAACCCAACAAGAACCTATTCCAAGGTCTGTTACCTTAAAAATTATATTTTCTCCTATGTATCCTGAATTTTCGATGTAATTATCTTTTACTTCAGATAATATTATAATATAACTTGGAGCATCTATCATGTTTCCTTTATATCCTGCTATTTTATCTAAATTGTCAAAAACTTCACTTCTATTCATTACTCTTATATCAACGTCTATCTCTGGAACTAGTTTCTTACAAGATTCTGAGTATTTCTTAATCTCACTAAGATACTCTTTTTTAATATCTGTCTTTTTATATTCTCTAACAGACTTTCTATTTAATATGATTGTTTTATAATTCATAATTTTATCCTCCCCAAACTAGTATATTATTAATTATATACCCATTAATGTGATATTTTACGCATTTGCTTAATAAATAATAATTACAATTTTGTAATTATTATTTATTAATAATATTCCACTTTTACATTCATAATGACCAGTTGTGCAAAATCCATTGCCAACCTTCAAATAAAAACATATTATAAAGATAATATAAAATAAACAAACAAATCTTAACAAAAAATTAAACTTTTTTTACACGAAAGAAGGCTTCCCGTTGCCTTCTTTATTTTTTATAAAAAAATAGACTGCTTCTAAAATGATTTTACATTTTTGAAACAGCCAAAGTATTTTATAATGACAACTATATTTGAGGATGTGAGGGAGAGTTGCCATTATAAATTTAGGGTAATTATATTATGTTTTAAGCTAGTTCTTTCTATATTTCTATAATACATTACATATATGAATTTTATATGATATTTGTATAAACAACATATGAAATTATATATTTTAATTATATTAAATCTTATTATTACATCTACTGCAACAATACTCATAGGTCTCTACATTATTTGGAATATTTACAAATACAAATTCTTTACAGTTGTCGCAATACTTTAATATAGATATAGTTCCACAAGTGTAACATTCAAATGTCACACACTCCTCACACTCTTCTATTACTTCAAATTTTTTACTATGTTCACCACACTCTGGGCACTTGCGATTATTTACATTCATAAATACTCCTCCTTATTAGTATAGTTAAAAACATGTCAAAAACTTAATCAAATGTATTTTATATTACTTATTATATATTCTATAATAAATCATATTCCTAGATAATAAAACAAATTAAATAAAAAAAAACCATAAATTTTAAATTTATGGATTAATTCTTGTAATGATAACTCTATTTGAGGATGTGAGGGAGGGTTATCATTACAATAGGGTATTATATTATGGTTTTTAAGCTAGTCTTTCTATACTCTATATAATACATCTGTTATATGAATTTTATATGATTTTTACATAAATATTTTATGAAGTTTAAATTTTTTGACTAATTTTGTATCTGTAAAAAGTTCTCTAAAAATCCATAACATCATAAAAATCCAACATTTAAGTAAAACATCATAAAAAAATTTGTTCAATAATCTTAACAAGTTACATCACCTCATTAACGATTATTAACACAAAACTAAACAATCAATCATAAATTATTCCTAAAACTTAATTTTGATAATTATTGATATACAATCTCTTGATTATCAATCTTATTTTGCATTTCTAATAAAATTTCTTCAACTGAATTGTCAAATATATTGCCTAAATAGACTCTTTTTTCTTTTTGAATGGAATAAGATTTTACACTGCCATCAGAAGAAATATATACATGGCTCCATTCTGCACCATATTTTGAAAATCTTTCTCTTATATCTTTAAACCTCATATCTTCTATTTTTATTGCTCTTCCTCTAGCTCCCCTTACTACTGTATGCCCTCTTTTTATCAAACTAGTTATTTTTATATCTTCTTTTAATTTAACATGTATGTTATCATTCTCTGAATATACATTCCATATTACTTTATGACGATAATCATCTAATTCTCTTATCAAACTTCTTTCAATAGTAAAACTATCTTTAGTTACTATAATTAAATCAAAATGGTCTAACATATATTGAAATACTTCTTTCATATCTTTGTTTTTTAGAATACCTTCACCAATAACTTCTATAAACCTACACCCTTTTTCATACATACACTTTAATAAACTTATAACTTCAGAAAAATATTGAACCCTATTGTCATTACCATCTATCTCTATTGTAAAGTATAAAGGTGTAAGATATACTTTATTTCCTGTTATCTCAAAAACACTTGATAATGTTTGTTCCTCATCTTCAAAGGTTAAATATTCATTATCATAAAACATAAAAAATTCCATAACCTTATCTCTCATGTCAGGGATATTTCTATATCTGTTGGATAATATATCTAATATATCTTTAGTAGTATTTTTCCCATCACATTCTGCTAGTACAACAACTTGCTTCCAACTTAAACTATCCACACTTCCTATACTTTTTTCATATCCATTTGCCTCATCATAAATAGGTCCAATTATGATATTTTCTTTTGGCCACATATGAACTCTAGTTCCATCTTTTAATTTCGGATATTTGTTTTTTACAGATTCATAAAATCTAATTATATCACCCATGATTTTTAACTACCCCCTATATTTTAAATATTACATGCTAAAAATAACAATTTATTTACATTAATTAAATAATTATTAAAAATTAATAATTGTATCTATTTAATAGGGTTTTACACCAATTTTATATATATGTCATTGATGTTTATATACACAAAAAACCTTATTAATTAGACTTTAATGTAATTCTTACTACTTCTGGTTTACAATTAAGTCTAATGAGAACTTTTGAACCTCCTAAGCCTTTATTTAAAACCATAGTGCTACTACCTTTTTCATATTTTCCCCAATCATACTTAGGAAAAAACTCTCTATTTGGAGATAGTACACCTCCAATAAAAGGTATTCTTATTATACCACCATGAACATGACCAGCCAGAACTAAATCAGCTCCCCATTTTACATATTTTTCAAAGAAAAATGGTGTATGAGCTAAAAGTATATTATACTCATTTTCGTTTATTTTACCTAACTTATCTTGTACAAAACTGTCACGCAATTCTAACTTTTTATTATTAGCAAAAAAATATGGATAGCATTCCAATGGTATGATTAAACCATATAGATTAATATAACTATCTCCTTTATATATTCTTACAGATTCATTTTCCATATTTATTATTTTTTTTGAATACAATTCCTTAAAATAATCCCTATATAGATGTTTGTATTTTTTTATTAAAGATTTTTGTTCATGATTTCCAATTATATGGTACACTTCATATTTTTTTACTAAATTATCAATTAAATCTAATGCAATTTGAAAATTTTTATTTTCTCCATCAACTAAGTCTCCTGTTATAAATATAACATCTGGATTTAAGGATTCAATTTTATCTATCAATGTTTTATTATTATTTTTATCAAATACCTTATTATGTAAATCACTTACTTGAACTATTTTAAAATCATTAAATTCTTTTGAAATTTTTTCATTAAATATGGTATATTCTGTTGTTTCTATATGTTGAGTCTCATACTTATACAGAATATATAAGATTGCTAATACTAATACTGTCAATATAACTTTCATAATCATATATTCTTCCTTTTTATTATATTTTATTAATATTATTATAATGCTTTTATGTTTATTTTAAAACAATAATGTTAGTACATGCATACAAATCTTTTCGACATTATAAAAATAAGTTATCCATTTTGGTAATAAATATTTATTCCCAAAATAGATAACTATAAAATTATCTATAAACTTCTATATTATGAAATACAGTTCTTCCGTTATTTAAATTTTTATATAAATGTTCTAGTGTTCCATCAAATCTAATTGAATGTCCAGACTCTAAAATATAAGTTTTTCCATCTACATTAAGTTCAAGTTTACCTTCTATTACAAGTACATACTCTTCCAGAACATGACTATGTGTAGATGAAACATGAGTACAATTTGCTTCAAGCTCAATTATAAAAAGTTCAAACCTCCTTTGAGGGCTAAAAGGATATATAGGATACAACTTCATATTGCCTTGTTGTTCAATAATAGGTTCTACATCCTCTTTTTTTATAACCTCATAAGTGTTTGTATTTTCATTTAACAGTGTCGTAAAGTTTATTTTGAATCCAGATGAAATTTTCCATAAGGTAGATACAGTGGGGCTAGATTCACCTCTTTCAATCTGCCCCAGCATTGCTTTACTAACTCCTGTCATCTTTGAAGCTTTATCTAAACTTATACCCATATCTTGTCTTAATAACCTTAAGTTTTCTCCTACATTAGGAAATTTATTATCCATGTTAAAATCCTCCTGATAGCCTATTTGTATTCTATGATTTTTACTCCTGTAAGCTCTACTATCTCTTTTAATTTTAACATATGGCTATTGCAAATTTCATCAAATTCATACATATAATCTTCAAGCCCTAATGCTTTATATTTATCAAGTCCAAATTTATGATATGGAAGTAATTCCATCTTTCCACCTAAAACATTTTGCTTTACAAATAATGCAGTGTTTCTTATATTTTCTTCACTATCATTCACTCCAGAAATAATTGGTACTCTTATAACCATAGATTTGTTTAATTTTGAAAGTCTACATATATTTTCTAATATTATCTCGTTACTTACTCCTGTATATGCTCTGTGAACATTATCATCCATAGATTTTATATCTACAAATATATGGTCTATTTTTTCAAAGACATCCTTCACTTTATCCCACTCAAAATATCCACAAGTCTCAATTGCTATGTTTATACCTTTATTATAAAAAGCATCAACTAATTCTCTTAAAAATTCAATTTGAAGTGTGGGTTCTCCTCCAGAAAAAGTTACTCCTCCGTTAGACTCAAAGAAAAATATAAAATCTTTTTCAACTTCCTTTACAATCTCTTCAACAGTCATTTCTTCAGTCATTATACAGATAGCATCATTAAGACATGTTTTAACACATTTTCCACACAAATCACACTTATCATTTATTTGACTTCTGTCAAATAATGAACTTATATTTTGAGGACAAACATCTGTACACCTATTACAAGATATACACTTATCCTTCATGACTCCTAGCTTTACTATATTGCTCCATGAATCTGGATTAGAACACCACTTACATTTTAATTTGCATCCTTCTAAAAATATAGTAGTCCTTATTCCATCACCATCATTTACTGAAAAATGTTGTACCTTTACAACTTTACCTTTTTTACTCATAATCTACCTCATAATTAAAATTTACTGTGTGAGTTTCTGGCTATTATAGCATCTTGCATCTCTCTTGATAAATTAACAAATTGAGTACTATATCCAGCAACTCTAACTAATAAATCTTTATATTCTTCTGGATTTTCTTGAGCTTTTAATAAGACATCATTTGATATTGTATTAAATTGTACGTGGAATCCACCTAGTGCAAAATATGATTTTACCATAGAAGTTAGATTTCTAAGCCCTCTTTCTGTTTCAACCAAATCTTGATTAAATCTCAAATTTAGAAGTGTTCCTCCAGTGTGAACATCATGATTTATTTTTGATGCAGATTTCATAGCTGCCAATGGACTTGTTGTATCAGTTCCAACAAATGGAGAAACTCCTTCTGTCAAAGGTTTTGTAGCTTTTCTTCCACATGGAGTTGCACCTACTATTTTTCCAGTTGGAACATAGTTTGATATACCCATAAATGCACTATTAAATTTAGAACCAAAAATATCCTTATATTTTCTAGTTTCACTGTAATAAAAATCAGAAACTTCAATAGCCAATGAATCTACATAATCATTGTCATTTCCATATTTAGGAACATCTAAGGCAAGTTTTCTTAATTCTTCATAGCCTTCCCAGTCATTATTTAATGCTTTTGTTAACTCTTCTAATGTAGTCACCTTATCTTCAAATACTAATTTTTTTATAGCTGCCAATGAGTTTGAAACTACACCTAGACCTATGCCTGTTAAAACAGGTCCTATATTGTATTTTGCCCCACCTTTACTTAAATCAATACCTTTATCCAAACAACCATCTACACAGGTAGATAAAAATGGTCTTGGTACTATTTCTTTATGAATTTGTTGAGCAACAGTAGTTCCTATAACAGAATTCTTGATAAGATATGCTAGTTGCTTTAAAAACTCTTCTTTAACTTCTTCAAAAGATGCAAATTCATTGATATTTTTTACATCTAACCCCATTTTTTCTCCAGTTAATCTACTCTTCCCTTCATTCATAGCATATTCTAGTGCTGCTGCAAAATTAATATTTACTGCTGAAGTCCATTGACCTGTCTTTCTAAAGTGAGGAACTACACAACCACAATTGCTCCAATCTCTTGCATCTTCTGCATCATATCCATCTTGAAGTAACATTTGTGCCCCTGCACTATCACTGTGTATAGCAGGAAAACCAGTACCTTGTTTTACTAATTTCGCAACTGCCATAACAAAATCATCTGGTGCTCCCTGACTTATTCTAACACTTAAACCTGGTTGATGAGTTTTTACACTTTCTGTTGCCTTTAAACACATATATGAAATATCATTCGTTCCATCAGTTCCATTTCTCTTTTTGCCACCAACAGTAAGGTTTTGAAATTGGTTGTATCCTGCAAAATAATTTGCTGTATTTGCTGATATTGTCCATACCCACTCTGATAGCTTAATCCATAGAGCCTCTATCAACTCTTGAGCCTCTGATTTAGTTATATTTCCTTTTTTAGTATCTTTTTCATAATATGGATACATATATTGGTCAAATCTACCTAAGTTCAATGCTAATGGATTTTCAGATAAAACACCACCTAATTGCACAAACCATACAAATTGTATCGCTTCATAAAAACTAGTTGGAGGATTTGCTGGTACATTCTCACATACTTCTGATATTTTTATAAGTTCTAACTTTCTTTTTGAATCTTTCTCTGATTCACTCATTTCTTTTGCAAGTTTTGAATATCTATTTGCCAATGTCATGATACCATCTGCAACAATAGAAATAGACTTATAGAAATCTATTTTTTCAATATTTTCTGAAATTGATATATCTAATTCTTTTATCTTCTTATCTGCTTCTTTCTTTATCCCCTTATATCCTTTTACAAATAGTATATCTTGATAATCTGGAGTTACTTCCCCTACTGCCTGTCTCCACTTAGAATCATTATCTATTATTCCTGTATCTACCAATATCTTAGCTGTATCTTCTGGAATTCTTGCTAAAAAAACTTCTTCCAAAGATTTACCCTTCCAATATGGAAATATCTCTTTTCTTATAAATTCTATTTGCTCTTTTGATATGACATATGGGTCTTGAGTTCTTTCATCAAAAGTATCCATTTCCTTATCTACCCATTGCCAAGAAAATTCTGGTGTTAATATACCTGTTCTTCTAAATTTACCAGCTGTACCTACAATTAATTCATTCTCAAATATTTTTATAGGAAGTTCTTTGCATGCATCTAAAAAGGCTTTCGCTCTTCTTATACATATGGCTTCTCCCTCAGTCTTTTTATGTGATTCTGTAAAAATTCTAGCCCTTTCACAACATATCATAGGTTTAGAATTAACGTATTCTTGTCTAAATGCTTCTATTCTATCAGTTTGACTCATTTAAAATCCCCCTTTGGATAATATATATTAACTTTTGTATGTTATAACATACTTTAATTATATTATACTGTCCTTTAACATAAAATGGCAACCACAAATAATATATTTTTTAATAAAAAACATTACTAAAGATAAATATGAATTTTATTTTATAATTTATTTCTAACCTGTCATAATTTATTTATTACATTAATGACTTGAAATATCAAATTCATATTCTAAACTCAATTTTAGTACTTTAGTAGATTTTTTAACTTTGTTAACTTCAACATGTATATCATTCATATAGGGAAGTTCTACAGAGCCTACACCTTCATTAAATATTTTTATAACTTTATTTGAAAAATCTTTCTCAGTTAAATCAGTATTAGTTAATGACTTAAATATGTTGTACATAAATTTAATATATTTATCACTTTCAGCTAACTTTTTATTCTCAGGATATTCTTTAGCACAGAGAATATCTACTACTGATTTTCCTTTTTTGTTATCTTCAGACATAGAGTAAAATAAACTTCTAATATCTTTTTCAGGTGGCTTTTCAAATCCATTTATAGAAACTACAAAACTTCCATCTGAATTTGAATTAACTACCTTATAACCACTATCCATTATAGCCTTTGAAAATTTTTGAGATAAATCTTTTTTAACTTCTTCCAATCCTTCTACAGTACTAGCTTTTTTTGAGTAATCCTCAAATAATTTAATAGAGTCATTTTTTTTAGCTTCAATTGAGTTGTTTGATGAATTTTCACTAGCTTGCTCTGAGTTATTTAAATCTTCATTGGATACAGTTGTTGTGCATCCTACCATTAAGCTTGAACTTATACTTAAAATTACTATCATAGCTAAAATATATTTTTTCGCCTTCATATATATTTTCCTCCATTGTATTTCTACTTTTCAAGTTTTTATTAATTACATCCTGTATTACAATATCTTGTATTTTTATTATTTTTATGGTTAGTTTTTCAATATATATCACCTTTCTTTGTAACTAATTCTTATAATTAAGATTAGTAAAATTATAAATTTCTTTATGCTTAAAAATAAGGATGTTATCTTTTATTATTAAAAAGATAACATCCTTATTTTTAAGTATCAATATAGATGACCCAACTAGTAACTTAATCGACCCAACTGTCAGCATCTTGATTCAATGGTATGCATATATTTAGTATAAATTTGTCTTTCTGATTTTCAAATAATAATTCTCCATTATACTCTTGTAAAGATGATTTAATACTTTGAATTCCTATTCCATGTACAAATTTATCCATCTTATCTGTTAACAGTATATTTTTATTAGAAATAATATTATTTGCTTTACTATTCTCACATTTAAGTACAAAAAATGATTTTGTTATAGTTCCTTTAATTCTAATATATCTATCAATATTTTCATCTGATATTTTCTCACATGCTTCTATTGCATTATCTAAAATATTGGCAAATATGCTTGACACATCTATGGGTTTTATAAAATCAACTTTTGAAAAGTTTATGTCACAAATAAATTTAATTCCCTTTTTTGCAGATATTTCACTCTTCTCATTGATTATAATGTCTAATATCATGTTTCCTGTATTATAAATAGATTTGAACTCTCTAATTTCATCTTTTAAATTATTTATATATTCATTAATTTCTTTGCCATCATTTTTAAGATTATCTATACAGCAAATATGATTGTTTATGTCATGATAAAGCTTCTTAACCCTCATATGAGATTCTTGAATACTTAAATAATGAGCATATTGCATATCTAACTTATTTTTTATTAATTCATTCTGAGATTTTAATTTATTATCTTTTATTATTTGCCTAAACAATAATATAAGAACAATGGTGCTAGCTCCTATTATCTTTGGATTTACAAAATTCTCAAAATAATATGGTTCTGAATGTAACCATCTAAACCGTTCTAATATTCTTGATATATAGACTCCAATTATATTCATGGTGTTAGCCATTAGAGCAAATAACAAATATACATAATTCCTTTTATCTTGGCTAAGCAATTTAAATCGATTATACAGAAAACTAAGTATCATATATACAAATATAATAAGTAGGTTACTGTATATGTAAACCTTTATATTATCAGAATCAGATGCCAAAAGCCACTCTTTAGATGAAACAAAATTACCTGTAACTACAAAAAATAAAATTCTATCTACAACATCTTTAAAACAATCATAATAAATATTAAATAGGAAAAAGAAAATTATAAATTTAAGATATCCTATGTTGTAAAAATAATTATAATATATCGCCCATACAATAAATACTACAACATCAATCAAATAGTACATATTATTAATATAATTTTCTTCTATATTAAATAATCTAGTTATTTTAACTATAATATAAATTAATCCCAATAAAGTATAAAATACTATTTGTTTGTCTTTTTTATTATCTTCTTTATAAATTAATATCCTTTTCAGAATAATAAATCGTACACATATAGATACAATTAATAATAAATCAGACATAAAATTTAACATATTGTATCACCAAGAAATTTCAAAAATTTTTCCTTAACCTCTTTATATCTATATCTACTAATAGGTACTTCTTCTCCACTTTCTAAAATAGCAATATTGGGCTTTATATTTTCTACATAACTTAGATTAACTATAAAGCTTTTATGACATCTTACAAATTTATCTAGTTTTAAATCTTTTTCTATTTTTCCTAGACTATACTTTACTCCAAAACCCTTATTTATTGTGTGTATTAACATATCTTTTTTTTGAATTTCTATATATTTTATTTCATTTAAATAAATCTTGTATGTATTAGACTTGTTCTTTATTACAATGTAATTACTTTTATTTGTTTCAATATCTTTAATACAAGTTAATATATGTTTTTTTAATTCTTCTAATTCTATGGGTTTTAACAAATATCTATAAGCTCTTACTTCATATCCTTCTTGCACATAATCTATTAAGGAGGTTATAAATATTATCTCCATTTTATTATCTACTTCTCTAATCTTTCTTGCAGTATCCATTCCATTCATTTGCTCCATTAGTATATCAAGAAGAAGTATATCTATATCTTTTAAACTCACTTTGAGTAAATCTTCTCCAGAACTATATTTTTGTATTTCATATTCTACATTAATAATTTTTAATATATTATAAAGATATTCTTCTATTAAACATTGTGTTTCTTTTTCATCTTCACAAATTGCTATCCTAATCATAAGTTCCTGCTACTCAAAATATGGTCAAATATATCCATATAGAGATTTTTCCTTCTTCACTGAACCTCTCCTTACCTAAGCGACTACGATTTTGTATAGTTCTCCAAAGGCTTAAATTCCGAAGTTAGCTCTCCGTACATATATAAGCACTCTTGAACCACGTGTGTGCGAATCAATTTGATTTTAAGCTAGCTTATATTTTTTAGTATTTTTAAGATTAATACTTGCATTTAAATCCCTATCTATAGATAATCCACATTCACATTTGTAAACTCTATCTTTGAGTTTTAAGTTTCTTTTAATCTCTCCACACTTACTACAAGTCTTTGATGATGGATAAAATCTATCTGCAACTCTAAGTTCTATGCAATTATCCTTACATTTAGATGTTAGTTTGGTTCTAAATCCATAGAGTTTTTGACTCACAATAGCTTTTGATAAATGCTTATTTTTCATCAAGTTAGAAACAGCTAAATCTTCAATTACTATATAAGATGGCTTGTTTTTCGCTATCTCGCTTATAGTTTTATTTATATAATCAGTTCTTATATTAGCTAATCTTTGATGAAGTTTTTGTACTTTGACTACTTGTTTTTGAATATTTTGACTAGTAGCTCTCCCTTCTTCTATTTTATTTCTTATTTTTAAACTTTCATATTTCCTTGAAAGTTTTATCAGTTCTCTTTTTAACTTCTTTTCAACTTCCTCATCCTCTCTAATCTTTTTCTTGTATTTTCTTAATCCATATATTCGACAACTAATCATCTATTATCATTCCTTTAGCACTAGCATTACTGTCTGAGAAATTCAACCTGGTTTTTAAATCATCTTTTTGATTAGAAGTTGAAACCCTTGTATAAATGTTTATAGTGTTTACTCATACAATCACACTTTTCTGTGATTGTATTATACTATATTTGATTATATTTAAATATATTTTTATTTTCTAATTACAACGCCTTATACACTTTCTTATTACACACTATTGAAATTTTTTAATTGATATATTTAAATGTGATTTTAAATATCCGATACCTTAGAATAACATTTTTAAATTATTCTTATCAATACTCAAGATTTAAATAAAATCTAAAAGGTTATAACTGATACAAATATATATAAAGAATAACATTTATTGATAAAAAAAGTGTCTCAAAGTCATTTTGAGACACTCTCCATCTTTATTTAGTTAATTTTTTAATCCTTAAGTAATACATTATTCTTCTATATAATTGTACCAAATACAAAATTAATAACATAATTTGCAATGCGATAGTACAAATATCTACTCCATAACCATTAAATAAATTTCTTATTTCAGTGAACAATAAATATATAAAAATAACTACTAAAATAGTAAATAAAAATACATTCATGAATAAAATTGATTTTACTTTATCTTTTTTATCCAAATCACTATATAATTTAGGAGGTACATCTTCATATATTTTACTCCATACATACCATGAAGATGTACCTATAAAACTACCAATGCTTCTAAATATAAGATTCCACCCTCTATACTTATGTTTATTAAAATAATCTTCCTCAGCATCATAATAATAATCAATGGCATATTTTATTTTTCTTGGAGTTCCTTTATAAAAATAAAATATTCCTCCAAATTTACTTATCTTATATAAGTTATATCCTTGTTCTTCCATATCTTCTAACCATTCTTCTATCCTATCAGGTGAACTATACCAATCAAATTTAAACTTCATTTTCTTTTCCATAAAATTCACCTCCAAAATGATATTTTTGACATATGATAATCTGTCTTAATAATTATATCATTTTGATATTAATTTTAGGTTACAATTGGATATCTAAAAATCTATTTAAATAGCAATAAACTAATAGCCATAACAACCATTCCTGCAATTAATCCGTAAATTGATAGATGATGCTCACCATATTCTCTAGCTGATGGTAATAGTTCATCAAGTGATATAAATACCATAATACCTCCCACAAGAGCAAACACAATTCCAAGTGTAGTGTCATTTAGAAAATTTCTAAGAAGTGCATACCCAATAATAGCCCCTAAAGGTTCTGACATTCCAGATAAAAAAGAATAATAGAAAGCTTTCTTTTTATCTCCTGTAGCGTAATACACTGGTACAGATACAGATATTCCTTCTGGTATATTGTGTATAGCTATTGCTATAGCTATTGGTATCGCTATTGTAGCATCATCAAGCGCCGATATAAATGTAGCTAACCCTTCTGGAAAATTATGAATTGCTATAGCCATTGCTGTAAATATCCCAGTTCTTAAGAGAGATTTATTTTTTTGTATATTTTTTTCATCCAAATTTTCCATTTTCTTTATCTCATGAGGATTTTCTTCTTGAGGAATTAACTTATCAATAATTGCAATGATAGCCATTCCTGCAAAAAAAGCTATTACAGTTGACCAGCTTCCTAATTTTTCTCCCATAGACTTTGTTAGAGCTTCTTGTGCCTTAGGAAATATTTCTATCATAGATACATAAATCATAACACCAGCAGAAAATCCTAAACTTACAGAAAGAAATTTAGTATTAGTCTTTTTAGCAAAAAACGCTATACAACTTCCTATTCCAGTAGACAAACCTGCAAACAAAGTTATTAAAAACGCAAACATTATATTACTCAATTAAATCACCTTCTTATTAATTGATATTGATTATCATTTTCTTTTATAATATCATATCTTTTTTTTATAGTCAATATTTATAGTAATTATAGACAATAAAAAAGCAGAGTATAAACTTAATCTCTGCTTTTTCTTTATAGTATATTAAATTTATTTATTTAAAAAGTCTACTGCATATTGAACATATAAGGCAGTTCCAATCTCTAAAGCATCCTCATCTATATTAAAACACCCATGATGATGAGGATAACAAGCTCCTTTAGCTTCATTTCTAGCCCCTACAAATGCCAATGCACCAGGTGCAATATTCATAAACTCAGCAAAATCCTCTGCTCCTGTTACTTTTTCAAATAGTGCTATACTTTCTTTTCCAAATAGCTTAATTACTGCTTCTGTAGCTATCTTTGAACATTCCCTGTCATTTATAACAGCTGGTGTTAAATATCCATACTCTAACTCAGCCTCTGCTCTATATGCTTCTGCTGTAGATTTTGCTATACGTTCTAAAATCGTAGGAATTTGTTTTCTAAGTTCTGGATTAAATAATCTTATTGTACCTTCTAGAACAGCTTCACTTGCTATTACATTAAATCTTGTTCCAGAATTTAAAATTCCAACACTTACAACTAGCGGCTCTAAAGGACTGACTTCTCTACTAACCATGGATTGTAAGTTCATAACTAATGCAGAACTTGCAAGTACCGCATCAACACCTTGATGAGGAAGTGAACCATGACCACCCTTACCTTTTACAGTAATTTTGAAGAAATCAGCAGAAGCCATTCTTGGACCTTCTTCAACTGACACAGTCCCACACTCTACATCACTCCAAAGATGAATTCCAAATACACCATCTACACCTTCCATAGCGCCATCTTTAATCATAGCTCTTGCACCTTTACCTACTTCTTCTCCTGGTTGAAAAAATAATTTCACAGTTCCATTAATATCATCTTTAATATCATTCAAAACCTTAGCTGCTCCTAAAAGCATTGATGTGTGACCATCATGTGCACAAGCATGCATAAGCCCCTCATTTTTTGATTTGTATTCTACTTCTGTACACTCAACAACTTGAAGTGCATCCATATCTCCTCTAAGTGCTACAGTTTTTCCTGGATTATTTCCTTTTATAGTTGCGACTACACCTGTCCCTCCAGATGATACATATGGTACTCCTATTTTATCAAGTTCTTCTTTAATTCTCTTTGATGTTCTAAATTCTTCCATACTTTTTTCAGGATTTTCATGAAATTCCCTTCTAAGTTTGATTACATAATCTTTATATCCATTTGTTATTTCTTTAATATTCATTCCAGACCTCCAAGTGTAACATATTCTTCTTATTTTTTAAATGCCTTATTTATTAATTAAAGTTTATATAAGATTTACAAAAATACCTGCTATTACTACAGAAGCTATTGTTACTGTAGTAAATCCACCAACAAGCATCTTTGGAAGCATTTTATCCATCAGAAATTCTTTTTCTTCTGGAGTTTCAGCTAGAGCCTTTACTGCTTCTTCAGTTAATATATAATTTGGTGGGAAACCATAAAGTGCTGTAAGTGAAACTGAAAACGCCATTTCCTTACTTTCACCCAAAAATTTACCTACTATAATAGAGAATATTCCCATACCTATTACACCAAATATTATAATTCCTACAAGAGGAACAGCCATTTCAGCAAGCATTGCTGGTGTAGCTTTTGCTAATCCTGCAAATATAAAAGCCATCAATGATGTCATTAACCATCCAAATGAACCAGATTTATTAAGTGGCTTTCTGTCAACTATTCCAAGTTCTGATGCTATTACACCAAATATTAAACAGATAACATATCTTGATACAACTTCATTTGTAAGATTTGTAAATTGTACTGCTAACCATGCTACAAGTCCTAATCTAAGTATTATCATATATGTTGTGTCGTACTTTTCAGGTAAATCTGGAATTATCTTAAACTTACTCTTTTGTTCAGGTACTTTTTCAGTTTCTTCTTCAGCTTTAGTTACAGTTACTTTTCCACTTCTAAAATCTGATAAAAGTCTTTTTCCTTCTTTTTTAAGCATCAATGCTGTGATAGGATAACCTGCAAATCCTTGTGCCACATACATTAAAATCGCTAAAACTGCCAAACTCGCAAGACCTTTTGCTGTAGCCGCATCTGCCATCATTATAGATGCAACTAATCCTCCTGTAAGAGGAGGTGTAGCGATTACAGCTGTATCCCATCCAAACACTAGAGTTCCTAATGCCAAAGCTCCTACACATATTCCTACTATTCCTGCTAACGCTATTACAATTGTTTTCCATTGACCTGCTAGCTCTTTAATACTCATCATAGTTCCCATATGAGTTATTAATAAAAGCATGCCTAATTGTGCTAATGGTGTCCCTAAAGCTGCTAAATCCACGATATTTTCTGGGAAAAAAGTCCAAAATCCTACTATAAATATAATTGCTGATACAAAAACTGATGGAACAAAAGCTTTAGTTTTTGCTGAAACTACATCTCCTATCGTCAGTGATACTAAAACTAGACAAAAAGCTGTTATTGCCTCCATACAAAATCCCCCCTCATAAATAAATATATTTGTATACAATGTATGTATAGTTATCCATTATTTTACTACTTTTGAAAAACATTTCAAGTCAAAATTCGATTTTTTTCATAAAATTCTATAAATTCTATAAATTAAAGTTAGTTTTCTAAATTATTCTTTTTGTAAAAACGTTATCCTGTAAATTGGCTATTTAACACTACTTTTATAAATAGAATTAAATATAATTTGCAAAAAATAAAACATAGAATACATTTTTCATAAAACATCTCATTAATATAAAATGAATTTGCTTTATGAATCTTAATATATTCTATGTTTATAAATTTAATGTATATGTTAGTTATTGTGTAATCTACTATATACTCCATTTTTATTTACTAACTCTTCATGAGTACCTCTTTCTTCAATTCCTTTATCTGTCAGTACTATGATTTCATCAGCATTTTTTATAGTAGTCAACCTATGTGCAACAACTAAATTTGTTCTATCTTTACTTAACTCTTCTAAGGACTCTTGAATTTCTCTTTCTGTTACATTATCTAAAGCGGAAGTAGCTTCATCCAATATTATTATTGGAGGATTCTTTAAAAAGATTCTTGAGATTGAAATTCTTTGTTTTTGTCCCCCAGATAATTTTACTCCTCTTTCTCCTATATAAGTATCATATCCATCTGGCAAAGTTTCTACGAAATCGTGTATTCTAGCTTTTTTTGCAGCCTCAATCATCTCTTCATCTGTAGCACTAGGATTTCCACAAAGAATATTATCTCTTATAGTTCCTGTAAATAAAAATACATCTTGTTGAACTATACCTATATTTTTTCGCAAAGATTTTAAACTTACATCCCTGATACTTTTTCCATCAATTTTTATATCACCTTTATCAAACTCATAAAATCTTGGCAATAAATTACACAATGTAGTCTTTCCTCCACCAGAAGGACCTACTAAAGCTATAGTTTTACCAGCTTCTATAGATAAACTTAGATTATCTAATACTTGGGTATCATCTTCATATGTAAAAGATATATTTTCTATCTCGATGTTACCTTTTACATGTTCAAGTTCAACAGGATTTTTAGCTTCTTTTTGATGGTCCTGTTCCATTATCTCTATGAATCTTTTAAAACCTGTCATACCATTTTGATATTGTTCTGTAAAGTTTATCAATTTCTTCATAGGTTGTATAAACATCTTTACATATAATATATATGCAGCAAAATCACCTAAAGTAATTTTCCCAAGATAAGTAAAGTATCCACCAGCTATAACAACTACCCATTCCAAAATATCCATATATAAATTCATACCAGAATAATATTCTGCCATTACTTTATAAGAATCTTGTCGTGCTCTCCTAAATAATTTATTACTTCTTACAAACTTATTTAATTCTTCTTTTTCAGTACAAAAAGACTTAGTTACTTTCATTCCAGCTATGCTATTTTCTAAAGTTGCATTTACATCACCTATAGTAACTCTACTTTTCATAAAGGCTATATTCATCTTATCTTTTTTTGTTATAGCAAACCAAATTATAAATGGCAATATAGCAAAAATTATAAGAGTAAGAGGAATATTTATATCTATAAGTATAAAGAATGAACCAACTAACATTACTATAGAAATGAATAAATCTTCAGGACCATGATGTGCAAGTTCTGTTATATCCATTAAATCATTTACTATTCTAGACATAGTTACACCAGATTTATTATTATCAAAATAAGTATTTGGAAGCCTCTGTAAGTGTGTAAATACCTCATTTCTCATATCAGCTTGCATATCTACACCAATGACATGTCCCCAATATTGCATAAAATAATTAAGCCCTGCTTTTGCTATAAATATAAGTATAAGTACAACTGCAAAAACTACTAGCATTCTTAAATTTTTATTTGGAACAATGTCATCCATTATATTTCTAGTTATCATAGGATAAACTAAATCGCATAAAGAAAATAAGAACGCAGCTATAAGGTCTAATGTAAAGATTTTCTTATATGGTTTATAATATTTGACAAATTGTTTTATCATAAGTTTTAAATCCTCCTTTATCAATACGTCTAAAAAATACCCTTAAATTAGTATAACATAACACTAATTTTAAATCTTTTATAAAATTGCAATTCAAAAGAATATGTTTCATAAAATTGAATACTTATTTTATATAATCATATATTTAAAATACACCTAAAAAGAGCCATATCTATGTAAATAAAATTTTACAAGATACAACTCTATATTTAGTACTAAATATTTTTTATAACTGTAAACTCAAAAACTTATTTTAAAGCATCCAATATTTTCTTATCTAATGCAGCAGTATTTATACCTGTTATGTATGCTGTTGCTTTTATTGCAGGTATATCATAAGTTGTTGGCAATATAGTAGTAGATACTATCAAATCAGCACCTTCTTGTTTTGTTGCACATTCAGCAATTTTACATTGTATAACTTCTGCTTGTATGTTATTTTCTTTAACCAATCTTTCTACTTTGTCGCAAACTACTGTTGATGTTGCAATTCCTGCTCCACATGCTACTAATATTTTTTTCATATTATCCTCCTACGATTTCTATAATATTTTATAATTCAAAATACGATTTTTATAATTAAATAAATTTCTCATATCTTTGTTTATATATAAATAATTATACCATTTTATATCAAAATAATATCTTAAAATTATTCTTTTAATATGTTTTTTATTTCACTATCATTTAATTTTAAAGTATTATTTTTTATACAATATTCTATGTACTTTGATACATTTTTATAGTCATTCAAACTAAACTGCTTAATATTTAAATCATATTCTATGTCACTTATAATACCTATCAAATCAGATTTATTTGATAAAATATCCTTATACTTATCCTTTCTAGTTACCTCTAATCTTTTAAATCTATAATTTTTATATCCTTCTATAATAATCAAGTCCATATCTTCATAAAACTTAATCATTTTATATAGTGGATTTTTATCTTTTAACTCTTCAATATATGCTAACCTCTTATTTGATATTATACAAACTTTCCTCGCACCTGATTTTCTATGTTTATAAGTATCTTTCCCTTCCTCATCTATCTCAAAATCATGGCATGTGTGTTTGATAACTCCAACATTATACCCTTCTTTACTTAATTCTCTTACTATACCTTCAATCAACGTAGTTTTACCTACTCCTGAATAAGAGACAATTGATAATACATTATACATAAAACCATATCCCCTTCATAAAACTATATAACAACAACATCTACTAATTGATTTTCTTTTATTATTTCTCTCTTTTTTATCTTAATCATGCAATTGCTTCTCAATGTTGCAGATAATCTAGCCTTGGCATCTTTTTTATCATTTAATGTAACATATAATTTACCTTCATCTGTATATAATTTTCCACTTACAAATCTATCGTTATTTGAGACTTTGTTAAATTCTCCTTTAAATATAGCTTTTATATAATGATTGCTGTCCTTATATGTTAAATACTCAATCACAGGAACAACTACATTATCAAATACCACAATTGCCGCATGTGGATTGCCAGAAAGCCCAAACAATATTTTTTCTCCCAATGTAGCTACATAACAAGCTCCTCCAGGTTTAATATTTATCTTCCAAAACAATTCTTTTGCTCCTATGTTTCTAAATACATCTGGTATTAAATCTTTATCTCCAACAGATACACCACCTGTAGTAATTAAAAAATCTACAGTTTCTAGCATATCCTTTACTTTTTTTTCTAACTCCTGTATATCATCAGTACAATTACATATTGTATCTGCTTGTATTCCAAGCTTTAAAAGCTTTGAATATAATGTATATCTATTGCTATCATATATTTTGCCATCCTCCAAAGTTTCATTTATATCTTGTAATTCTGTTCCTGTATTTAAAATACCAACTTTTAAATCATCATATACAGTTAATTTAGATATTCCAAGACTCGCTAATACTCCTATACCATCATACCCTATATTTTGATTTTTACTAATAATTAATTGACCTTTTTTTATATCCTCACCTTTAAATATATAATTGTCATATTCCTTTAGTTTTATATTTAAAGTTATCATGTCTTCTCTAGTTGTCACATCTTCTTTCTTTACTACACAGTTTGCTCCCTTTGGAATTTTTCCACCAGTCATTATCTTCACTGCTTCATTTTTATTTAATATACCATCAAACACTTCTCCTGCATATAATGTTCCTATAACCTTTAAATTTTTATTTTCAGAATTTGCATCATATGCATAACCATCATATGGTGACCTGTCAAATGGAGGACTATCAATTGTTGAATATATATCTTCTGCAACTACTTTATTTACTGCTTCTATAAGATTAACTCTCTTAATCCTACTTATTGGTATAACATTTTCTTCAATAATTTTTATGGCATCTGCTAATCCTATCATTTTAAATACACCCCAATATATTTTTTATTTAAAAACATCCTTAATGTAGTATAATTGTAAATTGCAATAAATCATTTTAGCTTATATTTAATTATAACTAATTGTTATCTATAATTGCAGTTTAAATTTAATAAATCTTATAAAATTATCATTAATTGTATTAATTTCAATTTTATACATTTTATAAAAAAAAACTGCTTCAAGTTAGAAATTTACTTCTACCTTAAAACAGACTTGTATGCTTTAAAATTCATTATTCTAATAAAGCTCCTTTTATTATTTTTACAACTTTATCACTCTCAATAGTTTTTATAGACTTTATTTTATTATCTACTATACTTATTGTAAGTATTTCTTTGTCTAATAATTTATTATCTTCTTTTAATCTATAACTCTTCACTACCCTATTTCCTTCATGGTTATATGCTGTTAAATTATAATTGGCATTACCCACGATTTCATTTATCCTAGATTCTTCAACTCCAATATACTCTCCCAAGTCAATGTTTTTATATTCCTCCAAGGATACAGCTGATTTTTCATTATCATTTGTTTCAATCATAATACCATAACTTTCATCTATAGCTGTTATACTTTGTGATGAAAAGGAATTTGTTTCAACATTAACAACTTTATTTTTATTAATGTTAATGTATAAAGCACTTCCATCTAATTCATTGTTTCCAGTATATTTAGGGTAAACTAATGTCATATAACTTGATGTATTTATATCTTGCATTGTATTTGATTTTTTTAAATTCTTATTTTTTATATAATAAATTGTGTTATAAGGTATTCCCATATTTTTTATAACATATTTATAATCTTTATCCATCATTTCATTAACATCATTTTGAACTTTTGTCATAGTTTTTTGCTGTGTTGCTTTACTTGCTACTTGATTTTTCTCTTTAGTAGTTTCTTTATGACATCCAACAAGTACAATCCCTAAAATAGTTACACAAACTAATGACCTTTTTAACTTCATAAATCAATCCTCCTTTCTTAAATTTTATAATATTTATCTATATCTCATTGTGTGATTATCTTTTTTTTCAATAATTACGTTTATTATTTTATAAAATAATTATATAATATTTATTTAAATTTAATAAGATTAAGAAGCTATCTGTAATTTTTTTGTAACAAAACACATTTTAAAGTTGAATTTTGAAAATTCAATTTACAAGATACTTGTGGTAAATATCCTTATAACATTATACCAAATTATTCCTAAACAATCAAAAACTCCATAAACATTTTAAGGTTTTCTATTTCAAAAAATCACCTTTAACTATTAATTTATCAAATATGTTATAATAGTTTTAGATAATTTAAGGAGGATTAAATAATGGATTTTAAACAACTTGAAGTATTTGTTGCTGTTGCAAAACATCAAAGTTTTTCAAAAGCTGCAAGAGAACTTTTTTTAACTCAACCTACTGTAAGTGCACACATACAAAATTTAGAAAGAGAGTTAGAAACTGTACTTATAAACAGAAGCAACAAAGTTATTACACTCACAAAATCTGGTGAAATTCTTTATGAGCATGCCATATATATATTAAATAACTGCAAACGTGCAATTTATGATATAAAAGAATATTCAGGTAAAATAGAAGGTATTATAGATATAGCATGTAGTTCTATACCTGAAACTTATATTCTACCTGATTTTATGAAGAATTTTTCTATGAGTTATCCAGATGTAAAATTTTCCATAAGCCATTATGATTCTCAATATGCTATATCAGAAATTTTAAATGAACGGATAAGCTTTGGATTAGTTGGTTCTAAAATTAACAATCCTCAAATCGAATATCTAGACTTATTAGATGATGAACTTGTACTTATTACTCCTTCAGATTTTAAAATTGATAACAATAACAATTACATTGATATAGAAGAATTGGCTTCTGTCAATTTTATTATGAGAAAAGAAGGCTCTGGTACTAGAAACTTAATACTAAACACCCTTAGCAAAAATAACTTTCCGGTAAACAAATTAAATGTAATAGCTCATGTAGAATCAAATGAAGCCATTAAAGAAATGGTTAGATTAGGCCTTGGTGTATCTTTTATATCATATATTTCAGCTATTGATTATCTAAATGCAGGCAAAATAAAATGCTACAAAGTAAAAGATGTTGATTTTACAAGAAAATTTTTCTTTATTTATTCTAAAAAGAAAACTTTTTCTCCATTGGAAGATAAATTTCTAAACAGACTATGTGAGTACTTTGAAATCATAATATAATAATTTTAATACACGACACTCAAATTTAAATTATAAGCTGTTAAATAATAAAATAATAAATAGAGTAGTATTATACTATGTTCATTTAATTAATGAGCATAGTATAATACTACTCTATTTACTTATTACTTATTACTTATTACTTATTACTTATTACTTATTACTTATTACTTATACTATTGTATATTAAACTTATAAATTTATATTAAAAAACGATTTATATCCTTTGTACATTTCATATATATCTACTTTAGAAACAATCTCATGCGGTGCATGCATATTTAAAACACCAACACCACAATCTATAACCTCTGCACCTTGATTTGCTAAGATATAGGCTATTGTTCCACCTCCACCTTGGTCCACTTTACCAAGTTCAGCAGTTTGCCATACTACATTACCCTCGTTAAAAATTCTTTTTACTTCTGATATAAACTCAGCATTAGCATCATTACATCCACTCTTACCTCTCGAACCAGTATACTTATTTAAAACTATTCCATTTCCCATATATGCAGAGTTTCTTTTTTCATATGCCTCATCAAAATTTGGGTCATATCCAGCTGCAACATCAGCTGATAATACTTTACTATTTGCTAAAGCTCTTCTTACCTTAATATCACAGTAATCGCCTTCTAAAGCTATTAACTCAGCCACAGTATTTTCAAAAAACTTTGAATGCATACCTGTATTTCCTTGGGAGCCAACTTCTTCTTTGTCTACACATAATGTAACTGAAGTAAATTCTGGTTGTCTAGTCTCTAGTATAGCTTTTACAGCAGCATATGAACATACTCTATCATCATGACCATATCCTAATACCATTGACCTATCAAACCCCAAATCTCTTGCCTTCCCAGCTGGAACTACTTCAATCTCAGCGCTTAATAAATCTTCTTCAACTATACTATATTTTTCATTTAAAATTTTTAATATATTTGCTGTTATAGGTTCTTTTTCTTCGCCATCCAAAGGCATATTTCCAATTAATACATTTAAAGCTTCACCACTGATTCCTTCTGACAATTTCTTTTGCATTTGGTTTCCAGCTAAATGAACTAATAGGTCAGTTACACAAAACACTGGGTCACTGTCTTCTTCACCAATAGATACATCCACCTTTGTACCATCATTTAATATAACTACTCCATGTAAAGCAAGAGGAATAGCTGTCCATTGATATTTTTTAATTCCTCCATAGTAGTGAGTCTTAAAAAAACCTAGATTAGCTTCTTGATACAATGGGTTTGGTTTTAAATCTAATCTTGGAGAATCTATATGACTACCTATAATCTTCATACCTTTTTCTATATAGTTTTTACCTATTACAAAAAGTGCCACTGCTTTTTCTTTATTTATAGCATAAATCTTGTCCCCATGACTTACACTTCCATTTTCCATAGCTTCATCTATTGAAATATAACCATTTTCTTTAGCCAATTTTATAATTTCTTTTACTGAAAGTCTTTCAGTTTTTGATTTACTTAAAAAATCCATATAATTGCGAGCATATTCCATAACCTGTTCAATAGCATTCTCTTTTTTTTCAATTTCCCATGCATTCTTAAATTTATGCTTTAAGTCCATGTTTTCCTCCTATTAAGTTTTAATTTTTATTATTTTTCATATATTGTTCATATTCTTCTGGTGAGACTACTTTAACACTATCAAGTCTTGATTTAAAATGAGCTCTAAAATTTTCTAAATATTCCTTTCTTAAAATCTCCCTTTCTTTGATTTCATCATCAGAAAGAGCTCCCTCTTTATTTTTCTTTGCTAATTCATTAATCCTATCTAATTTCTTCTTGTCAAACATTTTTTCCTCCTAAAAAACTTCTATTTATTAATAAAATAATTTATTACTTTTTATATCTAACTTATTTTTATATTCACAGAAAAACTCTTCTATATTATCACTTATTATAGATATTCCCTTTTCTAACTCTTCCATACTTGGACGAGCTATATTTATTCTAAAAAATCTATCATCCACTAGATTATCAAAAAAATAAGTCCCTGGAAGCATGGATACTCCTTTATTTAACATAAAACTTGTAAAGCTTTGTGATGTATACCCTCTTGGCAATTCTAAAAAAAAGTTTATACCTCCACAAGATTTTCTAACTTTTAATTTACCACTCAATTTATCATTAATCAAGTTTTTTGCTAACTTGTACTTATCAGTATATATCTTCTCTATATGACTTAGATAATTCTTCCAATTGAAATTCTCCATATAGTAATACATTGATTTTTGAATAAGACCTGGTGTTGATATGTCTGAT
This sequence comes from Clostridioides sp. ES-S-0001-03, assembly GCF_020676075.1. NCBI lineage: Bacteria > Bacillati > Bacillota > Clostridia > Peptostreptococcales > Peptostreptococcaceae > Clostridioides > Clostridioides sp. ES-S-0001-03. The sequence continues at coordinate 50,772 of NZ_JACVWJ010000002.1, read as the reverse complement.
GAATATTTAGCCCACAAAACTTTTTTTAATAATTCATTTGGCATTTCTACAATTCCTATTCTTAAGCCTGGCATAAGTATTTTTGAAAAACTCTTTATATATACTACCCTATTTTTATCATCATAGCTCCTGACTGTCCTATTATCCTCTGAATCAAATATAAAATCACTGATAAAATCATCTTCAATTATATAAAAATCATGCTCTTCTGCCAATTCTATTAGCTTCTTTTTTTTATATGTAGAATAAGATATACCTGTTGGATTTTGAAAATTAGGCATAATATATATAAGTCTTGGTTTTATTTTTTCCAATTTTAATTTTAAAATACCTATATCAATTCCATCATCTAACATAGGTATAGATATTATTTTTGCACCTCTACTTTTAAATACTTCAATTGCTCCATTGTAAGAGGGTTCTTCCATAAAAACAACATCAGAATAACTTATAAGCCCTTTACAAACTATATCTATACCTTGCTGTGCTCCTGAGATTATTTGAATGTTTTCTTTAGTAGTATTTATATTTTCATCACTTAAATACTCTACCATCTTTTCTCTTAACTCCTCAGAGCCTAGCCCTTCATCGTAATCAAATATTGAACTTCCATCTTTAGATAATGCCATGTTTACAGCATTTTTAAATGAATCTATAGGAAACATATCATTAGATGGATTTCCATTATCGAAATGAATTAAATCATCTCTTTGTCTAATATTCTTGTTTTTCCCTTTATCTATACCATTTTTATAAGAATTTGAATTTGATACAAAAGTTCCACTTCCTATAATTTTATATACATATCCTTCATTTTCCAAAAGCTCATATACTTTAACTATAGTAGTATTATTTACATGTAAATAATCTGATAACTTTCTTATTGGTGGAAGTTTTTCATGCTCAACTAGTTCTTTGTTTATTATTAACTGTTTTATATGATTAAATATTTGTATATATTTAGTTGACTTCCTTTCACTTAAATCTATTTTGTATTTTTCCATATTTATCACCGCTTATTGTTTTTATATTTTATTGATGCCTTAGCATATATTTGATATTATTTAGTATGTATATATAATACCAAAATTTTTATAAAAAGGGGAAATATTTATGTTTTACGACTATCACATGCACTCAAGTTTCTCTACTGATGGAAAATCTACAATGGAAGAAATGATAAAAAAATCTATAGACCTTGGTATAAATGAAATTTGTTTCACAGACCATGTCGATTATGATGTTTATGCGGATGATTCTTTTTCGATTGTTTACGAAGATTATTTTAAAAGTCTAGAAACTCTTAAAAATAGATATAAAGATAAAATATCAATAAAAAAAGGGATTGAATTTGGAGTTCAAACTCAATTAATAGATACATATAGAAAAGAAGCTCATCAATATCCATTAGATTTTATAATATGCTCTATTCATGCTATAGATAAAATGGATTTATACCTTGGTAGCTATTTTGAAGGTAAGACTCAACATGAGGTCTATGAGAACTACTACCTTTATTTGTATAATATTGTTAAAAACTACAAGGATTACTCTGTTTTAGGTCATTTAGATTTAATTAAAAGATATGCACCTTATGATACCATCCTAGATGACAGACTATTTTCAGATATAATTGAAGAAACTCTCAAGCAAGCTATCTATGATGGTAAAGGTATCGAAATAAACACATCTTGCTACAGATACAACCTGCCAGATTTAACTCCATCTAGATATATCCTTCAGATGTATAAAGATTTAGGAGGAGAAATCATAACTACAGGCTCAGATTCACATCATGTAAGTCAAGTTGCATATGAATTTGATTACATATATTCATTACTAAAAAACATGGGATTTAAGTATGTATCTAAATTTAATAAAATGAAACCAGAATTTATAAAATTATAAATTTTTACACCTCCTTATGAATATATTTAAAAGATAAGGAGGTGATTTTTTTTGAAAGTACCTTATTTAGTACTATCAACAGTTATTTTATTTATGTCTAACTTTGTCGTAAGAATATTTGGATTTTTATATAAAATATTCTTATCAAGAGCTTTAGGCGAAACAGGTCTAGGTATATATCATATGATTTTTAACTTTTTAATGATTTGTTTAGCTGTTACAACAACTGGAATACCTACTGCACTTAGTTGTCTAGTTGCAAAAAGAAAAGCTTTAAATGATAAGCACAACACTAATGCTTTGTTTATATCAACTTTATACATATCATTTTTTGTAGCATTAATTATATCTATAGTTGCATCTTTCAATAGTTCTTTTTTATCACTTAAGTTTCTAAAAGACCCTAAATTGAACTTATTTATACTAGCAGTTTGTCCTGCCATAGTTATAATAACACTTTCAAATGTACTTAGGGGGTATTACTACGGCATAAAGAACGTAAAAGTTCCTGCTATTGGACAAATTATTGAACAGATGGGTAAAATTCTATTTGTTTTTTTACTCGTTATGTATGTAAATGATAAGTCTATGAATTGTTATATTGCTCTTTTAGGTATATCTATTGGTGAATTGAGTAATATCATATTTATGCTCATATGTTTATGTCGAGATTCTTCATTTGACAATAAATATATTATAAGTATAAAAGATTTTTATAATTCCTCTATGGAAACATTGAAAATGTCCATACCTATAACTTGCAATAGAATGTCAAATATACTTTTACAATCTATTAGCTCTATGATGATACCATCAAGATTAGCATTATCAGGCATGACTTATCAACAATCATTAAGTATGTATGGTGTCGTCAGCGGGATGGTAATGCCATTTATATTTTTACCATTTACTGTTGGCTCAGCACTTATTGTAAATTTGATACCTACTATATCACAAGAAATGGCCTTAAGAAAACGTAAAAGTGTCCTAAAAAAAATAAAGTATTCTGTAATCCTAACTTTATTTGTAGGTATACTATCATCAGTGTTTTTTTATTTCTTTGGAAAAGATTTATGTATACTAGTATTTAAAAATAAACTTGCTGGAGAATATTTAAAAGCTATGTTTTTAGTACCACTATTTATGTCACTAAATCAAACGCTATCTGGTATTTTACATTCAATAAGAAAAGAATTAGCTTCAAGTATAAACACTATCATTGGTATGTTAATTCAGCTAGTAGCTCTATATGTATTTCTTCCTATTCCAGGACTTAATATTTATGCATACATATACACAATGACAATAGTATCAATATTTACTTGTTTATTACATACTATAGTACTTTTTAAATCTATAAAATCTATACATTAGTTATAAATAACGTGAAGGCTACCAATGTAAATCATCTACTATTGGTAGCCTTCCTTAAATGATTTTTATTTATAATTTAAACTGTCTATATATCTACCTATCTATCTGTGGCAACCTGAATTTCCACTTCCATGATTAGGTCCACATTGCGAAAAATCACATACTTTAGAGAAAGTATCAACAAGTCTTGGTTGGATTGGGTTTGGTGATGCTAAAACTACTATTTGTTCACTTATTAATGTGCTAACTGTTTCTTGTAAGCAAAGTACTAAATCTATATCATTTGGTATAATTAATTCATACATAGGTTCACAACATTCATTACATTCTAATTTTAATATAGATTTTCCTATACAATCTACAGTTAAGTTAGTTTGGTATTCTTGTCTTAAAGTGACAGCTCTTCCGTCAGCTGGCAAGCATATTGGTGCTGAAAGTGTGTTAAAAGTAAATTCTACAAAATCAACTCTTCTCTTACATCCACCTCCTGCTCTAACTGCTGGGAAAGCTAATGCAACGAATTCTGTACATCCACATCTACCTCTTAGTTCTAATACTAGATTACGAACTGCTACAGTTAAGCCTCTTTGTTTATAAGCTACTGATTTGCCTTTTCCTTGTCTACAACATTCAGCGTTTCTTTCTCCACATACTGCATATTCAAAAGTTGTTTCACAGTTTCTTCCTATTATATCTCCTAATGGATCTAAATCGAAATCTTCTAAAGTTGTCATTCCTGTGTCTATAACTATTCCATCATTACTTAAGCATATTTTATCTATAGTTACACTTGCTCTACCTGCACTTGGAACTGAACCAAATACTTCTACTACTTCTGTTTCAAAAGTTAATGGTTCTCCATTTGGTCCAGTTGCATCTGTAAATGTTTGGAATTGCATAGTATCAAAAATTCTATTAGCTTCTATTGCAAATGGAACTGCATTTGCTACAGAAAAGTTTCTTGGAGATATAGGATTACAGCAGTTTGGTCCACATTTGTTTTCAAAACATTCATCTGAATCCATTTGGCATGGTTCACAATCACATTTACAATTATCATGGCATCCACAATTGTCATCACATGGATTAGGTTTGCATGGATTAGGTTTACATGGATTGCATGGATTAGGTTTACAATCATCATGACAATCACAATTATTATCATTGTTACATCCATTATGATGATGTGATTTTTTGAATCCTCTCATCTCATCTGAACTTATTTCATCTGTATACACTTCTTCTTCATTCATTGTAGACATTGGCTGATTTAGCATTCTTCTTTTATTTTTTTTGTAATCTTGCATTTTTCATTGCCCTCCCTGTAAGCGATTCTTATTAAGTCTTCGGCTTTTTATAGCCTAATTAATACTATGCACTTATAATCCTAATTGTTACTTAGCTTTTTAAATTTCTCAATAATTAGGTATATTTGGTAGAAAAATGCATTTTAATAAAAAAAAGTACTACTATTTAAAATAGTAGCACTTTTTTTGTCCCGAAACACCGGTGGCTAAGTAAATTCACACCCTAGGCACTCCCAGGTGGGTGACTTGCCAGTAACCTTTAACGTCCAAACTAAACAGGCATGTTATAATTTACTAGACACGGTCTCCCGTATTTCATTTGTAGGTTGAATTTAAAAAAGCCTTATCGTATGTTTCAGGATTTCATATTATTATTATATAATAAATTTTGAATTTTTTAAAGTGGTTTTATATAGTAATTAAGATAATCTTATTCTAGTATTACTTTTTCTTCCTTTTCTCTTTATGTATTTAGTTAATTATTACTTTCTCTTAGCTTTACTTCTAGTATTTTTTTCATTACGATTATGTTCATGCTTTTGTTCATTAACATCATATAATTCTTCATCATATACTATATTTTCATCATTTTCTGCATACTCATGGTCTGTTTCTTCATCTTCTGTTAATTCTTCTTCATTATCATCTATCTCATCTTCATAATCTAATTCTTCATCTTCTTCATTATTATCTTCATATTCATCATCATCATTATTACTATCATCACCTCTTAAAAGATTTCCTAGCAGTTTAAGATTATTCATACTACCTAGATTATTTATATTTGCCAAAGAACTTAAACTAAATCCACCTTCACCAAAATCATCAGGTAAAAACAATTCTGCAAATAAATCTATCTTTTTTTTCATTCCTATAGCCTTTTCAACAGAATTTTTTCTCTTTTCTGGAAATACATCTATAATTTCTTTTATCATCATATTTTTTTTGTCTTCACTATCCATTTTTCTAAAAAAATCTGTTTCCTCTTCAACATCTACCACATCTATATTGTTAAGTTTCTTTATGCCTCTAACTAAGTCTAAAATACTTTCTATTTTTACTAGTATTTTCCTTTCATCTCTTGACATGTATTTTTTAGTTCTTGTTATTATTTCCATTCCCATTTCTAGGTCTTCTTCACTCAAATCCATAAGTCTTAGACCTCTTTTTATATCATTTGCATCAAACCTTAAAGTTTCATGTATAGCTTTTGATAATTTCTCATTTGAATTTTTTTTGTTTTTTCTGGCTCTATTATTTTTCTTTGATTTATCTTTATCATCAAATATAGAGATATTACCATTACTCAATGCAATCACTCCAATCAAAAATAGTAAGTTATTCAAGACAATTCCCCCTTATATTATATAATTGCCCTATATTAAAGTATGTTTTTCATATTTTAATGTTCCATTTTTAAAGCTCAGTGCATATATATTATCTATAAGAATTTTTATTTATATTATATATCACTCACAATTCACCACTTCAATATTATTTCTATATATAAATAGTATGAATATAATTCAATATATATTTATAGAAAGGGGTTTTTTTATGAAAAAAATAGATACAGATTCATTAGAAAAGATGGCTAAGCAAAAAAATATTGACAAGGATAAGATAGAAAAGATTGCTGATAATTACAAAGGGAAATCAGAAAGTGAACTTATGGAGGAACTTATAAAGATAGGTAAGAACCTAGATGGAAGAGAGGAAGTAGTATCAAAATTCAAAGCATTTTTAGATGACAATCAACGTAAAAAATTAGATACTATAATGGATAAAATATCAGATGCAGAGACTCAAAGAGATACTAAACCTGCTAAAACTAAAAAGACTAAGCAACCAACTAAAGGTAAATCAAATACACCTGCACCAAAAAATACACCAAATAATCAACAAAAAAAATCTAAGAGTATATTTAAGAAAACTAAAAAATCCAACCCTCATGAATAAACAAAAATAAACTACTTTTAAGGTTTAAAGTTATTATTTTTAACTAAAATATTTTAATTGCATATTATTTAAACTAAAAATCAGGTAGTGTTTTAAACACTACCTGATTGACTTTAATAACTTTATTTCTTTCTCTCTATAACACTTTCTCTATCAACAATTTGATAAGGTAATTCTATTTTCTTGTTTTCAATTAATTCTTTATTGATTAATTTAATAACCATTCTTATTGCTACTGCTCCCATATCATATAAAGGCTGATAAACTGTAGTAAGCTTAGGCCTATACATCTTAGCTATCTTAACATCATTAAATCCTGCAACTGATATGTCTTCTGGAACCTTATATCCAGCATCACAGATAGCATTTATAGCTCCTATAGCAGCCTCATCACCCGTAACAAAGGCTGCATGAGGTATTATTTCTTCATCTAATAATTCTTTCATACTATGGTATCCACTTTCATAATCAGTTCCACCATATTTGATTAAACTCTTGTCCAACTCTATATTATTACTTGAAAGTGCTTCTTCGTAGCCTGAAAGTCTTTCCATTTCTAAAACAGTATCATCTTTACTTGTCATTATAAAAGCTATCTTTTCATGACCTTTCTTTATAAGATGTTCTGTCATATCAAAAGTAGCTTCTTTATTACTAGTGCTCACTGTGTATATATCATAATTTCTAGCAGTTTTACTTATATATGTTGCTGGTATACCACAATTTTGTATATAGTTGATATGCTCTTGTTCAACTACCCATGAAATCATAACTATACCTTCTACTTGTTTTGCTCTTAATAGATTTATACTCTTTAACTCTTGTTCTTTATCAGAGTATGTATTAGCTAAAAGAATATCATAATCATACATTTTAGCAACTTCTTCTATTCCATTTAATATCTCATTAACAAAAGAATCTGAAACTTCTGGAACTATTACCCCTATTAATTGACTCTTTTTAGTTACTAAGCTTCTTGCAAGTGGATTTGGGATATATCCAGTTTCTTTTATAACCTCTAAAACTTTTTGTTTGACTTCATCAGTCACAGGTTTTGAATCATTTATAACTCTAGATACTGTAGATATTGACACGCCTGCTTGTTTAGCAACATCTTTTATCGTTATATTACTTTTCATTTTCATCCTCCTAATTTTGCTAAATTTATCTAAATCTGAACCAAATTTATACAGGTTCTTATTTTAACTATATTTATATAAGTTCTTATTTTACCATAAAAGCAAGTACATTTAAATACATTATATTTTATATTATACCCTATATTCAACAATTTTAATAATATTCATTCTTAATTTAAATTACATTAAAAAATAAAATAAAAAAATGCTGGTATAAAACATACCAGCATTTTTTCACTTTAACAGTTTAGTTTTAGCAGCCGCAGCCACAACCATCATCACCATCAAAGAATCCACCACATGAACAAGTTATTAATAATAGTATTAAGAATGGTATCCATGACATTATATCGATATCTCTCCAACAATCTTCAAAAGCTAAGAATAGGAAGAATAATACGATTATCCACCATCCTCCCCCACCAAAACATCCATCGTTTCCAAAAAATCTATCTAACATAATAAACTCCTCCTTTTTTAATAATTACTACTCTTATTCTAAGCATCCACTACAGCAGCAAAGTATTAATAAAACTATTAGGAATGGAATCCATGCCATTATGTCAAATTCTGCCCAGCTCTCTCCAAAAGCTAAAAATAGGAAGAATAGTACGATTATCCACCATCCTCCTCCACCAAAACATCCATCTTCTCCAAAGAATCTATCTAACATTCCACGTTACCTCCTGTTGATATTTTGTTGAGCTTTTCGCTCCTAACATATACTATGCATTTGGTTTCCATTTTGCTAATGTATTTTTATTATTTTTTTAAAATTTTTTTATCTTAACTAAAAAAGGCAAAACCATAACTTGTATAAGTTACTGGCTCTGCCTATTTAATAATCAATATTTTTTAGCAACAACAACCATCATCGAAGTTAAATAACAACAATACTATTAATATAACCCATATCCATATATTGTCATCGCATAATAAGTCTTCTAAAATGTCTGTACATAATAATAAGAATACTATAACTATTATTATCAACATTTTATTACTAAAAAATCCTTCGCATCCTCCAAAGAAACGTTCCATATTGTCTTCTAATTTTGTCATAACTAATCCTCCTTGAATCATTAAGAGACTAACTTTTGTCTCTTTAATTAAATATATGTAGTAATAGACAGATAAGTTACTTCTAAAAAGTTTTTATTGATTAATTTATTTATTTCTTTTTCTCCCAGTTTATTATATCTATCAACTTCATCTAAATAATCCTTTTTTTCTTCTGATATAGTATAAATTAAACTTTCTATTGATTTTACTTTGTATTCTTTATATCTTTCTATCAAGAAGGATGTTTTTGAATTTTCTATGCCTTTCTTTACATGCATTAATCTTGATATATAATCGTCCTTTTCATTAGATACATAGCTTTCCTTCTCTGCTACATCTTCAAGAATTAAATTGGTTTCCATTACATAGTCCTCTATTCGTTGCATATCTAAAGTTATTGAATTATAATAAAAATTTACTGCTATAAGTAAAAATATTCCTACAGATGTTAGTAATAAGCCTACATATTTCATAGCATTTCCTCCTAAGTTATATTTGTTATCAATAAAGTTTATTCATCAAATAAGACTTTATTACTACCTTTATAAAATTTTATTTTTTTTTACTAATTGCATATTGAAAAATTTTTGATATTATATTAAACTAACATTAAAATTAATTAAAACTGCTGTAGGAGGCTTAAAATGTTTGAAAAAATAAAAGAAATAATAGCAGAACAATTAGGGTTAGACAATTTAGATGAAATAACTATGGAAGCATCTTTAATGGAAGATTTAGAAGCTGATTCATTAGATGCTGTTGAGATTATAATGGCTCTTGAAGATGAATTTGGTATAGAAATACCAGATGAGGAAGCTGAAAACTTTAAATGTATTGGTGATATATGTAAATATATCGAAGAAAATAAATAACATCATTTTGTCTACAAATATAAATAGTCTGTGTCTACTTCTACTTAATATTTCTATTAGAAGTTTACACAGACTAATCTACATTTTATTTATAACTATATTAACTATACATTTCTTCTAACTTAATTTATATCCAATCCTATAAATTACTCAAATTAAGATTACTTTTCTTCATAAAATGTTACATTCTTTATTACTATATCTATAGTTCCATCTTGATTTTGCTTTACAGTATATTTCATTGGGTCTTCAAAATCAGTTAGGTTCCCTTTTATATCAAAGCCATTATCAGTTTTTATACTTCTCTTTTTGAGCTTTTTCTCAACCCATTTTTTATCTATGCTAAAACCTTCATCAAGACCTTTTTCTTCCATATGCTCTTTAAAACTACCTTTTAATTCTTCATCCTTAATTGAATTATCAACAAAATCATTTATATCAATTTCATGTTTTTCTTTTAATGTATAATTTAATATACTTCTTACATCTTCTGCTTGTTTTATATCATTACTAAGAGCATTAGTTATCCAATTTTCGGCTGTATTTTTAAATACTTTTGTCTTATACTTATCATCATCTATTTTTTTAGCATGCAAAAATTCTGTTACAAACTTTGATTCTGAACCCTCTTTTTCTGCATCTTTGTCTAAGAGTCTTAGATGAAACTCATCATTCATTCCACTTAATCCAATTAAAGCTCCTTTTTTTTGTCTTAAAGTTTCTGGAATACCAATTTCATTTGATACCATTTGAATATTAAATTTATCATCTACAAACTCAATTGAATGAGTATACAATTTTTTATAATCTAATTTCAATATAGCAACACTCTTTTCATCTTTTACAGTATACAAGCAAATTGCCAAATCACAAGATTCTAATGCTGCATTAATCTTCATAACATCAAACAGATAAGATGCTATTTCTTTAGAGTTTTTTAAAAATGAACTTTCATCATATATTATTTGTTCACAACAATTTTTAATTAAATTGTCATTATAATCTTTAAAAATCCCTTTTCTTAAATCTTCATCCTTTGAAATTCTCTTTATTGCTTTTTGAAAAAATCCATCTACTTCTTGATTAACTTTACCTTCAAAATCATTTAATATTGGAACATCACTATTCTTATCCAAAACATGTATTATAAATTTATGTATTATCATATATATCACCCCATCTATCTTAATTTCGATATTAACTCTTGCATATCCTTTGGTATATCTGTTTTAAATTTTAAAATTTCTTTTGTTCTTGGTTGTTCAAACTCTAAGCTATATGCATGAAGAGCTTGCCTATTTATAAGATTTCCATCTATATAACCATATAACTCATCACCTATTATTCCATGACCTATATGAGCCATATGAACCCTTATTTGATGTGTTCTACCAGTTTCTAGCTTTACTTCTAGTACAGTTGCATTTTTTAATCTTTCTACTACTTTATAATGAGTAACAGATGCTTGCCCTCTTTCATCTATTACTCTCTTTATTGAATCCTCTTCAGGTCTATAAATTGGTTCATTTATAGTTCCCTCATCTTCATCTATAATCCCATTCACTACTGTTATATATGTTTTTTCAACTTTGTTTTCACTCATTGATGTAGACAAAGTATGGTGTGCATAAGCATTTTTTGCTACTATAACAAGTCCTGAAGTGTTCATATCAAGTCTATTTACAAATCGTATTTTTACATTTTCTTTATGCTTCTCTATATAATAACTAATACCATTTGCTATTGTATTATCATAGTGACTTTTAGTTGGATGAACTACCATAAATGGTGGCTTATTTACCATAATTATATCAAAATCATCATATATTATTTGTAAATTTAAATCTTGTGGCTCAAAATTTGCTTTTTCTTCTTCTATTTTTACCTCTATTAAATCCCCACGAGACACTTTTAAACTTGGCTTTTTATATACACCATTTACTAATACACTTTTTTCTCTTTTCATTTTTGATAGTGACCTAACCGAAAAATTTAGCTTGTCCAGCAAAACTTCTTTTAGAGTCATTTCTTCTTCATTTGTATAGGATATAAGATTATATTTTTGATTTTCTTTTTTAAACAAACTTTTACCTACTTTCTTTTATATCTTCAAAACCATGATATTATATATTTTACACTATTTTTGTTTAATAGATAATAATTATTTTTTAACCATAAAAACCTGTAAGAATAACAAATAGTTACTCTTACAGGTTAAGTTCATGGTTAAATGTTTAATTTTTAAAAATTATAATCTAAAACTATCTTTTAACTATTAAAGTAGTTCCCATTCCACCACCTATACAAAGTGTAGCTAAACCAGTTTTAGCATCTCTTCTCTTCATTTCATATAAAAGTGTAGTAAGTATTCTTGCTCCTGAGCATCCTATTGGATGTCCTATAGCTATTGCTCCACCGTTAACATTAACTTTAGCCATATCTATGTTTAAATCTTTTACTACGGCTATAGATTGAGCAGCAAATGCTTCATTAGCTTCAACTAAATCTATATCTTCAATAGTCATATTAGCAGCTTCTAAAGCTTTTTTAGTTGCTGGAACTGGTCCATAACCCATTATTGTAGGGTCAACACCAGCTGTTCCATAAGAAACTATAGTTGCAAGAGGTTCTATTCCTAATTCTTCAGCTTTTTCTTTAGCCATTACTACTAACATAGCAGCACCATCATTGATTCCTGATGCATTACCAGCAGTAACTGTTCCATCTTTTTTAAATGCAGGTCTTAATTTAGCAAGTTTTTCTATTGTAGTACCAGGTTTAATATACTCATCTTTGTCTACTACAGTGTCACCTTTTCTTCCTTTTATAACCACTGGAACTATTTCTTCGTCAAATTTTCCTTCAGCTTGAGCTTTTTCAGCTTTATTTTGACTTGCAAGGGCTAATTCATCTTGTTCTTCTCTAGTTATATTCCATTGCTCTGCTATATTTTCAGCAGTTATACCCATGTGATAGTTATTGAATATGTCTGATAATCCATCTTTTATCATTGAATCAACAAAAGCAGTATCACCCATTCTTGCACCATATCTAGCACTTGGTACTAAATAAGGAGACATACTCATGTTTTCAGCTCCACCAACTAGCATTATATCAGCGTCCCCTAATGCTATAAGTTGAGATGCCATTGAAACAGATCTTAATCCAGAACCACAAACTATATTTATAGTCATAGCTGGTTTTTCTACTGGTATTCCTGCACCTAATGCTATTTGTCTTGCTATATTTTGACCAAGACCTGCTGTAAGTACTCCTCCTAAAAGTGATTCATCTATCATATCTGGAGTTATATTAGCTCTTTTTATAGCTTCTTTAGCTGCTGTTATACCTAAGTCTACTGCTGAAACTGATTTAAATGCTCCTCCAAAACTTCCTACTGCTGTTCTAGCTGCACTGGCAATTACTACTTCTCTCATATTCATTACCCCCATTAAATTAGATTTTTATCAGATTTTTGAGATTGTTTTTTTTTAGACAATATCAGTTAAATTTTTTAGATTTCAGTTCTTATTTATTATAATCATAGAATCCTATTTTAGTTTTTCTTCCTAATTGATTAGCTCTAACCATTTTAGCTAAAAGTGGATGAGGTCTATATTTAGTGTCTCCAAATTCAGTGTATAAAACGTTCATTATAGCTAAAACAACATCTAATCCTATTAAATCACCTAATGCTAAAGGTCCCATTGGATGGTTTGCACCTAGTTTCATAGCTTCATCTATTTCTTCTTTACTTGCAACGCCATCTGCATATATACCAACAGCTTCATTTATCATAGGTATAAGTATTCTGTTTACTACAAATCCAGGAGATTCAGATACATCTACTGGTACTTTATTGATACTCTTAGATAATTCAAATACTGTATCAAAAGTAACTTTTGATGTTAATTGACCGCTTATAACTTCAACTAATTTCATCATAGGAACTGGATTGAAGAAATGCATTCCTATAACTTTATCTGCTCTATTAGTAGAAGAAGCTATTTCTGTTATAGATAATGATGAAGTATTTGTTGCTAAAATAGTATCGTCTTTACATAACTCATCTAATAATTTAAAAACATCTTTCTTTATGTTCATATCTTCTACAGATGCTTCTATTATTAAGTCCATGTCTTTCAAATCTTCATAGTTAGTAGTTGAACTAACATGACTTAATATTTCTGCTTTTGTAGCTTCGTCCATTTTTCCTTTAGTAACCAATTTAGTTAAATTTTTATCTAATAAGCCTAAACATTTATCTATAGCACCTTGAGTTCTACTCTTTAAACATACATCATGACCACAACTTGCAAAAGTTTGTACAATACCACTTCCCATAGTTCCACTACCTATTACAGCTAATTTCATAGTTATAACCTCCTGTTATTTTAGTATTTATATTCTGTTAACTAGATTAAAGTATTTATTCAATCTAGTTAACAGCAAATATATTTTTAATTAGATTTGTTTATCCTTTTATAAAGTTAGCTTCTCTTTTTTCAATAAAAGCTGACATTCCTTCTTTTTGGTCTTTAGTTGAAAAACAAAGTCCAAAGAAATTAGATTCTATATCTATTCCAGTATCTATATCAGTTTGAGCACCAAGTTGTATAGCTTCTTTAGAGTATCTAACTGCAAGTTGAGCATTTTTAGCTATTGTTTTAGCTAGTTTTTCAACTTCTTCCATTAAAGCTTCTGGCTCGACAACTTTATTTACTAGCCCTATTTTTTCAGCTTCATCAGCTTTTATAACTTGACCTGTAAAGATTAATTCTTTTGCTTTTGCCAGTCCAACCAGTCTTGTAAGTCTTTGAGTTCCTCCATACCCTGGAGTTATCCCAAGAGTTACTTCTGGTTGCCCAAATTTAGCTTTAGCAGATGCAATTCTTATATCACAAGCCATTGCTAGTTCGCATCCTCCACCTAAAGCAAATCCATTTACAGCTGCTATTATTACTTTTTTACTATCTTCTATTTCTCTAAAAGCTTTAGCTCCTAGAAGACTAAAATCTTTAGCAGCTATGGCATCTAAATCTTTCATATATGCAATATCTGCTCCAGCTACAAATGCTTTTCCTTCCCCTGTCAGTATTACTACATCAATAGTTTCATCATTATTAATATCGGCAAATACTTCATAAAGTTCTTCTAAAGTTTTTGAATTTATTGCATTAAGGGCTTTAGGTCTATTCATTTTCACTGTACATATATTTTCATTTACTTCAACAGCTATATTCTCATAAACTTTAACATCGCTTGTACTCATAATACCCTCCCCAAGAAATTAGTTAGCTAAAACTTCACCTTTTTCTTTTGCAACACTTAATTGACTTATAAGTTCTGGAAGTACTTTGTGAACATCTCCAACTATACCAACATCAGCATATTTAAATATTGGAGCTTCTGGATTTTTGTTTATAGCAACTATAAACTCAGCATCTTCCATACCAGCTATATGTTGTATTGCTCCAGATATACCACATGCTATATAAAGGTCTGGTCTTACAGTTTTACCAGTTTGACCAACTTGTCTTGCTTTATCTAACCATCCTGCATCTATAGTTGCACGAGAACCAGAAACTTCTCCACCTATAACTTCAGCTAATTCATAAAGTATATCTAAATTTTCTTTTCCGCCCATTCCACGTCCAGCAGAAACTAATATTTTAGCATCTTCTATTTTAACTTGTTTTTTAGCCTCTTTTATTATTTCTACAACTTGAACTAATTTGTCAGCCTCAGTAAATTCTACTTTAAAACGATTAATTACAGCTTCTCTAGTTTCATCAACTTCATTTTTCTTCATAACGCCTGGTCTAACTGTAGACATTTGAGGTCTGAAATCTTTACAAACTATTGTTGCCATTATATTTCCACCAAAAGCAGGTCTTGTCATTAATAATAATTTTGTATCTTCAGCTACTGCAAGTCCTGTACAGTCAGCAGTAAGTCCTGTATGTACTCTAGCAGATACTCTAGGTGCTAAATCTCTACCTATTGAAGTTGCTCCAAATAATACAACTATTGGGTCCGCTGCTTTTATTGCTTCATATGCAGCCTTTGTATATGGTTCAGTTGTATACACTGCTAAAGCTTCATCATCTACTACTATTACTTCATCAGCTCCATAATGTGCTAATGTATCTATTAAATCTTCTACCTTACTACCTAAAAGTAATGCAGAAACTTTTGTATCATAATCTTTGGCTATTTCTGTTGCCTTTCCTAATAATTCTAAAGAAACAGTTTGAATTACATTTTCTCTTTGTTCTATTACTACTAAAACATTACCCATTCTTTATCCCCCCTTAATTATATGATATATTTTTCTTTTAATTTATCTATAATAATTCCAGCAGATGCTTTTGCATCTTCGTTGTATATTGTACCAGCTGGTTTAACTGATTTCGTAAATGATTTAAATACGCTAGTTGGAGAACCTTTTAGACCTAAGTTAGAAGGGTCAACTTCTATATCTTTTACAGTCCAAGTTTCTACTACATCATTTTCAAAAGAATCATATATTCTTCCAACCTTCATGTATCTTGGTGTGTTCATATCTTTAAGAGTTGTTATAAGGCATGGCATTTTAACTTTTAAGTCATGACAACAATCTTCAAATTGTCTTTTTACTAAAACATATTCGCCTTCAGTTTTTATTTCTTCAGCATATGTTATTGATGGAAGTTTTAAATGTTCAGCTATTTGAGGTCCAACTTGTGCAGTATCACCATCTATAGCCTGTCTTCCAGCTATCATAATATCAAAATCTATATTTTTTAATGCTCCTGCTAATGCTGATGAAGTTGCCCAAGTATCAGCACCTGCAAAGGCTCTATCTGTTAATAATATTCCTCTATCTGCACCCATTGCTAAAGCTTCTTTTAAAGCCATATCTGCTTGAGGAGGTCCCATTGTTATTACAGTTACATGAGCTCCCATTTCTTCTTTTAATCTTATCGCTTCTTCTAAACCTGCTTTATCATCAGGGTTTATTATACTTGGTACTCCATCTCTAATTAAAGTACCTGTATTAGGATCTAGTTTAACTTCTGTTGTATCTGGAACTTGTTTTATACAAACGACTATCTTCATAAATCCTTCCTCCATATCTATTTTAATATCGACCTATTGTGTATATTTTAATATCTCTATTTTAATAATTTTCCTGAAATAACCATTCTTTGAACTTCACTAGTTCCTTCATATATTTCAGTTATCTTAGCATCTCTCATCATTCTTTCTACTGGATAATCACGAGTGTATCCATATCCACCATGAAGTTGTACAGCTTTTGTAGTAACTTCCATAGCTGTTTCTGCTGCAAATAATTTTGCCATTGCTGCTTCTACTCCATAAGGTTTTCCTAAGTCTTTATTTATAGCTGCTTGATATACAAGATGTCTAGCCGCTTGTATTCTAACTTCCATATCAGCTAATTGGAATTGTGTATTTTGGAATTTTGATAGTGGTCTACCAAACTGTACTCTTTCTTTTACATATTTAACTGTTTCATCAAGAGCACCTTGTGCTAAACCTAAAGCTTGTGCTGCAATACCAATTCTACCACCATCAAGAGTAGACATTGCTATCTTAAATCCTTGGCCTTCTTTTCCAAGTAAATTTTCTTTAGGTATTCTACAATCTTCAAATATTAATTCACTAGTAGCTGAACCTCTTATACCCATTTTCTTTTCTTTAACACCAAAGCTAAATCCAGGAGTTCCTTTTTCAACTATAAATGCTGAAATTCCTCTATTACCTTTAGATTTATCAGTCATTGCCATTACTACATATATGTCACCAGCTATTGCATTTGTTATAAATATTTTTGAGCCATTAAGTATGTATTCATCTCCATCTAAAACAGCAGTAGTTTGTTGTCCAGACGCATCTGTACCAGCATTAGGTTCAGTAAGACCAAATGCTCCTAATTTTTCACCACTTGCTAATGGTCTTAAGAATTTTTGTTTTTGTTCTTCATTACCATATTGATATATAGGCCATGAACCAAGAGATGTATGAGCCGATAATATAACTCCTGTAGTTCCACAAACTCTAGACAATTCTTCAACAGCCATTATATAACCTACAGTGTCTCCACCTTCTCCACCATACTCTTTTGGATACGGTATACCCATCATTCCTGCCTTTGCCATTTTTTCCACTGTTTCATAAGGAAATCTTTCTTCTTCATCAAGCTCTGTTGCTAAAGGTTTAACTTCATTTTCAGCGAAGCTTACATATAACTCTTTAAGCATCTGATATTTTTTAGAATTTAAATCCATAATAGCCTCCTCAGTATTTTATAAATATTTTATTTTCATTTATTAATTAAAATCTCGGCAACATCTATAATAAAGTATTTGAGTATACGTCGAGAAATTTATAACCTTAATTAAAGTCCGCCCTATATTTATATGCAATTATATTAACCGATTATGACATTAATTTAATTATAAATTGTTAATTTAAAGTCAACTGTTCTTAAAAAAAATCTCGCTTTTTGGAATTTTGTGAAATTTCAAGCTAGAATAAGACTTCTCTCACAATGGTTATAGATAAAATAATTTGTTTATGATGTTCATTCTAGGGTATATCAATAGTAAATGTTATGTATATTAGTATTTCAACCCATATATAAATTTTTTCTATCATATCAAAATTATTTTAATAGAGCTAAATAATCATATTTTTTCGTGATTATTTTTGTTTTTTAAATATCTTACATTTATAATAGTATCACTCAAAGGATAATTTTTCAATAATTTCTAATTATTTTTTTAACAATATTTACTACATTTTTTCCATTTTTTTGTCATTTTTTTATTATTTTGAAGAAAAATCAGAATTTTTTAACTTTTTTTTGGATTATTAGTTTAAATTAGATTTTTCTCTTAGATTTATAAATATTTTCCACATAAAAATATCCCCACACAGACTGTATACAGGGATATTTTTTTACTAATTTTCATTATATTTTTTACCAATTTTTACAAACATCTACCCATTTCTCACACTTAGAAAATTTCTCCATTTCATCACATGTAAGTTCTATTGCTGAATTACTGCTACCACATGCAGGAAATACTGTATCAAATCTCTTCATTGAATCATCTAGATATACTTTTAAAGGATTTTTTAAACCAAATGGACAAACACCACCAATAGCATGTCCAGTAAAATCTAGAACTTCTTCTGGTGCTAACATTTTAGCTTTACAACTAAACTCATCCTTGTATTTTTTATTATCAATCTTAGCATCTCCAGCTGTAACAATTAAAATTGCATCCTCTCCTATTTTAAATGAAAGAGTCTTAGCGATTCTAGCTGGAATAACTCCTGCTGCTTCTGCCGCAAGTTCTACAGTAGCACTAGATTGTTCAAACTCTAGTATGCTATCTTCCCTTCCAAATTCTTTAAAATACTCTCTTACATTGCTTATTGACATTGAACACCCTCCTAGCCTGAATATTTATAAATTTCATACTATTTTAATTATATATGCAATAACTTTATTTTTCAATTTTTTCAAATTACTCCATAACATTAGAATTCCATACATCATTATTTTTTCTAACTACTAGATATAAACCTTTTGCGATAGGCATTTCCACAGTAAATTCGCCCTTATATTCTACACTCATACCAGAGTCATTAAAATACCTGTAGTCAAAGTTTAACCCCTTTGGAATCACAAAATCGACATAACCTTGATTATTCGACTTTATCCCATAGTTTAAGGTTTTTTCAGTTATAGAATTTTTTTCATTAAACAAATCTATATTTACATAATAAGAGCATTTATTCTCTCCTTTTTTACTCTCAATACAATTCTCAAATCTCATTTTTGCACTGTTTAACCTATATCTGTATTTACTATTATTACTTATTTTGAATCTTATAACAGTACCAATTTCTTCGCTTCTTCTGCTATCAAAATCAAAAACAATTTCCTCTAAATGATTTATTTCATAATCTTTGACACTTACCATATCTCTATATGCTAATTTATTTATAGCTATGAATAGTGTAAAAACTCCCAAAATAAAAATTGAAACTTTTATAAACTTATTCATTTCTAATCTCCTTATATTTTACGCTATAATATTAATTAAAAACTTTTATAATTAAACTTATTTTTTTTTGAAATCTTAATAGAAAAATACATAGATATTATAAAAATTATTATAGTCAAAAATGTAATACTATATAGATTTATATATCTAGTATTAGTCATATCAGTAATATAATTTGAAAGGTATACGCCTCCTACCTTACTATAATTAACATGCTTTACTTGATATACTATCATACTAACCATTCTTAAAATACTCCCATATACAAAGTAAACTAAAATACTTATTATTAATCCACAAATTTTCATTTTGCCATATCCAAATTTAAAAAATAAAGGAAGTACTATTGATAAAATTGCTAAAAATATATTTATAGAAAAGAACACATCATTTAAAACCATGCTTCTAAAAAACACTAATGATGTCAATTTACTTATTAAAGATGCAATTGTTGTTATAAAAATTATTAATCCCACACCTAATAAATACTTTGAATACACTATATCTTCAATACTAACTGGCATACTTCTTATAAATATTCTTGAATCACTTTCATAATCACATTCAAATGTATTTACAAAAATCAAATAACTTATGACAACACTTACGGTATAATACGAAATTGAATTAAGGAAAAAATAAAAAATAAAAAATAGCAATATGTACTTCAAATTACGAATCCCATCTGAACTAACTCCTACTATTAAATCTTTTCTTATCAAATTGAACATTATTTCACCTCATTTACATAATAATACATTAGTTCTTCTATAGTAGGATTTTTAACTTTATGTTTATCAATTTCTATCAATAAGCTTTTTACTTTTAAGCTATCTCCAACTTTTAGTAGTGCTTCACTATAATATTTATACTCTTTTACACCCACTATATTTTCTTTAATTTCGTCTAATTCTGCTTTATTTGCCCTAATTATTTTATATTCCTGCTCTATCATATCTTTCTTTATTGTAAAAATTTGATTTCCTTTATTTACAAAAATAAGATAATCCGCAATCCTAATTAAATTATCAGTATTGTGAGTTGAAATTATTACACTACTACTCCCATTTTTCACAAAATCTTTTAGATACTGCATTATTTCTTTTCTTACAATTGGGTCTATTCCAGCGGTTGGTTCATCCAAAATAAGTAGTTTTGCATTATGGCTAAGTGCATTTGCTAGCATAAGCTTCTCAGATTGTCCTTTGGATAAATTCTTAATATGTATATTTTCTTCTATTTCAAATTTTTCAAGATATTCATCAAATCTTTCTCTATCAAAATTACTATAAAATAAAGATACTATTCTTCTAAACTCTTTCACCTTCAAATGCGGATAAAATTGTAAAGAATCATATACAAAACCAATATTGTTTTTAAAACTTACTGGAGAGTTGTCAATTGTTTCATTACAAAGTTCAATTTCACCTTCATCAGCATCAATAATCCCCATTATAATTTTTATTAAAGTTGTCTTTCCAGAACCATTTGGTCCTATAACTCCAATAATCTCTCCTTCTTTTAATTCCAAGTTTATATTATTTAATTTAAATTTACCTAATTTTTTTGTGATATTTTTTACCTTAAACACGTCTTCACCTCTTATGTAATTTTTTATACCCCCTATACATATTTTAACACATTCACAACAAGCTAGGTCATTTATAAATTTATAAATTAAGAGTTATAAAACTATGTTATAATACAAAGTATGAAGAGGTGAATATATGAAAAGAATTATAACTATAAATGCAAACCAATTAAATAAGTCCCTTGAGACTAAAGAACTCTTAACTAGAAAACTTGTCAACGCTGGCTTTGAGGTGTATTCAGATATTTATCCAGATACAGAACTTATTATATCAATTGGCGGTGATGGCTCTTTTTTAAGAACAGTTAGAGATTTCGATTTTCCTGAAATTCCCATAATGGGTATAAATACAGGACATCTGGGATTTTTTCCTGATATTTTACCAGATAAGATTGATAGCTTTATTGAAGCTTATATAAAAAAGGATTATATTATTCAAGAAATGTCACTTCTTAATGCTGAAGTATATACAACTACTAGCGGCTCTAACATGCTTGCTGTAAATGAAGTTGTTATAAGAGGAGACAAGTCTAGAACTATACATCTTAATCTAAGCCTTGATGATAAACATATACAAAATTTTAGTGGAGATGGTATGATTATTTCTACTTCCACAGGTTCAACCGCCTACAACTATTCTGCTGGTGGTAGTATTGTTGATATAAAACTTGAACTTATGCAGATTACACCTTTACATCCAATAAACACTAATGCATATAGATGTTTTACATCAAGTATAATATGTTCAAATGAATCTGTTATAAAAATTGCACCAGAATACAGATTTGAAGATTCATTATTGATTGTTGTTGATGGGGTTGAACACAGATTTAGACAAATTGAAAATATAAAAGTTAGCATGTCTGATGCAAAAATAAAATTACTTAGGATGTCAAATTACGAATTTTGGCATAGAGTATCTGAAAAATTTTTATAGACTGCACTTAGGAGGATTTTAATATGAAAATAGGAATAATGAGTGATACTCATGGTAGTTTACTTTACTTTGAAAAAGCATTAAATGTATTATCTGATTGTGATATTCTTTTACATGGAGGAGATGTATTATATCATGGTCCTAGAAATGATATTCCAGAAGGATATAACCCTAAAAAATTTATTGAAGTATTAAACAAATTAGAAAATATTATAATTGTTAAAGGTAACTGTGATGCAGATGTCGACCAGATGGTAATAGAACATCCTATTCAAAGTCCTTATGTCATGAGCCAATTTGGAGAAATTAGGATTATATTAAATCATGGTTATACAGAAACAGAAGAAGAAATTATTGATAAATCAAAGAAAATGGGTGCTGACATATTAGTTTTAGGACATACTCATGTAAAGAAACTATATATGGATGACAATTTAATAGTTATAAACCCTGGAAGTACTTCTATCCCCAAAGATGGAAGCCATTCTGTAGCAATTATAGATATTATAAAAACTGATGATGAAGATGAACTTGAACTTGATATCAATTTAATCGATATTAATACTGGAAATATAATCAATATTAACTAAATGTAGTATTCCATAAGAATGTATTAAAAACGTTAAAGGCTAATACTTAAAACATATAGAGTAAATTTAATTACAAAAGTAAAATATATTATAAAAAGACACTTTACACTAAAGTGTCTTTTCTATTCTATATCATCAGAAAACTGTATAACAACATACGATATTGTAAAGTATCACAAAATTTCTACTAATTATGTTTTAAATAACTTCATCTGTATAACCTACAATATTATAAAGTGTATATTTGCACAAAAACAAGTAAACTAGGCTATTTGCAACTTAATTAGAATTTCAAATACATTAATTCAAACTTCTAATTAAACATAACTTAGTTTACTTGTCTCTATTATATAATATTGCTAATTGATAAAACTACTGTAATCCTAATGCTTCTGTATAAGGATTACTATTTTTTCCTCCACCAACTTGTACAAACTTATTTGCTTTTACTTTCTTTATAAAACTTTGTTGCCCATTACTTAAACTTCCACTTGCAAGAATGACAGGCGATTTTGTTTTTGCTGCCAATACTCCAGCAGCAAGCCCATCAACTAAATCAGCTTCTCTACCACTTCCATCCTTTGCAAAATACATATTACTAACCTTACTTAATTTTCCATAAAATTTTTCTAAAACTTTAGCATTTGTGTCTTTTCTATCTGTTCCAGCTAGTCTTTCTGAATTTACTAGTTGTCCCTCAAGTTTTTTGCTTATATTATATTCTCCGCCTATTATGTATGTCTCATTTGAATTTTGTGTTATAAAACTTTTAGCCTCACTTCGTATACTATCTTTACTTGCATATATTATAGCCATATTATCACTTGCAGCTGGACTTGATATAGAAGTTGCATCTGCTAGACCATTATAGCCATTAACTACTGCTATTTTTGAAACGCCTAAATCTCCTGTATCATCCAATTGTTTAGTAAGAAGCAAAGAAGTTTCTTCTCTATCTGCTCCTCCAATTCTGCTTACTAAAACACCTGTATCTTCAAGATATTTTTTTACATTTGATGAAATTGCTCCTTCACTTCCAATTAAAATAATTTCTTCAGGATTAAGTCTTGTTATCTCATCTGCTACATTTTCTGGTACATTATTTTTATTAGTAAGTAGTATTGGAGCATCCAATTTGCTTGCCAAAGGAGTTGAAGCTAGTGCATCTGGTAATGAATTTGAATTTACTAGAAAAACCCTCTCTGAGCCATTATTCCATCCACTTTGAGATATTTTTATAGCTGTATCAAATCTATCTTCCCCAATTAACTTTTCTCCCTTTGGAGATTTTCTGTTTTGAATATAGCTATTCATATTTTCCTGAGAATTTTGATTCTTGCTAGTTGTATCTGCATATACACAGCTAGGCATTACAAGCCCTAATACAAGTGCAAATACCATTATTTTTTTAGATTTAATTTTCAATATAATTCCCCCTTATTTAAAATATTAATACTTATAGACACTCTGCAATACTTATTTATACCCCAAAGTAAATATAATTACCTTTTATCAAGATAATTATAAAATAGCTACATCATCTTAAATACAAAACAAACTTATAATCCATTTGTTTCATAAAGAATGATATAGCTATTATAACTTTAAACTCTTAATTTTTGAATACTTTTTAACTAAACTCTTTCAGCATATTTTTCAGCTATTCTTATAATTAATTTAGTAGCTTTCTCCATAGAACTAACTGGAATACATTCATTTTTACCATGGAAGTTTAATCCTCCCGTAAATATATTTGGACAAGGTAGTCCTTCAAATGATAGTCTTGCACCATCAGTACCACCTCTTACAGGAACTAAACGTGGCTTTATGCCTACTTCTTCCATTGCCTCTTTGGCTATATCAACGATGAACATAACTGGCTCAATCTTTTCTTTCATATTATAATAAGAATCTTTTAAGTCTAGTTCCACTCTATTATCATATTTCTTATTTATTTTTTCTATATTTTCTATCAATATAGATTTTCTTTGTTCAAATTTTTCTCTACAATGGTCTCTAATAATATAAGCCATGCTTACAGTTTCAACATTTCCATTTATAGTATTTAGATGCCAAAAGCCTTCATAACCTTCTGTTGTTTCTGGTCTTTCATCCGCTGGGAACATTTCTGATATTTCAGCTGCTATATGTATAGCATTGACCATTTTATTCTTAGCTGAACCTGGATGAACGTTTCTACCATGTATGGTAATAGTTGCATTTGCTGCATTGAAGTTTTCACATTCAAGTTCTCCAACTACTCCTCCGTCTAAAGTATATGCATATTTTGCTCCAAATTTTTTAACATCAAATAGATTTGCACCTCTTCCAATTTCCTCATCAGGTGTAAATCCTATTTTTATATCTCCATGCTTAATTTCAGGATGATTGATTAAGTATTCTATTGCAGTTACTATTTCGGCTATTCCAGCTTTATCATCAGAACCAAGCAAAGTTGTTCCATCAGTAACTATTAAATCATCTCCTTTAAATTCTACTAATTCTGGAGAATCTTTTATATAGGTAACAACATTTAATTCTTCATTTAAAACTATATCTTTTCCATCATAATTTTTTATTATTCTTGGTTTAATATCTTTTCCACTTATATCTTCAATTGTATCCAAGTGTGATATAAACCCTATAGTATCTACACCTTCAACATTTCCTTTTAAAGTAGCCATTACATAACTGTTTTCATCTAAACTTACTTCATCAATACCAATTGATTTTAACTCTTCAACTATATATTCAGCTAAAACTCTTTGACCTTCTGAAGATGGACAATTTTCACATTGAGAATTCGATGTTGTATCAAATGATACATATTTTAAAAATCTTTCTACTACTTTTTGCTTCATGCATATACCTTCTTTCTTACAATATTAATGGAATTTTTATTTATTAGTGAATAAAATTTTACTACAAAAATATATTAATTATTTATAGTTAAAAGATATCCACCTTCTTAAGTATATCATGCATACATACCAAACCCAAACAAAAAATTACTCCTATTATTCCCTTTACCTGAATTCCAATAAAAATTGCAGCCAGTGTTGCTAATGGATTTAACCCAACATTTACTGATACTAATTTAGGTTCAAGTATTTCTCTTATCAGAGACAAAACAAAAAATATTATAGTCATACTTACAGCTATAAAATAATTTTTTATAAGAAAATAGTACACGATTATTGGAAGGTATATTGTTATTATTCCTAAAAATGGAATTAAGTCCATTAAAGCTCCTACAAAAGCTACTATAAGACCATATTTCAATCCAAATATAGCAAAACTTCCCCATATAGTAAAAAAAGTTATAGCCATAAGTATTGTATAAGCTCTTATATACCCTACAAGAGAAAGACCTGCTTCCTTCTTTACATTCTTTACCTTTTTTCTTACATCACTAGTAAACATATTATAAAAATTATTTTCAATTTTATCTAAATCTTTTGCTATAAAATATGTAGCAATAAACAAAGTAATTATAAATATTATAATATATGGAATAGAAGTAGCCAGTCCAATTATACTTGTAAGGAGATTTTTTGTAATATGCATTACTTCATTACTAAACTTACTTACTAATTGTTCTATATCAAAGTTAGCTATTTCTTGAAATGATTTCATATAGTTATTTACTTTATTTAAAAAATACATAATTGTATTGCTTATATCTTCAGGGTTAGCAGATATATTATTTAGGAATCTCATTAATTCTTTCACTGAATTTATTGCTATTATTGTAGTAACTGTACTTACTACTGCTACTGCAAGAAAACTCAAAACTAATGTAGATACACCCTTATTGATGCTAAACTTATTTTCTAATTTTTGGGATATAGGATTAATCATAAGAGCTATTATTCCACCTAAAAAAAATGGAGCTATGTATGGAAACGCTTTATAAATAAAAATAAACAACAATGTGTATATACAAAAAAAGATAGTGTTATTTTTTAATTTGTATAAAAAATCATTTTCTAATATATTCATCTTAAAAATCTCCTTCCTTCTAATTTATATTTCTATTTTGTCCATTTAATACTAGTTTTATTTGAATATAAAATAAAAATAAGTGCATTAAATATAGAATTTAAATTCTACATTCAATGCACTTATAATAAATTTAAGAACATTATTACATCATGTATATATTCTTATTTTTTTTATTCTGTTTTTTTCTATACTTTCTATACAAAATCTTATATTATCAACTTCAATTACTTCATTTTCTTCTGGCAGTCTGCTTAAATGTCCAATTATAAACCCACCTATAGAATCAAATTCTTCAGATTCTAAGTTTACACCTATAAGTTCATTGACATCACCAATTTTAGTACTTCCATCTACAATATACTCATCTTCTTTTATAACTTGTATTTCATCTTCTTCTTCATCATATTCATCTTCTATATCACCAACAATTACTTCTACTAAATCTTCTATAGTCAAAAGCCCAGATGTCCCACCATATTCATCTACGACTATAGCCATTTGACTTTTTTCAAGTTTCATCTCTTCAAGAAGCTGTGTTATCTTTTTAAACTCATATGTGAAAAATGGTTCTCTCATATAATTTTTAATATCAAATGACTCTATTTCCTCATCTGATAAAAATATAATATCTTTTATATTAAGTATTCCTATAATATCATCTACAGTTTCTTCATATACAGGCATTCTACTTAGTTTTTCTTCTTTAAATACTTGTATGATTTCATCGTAACTATCTTCCATATCTATAGCTACCATATCTATTCTCTGTATCATTGCATTTTTAGCTTGCATATCTCCAAATTCAAATACATTATTTATGATTTCTCTTTCTTCCATTTCAAGGACGCCTTCTTCATGGCTTACATTTACCATAGTTTTTAATTCCTCTTCAGTTATAAATGACTTGGCTCCTTTATGTGTTATACCAAACAATTTAAATATAACATTCGTAATTATATTAAATACCCATACTACTGGTCTTAATACAAATATAATTACTCTTATAGGCTTAGATACCAAAAGAGAAACCTTTTCTGAGTTACTTGCTGCTATAGTCTTTGGAGTAATTTCACCAAATATTAACACTAGTACTGTCATAACAGCTGTAGCAATTGCTACTCCTTTTTCTCCCATCAACCCTATAAACAGTGACGTTGATATGGATGTTGCTGCTATATTTACAACATTATTTCCAACTAATATAGAACTTAAAAGTTTATTTGGGCTTTCTATTAATGAACTTACTAACTTAGCTCCTTTGACTCCTTCATCTTGCATATATCTTATTCTGATTTTACTTAAAGACATTAAAGCTGTCTCTGATGCTGAGAAAAATGCAGACCCCATAAGTAATACTACTAAAATTATAATCTGGACCAAACTATTGGGCGATTCCAACACTTACCACACTCCTACTTACTTGTTTTTTTATATTGACATTAATTATAAATAAATTTAATATTAGTTTTAATTATATCACAATTATATATTTTTTGGAAATGTTAGATAATATATTCAATTAACATATTGTTTCTAACTGTATTCAATTTTTACTTTTGAACCTACACCAGCTTCACTTGATGAAACCAATAACTTAACAGGAACCCTATTTTTAAGTTCTTCGACATGACTTATTATACCCACACTTAGATTATTACTATGCAATCTTTCCAATGATTCTATAACAATCTCCAAAAGTTCACTGTCCAATGAACCAAATCCTTCATCTAAGAAGAAGAATTCAAGCGGTGCACTTCCTTTTAATTGTATTTGAGATGAAAGAGCAAGTGCTAATGATAGTGAAGTTAAAAATGTCTCTCCTCCAGATAGAGTATCAATACTTCTTCTTTCTCCTCCATTAAAATTATCTCTCATTACAAAATTGAGTGTTGAGTCAATTTCAAGTGCATATCTTCCTTTAGTTATTCCTTCTAGTCTTTTTGATGCTTCTAAAGCTATATACTTTAGTTGATTTGTAGAGACATATTCTACAAATTTATTTCCTTGTATACATTTATCTAATTCTTCTAACAAATCTACTTTATGTTCAACCAATCTAAGTTCCTTATTAAAATCATTTATCTTATCTAAAGAATCTTTTAATGTTAGCAACCTATTTTGATTAGCTCCAATGTCTTTGGATATATTTCCTATTTCTACTTTCATATTATAAATATTATCTTTTAATTGTTCAAAGTATTCTTTTTTAATAATTCTTCCATTTAATTTTTCTTTTGATGATTTTATTTTAAATGATAATAACTTTTGTTCTTCTTCATATTCTAATATTTCTTCAATCAATTTTTTTACTTCTTCACTTTCTAATAACGCTCTTTTTACTGCGTATATACTTTCAAACTTATTTTCTGCTAGCAGTTTATTTAATATTATTTTTTGTTCTTTATATTGTTCTTTAGCAGTTTTAAGTCTTCCATCTATATTGTGCTTTTCAGCAAGATTTTTTTCATATTCTGACCTTTGTTCTTCTAGCTTTACTTTACTAGACTCTTCTTGTTCTAGTATCTTGCATATACGTTCTTCAACACTATGTAAAAGATTTTCAGCTAAATCACCTTTTGTTATGTTAATTACTTCTTTATACTTACTGTCTCTATGCACTTTTTTTTCTACATATAACTCTCTAGCTTTTATTAACTCTAATTCTATTTCATGTAACTTACTTTCTTGTTCTCTTATTTTAATATCTAATAAATCTCTGTTTTTTAATAAGTTTGAGTATCCAGTATTTAATAATTCTAATTTTTTTTCATTTTCTCTTATTTCTTCTACTTTTGATGATAGATTTGAGACTTTAGTAATTGTTTTTAATCCTAAATACTCTTGTTTTAATTTCTTACATTTATGTTCCAGGTTTTCAATTTCGATATTTAAGTCTTTTATTAATTTCTTATAGTTATTCAGACTTTCATTTATCTTTAATTCTTCTTTTTCAATTCTATTTTTTTCTTCTTTTGCCAATGTTATTTTATTTTCGGTGCTTTCCTTCTCTTTTTCCCACTCTTGAATATTAGACTTAAGTACAGCTAATTTTCTTTGTTCATCATCAAGTCTTTTAAATAATTGACTTGATGGAATTTCCCCAAGCTTTCCTTTTACATCTTCCAATTCTTTAGTTTTCATTTTTTCTACAGACACATAACCACTTACTTTAGAATTTAATTCTTCAATATTGTGTCTTATGCTTACTTTTTCTTTTTCCAATTTATCCAATTTGTCTTTGACAAAAACTATATTTTCATCATAATTAGTTATATTATGATTTTCATGGTGCTTTGAACCACAAACTGGGCATGGCACATTTTCTTTTAATTCACGTCTAAGTTCAGAAGCCAAATTCAAGTATTTCAGTTCTTCCAACTCTTTCTCAAGGTCTTCTCTATTTTTTCTATTATTCTCAAGCTTTTCATTTACTAGACTTAGCTCTCTCTCAATATTAAATTTCTTTTCTAAAACTACCTTTAATTCATCTTGTATATTATTTTTCTTACTTTCATTTTCTTTGGTATTATTTGCCTTATTTCTTAATTCAGTTACATATTCAGATTTTAAAAGCAAATCTTCACTTTTACCAGGACATTTCTTAAGAAGAACATCTAAATGAAGAGACAAACTTTCTAGGTTATGGTTGATATCATTTTTATCTCTATCAATATATCTAACTTTTAAATTTATATCTTCTGTATCCTTAGATATTTCTCCTAGCTTATTTATTTTTTGAGTTTTCTCTTCTAGTACTTTATTATAATCTTTCTCATATTCATATGCTAAAAATATTTTTTGTTTTAATTCTGCACTTATATTTACTTTATCTATTTTTCCTTCAACTTCTTTTACAGACTTAATAACTGCTTCTTTTCTAGATTCAGAATCTTTTTTTAGTTTTTCTAATTCCATTTTGTTTTTACTTAAATCAAGGCCATTTTCTTTTAATTCTTTTAATTCCTTATCTAGTAAAACTAATTCTTCTTCTAGTTTTATTGCTTGTTGTAACTTTATTTTTTCCTCACTTAACTTAGGAACTTCTTCATTTTTAATTCGACTTATTTTTTCATATCTATGCTTTGTAACTTCAAGTTCTTGATTTAAAATTACTAATTTTTTATCTAAATTATCTACTGTGAAACTGTCCTCTTTTATTCTTTTTTCTAAATTTTGAACTGTGCCTATATATGGGTCCACTCTTCTTGCATTATTATCATTTTCTACAAGATTAGTTTTTTCTTTTATCTCATTGCTTTTTAGATTAAGTTCATTTTTTCTAAGTTCATTTTTCTCTAGTTTCAATTGTTCCTCATATATTACTTTACTCTCTTCATAAGATTTTTGAGCTAAATCTAAAGTTTTATTTTTATCTTTTTCTAGTTTTTTTAACTCTATTAGTTCTTGATTGATATTATTATACACTTCTTCTGTAATTCCATCGTATTGACTTAATTTTGATTTCAAGTCTTTTAACTTTTGCAAATGTAAATTTTTTCTCTTTTTTACCTTATCTCCAAGACTTCTTCCATACTTTTCAAGATTGAAAATTCTCTCTAACATGTCTCTTCTATCTGCACGTGATAATCTCAAAAACTCATTGAATTTGTCTTGTGGTAAAACTACTGACCTCGTAAAATCGTTTGATGTTAGTCCTACAACTTGAGCCACTTTTTCATTTACTTCAACAACTTTATCAGCCAAAACATTTTTTGTATTATCATTTAACACCTCTACTAATCTAGCGCCAGAAGTTTTTGTTCCTGTTTTACTTCTTACAATAGTTCTATCTACAATGTATCTTCTTCTTGTATTTTTGCTTCCTATCTCAAATTCATATGATATAATTGCTTTGTCACATACACTGTTTATATATTCTTTTGTATTTCTAGATATATTTCCATACATAGCAATGGTTATGGCATCTAAAATTGTAGATTTCCCACTTCCAGTAGTCCCAAATATTCCAAACAAACCTCTTTCAATTAGCTTTTCAAAGTCTATAACTTGTTTATCAATATAACTATTAAGTCCAGTCAGTTCTAATCTAATTGGTCTCATCTGTTGATTCACCTTCTTCACTTATTATATCTAGAAATAAATCCATAAGTTCTCCTTTTGGTTCTACTCCTCTACTAAAGGAATAAAATTCTTTGAATAATTCTGCCATAGACTTTTCTTTTATATCTACACTTTCTTGTTCATAACAAGATGTTATTATCGGTTTTATCTCTATTATGTCTTTTAATAATTCTTTCATTTTTTTAATTTCACTTTGAGATATTATCTCATCAGTATTTATTTCAAAGTATGACCAAATATCTCTACCTTGATTTTTCTCACATATATCTAAAGCTTCATCTATACCATTACATTTAAATACTTCTATTGGCTTGTAATTATTAAAATAAATTTCCTCAATATTTGGTTTTTCTCCTGCTTTTATATCCACTATATACGCACCTTTAGTATATGCTCTTTCATCTTTGCTGTATTGAAGCGGAGAACCAGAATAATATGCATTTAAACGTTCAGAAGCTTTTTGTTGTTTGTGCAAATGTCCTAATGCAGTATATTGAGCTTTTTCTGGTAAGTCTTTTTTTTCAACCAGAAAGCTTCCCCCTAGTTGTATTGGTCTCTCTGATTCTGTACTCTCTCCACCTATTACAAATATATGTGATACTGCTATATTTATAGTATCGCTTCTAAAATTTTCTCCTAAACTTCTAAATATATCACCTACTTTTTCAGAGTAAGTCTTTTGCTTTTCCAAATCATCTTCACTTGAAAAAACCTCATTTAATCTTTTTTCACTTGGATAAGGTAATGTAGCAATTACAATACTTTCTCCATTTATATTTAGTGTTGTGCATCCTTGTACAGCCTCTATTATTTCAAACTTTTCATACTTAGCTCTTTCTGTAGAACTTGATGGATAACCAAATATAAGTATACCCTGTTCATGTGCTAAAGGTGTTATTGCAGAAAGTCTCTCTGGATTATCATGATTCCCAGAAATTATTATTACACATCTTTGTCCATTATTAGCAAGTCTTGAAACAGTTCTATAAAACAGTTTTTCTGCTTGAGCTGGTGGATTAGAATTATCATATATATCACCAGCAATTATTACCATATCAACTTCATTTGATTCTACTATTTGTATGAAGTCCTCACAAAATTTTGCCTGCTCTTCAATTCTAGAGTGGCCTTCTAGGTATTTCCCTAAATGCCAATCTGATGTATGAATGAATCTCATTTTTTCCCTCCCCATTTATATTTATGTCTAATTTATATCAAAATAATTAATAACAAACAGCCTCATCAATTCCAAATAAATATATACATTTTTCTTTTACTGATTTTCCAGTTAAAGTTTCAATAACATCTGCATATAAATCTAATTGTCTCTTATATTTCTCTATTATCTGATTTATATTTTCTTCATTTACAAAATCTGTTTTATAATCTACTAAAACTATCTGATTATCTTCTTCAAAATAAGCATCAACTATACCTCTTAACATGACACTTTCTTTGTCATAAATTTTCTTATCATCATTTTTTATCAATTCTTCATAAAGATATATATCTTTCATATTTACTTGTGCATAAATTGACTTTTCTCTATTTATAAGTTCAGCATTTAACATCCTTTTTCCTATATTAGATGTAAAAAATTTATATATTTTATAAGGATTTACTATACTAGCTTGCTTTTCTGTTATTATACCCTTTGAAATAAAACTTTTTATTTGCATCTTTATATCACTTATGTTGTTTACCTTCTTTAAATCTAAAACTTCCATAACTAAGTGAATTATTGTACCTCTTTCTGCTCCATTTATTTTTTCTTTTTCTTCATCATTTTGAATAAATAGAGGTTTTTTTAAGGTTATTTTTTGTTCGAATATAGTATTTATCAACTCTTCTTCATAATTATTTTGTATCTTTTTTATTTCTGTAACTGATATACTAGCAGGTTTTTTTGTACTAAATTCATATGGATATATATAGTTTAACTTTTCTTCTATTTCAGCATAATAATCGCTATCAGGCTCATCTACATCTATTTTTTCAAGAATTTTTTCAATACTTTCTTTTTCTTCATCATTTTTCTTTTGTATTAAAATATCATCCTTATTCCATAACTTTCCATACCATTTTGAATTATGTTCAACATTAAATGGCACATCTAATCCCATATCTTCCAATAAATTAGATAAATCTTTATGTTTTAATACACAAGGCATTATCCAATCTAAGAAATTCTTACTTTTTAGTATTTCATATTGTGATATTGTATCTAAATTTTCAATTCCATTGGACCATTTTTTCATGCTATCTTGTACATTTCTAGTAGAGCCTGTTATAATCAGTTTCTCTTTTGCTCTCGTAAATGCAACATATAAGACTCTCATCTCTTCTGATAAATTTTCTATATTTATTTTGCTTTTTAGTGCTTCTTTAGCTATACTTGGAAAAGAAATTCGTCTCTCATAATCCACAAACTGAGGTCCATATCCTAAGTTATGATGATATAAAATACTCTTTTTAAAATCTTGAGTATTGAAATTTTTTCCCATAGCAGAACATATAACTATTGGAAATTCTAGACCTTTACTCTTATGGATACTCATTATTCTAACAACATTTGCATTTTCTCCAAGTGTTTTTGCACTCCCCATATCAGAGCTAGATTTTTTTAATTTCTCTATAAAATTTACAAAGTTGAATATTCCCTTAAAGCTAGTCTCTTCAAATTGTTTTGCTCTCTCAAAAAGTACTTTCAAGTTGGCTTGTCTTTGACTTCCACCTGGTAATGCTCCAACATAAGCATAGTATCCAGTTTTTGTATATAAATACCATATAAATTCATCTGTACTCATGTACATTGATTTTTCTTTGAATTCTTTTAGTTTAATCAGAAAGTCTTTGCTTTTATTTATACATTCTTCACTTGGTACAAAATCCGACTTATTTTCATTCTGTGATTCTGTAAATTCATCATACTCTGATGTACTTTCTAAAACTTCATAAAAAGTTTTATCTTTATTTTGAATTCTAATATCAATTAAATCTTCTGGTGTAAATCCAAATATAGGTGACTTTAACACAGCTATAAGTGGTATATCTTGCATTGGATTATCTATTATCTGAAGTAATGATAGTATTGTTTTTATTTCAATTGTATCAAAATATCCAACTCCAACATCAGCATAAGTAGGTATATCCATATTCATCAACTCATCTGCAAACACAGGTGCCCATGCAGATGTAGCTCTTAAAAGAATCACTATATCCTTAAATTCCACAGGTCTATAGGCATCAATTCCTTTATCATAAACTTTTTGAATCTTTCCGTCTTCATTGGCTCTCATTAAATCCTTAATAATCTTTCCAACCATTCTAGCTTCAAGTTGTATATTGTCTAGTTCTTCATCTTCTTCTACTTCATTTTCTTCATTATTAACATTATTATCTTTATTATTTATAATATCATTACTAGGTTTAGTATTTTTTTGTATAAGGTGTATTTCTGTTGCTCCGCCAACAATAGAGTTCTCATCTAAATCTGATTTAAAATCTGCACCCAAATTAAGTCTTTCTTTTTCTGTATATTCAATCTCTCCTATATTCTCATTCATTATATTTTCAAATATATAATTTACAGAGTCTACAACTTCTTCTCTACTTCTAAAGTTTTTATAAAGCATTATTTTTCTGTGAGAACTTCCTTTTTCATCTTTATAGTTATTGTACTTTTGTAAAAACAACTCTGGTTTTGCTTGTCTAAATCTATAGATACTCTGCTTTACGTCACCAACCATAAATCTATTTGGAGTATCTATGTTTGCTACAGTTTTGAGCAGTACTTCTTGTACAAGATTGCTATCTTGATATTCATCTATAAATATTTCATAGAAATTATCTCTATACCCCATAGCTATATCAGAAGGTACAATATTTCCATTCTCATCTATATTCGTAAGTATATTTAAGGCAAAATGCTCTATATCATTAAAATCTATTATTCCTTTTTCACTTTTTTTATTGCTGTATTCTTCTTCAAATCTTAGAACAATATTGGATATTGGTTTAACTATATTATAAAGATACTTAATTTCGTCTTTAATAGATTCGCTATCTTTATTAAATGTAGCATTTATTATACTTTCTAAAGATTTTTTAATTTTATCTCTTATTGCTTTTGCTTTTTCTTTTGATTCTTTTATATATGAAGGAGCATCTTTTGGTATCCTTTTTATACCTTTTACATAGTTTTCAAAAGATATACTTGACATCTTCTTATATGCCTCATTCCATGATTTATTACATGCTTCTGAAATATCGACCACTCTCTTATACTCAATCGAAAGCTTCTCTGTAAAAGTTTCTAGCTCTTCTATTGACTTAACTTCTTTTAAGGCCTTTTCCATATTTGAGCAAATTCCATCAATTTCTATTTTTACAGTGTCTAATATAGCTCTAGCCCAAATAGATTCTGAAAAATCAAAGTCCTCATCAATGTTAAATCTCTCTGCTGAATCAACAAGCCATTTTTTAGGCTCAGGAGAAGCCATTGCAAATGAATATATTCCTAAAATAATATCCTGAACCTCTTTATCTCCGCCTCTTTCTGCATAACTTTCAACTAAAT
This sequence comes from Clostridioides sp. ES-S-0001-03, assembly GCF_020676075.1. Taxonomy (NCBI): domain Bacteria; kingdom Bacillati; phylum Bacillota; class Clostridia; order Peptostreptococcales; family Peptostreptococcaceae; genus Clostridioides; species Clostridioides sp. ES-S-0001-03. The sequence goes on along the minus strand of NZ_JACVWJ010000002.1, from coordinate 14,282 downwards.
TTAAAAAACCCTCTTCTCTTTCTTCATATAATTTTTCAAATACTTCTTCTATTGCCTCTTGTTTCAAAATAGCGCATTCAGTTTGGTCTCCTATTCTAAAATTAGGGTCTAGGTTTATTCTATGGAAGTTTGATTTTATAACATCTAAACAAAATGAGTGTATTGTTGTAATACTTGACTTATTTAATAAGACAAGTTGATTTTGTAAATGTTTATTTTCTGGATTTTCATCTAATGCTTTTCCTATAGCATCACCTATTCTCTCTCTCATTTCTGATGCAGCCGCATTAGTAAATGTAACTACTAATAATTTATCTATATCAATTGGATTTTCTCTACTTGTTATCATTTGAATTATACGTTCAACCAGTACTGCTGTTTTTCCCGACCCAGCAGCAGCTGCAACAAGTAAGTTACAGTCTCTACTTTCTATAACTTCTGTTTGCTCTTTTGTCCATTTAGGAGAACTCATCAATCAACATCTCCTTCCATCATTTTTATTATCTCTTCATTGCTCTTATTATTTAAAATTTTATATTTATTATCTTTCATAGTTGAATCAAATTGACATATAGCTGAATAATCACAAAAATCACATGATGTTCCCTCTTTATGTTTATATGGAGATATCTTTATTTCACCACTCAACATTTCTTCACATAAATCCTTTATCGAATGTTTTACATATTTTCTAAGTAACCTAAAATCTTCATAACTTACTGTAGATGTGCTTTTACCTACATTTCCATCCTTTGTAAGACCTACTGGTATTACTAATGAATTTTTTCTTTTTCCATCTATCAATGACTTATCCATCTCTTTTATTATATGAGAATCTTTTACCACAAGCCCTTTCATTCTAAGCTCTTTTAATATTGCTTCTTGAATTTCAGCGTCATCTTTATCTTCATTAAACTTTGCTATTGGGTTATTTATTCTACAATATAATATTGCTGCTGGATTTAAATTTATATCTTCTTCTTCTTTTACACTTTCAAGGATTGCATCAAGATATACAAGTAATTGTAATTGTAGGCCATAGTATATCTCTGTTAAACTTATAGCTTTATTACCTGATTTATAATCTACTATTCTTATATATTTGTTTTCACCTTCTTCAAACTCATCTACTCTATCTATTTGACCGATTAAATTTACTTCTTCTCCATTATTCAAAACTATTTTTATAGGAGGGTATTTACCGTCTTTACCAAATTTAACTTCATAATCTACAGGTTCAAATGAACCTTGTTTTATCTGTTGGCTAATTATATTTATAGCTGTTGTAAGCATATTCTTCAATCTATACGCAAGATATTTATATCTTTCAGAACTATTTAATATATATCCTGGTATCTTTGAGATTATTTCATCAACTATAATACCTACCTTTAATTCTATATATTCTTCATCAATATCTTTCCACAATAAATTATCTTGTGATAGTTCTTTTGAAAATCTATCTAAAATATTATGAACAAAGGTTCCTAAATCTGGTGGTGTAAATGAATACTCTTTACGCTTTCTGGCTTTAAGGCCATATTGTATAAAATAAGCAAATGGACACTCTGCATATTTTTCAAGCCTAGACACACTAAGAGAATTACTTTTATATAATGACCTTATTTTTTTCTCTTCAATCCTATGAACTTGATTGGTATAACTAAGACCTTTTATAACTTTTTTTGTTATAGAACTATATAGTTCATCCTTTAGATAGTATCTATATATATCTAACCAGATACTATTCATTTCTTCTTTGCTATACTCATCACTATCGTAGTTTTTTATTACACTTATAAGCTCGTTAAATGTAGGTGATTTTACAGTTATTTTTTTAAGTATATCTTCATTAGTTCTTTTATCTTCTTCTATCAAATAACTTTTATTTTCTACATTTGGGAATATTTTCTTCAATCTTGATACAATTATTGAAGGTCTAAGTGTCTTACCCTCATGGTCAGATATAGGATATGTTATAATTAGATTTTCAGATGTTGAAGTAAGGGCTTTATATACTAAAAATTGTTCTTCAAAACTTCTAGTTTTACTATCTATGTCAACTTCAATACCTTTATTTCCAAGACTCTCCCTATCATTATCACTTAATATTCCACTATCTTTTGTAATTAAAGGAAATACACCATCTGTAGTTCCTATTAAGTATAAGTATTTTGTATTTGGATTTTTCATTCTGTCCACACTACTTACAAGTACTTGGTCTATACTAGGAGGAACTAGCCCTAACTCATACTCATCAAAACCAAGAGTTATTAATTTTATAAATTTTTCTAAGGATATTATTTCTTCACCCATAAGTTCCACCATTTGGTCTAAAACATCTACTACTATATCCCAAACTTGTGAATACTGATTAGCAACATCGAGTTCTCCTTTATCCTTAAAATTTACTATTAAACTCTCTATAGTTTCTGGCATATTTATATCTAGTAAAAACTCATATATATACTTACAAATTTCTTTTACTCTGTTTTTTCCCTTTAATTTTTCTTGTAAATTTATTATTGGCTCTAATACTCTATTTTTTATTTTATTTATTTTATCTTTTAATTCTACCTCAAATTCACTTTCTTCATTAGTAAGACTTTGTGTTATTCTATAATCCCACTTTTCATCAAACCATTTCTTACCTTTAATCCCATTGACTAGTACATAATTTTCTAGTAAATTTATATCATCATTATCAATTCCTATAAGACCACTCTTTAAATACCTAAACATAGTTTCATATCCATATCGTCTGTTTTTCATTTCTAGAGCCGAAATAATTAATATAACTATTGGATTACTTTTTGCTTCTCTCTTTTTATCTATAAAGTTAGGTATGTTATACTCATTAAATATAGAATGTACCAAAAAATCATATCTATTTAAGTCTCTTGTAGCAAGAGTTATATCTCTATATCTAACATTTTTGTCTCTAACCAAATGTACAATTTCTTTAGCTATTTCTTCTACCTCTGAATATAGATTATTAAATTCTTTTATTTTTATATTTTTAGTTGGATTTATATATGTTTTATATGGATAAGCATTATAAAACTTTTCTAAATGTTGTAACTCTTGAATTCCTTCAAATCTTTTTATAGTGCCTGTATTTAAATTTACTTGTGGTAATATTTTTATTCCTTCTTCATTACATAATTGAGTTAATTTTGAATAAGTAAACTTAGTTCTAGAAAATACATCTGCTTTGCTATATCCAATATAATTAACATTATCTACAGTCAAAGATATATTAACATCTTTAGCTTTATTTAATATACTTTTTATAACATTGTATTGATTTGGTGTAAAACCTGTAAACTCATCTATATAAACATAAGCTCCTTCTAAATAGTTACTCAATTCTATTTTACCTGATAATGAAGTCAACATATCTTGAGCATCTATATAATTTTCATGTAATTTTCCTTCAAAAGAATTATATATCTTACTTATATCTTTTAACTTTAAACTTAATGTCTCATTTTCTAATTCTCCAGATATATTTTCTAACATTTCAGGACTTATATTGTACTGTTTCATTTCTGATATCATATCTGTAATTGAACTTACAAAACCAGATTGCGACTTTGATTTTGAAAATACATTTAACTCTTCACTTACATCTTCTATCGCTCGATACACCATCATTGCTTTTCCACTAGAATTTATATTTACATCTGTTAATCCTCCTGTTTGAGAAAAAACTATGTTACTCAGTGTTTTAAAACTAAGCACTCTAACTCTTAAGTACTTGTCCTTTTCTCTTCCTAAAAATAGTTTGCTTACTCTATTTTCAGCTTCAAATGTATACTGTTCTGGAACTAAAAGTATAACAGATGTCATTTCATTTTTTTGAGATTCTTTTTTAATTTCATCTAATATATATGTAGATTTTCCACTTCCACATCTACCTAATATAAACCTAAGTCCCATAAATTTCCGCCTCCAAAATACTATAATCTATTTCTTTGTCATTGCATAATTTATTAAACTCACAATACTTACAATGACTTTTATTTCTATAGCACATACGTTCTTCTTTATTATATACCTTTTCTATATCATTGTATAGATTGTGTTCGTATGTATGTTCTTCATAATTAGTACTTTTTATCATGTCTATATAGTTTTGAATCTTATTTCTATTTGCTTCATGTTTTTCTTCATCATATGAGATATTAATTGGCAAATCATCAAATTCAGGTTGGTAATATTTCATACTTATATCTTTAACATTTACTTCTATTTTTAAAACTTTTGGTATAACTTCTTTTGCCAAAAACATATAAACTATTGTTTGAATCCTACTTTCCACATTTTTATAGTTAATCTTTTTAGACTCAGTTTTCCAGTCCCATATCTCTATATTGCCTTTTCCAACTACAATTAAATCATACTTTGCTTGTAATATGTCCCCATTTAAATTCATCCTTACTTCATATTCTGGTAAATACATTTTTTCTTTTTCGATAGGAACAATTTTTTTTATATTCTCAATCCATTTTGAAAATCTTTTACTATTTTTATCATCTTCATTAAAATAGATTCCAAGTGGTATATTACTAAAGTATCTTTCACAAATTAAATGAAAGTCTCTTCCAGTTTTTAAACTATCATAATATTCTCTACTACCTATATCATCATTTTTCCAATTTATTTTATCAATATACTTATATTTAAATTTTAGTGGGCACGATTTATATGTGTTAATTGAATTTTGACTATAAGAAAAATATTTTAATTTATCATTCAATCATATCACTTCTCTCTTAACTTTATTTTTTAATAACTATTTATTATATATTAATTTGGCATTCTTTTAACAGTATATAAGCTAAACTCATCATATACTTATATTTCATATATCAACTTAACTCATCTATATGTTAATTTGACCTTTTCTCAATAATATATTGATTCAACCTTCTTAAATAAACACAAGGATTCTGTTCTTTTCTTTTATTACCTATATCATTTTCATCTCTATAAGCACTCCCTGAAAGTACTAACATCTCCTTTGCCCTAGTGATTCCTACATATAAAAGTCTAATCTTCTCATTTATAGAATCAATTTTAGTTTGATAAGCGTAATCAGTTGAAATACTACCTTTTAATATAGCTTCAATTTCTGACTTAATAATAGCCATTGGATTTTTGTATTTTTCTTTTAAGTACCATTTATCACTCTGAAATTTCTGAGTAATATTGTCAGGGAAATTATATTCAACAAGACCTAATAAAAACACACAATCCCATTCCATCCCCTTTGATTTATGATAATTACATAGTGTTATGCTACCAGGTTCTGGCTCATATCCATTTATCTCATAAACTACATCTATTATGTGATTAAACACCTTATTTTTAACATCAAATAGAACATTGTAAACATCTTCTAAGTCCATATATATATTTTCCGAAACTAAATACTTTATATAAAAAGATATATAATCTAATACTGCTTTATCCTCTTTTTCTAAGTTGAGCTTTTTACCAATGAACAGTATCAGCAGGTCTAACCTTATTATTGGGTATTCTAATATCTGTTTTATAATATCTATACCATATTTAAAACTTGTATATATATCGCTTTCTTCATTAATTTCTAGTGATTCAAATTTATCTTTATTAAATTTCAAATCATATATAATTTCTTCTGTTGTATATTTTTTTAATCTGTCTAAAAAATTCTTTTCTTCTATCTCATTGTCTGTATTTATAAAAACCTTATCAAGTACGATTATTAACTTTTCTATATCATCGCAGTTTAGCATAAAATCTATAATAGAAGCTATGCTATTTATAACCTTTCTTTTACTTAAAGAATTTGGACCCAATTCTTCAAAGGTTAGACTATACTCTCTAAGTTCCTTAGCAACTTGTGTAACTTGTTCATTAAATGGAACTAGTATTCCTATACTCTTATCTGGATATTTCTTTTTTATACCTTTAACATATTTAGCAGTTTGTTCTATTTCATTTTTCCAACTATTATACCATTTTACATTTATATTATAATGCTCTGGCTTAGGGTTTTCTTTATATCCAACTCCAGTTGGAACAGTTTTTATTTGCATATCCTCAAGAGCATATCTGCATTCCTCTTGTTTAAATTCTTTTGTGACATATTCTACAAGTGAATTTGCTAAATCTAGTATATCTTTTGAACTTCTATTTGACATATCCATCCTATAACAACACTTTGCATTTTTTATAAATTCTTTAAAAAACCTAGGGTCTGATGATGAAAATGTACCTGTTATACTCTGATTTATATCTCCCACTCTAACTAAATTATTATTTTCACTTGATATAATTTTTATTATATTCCCTTGTATTTCATTTGAATCTTGACATTCATCTTCAAAAATATATTTATATCTAGTTTGGAATTTTTTTCTAAGTCCTTCATCTAAGCATAAGGTTTTTTCTGCTAGAATTAATATATCATCATAATCTAGTAAGCCATTTTGCTTTAATTTTCTATCATACAATTTGTATATTGGCAAAATCACTTTAAGCATGCCTTTGTGCCCTCTTGATAGTATCTCTTCAAGCTTATCTGGAGAAATTCCCTTGTATTTAAGTTCACTTATAGCATTTCCTACAAATTCAAAAAAACCTCTCTCCCAAGCTTCAAGAGTTATCTCTTTCCATCTCTCATCTTTTTGCTCCTTTAGAAACCATCTAAATGCTCTTTCTCCTCCATCAAATCTAAATTTATGTATACATTCATTTAATATAATACTTTTTTGTAAATCATCAGCTATATTAAAATCTTCACTTAACATTACTATTTCGGGTTTTTCCTTTATTATTTTTACAGCTAGACTATGTATAGTCATTACTTCATATGAGTTAATATCGTCTATTTTGTTTTCTTCAAGTATTTTTTTTATTCTACCTTTAAAATTATTTACAGCACTATTCATATATGTAAGAACTAATATTTTACCACCTTTATGTTTCTGTTCAAGGAGTAGTTTAGCTACTAAATTGGTTATTATAAATGTCTTGCCAGCCCCAGGAACTGCTGGAACTGCCATAGTTCCATCCTCATAATTTATTATTGGTATTTGGTCTTCTCTATAGTTTATATTAATCATAAATTTTATCTCCTTTATGTGAGAGTTTCAAAAGTATACTATATAGCATACTTTCTTGAATATAACCATTAATTGTGTATTCACTCTTATATGCATAAACTTTCTTTGCACTTAACAATAAATTATATATTGTATTATATAGATAATATTTCTTGTAGTACTCTTCCATTTCATTTGTATAAATTTTTTTCTCTTCAAAAGATTTTCTAAGTACAATTAAATTACTTATATCTTTTTCTATTTTCATATTCCAAGAATTACTTCCTATATCTACCAATATCTGGACACTTCTATCTATATTTGATGATATATATGAATATGGAGTTGTTATTACTATTTTATCTTTGCTTTTTAACTCTTCTATATCAATAACAGAATAATAATCATTTATTGTCGTCTTTAAAGCTTCTATAAAAATCTTTTCTTCTTTCAATCCAAGTAGGTTTGCACTTTCACTAAATGATTCACTTTCAGTTATTATCTGTTTACATAGACCAACATTCTTTTTACCATCTTTTAAATTTAACATTTTATCTATATAAAATTGAATTAAAAATTCATGTATTTTTATATCACTTTTCTTTTTTTCTTCAATATACTGTAAAATATCACGATATTGATTATATCCTCCTATTTTATCAACTTCTAAATACCTTGTTTCTTTAAAAATCTTAAATGCTTTTATTCTGTTTATGTCTAAAAGAGTCTCTAAAAAACTTATATATTCTTCATCTTTTATAAAGTCTAAATATCCATAAAATATGCAAGTTGCAACCACTAAAGCATTTCCATATGGGTAATCTATAGCTTTTTTATCTTTTTTAGTGTTAAAAACATCTATATTTTTTTCTTTCAAAGAATCTCTAATTTGATACTCCAATATTGTATTGTTTATAGGTGATATAATTGCTATATCTTTTGGAGATACTCCTCTTTCTATAAGTGTTACAACCTTTTCGCTCACTAAATCTAACATTTCATTATATAGTTGACTTGATTGATTTAATTCTATACTTGAGGGTAATAAATATAAATCTTCTATTTTTATATTACTTTTTTCAAAGTTAATTTCTTCTTTAAATTTAATTTTAGATATTATCTTTTCATTTATATAACCCATGTCAATATTATTAAATACAGAATAATCTTTACTAAAATCAAAGAATATATGGCTTTCTAATGCATTGCTTGACACCTTTTCAATAAAATCTACTTCTGCATTACTTGAATTTTCAAGACTATCAACTACTATATATCTCAATTCTTTAAGTAAATTTTTTAAATAAAACTCATCATTAAGAAGGTAATTATTATATAGATATACACTCAGTGCATTATCTAACATTGAATTTGAAAGCAGTGTATTTATATAATATGATATAATTTCATCCATCTGAGTATATGAAAATCTATATATACTATTTCTATTTTTCTTTGATGAATATATTTTTTCTCCAATAAAATCAAAGTCAATTAAATTAAATGCGGACTTACTTATATTTGTAATTATACTTTTTGCGATTGATTTATTCGTTCCTGTGATATCTTCGAAATATCCTTCTTTCACTCTTTTTTCCTTAACTTTTTTAATTATTAAATATTCACTTAAACTATTTGATATAAATGTTGGAGATATAGATTTTTTATTTATTCCTTCACATTTCTCTATTATAAGTGCCCAATATTTTAATAATTCTTTTTTTACAAATCCTATATATGTTGTTATTTTTAATTCTTCACTATAATCTAATTCTAATGACCTCTCATATCTTATTCTAGTATTGTTATTTGGTACTAATAAAATAATACTTCTTGAGTTATTTTCAGTTCTATTCAATAATTCCTTATATTTACCTAAGGATTCATTTTCATCTTTTTTTAGACTGCTTTTTTTTAATAAATATTCCACATAATCACCTTCCTTAATTAAATTAAGTGTATATTATATAATTATATCATATTGTGCATTTTTCAAAATACAATCAAATTATTGCATTTAACTACAAAAAAGACCATATATACACTGTTATGCATTTGTATATGCAACAATGTATATATAGTCTTTATATATTTACACACCCATACTTCAAATTATAGCTTTAATATAAACTCACAATCATAAATTTATATTAAACTTTAATCACTCTATTTTTAATTACTTTAATGATTCTTCTATTCCTTTAGCTATTTGTGTGCCCATTTCTTTTACTTTTGCAGGTGAATTTATTAACTTCATATCACTCTCATTATCCAAAAATGCACATTCTACAAGTACAGCTGGCATGTCATTGGTTCTTAAAACGTATAAATAATCTTTTGTAGGGTCACTAGTAAGTACTCTTGTTTTTATACCTCTATTTGTAAGTTTAAATTTCTCTAAAATTCGATTTAATATGTTTGTAGCCACAGTCTTAGAAGTTCCTCCATTTTTATCTTTAAGCTTGTAAAACACTTCTACTCCATGACCTTTTCTATTATTATCACCATTGTAATGTATACTTGTAAATAAGTCTGGTTTAAGTGAGTTAGATAAAGCAGTTCTACTTCCAAGTGATAAAGTCTTATCTGTATCTCTAGTCATAATTACATTTATTCCTTTTGAACGTAAATATTCAGTAGTTGCAAGTGAAGTATTTAAATTGTAATCTTTTTCAATCATTCCTCCAAATGAATTTCCAGGTGCTGAACCACCATGTCCTGGGTCAATCATAACTGTCTTTGCTCCATTACTAGCTCCTGGGTCTGTCGGTGTTGTATTATGCTTAGATAATGATGATGCTATAGAATTCATTACCTTAGAAGTTAATCCGCCTCCTATCTTATACACTTTATTAGCAGATTTAGCTTCTAAATTATCCTTATGATATGCAGATACATATGTTTTTGGTGTTATAAGTATTGGAGATTTTAAACTAGCAGCCAATGATCCTGCTGCTAAAGCATCAACAAGTACATCTGACTTAGCTACTAGAACAGCTTCTAATTCATCCTCTGTATAGAATGTTTTTATTACATTTGCATTTGTTTCATGTCTATCTGCTCCATATACTCTATTTTTAGTAACACTATCTTTAGTTATATCATTTATTTTATTGATAACATTTGTTGATAACATTTGAGGACCACCTATAAAGTAAGCATTTTGTAAATCCTCACTTTGTAACCACTTATACGTATCGTTTGTAAGACTGTCTTTATCACTTAATATAATTGGTTGCTTATCTTGACCTGCTTTTGCTGCAATAGTAAGTGCATCTACTTCTCCACCATTTGCATTTGTTATATATACTTTATCTACATCATGATTTTTATCTATTTCTTTTGCTATCAATAAAGATGTCTCATATCTATTAGAACCATTCAAACGTGTTTGACTAGCACTTACAGTTGATTTTATTTGATTAGCAGTAGTTTTAGAAATAGAATTCTCATCTCCAATTATAATTATATCTTTAGGATTTAGACGCTTTAATTCTGCTTTTACACTATCAGACACATTATTTTTTTCAACCAAAAGTATTGGTGCATTATATGTAGTTGCTAGTGGAGTTGATATAATACCATCTATGCTTACATCTCCATTTATTATAACTACTTTATCTGAACCATTTTTCCATCCCTCTTTACTTATTTTAACAGCTGTTTCATATCTATCACTTCCTGTAAGTTCTGTGATAGGTGCAGAAGTCTTTCTCAAATATTTATTTACATCTTTTCTTGAAGTTATATCTTCAATTATACATTCCTGTGTTACATTGTAGTCTTTTAGATTTAATCCCATAGCTTCTAATTCTTGTCTGTCTAAAGTCTTAGGATTAGTTGCGCTATTTATTGTTATCCCTTGTAACTCCCAAACATTTAGATACTCTGGGTCTTTATTATAATTTATAGTTCCTTCATATACCCCAGTTGATTGATTGTAGTTCAGAGTTGTATCTAGTGGCATATCATAACATTTATATTTTAATGTAATGCTATCAGCATCTGGTTTTTCTTTAAATTTTATACTTACTTTTGATGTACTTCCTAAAACTATACTTTTTTTCTCCAAATTTATGTTTAAGTTAGCATTATTTTCCATAGCATTAGACTCAGTAGCAAATGCCATTGTAGGTGCAACAATTGCCATTGAAAGAACTCCTGTTGTTATTAATCTCGTATTTTTTTTCATATTAATCTCCTTACTTAACATAGATTTTCACCTTGCTTTTTTTATCTTTTAATTTTTTAAAACACAGCAAAGTGTGCTTATCTAAATTTGCAAAAATTTATTAAAAATTAAATTACAAAAAATAAACAATTACAAAAAATAAACATAATTAAATATATTTGCTCATTTCCACTATATCATTTATTACTAAAAAAATCTATAAATGACAAATAAAAACATATAATGATTATATTTTGTAGAGTTTTATATCAAATTTTTATAAGTCAATAAAATTAATTTTTCAAAGTTGCATTCTAAATGTTACATATATATTTTAATAAATAAACATCATATAAATATTATTCAAGTCCTCGACCTATTAATACCTAGAAGTTAAATACATCTCTATAATTACACCTGAGACTTAGCAACCAAAACTTCAACACAAAAAGACTATGTATACACTATTTGCACTTATATCTGCAACAACTTATACATAGTCTTTATTACTAACAGAATTATATTTTTATTTTATGGATTTAAACTAAATCTAAAGTCATAAATTAATTTATGCTGAGTTTTTTAAGTATTTTCATTATGTACTATTTTAATGACTCTTCTATACCTTTACCTATTTGTGTACCCATGTCCTTTACTTTTGATGATGAATTCAATAAACTCATATCCTTCTCATTATCTAAAAATGCACATTCTACAAGTACAGCTGGCATATCATTAGTTCTTAAAACATACAAGTAATCCTTTGTAGGGTCAGTTGATAGTGTTCTTGTTTTTATACCTCTATTTTTAAGATTAAACTTCTCTAAAATTCTATTTAATATGTTTGTAGCTACAGTTTTAGTAGTTCCACCATTTTTGTCTGCAAGTTTATAAAATACTTCTACTCCATTTCCAGTTGTATCAGATGCATTATAGTGTATACTTGTAAATAAATCTGGTCTTAAAGAGTTAGATAGGGCAGTTCTATTTCCAAGTGATAAAGTCTTATCTGTATCTCTTGTCATAATTACATTTATTCCTTTTGAACGTAAATACTCAGTTGTTGCAAGTGAAGTATTTAAAGTATAATCTTTTTCTCTAATTCCACCTAATGGTTTACCTGTTGTTCCAGTATCCGAGCCACCATGACCTGGGTCAATCATAACTGTCTTTGCTCCATTACTAGTTCCTGGGTCTGTTGGTGTTGTATTATGCTTAGATAATGATGATGCTATAGAATTCATTACCTTAGAAGTTAATCCGCCTCCTATCTTATACACTTTATTAGCAGATTTAGCTTCTAAATTATCCTTATGATATGCAGATACATATGTTTTTGGTGTTATAAGTATTGGAGATTTTAAACTAGCAGCCAATGGCCCTGCTGCTAAAGCATCAACAAGTACATCTGACTTAGCTACTAGAACAGCTTCTAATTCATCCTCTGTATAGAATGTTTTTATTACATTTGCATTTGTTTCATGTCTATCTGCTCCATATACTCTATTTTTAGTAACACTATCTTTAGTTATATCATTTATTTTATTGATAACATTTGTTGATAACATTTGAGGACCACCTATAAAGTAAGCACTTTGTAAATCCTCACTTTGTAGCCACTTATATGTATCATTTGTAAGACTGTCTTTATCACTTAATATAATTGGTTGCTTATCTTGACCTGCTTTTGCTGCAATAGTAAGTGCATCTACTTCTCCACCATTTGCATTTGTTATATATACTTTATCTACATCATGATTTTTATCTATTTCTTTTGCTATCAATAAAGATGTCTCATATCTATTAGAACCATTCAAACGTGTTTGACTAGCACTTACAGTTGATTTTATTTGATTAGCAGTAGTTTTAGAAATAGAATTATCATCTCCAATTATAATTATATCTTTAGGATTTAGACGCTTTAATTCTGCTTTTACACTGGCTGGTACACTGTTTTTTTCAACTAAAAGTATTGGTGCATTATATGTAGTAGCTAATGGAGTTGATATAATACCGTCGATGCTTACATCTCCACTTATTATAATTACTTTATCTGAACCATTTTTCCAGCCTTCTTTACTTATCTTAACTGCTGTTTCATATCTATCACTTCCTGTAAGTTCTGTTATAGGAGCAGAAGTTTTTCTCATATATTTACTTACATCTTTTCTTGAAGTTATGTCTTCAATTATACATTCCTGTGTTACATCATAATCTTTTAAATTTAATCCCATAGCTTCTAATTCTTGTTTATCTAAAGTCTTAGGATTAGTTGTGCTATTTATTGTTATACCCTGTAATTCCCATACATTTAAATATTCTGGGTCTTTATTGTAGTTGATTGTTCCTTCATATAATCCAGTTGATTGATTGTAGTTCAGAGTTGTATCTAGTGGCATGTCATAACATTTATATTTTAAAGTAATGCTATCAGCATCTGGCTTTTCTTTAAACTTCACACTTACTTTTGATGTACTTCCTAAAACTATACTTTTTTTCTCCAAATTTATATTTAAGTTAGCATTATTTTCCATAGCATTAGACTCAGTAGCAAATGCCATTGTAGGTGCAACAATTGCCATTGAAAGAATTCCTGTTGTTATCAATCTTGCATTTTTTTTCATATTAATCTCCTTATTTAACACAAATTTCTATTTTATTTATTTTTTATCCTACTTACTGTTAAAATTACTTTTAAAACAAATGTCAAAGTGTATCTCCCAAAAATTTTAAAGAAAGTTATAAAAATAAACTTACAAAAAAACAAAAAAAATTAAATATTTAAATATTTAAATATTTAATTATATTCACTATATCATTTATTGCCAAAAAAATCTATAAAAGACAAATAAAAACATATAATAATTAGATTTTTATAAAATTTTATGCAAAAAAAATTACGTGGCTACGTCCTACTCTCCCAGGCAGTTTCCCACCAAGTACCATCAGCGCTAGAGAGCTTAACTTCTGTGTTCGGAATGGGAACAGGTGTATCCTCTCTGCTATTGTAACCACAT